>JBJHCX010000092.1:0-6852 GCA_050486245.1 Rhodohalobacter sp.
AAAGGCAAAAGGCCCCGAATTCTCGGGACTGCGCAAAAAACGCGCAGCAAAAGGCAAAAGGCAAAAATTCCAAATTCCAAATTCCAAACCGGCATCAACACGTTACTGCTATCTACTATCTGCCATTTACTATCTACTATCTACCATTTACTATCGACCATTTACTATCTACCAACTGTCCGGGTTGTTTGGTTTCTCCGTTTTTCTGTTCCCGAAGGGTGAGCCCCGCTTGCCTTTTGTTTCGTCTACCCGTAGCTTGCCGATCGTTCTTTGGAATAGTTCATTGTGGTGTTCCGGCAGATTGTTTGCCGGAATGAAAAGGGAATTTCGTGTAATTCGAAAGCTGTCCCCGCAACTGTAAATTCAGTTCCCATATCCGGGAATGACGCTGCATCCTCATCTGACCACTGTCCCTGCAGATAGGACGGGAAGGTTGATGCAGATTGAATGAGCCAGGAGACCTGCCATATCCATCTATTTCCTTGAAAACTTTCGGGAGTTAAAGTTTTCGGAACGCTTACGTATAACTATACAAGCAACTAAATACATCTATCTTATGAACTCACTATCTGTGCAAACACTGTTTGCAACACTATTCCTGTCTCTATGCTTCACCGCCGCGGGCGTTGCCCAGGCACCCTCCGATACCCTTTCGCTGGGTGAAATTACGGTCGAATCGACCCGGTTCGATACCGAGCAGAAGAAGCAGCCGGTATCGGTGACGCGCTTTTCTGCCGATCAGCTTGACGTTTATGGCGCCTCTGATATCTCCGCGATTCTGGATCGGCGCAGCTCGGCGGTGATACGAAATTATGGTCCCGGCGGACTCTCCACTCTTTCGATGCGCGGTTACAGTCCGGGCCGCACCCAGGTTGTCTGGAACAACACGGTGATGAACGATCCGGTGAACGGGGTGTTCGACCTGTCGCTGATGCCGTCCAATTTTGTCCGAACCATGGAGGTGAGTGCCGGCAACAGCAGTACCGCCTATGGGAGCGGCGCGGCCGGCGGAACTCTCTACCTGAATTCGGGCATGCGCCAGAACCGCTATTCAGCATGGCAGGAGCTCGGCTCATTCGGGCAGAACCGGCAGGGGGCAACCGCATCCTACCGCAGCGGCTCGTGGTACGGCGGGGCCTCTTTCCAGCGGGAGAGCTCTGAAAACGACTTCACATACGGCGAGGGGGAAACGCGGACCCACAACGCCATCGACGGACTCCACGGGATGATTACCGCCGGATATGACACCGAAAGGCTTCGGATAGAATCACTGGCCTGGCTCTACGATGTAGAAAATCAGTCGCCCGGCTCTCTCAACTTCCCAAGCGAGACAGCCGTGCAGGACGACCGTGCCTTCAGATGGGCCAACCGCATCGACTACAGGGTCGATAACAGCACGTTCTACAGCAACATCCACTATAGCAATGCCGATACCGACTTTACCGATGAAGCGTTTGGCACCGAAAGTGAAACCAATATCCGCACCGTATCGAACGAGGTGGGATGGAGGCAGCAGTGGAGAGGGAGGCTTTCGACTGATCAGTCGGCTCTCTTCAGCGTACACCGCGTGCAGAGCAGCAATTACGAACAGGATGAGTCGCAGTTCAACTTCGCCTACCGGTTCAACACCGAGCTCGAGGCAACCGAAAGTCTGGCCCTCTTTGGCGGATTGCGATACGACTATTACGATGTGGCGGGCGATGCGGTGAGCGGATCGGCCGGTTTTAACCTGAATCCCTATCGGGATCTGTTGATTGTCAGGGGACAGTATAGCCGCAATTTTGTTGCGCCCACGCTGAACGACCTCTTCTGGCCGAATGCGGGGAATCCAGACCTGGATCCGGAGACGAGCCATAAGTCGGAACTGGGAATTCTAAGCCTTCATGAGAACCAGTTCGGATCATTTCAGGCCGAAGTGAACGGATTTATGAGTCGGCAGTATGACGGTATTCAGTGGACCTTTGGCGATCAGGGCCTGGCTGTCAGGAATGTTGACGAGATTTTCACGCGCGGTGCAGAGGCATCCGTGAAGCAAGGGTTTAAACTGGCGCCAAGCCTTCAGTTTCATACCGAAGCGGGTGCTACTTATACGCGGGCAACGATCGAAGAGAATGAGGAGAACCCGGATGCGGAAGGCAGCCAGCTTGTCTACGTGCCGGAATGGAGCTGGCGGGCGCATCTATCACTGGCATGGCAGACGGTTTCAGCGGGCATCGACTACCGGTACATCGGCGAGCGGGAGACCGCTGAAAACAACGAACTGGCACCGGCTCTTGAGAGTTACGCAACGGCCGACCTCTTTGCACGGGTGATGGTTCCTGTTGGCCAGGCACGCGTGAACCTGACCGGGCGCATCCACAATGTGGCCGATCGTGAATTTCAGTTTATAGACGGATACCCGATGCCGGGACGTTATCTCACTGTAACGGCGAGAATCGACTTCACTCGATAAAGGAAGAAGTTCGGTTCAGCCGGCCGATGCAGAACATGCATAATCCCTGTCGCTTCGATGCGAGGATGACGCCGATATGGGACAGGGATTCCGGCTGCATCCCATAAGAGTCGTTCATAGGTGAAAATACGTATATGATGTGAACGACTGTGTGACATTTCGAAGTTGAAAATCCGGAAGTTATCATGATTTGAAAATGATGACACTGCCGGATAATGGAGATAAAAATTTGAATAAAGACTTAAAATTATAATAGAAACGAGAATTGTTGAAATCAGGTTGTTTGGCGTATACGAGAGACCGACAGATGTAAACCGGTATTGTCAAATAGTATGCCGGTTTTGTCGTGCACAGCTCATTTTAATCCGATTTTTGGTTAAACCCTTCTAATGTGGATAACTACGGGATTTTGTGGATAACTCGAAAAACACGGTTTTTGGAGCTCCTGAGCCAATAATTGGAAAAGTTGAAAATGTGGATAGCCCCGTAAAATCGATTTAACGGCGATTTGTGAGCCGGTAAAAAGTTCTTCAGCGGCTGGCCGGAGCCGGGCTTGTAAAAACGGAAGCGGCAGACGGTTTTTTGATTGTGGATAACTTCACCGATTTGTGGAAAAGTAATTCATTTTTTTCTTGCCGAGCGGTCTCGTCGCGGATATATTAAACAACAGAAAACCAAAGCAATCACGGTTGGCGGATCCGGAGTGCCGCCTTACATTTTTTCAGCACAATTCTCATCAACAACAAAAGAGTACTTCTATGCATTTTAACCGATATTACACGAAAGACGACTGGAAGAACCCCTACGGAAAGATCAAATTTGAGAAGCGTAAATCAGAGATTAAAAACCCCGACGGATCGGTCATTTTCAAGATGGAGAATGTGGTCGTGCCATCCACATGGTCGCAGGTGGCAACCGATATCATCGCACAGAAATATTTCAGAAAAGCGGGGGTGCCTGCCAAACTGAAGAAAGTAAAGGAGAAAGGAGTTCCGGTGTGGCTGCAGCCTTCGGTTGCCGATGAGAAAGCCCTCAAGGAGCTGGACGAAGAGGAGAGATATTCCCATGAAATTGACAGCCGCCAGGTGTTCCATCGGTTAGCCGGCTGCTGGACCTACTGGGGATGGAAACATGACTACTTTGACTCGGAAGAGGATGCAAAGGTGTTCTACAGTGAACTCTGCTACATGCTGGCCAATCAGATGGCCGCGCCAAATAGTCCGCAGTGGTTCAATACCGGGCTTCACTGGGCATACGGCATTAACGGTCCGGCACAGGGTCACTACTATGTGGACGGCAAGACCGGCAAACTGACCAAATCGAAGGATGCCTATACCCATCCGCAGCCGCACGCCTGTTTTATCCAGAGCATCGACGACGACCTGGTGAACGAGGGCGGCATTATGGACCTCTGGGTTCGTGAAGCCCGTCTCTTTAAGTATGGATCGGGAACCGGATCCAACTTCTCGGCCCTGCGGGGATCGGGCGAACCGCTGAGCGGCGGGGGACGCTCATCCGGATTGATGAGCTTCCTGAAGATCGGTGACCGCGCCGCAGGTGCCATCAAGTCGGGCGGTACCACGCGTCGCGCTGCCAAGATGGTAACCCTCGACCTTGACCACCCCGATATCGAAGAGTATGTGAACTGGAAGGTGAAGGAGGAGCAGAAGGTGGCCGCGATCGTAGCGGGATCCAAAATCTCCCAAAAGCATCTGAAGAACATCATTCAGCTCTGTCACCAGCCGATTGAAATTGAGGGTCAGTCGTACAACGGCGCCGTGAGCCGAGACCCGATCAAAAACAAGGAGCTGGGCAAAGCGATTAAAGAGGCCAAGCGCGACCAGGTTCCGCTCAACTACATCGAGCGTGTAATCCAGCTTGCTGCACAAGGCTTTACCGACCTCGAATTTGAAACCTATGACACTGACTGGAACTCCGAGGCATACGCCACCGTGAGCGGACAGAACTCCAATAACTCGGTGCGGGTGCCCAACAGCTTTATGAAAGCGGTGATTGATGACAAGGAGTGGAATCTGTACGGACGCATCGAGAAGCGAAAAGCAGCCGAAGAGGATCGCGAGCCTGAACCGATGCATACGCTCAAGGCGCGTGATCTGTGGGACCAGATCTCCTATGCCGCGTGGTCGTGTGCCGATCCCGGTACGCAGTACCACGACACCATCAACGAGTGGCATACCTGTCCGGAAGACGGGCCGATCAAGGCGAGTAATCCCTGCTCGGAGTATATGTTCCTCGACAATACCGCCTGTAACCTGGCGTCGCTCAACCTGATGAAGTACTTCAAGGATGAGGATTGCAAAGAGTTTGACGTCGAGTCGATCCGTCACTCCACACGACTCTGGACCACCGTTCTGGAGATCGCCGTGCTGATGGCGCAGTTCCCGTCGAAAGAGATTGCTCAGCTCTCCTACATCTTCCGTACGCTCGGACTTGGCTACGCCAACCTGGGTGCGGCGCTGATGGTGCAGGGAGCCCCGTACGACAGCGAAAGAGGGTGTGCCATTGCAGGTGCCCTGACCGCCATCATGCATATGAAGTCGTATGCCACCAGTGCCGAACTGGCCGAAGAGCTTGGCACCTTTGAAGGATATGAGCGCAACAAGGATCATATGCTGCGTGTGCTTCGCAATCACCGTCGCGCGGCCTACAATGTCGCCCCCGAAGAGTATGAAGGGCTGACCATCAAACCGAAAGGGATCGATGCGAACCAGTGTCCGGAGTACCTGCTCAAGGCAGCCCGGCACGATGCCGACGAAGCGGTGGATCTGGGTGTGAAGCACGGCTACCGCAATGCGCAGGTGACCGTGATTGCCCCGACCGGAACGATCGGACTGGTCATGGATTGCGACACGACCGGTATTGAGCCCGATTTTGCCCTGGTGAAGTACAAGAAGCTGGCCGGCGGCGGATATTTCAAGATTATCAACCAGAGCGTTCCCCTGGCCCTGAAAAACCTGGGCTACAAGCCGAAGCAGATTGACGAGATCGTCAACTACGCCAAGGGATATGGCTCGCTCGAAGGGTGCCCGCATATCAACGCGGAGTCTCTGAAGGAGAAAGGGTTTACAGACAAGCAGCTCAAGGCAGTAGAAGAGGCCCTGCCCGGCAGCTTTGACATCAAGTTTGCCTTCAATCAGTGGACCCTTGGCGAGGATTTCTGCAAGGATGAACTTGGGATCACCGAAGAGCAGCTCTCCAACTACAACTTTGACATGCTGCGATTCCTTGGGTTTACCAAAGAGCAGATTCAGGAGGCCAACGACTATGTCTGCGGGACGATGACCGTTGAGGGGGCGCCTCACCTGAAAGATGAGCACCTGCCGGTATTTGACTGCGCGAACAAGTGCGGACGCACCGGAACGCGATTTATTTCGGCCAAGGGGCACATCAACATGATGGCTGCTGCACAGCCATTTATCTCGGGTGCGATCTCCAAGACGATCAACCTGCCCAACGAGGCGACCGTCGAGGATATCAAAGAGGCCTACATGCTCTCCTGGCAGCTGATGCTCAAGGCGAATGCACTCTACAGAGACGGTTCCAAACTGAGTCAGCCGCTCAACTCTATGAGCGATGTGCTTGAAGAGCTGGAAGAGGATGAGGACGAAGCGACCACCGCAGCTCAGGACCATGTGGTCATGACGGCCGAGAAGATCATCCACAAATATGTTGCTCGCCGGCAGCGTATGCCGTTCAGAAGAAGCGGATATACCCAGAAGGTGAAGATTGGCGGACAGAGCGTCTATCTGCGCACCGGTGAGTATGAGAATGGCCAGCTGGGCGAGATCTTTATCGATATGCACCGTGAAGGAGCGGCGTTCCGAAGCCTGATGAACTGCTTTGCAATCTCCATCTCCCTTGGGTTGCAGCATGGCGTGCCCCTGGAAGAGTTTGTGGATGCATTTGTATTCACCAAATTTGAGCCGAGCGGCATGGTAGCGGGCAGCCCTCACGTGAAGATGACCACATCGGTGATTGACTATATCTTCCGCGAGCTGGCGGTGACCTACCTCGAGCGCGATGATCTGGCGCATGTTCCGCCGGAAGAGATTATGACCCGCAAGCTGCGTCCGTCAGAAGAGCAGGAGCTTGAAGACGAGGTCGTGCGCAGGGTACACAAGAAAAAGCATCCCGTAGCCGATGGTACAGCTGCGGCAGCGGCCACTGAAGAAGAGGCTGAATCAGATTACGACCGAGCCAAGCAGCTCGGCTATACAGGCGACTCGTGCCCCGAGTGCGGGAGCATGACCATGATTCGCAACGGTACATGCCAGAAATGCATTACCTGCGGATCAACAACAGGCTGCTCCTAATTAGCAATCGAGACTAGTCTTCACAGTCCGCCGGGCCGAAAACCCGGCGGACTGATTTATTTATCA
>JBJHCX010000093.1:0-6643 GCA_050486245.1 Rhodohalobacter sp.
ATCCATCGGCATAGCGGATGGAGACGGCGTAGAGGAGTCCGGCGTCGAGGTTGCCGGAGTAGCTTCGCGCATCGTAGGGAAGCTCGGCGATCATCTCCATCTCATTGGCCGTTTCACCACCGTGGATTTCGATGAGATCGTCCGAATCGAGCGGATCGGCGTCCCAGCGCAGGGTTACCTGTCCCTGGTCCACCTCCACGCGCAGGTTTTCTGCAATGGCGCGTTCGCGTGTGGTAAAGCTTCTGGAGCTGCTCCAGCGGCTGGTCTCATCGGGATTCTCTACGCGCACCCTCCAGTGGTAGGTGGTTTCGCGCTGCAGCGGCTCTTCGGGTAATAACGTCGTATCGGCCATCAATATATTGGTATGGAAGGAGTCAAACTCTTCGTCTGTCGAGAGCTGGAATCGGTACTCCTCGGCACCGGTGACCTCAGACCACTCAAACTGAGGGGCGAGGGAGACCTGTTCGGCTCCGTCGGATGGAGCCAGCAGGGCTGCGGTTGGCGGACCCGACTGACGCTCGCCAAAATGGACGGTCAGTATTTTCTCCAGATTGAGGGTGGGGCTGGCCGTATCGGCGATGGCAACTTCGATCACATCACCGTCGAGTGCGTTGCCGATAAAGTTGAAGATAAAGGAGTCGTCGCCCACCGGATCGATCTCCAGTTTGGTGGGATCGGAGATCTCAAATTCAAAGGGGAGAAGCTCGAATGAGAAGGCGGTCTCGATGCGCACGCCGAGGGTATCGTCGCCGGCCATGAAAATTTCATCCACGCCTCGGGGATTCTCGGGTGTGCCGTTGACGATAATATCGACCGGTACCCCGTAGAAGTCGCTGGCGTCGAAGAAGACGTTGATTTCAGAGTCGGGTCCGGTATTCTGATTGCCTGCAATGGTTACATTGAGCTCACCGTCACTGCTTCGGCGGGCGGAGGAGTAGTTGAACCAGTAGAAGGAGTTGCTGAGCTGCTCCAGGCGCTGCTGGATGTCGAGGAAGTTGAAGATCAGGTTGGAGAAATCATCTTCGATAATGACCCCTGCATTTCCAATTTGACGGAGGGCGGGTTCGTCAAAATCTTCGGGCCGGTTTTGAACACCAATTGCGAAGACCTGTTTGTTGCCGCGGGCTTCAATCACCTCATTCAGAGAGGTGGTTCCGGCCAGGTCTCGTCCGTCAGTAAAGAGCAGCAGGTATCCCTGATTGATGTTATTAAAGGAGAACTCATCCTCCCACAGGTCGAGGGCTTTCACTACAGAACCGTTGACGTCGGTACCGGGGGTATCGGTCAGGCGGAACTCACTGAGGGCATCCAGAAGTTCATTTTCATCTTTTGTGAACGGCAATACCAGTTCCGAGTGCTCTGCAAAGATTTTAATGGCGATCTCCTGCTCAGGGGTTTTATTACGCACAAACTCCTTGGCAGCCTCCCGGATGACCACGATATTCTCCTCACCGATACTCAGGGAGTTGTTCAGCAGGAGAACCGTTTTGAGTGAGGTGTCGATCATGTCGCGGCGGGCCACCTGCAGGTTGGTTTCAGCCTCAACGATGGTGCGTCCGTTTTCCAGCAGCTGAAAGTCATCCAGTTCCAGGGTGGTGACGCCCCGTCCATCCTCATCACGTGCGCTCAGGAAGATGTTGACGTTGCTGGGCCGGGTGGTAAAGACGGTGTCCGGGGTAATTCTGACAAAATCGGGTTTGACAAAGAACTCGCCCGTTGTCCATTCAGAGAATAATTCCAGATTACTCGCGGATCGTTTTACAACAGCCCAGGAATATTGTTGATTGGTTCTGGTAAGGTTGGGAGTGAACTGGGTTTGCGTTAGCCATCCGTCACTATCCACAACCGTTCTTCCGTCATGCACAAAAACATCATATACATAGTTTTCGCCCCTTCGGTCTGCATCCCATTGTAAGGTGACCGGCAGTTCATGGAGTTCATCAGGGTCTGGGAGGACAATGACGGGTGCATCAACTGTAATGATTACTGAGTGAGTATCTGACCATTCACTGACATTCAGTTCATCTTCGGTCAGTTGTTTCCGAACTTTCCAGTATAATGTGTCGCCGTTTGTGATGGTTAAATCAAAATCAGGCTCAAGGGTGAAGAGGGTGTCCGCTATACCCAGTTCAAAAAAGACGTTCTCATTGAATGTCGGATCTGTGGATATAAAAAGCTGAGACGATTTGATATCTGTATTCTTTACCTGCTGCCAGGCCAAATCGAATGGAGGTTCTGCCTTGGAACCATTTTCCGGCCCGTAAAGTATTGGCGGAGACATATCCTGGGTTGAGAAACGGGTGGTATCTGACCACTCGGATGTACCAACACTGTTTTCAGCCCGCACACGCCAATAGTAGGTTGTTTGATAGTGCAGATCGGTGGTTAGGGTGTAACGGGTTTCGGTGATGTCATCAATCTCTATGTGATCCCCTTCAAAGTCCGCATCTGCTGAGATACTCAACACATAGGAGGCGGCATCATCCGCTTCAGTCCACTCAAATTCCGGTTTTGTGGTAACTTGCGTCTCCTCATCTTCAGGCGAGATCAGTGAGAGGTTGCCCGGCATGGGAGGAACTTTAAAACTCCAGGAGAACGGTTCATTGACGACCTCATCCGAATTTTGAACGGCTCCTTCGGGGATGGTGACCGTATATTCATTGTCGATCGGAAAATCATCATGCTGAATGGTCAGGGTGTTGTTCGCCAGGGATGCCGAGACACCATCAACAGGATCGTCATGCTCATTCGTGATCGAGACGCCGCTAAGATCAACAGCTGAAACATCCTGATGAAACAGAACGCTGACCTCTGCATCTGCCGCAACATTGATCGAGCTGTCTGCAGGCGTGAGAAGTTCTGCAGCGGGCGGAGCCAATATCGTATGAAAACTCCAGGAGTATGTAAAATTGGGAATGCCTTCGCTGCTCTCTATACTTTTGAACGGAAGGGTGACCACATAGGTCGAGTCATTTTCAAGGCCGTTGTGTGAAATGTTCAGTGTCGAATCGTTTATTGAAGCGCTCAATCCTTCTAAAGAAGTTCCTTCGCTGTCTTCAATACGTATCTGGTTCAAATCAACAGCTGTAATCGTCCTGTTAAACTGCACAGAGATCATGGAGTCCACAGCCGCCCTGACGGCTTCTTCTTCGGGGAATGTACTCAAAATTTCTGGCCTGGGGGCACCCCATCGGGCAAGGTACCGGCTATTGGGCACTGCCGAAGCATGTAAAAACCTGCCTCCCACAAACAGGCCAATATCGGATGACGCCAGTGTTTCAACACTTCCGCCTAAATCATTCGAAACAGGATGCCAGCTTTCGGAGTCCATGTTATACCGTGTAATATAACGTGAAACCGTTCCGTCATCGATGAAGTTACCAGTGAAACCTCCACCGATATAGAGATCATTGTCAATAACCTCAAAAGTACCGACTAAACCATTGACCCCATCACCCAGAGTATGCCAGGTGTTTTCATCCAGATTGTAACGTACGATGCGATTTGCACTTTCACCATCAGCCTCGCTAAAGCCTCCACCCACATACAGGTTGTGATCAACCACAGTAAGAGCATGAACGTAATGATTGAAACCCTCACCGACAGCATGCCAACTCTCGTCAATCAGATCGTATCGGGCAAAATTATTTGCTACAATGCCTTCTGCTCGGTTAAAGCGTCCACCTACGTAAAGGTTATCATCATGAATTTCAATGGCATATACACGATGGAGGGCATCATCTATACTTCTAACGCCATTACCCAGGGTGTGCCATGTTCCTTCTGTCATATCGTATCGTGCGATGTTATTGGTAGTCGTTCCCCCCACGGATCTGAAACTTCCACCCACAAACAGATCATCCCCGGATACCTTAAATGTGAAGATTTCACCAATAGGCCCGCTGCCCAGGTCATGCCAGGTATCATTTTCGATATTATAGCGGATGACAGGGGATATCGTTTGATTGTTTATAGTATTAGTACCAGCTATATATAGATCATCACCAACAAGGATCATATCATTAAGTGCAGAATACCAGCCTCCAAGGTTTTGTACGCTCCCATCGGTTAAGTCGAAATGGCGCAAATAGTTCGTTGTTCCTACATATAAGTCGTTACCAGAGACGATAATTTTATTTACGATTCTGTCTACCCCTTCTCCCACGGCATTCCAGACGGTCGTTGTATCCCCGTTTTCGACAGCAAAAATGGGGGCTCCCTCCAGGTTTGCATTCAAAGTGTATTCACCTGAATCCAGGCTGCCCACATACCCGTCCGGATTGCTGAAAGTCCCATCTTCATCCAAAAACTCGGTAATCGATCGCTCCGGTGATTCACCGGCATGTGTGAAGAGCTCTTGCGCATGAATCGGATGGTGTGAGATGACAAACAGAAGAAATGAGGTAAGTAGCAGGTGTAGAGTTCTCATAATTTGGGCTCTAATTATTGAGGAGTACAGGTGTAATAGGTTGTTATGTAGTCAATTAACCAACGCAGTTTTAAAAAAGTCACACGGACCGGCACGTCCCAGGCCAACACGGCGCACCGGCAGAGTCCGCAATCCTCAGCAAAGGTGTGAAAAATTTTTCTCCGAAAAACTACTTGATTATGTAGTCTTTGCTGTCTAGTGCAATTAGATATGAGTCTTGAGTCGTGAGTCTTGAGAAGTTGACACTTCCGGCCTTCTCCACTTCTCCACTTTTTCCCTTTTCACTTTTCCCTTCTGCCATGTAAATTCCCTGCACCCTAAACCGTAAACCCTACACCGTAAACCGTACCATGCGCCATCTGCTAACCACTCTCTTCCTGCTTCTGATCTCAACAACCGTTGCTGCACAGTCGGTTACGGAACTGATTACCCATTATAACGCCGATCGCGGAGCGCTCAACCGCAAGTACTCGGTGCAGCCTTCGGATGAGTATTTTGACCGGTTTGAACGTTTTTACACCGATCAGATTGAACGGCTGGAATCGATCCGCTTTGAGGATCTTTCGCCCGACAGCCGCGCCGATTACCTGCTGTTCCATAACAGCCTCAGCCGGTCGCTCTATTTTCTGCAGGATGAGCGCAGGCAGTATCAGCGCATTGCGCACTATCTGCCGTCGCCCGACGAGATTATCGCGTTTGTGCAGGAGCGTCGACGCGGCACGCTGCTCGACGCCCAGGAGGTTGCCGAACGGATGAATGCGTGGTTTCACCAAGCCGGAAGGGTGCAGGCGGAGCTGACATCCGCCGGTCCGCTTACACGTCGCGATGCGGCCTACCTCTCGCGTGCCATCAGTGCGCTGGCCGATGCGGTCGAGGAGGCTTATTCGTTCTACCACGGCTACTCGCCCGATTTCAACTGGTGGGTGGAGTCGCCGTTCGAACAGGTGGCCGAGGCGTTTGAGGAGCTGGCCGATGTTGCCGGGTCGCACTACGACGCCGAACGGGAAGCGGTGGATGAGAGCGGCATCACGGGCAATCCGATCGGTGAAGAGGAGATCAACCGCCGCCTCGCCTTCGAGATGATCTCCTACACGCCGCAGGAGCTGATCGAGATCGCCAATGAGCAGTATGACTGGACGATGCGCGAGATGCTGAAGGCATCGGATGAACTCGGGTTTGGCGACGACTGGAAGGCCGCGCTCGAGTACGTGAAGACGACCTATGTGCCGGCGGGGAGTCAGCCGCAACTGGTGCAGGAGCTGGCTGAAGAGGCGGTTGGATTCCTGGAGGAGCGAGAACTGGTGACCATCCCCGAACTGGCCAAGGAGACCTGGCGGATGATGATGCTGAGTCCGGAGTGGCAGCGTATCGCCCCGTTTTTCCTGGGAGGAGAGGTGGTGCGAATTGCCTATCCCACAAATACGATGACCCATGAGGAGAAGATGATGAGCATGCGGGGCAACAACCCGCACTTCTCAAAGGCAGTGGTGCACCATGAGCTGATTCCAGGCCACCATCTGCAGCAGTTTATGAACCAGCGCTACAATACCCAGCGGCGGATGTTCCGCACACCGTTCTGGACCGAGGGGTGGGCGCTCTACTGGGAGTTTCTGCTGTGGGAGGAGGGGTTTGCGAGCTCGCCTGAAGACCGCGTGGGCATGCTCTACTGGCGGATGCACCGCGCCGCGCGCATCGTCTTCTCGCTCAACTACCACCTGGGCAACTGGACCCCGCAGCAGAGCATCGACTACCTGGTGGACCGCGTTGGTCACGAACGGGCCAATGCCGAGGCGGAGGTGAGGCGCTCGTTTGAAGGGAACTACGGACCGCTCTACCAGATCGCCTACATGGTCGGGGCGATGCAGCTCTACTCGCTGCGCATGGAGATGGTCGATTCGGGTCGCATGAGCGACAAAGAGTTCCACGACACCATCCTGAAGCACAACAGCATTCCCGTGGCGATGGTGCGTGCGCTGCTGACCGGCCGCGAACTCACGCCCGAATTTGACTACACCTGGATGTTTGGCGACTATATTCAGGGAATGTGATCGAGCGCGCGCGGGCGCGCGGGAGAAGGCAAAAGGCAAAAGGCAAAAGGCAAAAGGCAAAAGGCAAAAGGCAAAAGGCAAAAGGCAAAAAATCCAAATTCCAAGCACCAAATTCCAAACCGGCATGCCAAAACTGTTGGCACTGTTGACACTGTTCACTGTACAC
>JBJHCX010000094.1:0-6633 GCA_050486245.1 Rhodohalobacter sp.
GTAGATGGTAGATGGAGTGAAAGTCTTGAGCCTGAGCTCAAGACTCACGACTCAAGTCTCATGACTCACAACTATTTTTCTTAACTTCCAAAAAATCGCAATCAACTGCCTAAGAGTATTATCCCATGAGTCAATCGAAAAGCCTGACCTATACCTCTTACCTGAACGTCACCGAACTTCTGGAGCTCCAGAAGCCGGAGTCAACGCCCGAAGAGCACGACGAAATGCTCTTTATCGTCATTCATCAGGTGTATGAGCTTTGGTTCAAACAGATCCTTCACGAATTTGACAAACTTCGCAGTGACCTGGAAGAGGGAAACACCTGGGGGGCCACCAAGACGATGAGAAGGGTTCTGACCATCCTGAAGACGATGGTTTCCCAGATCGATGTGCTTGAAACCATGACGCCGCTCGAGTTCAACAGTTTCAGGGGATTCCTTCAGAGCGCCAGCGGCTTTCAGTCGGTTCAGTTCCGGGAGATGGAGATCATCTGCGGCATGCGCTCCAGGCATATTATTGATGTGCACAAAGATCAGCCGGAACTGCAACAGAACCTGATTGACCGTGAAAAAGAGTCAACCCTCTGGGAGAGCTTCTGCACCTACCTGCAGAAGCGTGGGCATGATATTCAGTCGCCAGAACGGGTCAACGATCAGGGACTGGTCTTCGAACCGTCTGAACAAAACCAGCAGGAACTGGTCAGGATCATGAACAGCGATCCGGAAGCCGCCATGCTCTGCGAACTGATGGTCGACTACGACGAAGGGTTGATGGAATGGCGGTACAGGCATGTCAAAATGGTAGAGCGAACCATCGGAACCAAGAAGGGAACCGGCGGATCGGATGGTGCCAAATATCTCAGACGCACACTCAACAACCCGATCTTTCCGGACCTTTGGGAGATCCGCACGAAATTTTAATTGCTAACCGGATATAACTTAAGGGATTTACCCGGCCGTGTGTCAAAATTCAAAAAATCCCTTTTAAAATTTCCTCTCTCTCCTTACCTTTGTGAAACTTTGAAACAGAGCTGATGAGATCGCCAAACCCGGACATCTGCATATACGAAAAATTTCCCCCACAAATCCGACACGGTTTCCGTTGTCGGATTTTTTTTGGCCTTCCACTCACCTCTGCACGCTCCTTTCTCACCTATTCACCTTTAATCTTTCTGTTTAAGATATGACCCCGCAACATCCTAAACACACCCCTGCAACCCTCGCACTTTCTGACGGTACCGTTGTTCGTGGCCGTGCTATCGGTAAAATCGGCACCACCGGCGGTGAACTCTGCTTCAACACCAGCATGACCGGCTACCAGGAGATCTTCACCGATCCCAGTTACTTCGGACAGCTCATGATGATGACCTATCCGCACATCGGAAATTACGGAACGATGAGCCGTGATGATGAAGCCCGGAAAGTGATGATCGCAGGACTGATTGTCCGTTCATTCTCTGATGATTACAGCAACCCGATTGCTGACGGCAGCCTCCAGGAGTACCTTGAAAACAACCGCGTTATCGGCATTTCGGGAGTGGATACACGCATGCTGGTTCGCCATATCCGAAGCGAGGGGGTGATGAATGCCGTGATCAGTTCTGAGATCACCGATGAGAAGGAACTGGTGAAAATGGCCCGGGAATGGGACTCTATGGAAGGTCTCGAACTGGCCACCAGGGTCACCCGCAAAGAGGCACAGACCGTTCCATCGGATGGCAGCTACAGGGTTGCCATGATGGATTACGGTGTCAAACAGAATATCATCAACAACTTTACAGAGAGAGGGTGCACCCTGCGCATCTTCCCGGCAGAAACCCCTGCCGAGGAGGTGATGGAGTGGGAGGCCGACGGTTATTTCTTCAGCAACGGCCCCGGCGACCCGAATGCATCCACACACTATGCATTGCCAGTTGTAGAAGCTGCCAAAAAGAGCGGAAAGCCGCTTTTCGGCATCTGCCTGGGCCACCAGGTGATGGCCATGAGCGAGGGCATCCCGGTCCGGAAAATGTATGTCGGACATCGCGGTGCCAATCAGCCGGTAAAAAACCTGAAGACAGGGCTTGTCGAAATCTCGACGCAAAATCACGGGTTTGCCGTCGATGAAAAGAAGATCGATGAATCGAAGGTTGAAATTACCCATATCAACCTGAACGACAATACGATTGAAGGCCTTCGGTTTAAAAATTTCCCGGGCATGTCGGTGCAGTATCACCCCGAGGCATCGCCCGGCCCGCACGACTCCTCCTACCTGTTCGATCAGTTTATCGATATGATCAAGGACGCTAAAGGAGCTTAAACCCTGACTGCCAAGCCACGTTTTACTACAGAATATTAACCACGAAAAACACTCAACATGCCACGTCGCGACGACATACAAAAAATTCTGATCATCGGCTCTGGCCCCATTGTTATTGGCCAGGCTTGCGAATTTGACTACTCCGGAACCCAGGCATGCCGCTCTCTGAAAGAGGAGGGGTATAAGGTTGTCTTGATCAATTCCAATCCGGCTACCATTATGACCGACCCCATGATGGCCGACGCGATCTACCTGGATCCGCTGACAACAGACTCCATCAAAAACATTGTAGCTAAAGAGAAGCCCGATGCCGTCCTGCCTACCATGGGCGGACAAACAGCCCTGAACCTGGCAAGAGACCTGCAGCATGAGGGTTTCTGGGAAGAGAATGGTGTTGAGATTATCGGTGTAAACATGGACGCCGTCGATATCACCGAAGACCGTCAGCTCTTCCGCGACCTGATGGAGGATATCGGAATTGAACAGTGCCGCAGCCGTACGGCCAACTCCCTTCTCGACGCCAAAGAGATTGTTGAAGAGCTGGGAGGCCTCCCCATTGTGATCCGCCCATCCTTTACCCTGGGCGGCACCGGCGGGGGAATTGTCTGGAATGAGGATGAATTTGAGCGAAAAGTGCTTCGCGGGCTGGAGATGAGCCCGGTTCACCAGGTCTTGATTGAAGAGAGTATCTTTGGATGGAAAGAGTTTGAACTGGAACTCCTGCGTGACAAGAATGACAACGTCGTCATCGTCTGCCCGATCGAAAATCTCGATCCGATGGGGGTTCACACCGGCGACTCGGTCACCGTGGCCCCGACCCAGACACTGACCGACAAGCAGTACCAGATGCTGCGCGATGCGGCTATCCGCATGATGCGCTCGATCGGTGATTTTGCCGGCGGCTGTAATGTGCAGTTTGCGATGGAGCCGGGCAGCGACCGCCTGGTCGCCATTGAGATTAACCCAAGGGTGAGCCGCTCATCGGCTCTCGCCTCCAAGGCGACCGGTTACCCGATTGCCAAAATTGCCACCAAACTGGCGATCGGCTACACACTCGATGAACTGCCAAATCCGATTACCCAGGTCTCTTCAGCCTGTTTTGAGCCCTCGATCGACTACGTTGTGGTGAAAATTCCACGATTCAACTTCGATAAATTCCCGGCTGTCGATGAAGAGCTGACCACCCAGATGAAAGCGGTGGGCGAGGTGATGTCGATCGGGCGAAACTTCCCCGAGGCCCTCAACAAAGCGTGGCAGTCGCTCGAAGTGGGCCGATCCGGGCTGGGTGCCGACGGGTATGATGATCCTGACCGCAAAACGATCCGTGAGCGCCTGATCAAGCCTTACTGGGACCGCACCATGCAGATTCGAAATGCATTCAAACTGGGAGCATCCGTTGAAGAGATTGCGGATATCACCAAAGTAGACCCCTGGTTTCTGCAGCAGATCCGCTATATGGTCAGCCTGGAGAACCGGACCGAAGGGCAGTCGCTCGACTCCATCACAAAAGAGGATCTCTTTGAACTGAAACAGGCCGGCTTCTCGGATGCCCAGATCGCCTGGCTGCTCAGCAAGAGCGGGAATGGGCTGAAAGATGACGATGTCAGGAAAAAACGCCTGGACCTCGGGCTGAAACCGGTCTTCAAACTGGTGGATACCTGTGCGGCTGAATTCCCCGCAGAGACACCCTACTACTACTCTGCCTACGAAACAGAAAATGAGAGCGTTGTTACCAACCGCAAGAAAGTGATGATTCTGGGAAGCGGGCCCAACCGCATCGGCCAGGGCATCGAGTTTGACTACTCCTGCGTACACGCGGTGAAAGCGGCACAGGATATGGGCTATGAAGCGATCATGGTTAACTGCAACCCTGAAACGGTATCGACCGACTTTGATATCGCCGACAAGCTCTACTTTGAGCCAATCTTCTGGGAGCGCGTGCTCGATATATTCGAACACGAAAAACCGGAAGGCGTCATCCTGCAGGTAGGCGGCCAGACCGCACTGAAGCTCGGAAAACGATTTGTGAAAGCCGGCATCAAGATCTTTGGAACCGAATTTGAAAAGATTGACTTTGCCGAAGACCGCGGTGAATTCTCCAGGTTCCTGAAGAGACTCGACATCCCATTCCCCGAATACGGAACCGCGCGAAACGTGGAAGATGCACTCCAGATTGCAAAACGGGTAGGGTACCCGGTACTGATTCGACCAAGCTATGTGCTGGGCGGACAGGGAATGCGTATTGCGGTGAAAGAGGAGGAACTGCGCGACTATGTAGACCGAATCCTGAAAACCCATCCCGAAAACGACTTCCTGATCGACAAGTATCTCGACAAAGCCATTGAGGTTGACGTGGATTCAGTGTTTGACGGAGATCAGCTCCACATTGCCGGTATCATGCAGCACATTGAGCCGGCCGGGGTACACTCGGGCGACTCAACGGCGGTACTTCCTCCCTATTCACTGAGTGATGAGGTGATCAAAACCATCGAGGATTATCAGTTCCGAATTGCAAAAGAGATGGATATTATCGGTTTTTTGAATGTCCAATATGCGGTGAAAAATGAGAAAGTCTACATCCTGGAAGCCAATCCGAGGTCAACGCGAACCATTCCGTTCCTGGCCAAAGCAACACAGAGGCCCGAAGCGCAGATTGGCGTAAAAGTGATGCTGGGAGCCAAGCTGACAGAGTTCGACCTGGAGTCGAAACTGGAGCACTGGGCGATTAAAGAGCCGGTCTTCCCGTTCGACAAATTCCCGGAGGTGAAAAAAGAGCTCGGCCCTGAGATGAAATCAACCGGCGAAAGCATCTACTTTATGAAAGATTTCGACGATGAGCATTTCAGAAAACCGTATGAGTTTAAAAACCTCTATCTGAGCAAATAACCGACCGGATACATTCCGCAATATCACCGGCGGCTGGCCCTGAATCCACTGCCGGTGACAACGTTTAAAGGTGTCAGCATGGAAACCGCCGTTTCTGTGCTGACACTTTTTTAAATACTGCAATCATGGCTGTCTGTAGAATGGCCTGAACCTACCGGCACTCATGGCATCTTACACCCTGAACCGGGCTGTACAACTCCGCCCCCCACAAGCCGTGACATTGCCCAGCCCTGTGCCGGCATCACTTGTTAAAGGTTCCCACCCTAGTCATCTCACCCCACGATTTATTCCCCTTCAGGAAGTCGATCAACCCGCGGAATCTCCACCAGGCTGAATCTACATCCATTGGCCACCCTGACAACCCCGCCCACGGCAACCGTATTGGGATCGGCCACAAACGCCATCAGCATCTGCTGCAGCACGGTCGGTTCAAGCAGTGTATCCGAATCGACTGCACAGATCAGGTCTTTGCGCGACACATTGATTCCCGCATTCAGCGCATCAGCCTTGCGGCCGTTCTCCTTGTCGACCACAAACAGGTTTGGGTGGAGCCGACTGCCATAGATCGCCTTCACAGGCTCCGTCTCGAGTGATTTGGGCACATAGCGATCGATCTTTTTGAGCTGAAAGTGGTCGGTCAGCCTGTCGAGCGTCTGATCGCTGCTCCCGTCATTTATGACAATGATTTCATAATCGGCAAACTCCAGGTGAAGCAGCGCTTCTGTCGATTCAATGATCGAGGCCTCTTCGTTATAGGCGGGCGCCAATATGGAGATCGATTTATAGAGGCGGGTATCAAACAGGCCGCTCAGCTTATAGATGGTGCTCTCTTTTTTAGAGCGCCGGGTCTGTATATAGGAGAAGATCACCAGAGTGATGTATGAAAAATTCACAACCACAAAATAGATGAAGATGATCACGTTGACAGCAAGGAGTATCGGGCCCAAAATTTCCATCATCTAATACTCCATCTGATTAGCCGATTCAATTTCGCCCAGCAGCTCGTCATACTCTTCACTGTCAAGACCCGGCAGGTTCAGGTTCAGCAGATCGACATCCGGGTAACCGGCCAGCGACCTGGCAGCATGAAACCTTACATAAAAATCGCTGTCGAAAAGCATCCATTTCAGGATCGGCACATTGACCGGATCCATAACCTTACCCATGGCGCGGGCTGCAGACTCTCTGACTTCACGATCGTTTGAATTGACAAAAACCCTTTGAATGCGATCCAGAATCCTGACATCCCCAAAACCTGACAGCGTGTCGAGAAGAGCGCGGGCTACAGGTTCCGGGTAGTCACTTTCACTCAGGCTGCAATACTTTATAAATAGAAAATCGGTGCTTTCATATACATTCAGTTCACCCAGGATCCGAATCAAAAGTGCAATTCGTTCATCGCTGTATCTGCCCGACTCTATGAGGCTCATCAACATTTTTGCCTCTTGC
>JBJHCX010000095.1:0-6585 GCA_050486245.1 Rhodohalobacter sp.
GCCAACGGCAAACTGATTTATGATTTTACTGACCGCGCTGACACCCGGCCGGCTGGCCTCCGGGGAAACAATCGCCTCCTGCACTCCCTGCAGGCGATCCGGAGCCCGGATGCCGATGCCGGGCCCGATGAGACGGAAACCGTCTTTCTTCCGCCCTCCGGGCAACCTGCCGGCATCTCCCCGGAAGTGGCGGCTACCATGACAGCCATGCTTGAAAAAGCGGTCAATGAAGGTACCGGTGCCCCCTTGAGAAGTCAATTCGGAATCACCCACGCTCTGGGAGGAAAAACCGGTACGACCCAACAATTTGCCGACGGCTGGTTTGTAGGATTCACTCCCGAAATGGCATTTGGCGTAAGGATCGGAGGATGGAATAACCGTGTTCGTTTCAGGCAATTTCCCGCATATGCATCCCAAACCGCCCTCCCGGTTGCTGGCCTGTTTCTTCAGAACCTGGAACAGGAACCGGATCTTGCCCGGCAGCCTGAACACTTTTTCCCTGAACAGATCGACACCCCCTATTCACTTGAATGTCCCGATTACAGGGATGACCGGGTCAGAGACCGGCTTCGTGATTTTTTTACAGGACGCAGCAGCGACGAGCCCCGGGAAATAGGGGGTGAAAAAGATGGTGAAGAGGAAAAGAGCCGGAATATCTTTCGAAGAATTGGCCGCTCACTCGGTATTTCAGGCAATTAACGGAAGTTTTCGAAAAAATGAGCCCATAAAATTAGCCCGAAGTGTGAAAGTTTGCAGTCAGGCATTTATTTTACGGTTGCTTACATCAAAATTTCACAGTTATTCCTGAATGTTGTATTGATTGGTCATGTTTGCCGAATAGAATGAACACGATCGTTTCAGGCCGGTTTTTATAAAATGGATCAAAGACATACGCTTATTACGGATTTCTCCAACCTGGCATCCCAGCAGTGGCAGATTGTAAATGACGCGGTAATGGGAGGTAAATCTGAAAGCCGGTTCCAGATAAATGAAGATGGAAACGGACTCTTCCTGGGAACGTTGTCACTTAAAAGCGGCGGCGGATTTGCCTCTGTACATAACCGTCGGCCACTAAACCTGACCGGCTATCCCAGTATTCGCCTGCGGGTTAGAGGTGACGGTAAGCGGTACGGTTTTCGGCTTAAAACCGGCAATCCAAATGAGCCTGACCCCTGGTGGTATGAAAGCCGGTTTGATACAATAGAGGGTGAATGGCTGGAGATTATTCTGCCGCTGAAAGGATTTTCAGCAACCTATCGCGGACAGGAACCGAAAAGCGCCTCTCCCCTGAATCCGGCAAATATTGTTCAATTCGGCTTTCTAATCAGCGACAGGCAGCGCGGGGAGTTCAGGCTGGAAGTTGAGTCGATCGAAGCCATTCTTCTGAAATAGCAGGTAACCCAAAGCCTGTTGTGAGAAACGGGTTGCCGGTATGTGCGCTGCAGCTGTTATCTGATATTAAACCGCATCGTAGCCAGAAACTGCCACCGGTCTGCACTTCGATCCGCATTTTCACTTCGCAGCGTATACGTTGGCGGTGCATCTGGCAGCGGTGAGTAGTTGTACTCGGCATAATCGTACACAGCCGAGAATTCGTCCCACATCGAGTAGGATCCTCCCAGTTCCAGCGCTACATCCCTGGAAATCTGTATTCCCGAGCCGAACGTGAAAATATTCCTGTCTGTGGATACTTCCCTGAACTTTCCGGGCAGATGCTGATAACCGCCTCGCAGGGTAAATCCATCATTCAGCTGCAGCTCAAGCCCGGACCTCAGGTTCCAGACAGACCGAAAGGCCTCTTCGATAAATTCGTTCTCCGCAATCTCGTCTTCAAACAGTTCGCCGTCACGAAAATCGATTCGCGTAGAAGCATAATCCACATATTCGGCCGATGCCGAGACGGTAAGCGGACCCATATTGTTCAGCGAGACACCCATTGAGGTACGGGCCGGCATTTCGATGTAGTAGGTAAATTCAGAATTCAGCTCATCATCAAATACCGTTCCGTTGTCAAACGTTGTGCGTATTCTCGCGTCAAACAGCTCGGTGACCTCCATGCGGGTCCCGAAGGTGTAGCTGGCACCGATATTGACCACCTCGTTGAGCCTGTAGATGGCACCTGCACGAAGCTTGAAGCCGGTGTAGCTGCTCCTGATCTTGTCTTGAAGCAGGATATTGTCGATGTCGGTATCCCCCTGTCCGTCGCCGCTGGAGTCGATCAGATCACTGTCATAGTCGTTAAAATTGTCGACCTCCTGGAATAGCCGGTCGTACGTGTAACGGCCGTTCAGGATGCCCAGGCTGACCCCGATCATCAAATCCTGCTGAAACTCGGTAGCCGCAAAAAAGCTGTACTCCCCTCCATATCCGCTCTCAAAGATTTCACCCTGCTGGCGGATCCCGAGATAGTCGCCATACTCATTAAACCCGATCCGGAAGATCGATTCATCCCAATCTTCAAATTCATCCCCGTAATCGATGGCAAAGGTGTTAAAGGCGATATCTGCATACGTAGATCCCGGTGTTTTAAACATATCGGTGATCGTGGTCTGCTCGTTTCGCCCCCGAAAACCCATGGCCCGGTTAAAGACACTGTGCTGATTGTAGCCGGCCCCGACCACCAGGCTGCCTTGGGCTGTCGGGAATGAGTAGACAAATCCGGCATTCGACAGATTAAACTGGCTGTCGCCAAGCGAACGGGTGTTACCTAAAAAGTTTACCGATTCATTGACATTGGTATACGCCATGCCAAATTCACCAAAACTGGTTTTGAAAAGTGCCGCTGAAGCGGGGTTATCCAGAAACGATCCGAACCCGGCAGCATAGGCGGTTCCCGGCATCACCAGTGTCACGGGGTCCATGGCACTGCCCTGTTCACTGAGTATATTTGCCTGGTTGCTGTAGAGCAGGGAGTTGAGCGGGTTGGTTGTTTGCGCTCCGGCAAATGAAATGCCCGCTGCAAAGGTCACCGTAGTCAGAATGATGATGATTTTGATGCTTTGACGCATACTTCTCCTGTTAAGTTTAATTTCTGTCGTATGTTTTGAAAAAAAGCCGGATGATCAATCACCATCCGGCACGCAATTTAATTTCCTCTGTTATTGGACGAGGAGGAACGGCTTCTGGAAGAGGTGCCGCTGCTGCTTGAACGGTTATTGGAGGACCGGACTGAAGAACCGGACGACGACCGGTTGCTGCTTGAACGGTTAACCGTACCCGAAGATGAGCGGGAATTGGACGACCGGTTTACTGTCGACCTTGAAGATGAACTTCTGTTTGAACTGCGGAAGTTGGTTGATGTATTGATTCCGTTAGAGTTCAGAACAGCCCTGCCAATTGATCCCAAAATGGATGAACTGCGGCTGTTTCGGTTGTTCAGCGCTTCCCTGCGCTGTGCCGGTGACGAGAGCCGGGTGTCTACTTCTGCAGACCGGATTCGGTTTTGAACGGCTGTCCGGTTTACAACCCGGTTAACCTCCAGGTTCGAACGGTTGATTGTCCGCCCTTCATCCACACGAACAGGATCGCTGTTTCTGGTTGAAATAACGGTGCGTGTGCGCTGGTTCTCATTTTGTACCGCTGCCTGGCGGTTGTCATTGTTTGACCGGTTTCGGTTTGCAGAAGATCCGGATGAACGGTTATTGCTGTTGTTCCGGTTGACCGTTCCGCTGCTTCGGTTATTCGATGACGACCGGGTCCTGTTTACGCTTCCGCTGCTGTTATTGTTTGAGCGGGTTCTGTTCACGGTTCCGGTCGACCGGTTGGTGGAACTGCTTCGGTTCACCGTTCCGCGGGAATCGGTTCTTGAACTGGCATTCGAACGGATTGCACTCCGGGTTGTGGTTCTGTTTACAGTACCTCTGCTTCCAACCTGTGATGAGCGTGCATTTGACCGAATCGCACTTCTGCTGCCTGTTGTGGCAACTCCGCGGTTGCGGACCACATTACCTCGCGTGGCAAGTCCGGTGCTTCGCGGGCCATAGTCGCGCCTGACGGTTCGGGTCGAGTAGACAACGATCGGACGCGTGTACCAGCCGCCATAGCCCCAGTATCCGCCGCCGTAATAGCCGTAGTAGGAGTAGAACGGATCATAAAACCGGTATGGGCTGTAGTAAGCCCAGCCAAATGAATGGAACGGGCGATACCATCCATAGTGGAAACCCAAAGAGAAATGCCACCTTGCGGGACTGTAATATCGGTGGAAATAGGGCGGATAGTAGTATGACCCAAAGTAGTGATGGTGGTGATGGACCGAACTGTAGTAGGCACGCCTTACATTCGGATTGTGAGCCAGGTTAATTCCATGATCCAGATACCACTGTTTGGCTTCATAATCTTTAAAGTAGAACTCTTCAGCGTCATCCCAGCCATCTTCATAACCGAGCACATAATCCTCCTCGCTTACAATTTGCCCGGCCCGCTGGTCAACCGGCGCCTGGCGGTCGGCCGGCGCGGGGTGAACCCCGCGGTCTGAGTGTACTGTCTTGACTTGTGTATAGCAACCGGACAAAAAGAGTCCTGCTGCAATGAATAGGGCGATATGTGGTATTGATCGTGTCATAATAGCCTCCGGCTATGGGTCTATACTCTTTGGTTCAATAATAAAATAGTACTTTTCAAACCCAACTTTTATCACATATTCATGTTATACCCGCTTGTGTCAATGCCCCCTATCGTTTTCAGGTTGATTACGTTACACTTAATACATGAAATTGGCTGAAACGTTCCCCTTCCTGAAAAATAGAAAACCTGAGCGTGAATGCACTCTTCCACTGTCAAGGTAACGTTCCAGCACCTCAATTCATTATTGAATTAAGGTGCATTTCCGGCTTAACGCGTTAAATCTCACCTCTCAGCGATTTGGCGATCACTTCGGCCTTTGAGTTCACATGCAGTTTCTTGTAGATATTCCGAATGTGAGCCCTCACCGTATCGATCGAGATGTCAAATCGGTCGGCAATCATCTTGTAGCTGAGGCCGTCAACCAGCCCGTTTACAATATCCTGTTCACGCGCTGTCAGATCGCTTTCCGGCTTCTTTTTTACCTGTGTCGTATTGAAATACTGAATCACCTTTCGTGCAATCTGAGGCGACATGGGGGCTCCCCCCTTGGCCAGGTCCTCAACCGCCTCTTTGATCTCTGGCAATGAGGTGTGTTTGAGCAGATATCCGGACGCGCCGGCTTTCAGCGAATCGAAAATCTTGTGCGAATCGTGATAGACCGTCAGCATGATGATATCGATTTCGGGATAATCCTGTTTAATGATTCCGATTCCTTCGATCCCCGACATGCCCGGAAGCTGGATATCCATCAGCAGGATATCCGGAAGCTCCTTCTCTTTCAGGTAATCCAGCATCTCTTCAACCGAATCGACAGCCACACGACAGCTTATGCCATCCTGCATATCCAGATAGCGCTGAATGAGGTTTCTGATTTTCACATTGTCTTCTACAATTCCAACTTTAACCATAACTGCTCCGCTTGTTTACTGATTCTTCACGATACACGGCCTGATGCCGTCACTGTAAATCCCTGAGAGTTTTCAATGACAAGGTCAGCACCGATTCTGTCTGCTCTCATCTGCATATTTCGCAGGCCCTGCCCTGTTCTTTTTAACTTGTCTGAGTCCGATCCATTGTCTTCCACTTTCAGGTTGAAGTGGCTGCCGTCAAATGAAAACCGGATCTGGGCCCGTGTGGCATTTGAGTGTTTGACAATATTGTTCACAGCCTCCTTGAATATCAAATAGATATTCTCTTTCACCTGAACCGGCAGTTTTTCATCCATCTTCAGCTCATCAAAGTGGTAAAGCACTTCACACCGGCTATTGACAAACATCTGGTTTACATAGTCCTGCATCCGGTCGGTAAGGTCGCCGGCCGTGTCGTTCCGGGCATCAATCGACCAGACGATGTCATCGAGGCTGGTCACAATCTTTCGGCTCTGTTCTCCGAGCTGCCTGAGCGTGTCGCGCATCTCGTCGCTGATTTCTCCGGCCTGCAGAAAGTCAGTCTGAAGGGCCAGTTCAGTGAGGGATGAACCCACATCGTCATGCAGGTCACTGGCAATCTGAACGCGCATCTTTTCAATCTCCACCTGTTTGCTCACCCGATTGTAGTGAACAATAAAGAGGATTAACCCCACAAAAGAAGCTGATGCAAGAAGGATGAACCACCACTGAAAATAGAATGCCGGCAGCACGGTAAACGAGAAAGCGAGTGTTTGTTCACTCGCCGCACCATCCGCATTGTAAGCCCGGACCTGCAGCGTATAGTCGCCCGGCGGCAACCCCGGGTATCGGATCTCATTTTCGCGGGTAATGGTCCATTCATTGTCGAGTCCGCGCAGCCGATGGCGGTAGATGATCTGGTCGGGTGCTTCAAAAGTCAGTCCGGTTACGGCAGCCTGCAGGAAATTGTAGTCGTGTGTAAGGCGGTACTCCCTTCCCGGCACCACTTCGCGTCCGCTGATGGAGAGTGACTCAAATTCGAGTCCGGGCGGGGTTTCATTTTTTTCCACCCGGTCGGGGAAAAACCGGCTCAATCCCTCTACGGTACCAAGCCAGATGGTCCCGTCGGATGCCA
>JBJHCX010000096.1:0-6565 GCA_050486245.1 Rhodohalobacter sp.
CCGATTGGGTGCCGCTTGTCACAAAACCGATATCGTTTCCGTCGGCATCGGCAATGGTGTAACCCGACCGGGGAACATTTCTCCCCTCATCCATCACAAACCCGGACAATTTTCGTTTGATCCCGTTTTCCTTCACTTTTTTGATGGCATCTTTGCCGACGAACTCACCTTTATCAAGTTTGGTCAGCCATCCTAAACCGGCTTCAATGGGATTTGTTTCCTTGCTGATATCATTTCCATAGAGTGCATAGCCCATCTCCAGGCGCAGCGTATCGCGGGCGCCCAGGCCTGCGGGTTCGATCCCGAACTCCCTACCGGCCTTTAGCAGTTCAGACCAGATTCGTGCCGCATCTGCTTTTTTCGTATCGATATAGAGCTCAAACCCTTTTTCACCGGTATAGCCTGTGGCAGAGATGATGACATCCTGCTGGCCGGCAACGGTTCCCGTCTCAAAGGTATAAAAGGAAATGGCAGAGACGTCTGTATCGGCAAGTTTCTGCAGAATCTTTATGGAATTGGGCCCCTGCAGTGCCAGCAGTGCAAAATCGTCAGACCGGTTTTCAAGGTCGGCTCCCATGCTGTTCAACCCCGAAATCCACTCCCAATCCTTCTCTATATTGGAGGCGTTCACCACCAGCATATACTCCTCTTCAGCCAGCTTATAGACAAGCAGATCGTCTACAATCCCACCGTCTTCATAACACATGGCCGTGTACTGGGCTTTCCCGGGAACCAGCGCTGAAGCATCGTTTACCGTGGCTTTCTGTATCAGATTGAGAGCTTCCGGCCCTTTCACAAAGAACTCGCCCATGTGCGACACATCAAACAGGCCCGCCTTCTCGCGCACAGCGTTGTGTTCCTGCTTGATCCCGGTATACTGTACAGGCATCTCAAAGCCTCCGAAATCGATCAATTTGGCGTCCAGTTTTTTGTGCTCAGAATAAAGGGGTGTGCGTTTTGACATGGTTGAATTCAGTTTAACACTTAATATTAAAGATCTTATACCGGATAGATTCCGAAAAACAGTTCAGGGAGAACAAGCCGGGGCAGTCTGTTCACATTTGTTTAACCTGCATTCCCTATTTTAAAAATACCGAACTACGGATCAAAGATAACCGTTTAGATTCGGTGATATTCTGCCTATTTTTGAAAGGTAACAATTTCAAGCACGTAAAACATTTATGTCTATCCATAAAGAACAAATTAAAAGTGCCCTGACGCACGTTTTGCACCCGCAGTACGAGAAAGACCTGATCTCGCTCGATTTGATCCAGGATCTGGTTATTCAGGATAAGTATGTGGCATTTACACTGGAGCTGCCCGCCAAAGACGACAGCCTTGCCAACCACCTGAAAAAAGAGTGTACCGCTGCCATCCAGAAATTTGTCGACAAGCAAGCCGTACTCGACATTACGGTTGGAGTCAATATCTCAAAGCGACGTGAACTGGAGGGAGACGAGAGTCAGCCGGCTCAGCCGCAGCAACCCCAAGAACCCATTCTGCCCGGGGTAAAAAATGTGATCGCTGTGGCATCTGGCAAAGGCGGGGTCGGTAAATCTACCGTTGCGGCCAACCTGGCTGTGGCTCTGTCACAGACCGGTGCAAAGGTGGGCCTGCTCGATACCGACATCTACGGGCCCAGTGTCCCAACCATGTTTGATGTTAAAGAGCGCCCCAATATCACGACCCAGAAAAAACTGGTTCCGATTGAGAAGCATGGAGTACACCTGGTATCCATGGGCTTTCTGGTTGATACCGACCAGGCGATGATCTGGCGCGGACCGATGGTAACCAGTGCCGTGAAACAGTTTATGCAGGAAGTGGAATGGGGTGAACTCGACTATCTGATTCTGGACCTGCCTCCGGGAACCGGCGATATTCAGCTTACCATTGTACAGACCGTGCCGCTAACCGGGGCCGTAATTGTCTCCACTCCGCAGACCGTTGCACTGGATGATGCCCGAAAAGGCGTCGCCATGTTCAGCAAGGTCAATGTTCCCGTTCTCGGTATCGTTGAGAATATGGCCTACTTTGTGCCGGATGATGCTCCTGAGAAGAAGTACTACATTTTTGGAAAGCATGGAGCCAGAAAGCTGGCGCAGAAACTGGAGGTGCCCTTCCTGGGCGAAATACCACTCAGAGAACAGATTCGCGAAACCAGTGACAGCGGAACCCCGGTCGTGGCCGGTGATCCCGCTTCCCCTGCAGCCATCGGCCTCAAAGAGATCGCGAACCGGATACAGCAGACCGTTTCCCTCCAGAATAAAAACGGATCGGGCGGCAAAAAGATCGATATCAGGATCAGGCCCTGACTCAAACTTCACTTGGTGAATATCTTAAAAAGCCGAAGGCAATATGCACTCGGCTTTTTCTGTTATACCCTCAAAAAGAATCATCATGAATCAAAATGAAAAAGAAGTCCGGGCAAAAAAACGTAAACGTAACCTGATTGAGTGGGGGGCCATCCTGGGCGTGATCGGATTTCTCTACCTCACCGGACTCCATACCCAGGTCATCGGTACGCTGCAGAGAGGTTTGCTGGCCACCGGACTCATCCAGCCCTCGATCCCATCCGTAACCGACTCCTTTCCGGATGCCAATCGCGATTTCTATATGGCCAATGAAGACGGCTCCGTCATTTCACTGGAGCATTTTGACGGAGATGTGGTATTTATGAATATCTGGGCAACCTGGTGTCCGCCCTGTATTGCAGAGATGCCATCCATTCACAACCTGTACAATCAATTTGATGAGGATGATAAAGTTCAATTTGTATTGGTTTCAATGGATGAGGATTTTGAGCTCGCCAGACAGTTTATGGATCGCCGGGGTTTTGACATGCCTATATACCACTTCAGAACCAAAGTTCCGGGTACCTATGAAAGCTCTGTCATTCCGACAACCTATGTCATTTCAGGTGACGGCAAACTGATGATGGAGAAGCAGGGGCTTGCCAAATATGATACCCCACAGTTTGAACAGTTCCTGAGAGACCTGATGGAGCTGTAAATCACTTCCGGTGCAGGTGTAAATGCCGCACGCCCCATTGCCTACTTGATAAAGAGCAACCGCTTGGTCTGCACCATATCCCCAACAATCAGCCGATAGAAGTACATCCCGCTTGAGAGGCCCGAGGCATCAAAGGGCTCTTCATACCGGTTGGACGTCCGAAACTCATTCACCAGGGTCTGCACCAGCTGACCGTTTACATTATAGATATCGAGGCGAACCTCATTATCTTCTGACAGAACAAAAGGAATCGTAGTCGATGGATTAAACGGGTTCGGATAGTTATGCTCCAGGCGAGCGATCTCATTTTCGCGTAACGCTTCCCCTTTAAAAATGATAGGTAGTTGCCGATTTTCATTCATTGAATTGTTATACAATACTGCTGTTACATTATGTATATTGTCACTTGTAGGATTGTATCTAATCGTAATCTCTGAACTTTCACCGGGCATCAGGCTAATACTGTTTGATGATATAATCCTATAGTTTTTATTATCAAGAACCAAAACACCTCTTAACTCATCATCCGATGTAATGTCATTTGTAATTTTAATTGACTTATCAACTCTTGAACCAACATTAATAACACCATAATCTATCTCTGTCTGATCAACAATAAGCACTGATTCACTTGACAGTAGATCATTACAATGCTCACCTAATGGCCACCCCCAGTCACTCAGCATTCCACAAAAAATAGGGCCTGGTGAATGAATAGCGAATTGCCTATCTATCCGCGGTCTCATTAACGCATTATCTAAATTGTCTTGACTTGAAAAGGTTTCTTGATCTAGGTGTGAATAGGATGATCCATCATTCCATGGATTAGGCGTATATAATTTTACCATTCCAGCATTATTAATTACCCCCTCTACACCATTATGAAATACTCCAGCTCTATTACCAATAAGAGCTTGACGCAATTCTGAAGATGGATTGCCATAAACACTTGTATTGAGCAATTCATTACCTTGACCATCTTCAGCAAACCGGTCATAAATGATCGGATCGTTCGATTGGCCCAGCCCGTAGCTTCCGCTCTGGTTATCCTCATCAGCACTCATGCTTCCAATAAATCCGATACCGTGGCCAATTTCATGGAGCACAACGGTCACAAAGTCGATCATTCCCTGTGGAGTGTTGGCATCTGTTCCGAAATACCAGTCGGGAAATTCACAGTTCATAATGACCTCAACATCAGAATCAACTTCGTCAATCTGTTCTTTAAAATCCTGCCCTGCCATGGCACTACCCTGCGCGATTGAATACCAGGTATTGGGTTCTGCCCCGCTGGTGAACTGTATGATTCGGGTCGGGCGCGCACTTCCCAATACATTTTCATCCCGTTCGGTCCAGATCGCTTCAACAGCAATCGGAATGGTTGACTGCAGGTAGTTGCCCCAGATATCCAGGGCATATTCAAATGCCGTTTTGGCATCTTCCGGCCAGTTTGAACCGTCTTCACACTGGTTAAAAAAGTCAACCTCAAAAGTTGCCCGCCGTTCACCCTGTGAACGCATCACACTGCGCTCACGCTCTTGCGCCCGTTTAAAAAAGTTGCGGTCGATATCGGTTGCCGGCAGCTCGCAAACATGGCCGATTTCGGGTGCCGGCGCAATAATAAAATCACCGGTTTGAATGATACCCTCTTGTGCACTGGCAGTCGTACCGCTTAAAAACCACAGGAATGGAACCAGCAGAATGGCTGTGAATGTTTTAACGTAATCACGGGTTTTGATTGTATCTGTAATCATCATATACGGTTCATTTTGTAAAAACAGAACGGGCATGAAGTTTAAGCAAAACAGATCAATCTTTTATAATCAAATTTCATTCCCTGATACTCACCCAACAGAATCCCTGCAATATGTAATTCGCTCACAATGACTAAGAAAAAACCTGTTCATCAAAAACTTCAATTTACCGGGCTTGCATTCTGGCTCATACTGGTCTTTGTAGTTGCCTGGACCGGTGCACAGGTCTCTCCGGGAATTGCCCCGGCCGACTGGTACGAATCGCTCAACAAGCCGTCGTGGACCCCTCCCGGGTGGCTCTTTGGACCGGTCTGGACAACACTCTACACAATGATGGGCATTGCCGCCTGGATGATCTGGAAAGAGGGCGGGTTCACCGCAGCCCGCCAGGAGCTGGTTGCATTCCTGGTTCAGCTCTTCCTGAACGGACTCTGGTCACAACTCTTCTTTAACTTTCAGCAGATCGGACTCGCACTTATCGAGATTATTCTCCTGCTGGCAGCGATCATCTACACAACCCTTCTCTTTTTCAGGAGACGATCGCTGGCCGGATGGCTGATGGTGCCCTATATCGTCTGGGTAAGCTATGCCACTGCATTGACCGCAGCGATCTGGATGATGAACTGATTTCTGGTGGATGGCAGATGGTAGAAATTTGAGTTCATCACAAGACCGTCTATCTGCCATAGACGATCTACCATCTACCAATATCAATCCTGCTTATATTTGAAGAGGTTCTCCTCACCCACTTTATCGACGGCCTGGCTCAGGGCGTAGGCGCTTTCGAACAAGACGATCGGGTTCTCTTCCATGTCGCGTGTGATTTGGGTTGAATAGCTGTTTTCAAGCTTTTCAATCACAGGGCCTGCATTGCGGGGGAGCCATCGGGCGGCGTGGTAGCTAACCGGCTGCCGGTGCAACTCCACACCATATTCTGCCTGCATGCGGTGTTCCACCACTTCAAACTGAAGAACCCCAACCGTACCCAGCAGCAGCTCATTGCCTACACCGTTGGGCACTTCAAAAACATGTACAACCCCCTCTTCAGAGAGCTGCTTGAGTCCTTCACGAAGCTGTTTTCTTTTGAACGGGTCTTTGGTAGACACTTTCATAAAGTGTTCCGGGGTAAAGAGCGGAATCACATTATACCGAACCGGCTTTCCGGTGTAAAGGGTCGATCCGATTCTGAAAAATCCGGGACTGAACAGGGAGACAATATCTCCCGGGTACGCCTCTTCCAGGATGTTTCGCTCATCTCCCATGAGGGTGTGCGGGGTCGACATCTTCACCTTCTTGCCGGTCCCCTCATGGATCACTTCCAGTCCACGTTTGAATTTTCCTGATGTAATTCGAATAAACGCCGCACAATCGCGATGATCCGGGTTCATATTGGCCTGCAGCTTGAACACAAATCCGCTAAAGGGCTCATCCAGCTGCCTGTCGTTTCCCTCTGCATCCTGATAGAGCTGCGGGGAGGGTGCCAGGCCGGGAAAGTACTTCAAAAACACATCCAGGCCGAAGTTATTCAGTGCCGATCCAAAAAAGACCGGAGAGGCTTCACCGATCTTGAATGCGTCGCGATCCATATCGGCAAACATATCCTCAATCAGCATAATCTCCTCTTCGAGTGCCTCCTTTTCCTGATCAGACAGGGTGCTTTTGGCCAGCCCCTCTTCCAGCGGATAGATTTCCGTTTCCGCTTTTTTGGCTCCGTGCTCCGTTTTTCTGTAGAGGTGCAGCTCTTTGCCGATCAGGTCATAAATACCCTGGAACTTCTGGCCATAACCGACCGGCCAGCTGGC
>JBJHCX010000097.1:0-6487 GCA_050486245.1 Rhodohalobacter sp.
ATCATCTGTCATCAGCATTGAAATTACAGGATTGGTTTCCGGCAAATTTTGATTGTGAAGGCCGATAGCTTTCAGTACGTCATTTTCACTATAGAATGCGGTTGGAGTGTGATAGCTCAGTTCAAAAGGTGAACCATGTATTGCATAATATATTGCTGACTGATACTCTCCTTCCTCATTATATTTTTTGATTAAAAAATCCTGGTTCCAGGCCTGATACAATTCACCGTTATTCGAATATCCTGAAACGGTCCCGCCTATAAAAGGCATCGACATATATACCATTCGAATTTCAGCATCTGTGTATCCCTGGGCTTTAAAGCTTGATCTGAACTCAGTGGATTCATAACCGATCGCATTTCCATTTTCATCCATCAGCATGTACCTATGGACAGGCCAGCCATCATCCGAGTTTCTCTGATAGAAATTCACCAGGTAATTCCCGTCATTCCTGGGTAAAATGAGCCCTAACTCCAAACCCTGAACAGCTTCATGATCCCTGATTGACAACTGCTCAATCATCATTGTGCGTTCAAATGAGTAATCTGTTGAACTGTAAATATTTATTCGTTGATTTGTCACATCACGGATGTACACATTTCCGCCCCGGGCCTGCACGTCGAATATGTAACCGTGTTCACCCGGTCCTCTCCCCGACCTGCCAAGCTCAGTATGAAAGGTGCCATCATCATTATATACAAATACAGATTGGCTATAATCTGAATTTGAGTTCAGAATGATTATTCTGCCATTGCCATCCACTGCAGATCTCAATACAGTTGTTAAATAGGGCTCACCATCCTCACCATACGTTTGCTCGGGTACGAGTTCAATCGAATAGCGAGGCTCTGAATCACCCGGAAAAATGGTGAGATTTTCTACTTCCTGGATATACCCGGGAATCTCATCCAGAATCTGTATTTGAGCAAAACTTTCCTTTTCTGAACACTGCACGAATAAAAGCCAGGGAATAATGAACAACAATGGTATCAAAGTGCGCCCTGAATGTACTATTCTATTCATCATGGTTTAAATTGAATTGACAGCATGTATTATTAAAATGGGCACATCCTGGATGAATAGATGGCCGGAGGTATGGCATAACCTGATCCTTCCATGGTTCGGTTCACTTCAAATCATGAACCGGGAAACACGATGCCGGGCATAAGTTTTCCGACCATCCCTTTCTCCCCTGAGCCTTGAAACTTAAGCCCCGGGCCTTGCACCCTGTACCCATTAAATGCTTTCAAATTGGTATCTGACGATCTGTCTGAGTCCGGTCTCTTCATCAGTTTCACGGGTGTATACAGCTCCGTTCTGAACGCGGCGGATGTCGCGTGCCCTCGGCCAGGTGAAGGATGCCATCAGCTCTCCATCGGATGAGAAGACACGCCAGTTGTAGACCTCCTCATCGTCGAGATAGGTGGCAGCCCAGATCCGGTTCTCATCATCCATCACCGAGTGGCGATAGGCCGGCCAGGTTTCGGGCATGTCATCATTTCGAATCATCCCCCTCCACGGCTCATCACGATCGGCATGCTCCCTTAATATCTCATTGCGGTCCAGCGACGGCTTGGTGATCGGCTGATAGAAGGCATGGCTATACTCCCCATCCATACTGTAATAGGTAAAGAGCAGATCTTCGCTCCAGCCATGGGCAAGATACCTGCCGTTGGCCATGATCATCGAACGGCGCTTGTATTCGGGACTCATCACGCTCATGCCGGTCCCCTCCCGGTGTACGATCGCTTCACTGATCGGAAATTCGTAAACGGTACCATCCAAAAAGGTTTCACTTTCGCGGTTGAGGATCCTCCCCCGGTCTTTCGGCTCAACATCACTATCATCCTGGCCGCCCGTATACCCGGTCCCGAAATGGATCAAATAGTTTTCCGAATCGATGATGTCAAAGTTGCCCGGAAAGCTGATAAATCCACCTGCAGCTTCCCACTCGAAGGGGATGGCGATATTGTCTGTAAACCGGAAGGTTTCCAGGTCAAATCGTGAGATCCTCATATGGCCGGTATCGAGCACATGCAGGTAGCGGTCGTCTGCCCGGATGGCATTGATCCTTCGAAACTCGCCCGGCCCGTCGCCTTCACCGCCTACCTGCGTAATATATTCACCGTCTGACTGATAAGCGTGAATCACGTTCTGGCTCCAGTCGGCAATGTAGATGCGCCCACGCATGTCTGCCGTAAAATCTCCCACCTGACCAAGCATCACTTCATCGGTATCGCCGTATGACGCCACCTGAACCGGGTCCCAGTCGTGAAGCGGATCGGCATCGGGTTCGATGACCATCAGATTCTCCATCCCGGCCAGGTGTTCGGGAATCTCGGTTTCAGCTCCCCCGGAGCAGGCTGTGAATGCCCAGATTTGAATGAGCAGAAGTGCATACAGTCCCAGTGTTCTCTTTAAATTCATAGATCGTCGATAGGTTTGTTCATGATTGATGCAGGCCCGGACGATACCGCATTTACCGAACCGAACGCTATAGTGCCTGTCCTGTGTCTCGTACATTCTCTTCCGGGCAGGCTGCCGGCACACCTCTATCTTGCCGTATTACATGAACATAGATGAACCTGGCCGGGTTTGCAAATATTTTTATTACTTGTTTAGTACGGTTATAGTTTGATCATGCCGTCACGCGCGCAGCGACATGCCCTGCCTTGAGAGTGGAATGGGGAAATGAAAAATCAACACTTCATTTAATTATCGCAACATGCATGATTGCCACAGAGAGACACGGATTTTCACGGGGTTTTCAGTGTTGATCCGTTATTTAGTACGCATTAAAAGATAAGCCGTGATAATGTTCCACAGCTTCTTGAGAGTGGATTGGAATAGCAAGAGCCAATGTATGCTGAAACCTCCGGACAGTTATGGGTCTGTATTGGCGGGCAGTGCGATGATCCGGTTCGGGCATAAGAAGATTGGCTGGAAACGGGACAAAAAAAAAGGCACTCCGGTAAACCGGAATGCCTTGTTGAGATCATTGATCCGGGAGCCGCACAGGGGCACCGGATGTATTCATGTTGTACTATCTTACAGTCGTGGTTTCATTGATCCAGGCATAGCACTCGCCGATGTCACCGTTAATGTTAAAGCTGTCGCCGGTCTCCCATCCGCGGAAGAACTTATGCTCGGAAGTTGGCATCGCGCTCTTGTACGACTCAATTCGGTTATTGGCATTTGATGCCAGCGATGAATCGGCACTTTTCGCTTTCTCCAGGTAGTCGATAATCAGCCAGTATACGGTACGGTCTTCACGCTCGAGAGCTTGTCCGCCGGTGCACTGTGATACCGTTCTTGCATAGATGGCAGCCATTCTCATATAGGCTTCACCGTAATTACTGTCGAGGTTGATGGCCCGGCGTGCATAGTCGCGTGCCTTCTGAAGCTCATCAATCTGCTGATAGGTTTCGGCCAGCTCCAGGGTTGTCTCCTTGCGCTGGACGTCAGTCTCAGCCCGCTCGATTGTCTCTTCGAGATAAGGAATCGCACTCTGGTAGTTACCATCGGCAAGATAGATATCAGCCAGTTTTCGGGTATTGGCGTAATTCGGATTCATCTCATAGAGATTCCGCGCCATTTCGGTTGCCTTCTCGGTGTTATTCACTTCATCGTAGAGGTCGGCCAGCTCGCTGTAGAGCTGCTCACGCTCTTCATCCGATGCTTCAGCGAGTTGCGACTCGTAAAATTCGATACGCTCTTCAGGGCTGTCAAAAAGCTGCTCGCGCACCTCATTGATCGTGCTTCTCAAATCGGCAGAGGCGAACCCTTCAATCTCTTCGATCATGGCGAATGCACGCTCGCGATCACCCCGGGATGCGTAACTTGTAAGCAAGAACTCGGCAAAATATCCGCCGTTTTCATTGACATAACGCTCCGGGTCAAGTTTAAACGCTTCGGCATACTGATCTGCGATTTCATTGGTTCCGAGGTTCAACACTGAATGATGTTCGTGGAAAAATCGTCCCAATCGCATATTCCATCGGTAATGGTCAATTTCATCTTCTGAAAACGAGCTGAATGCCAGATCAAACACCTCTTCAGCCTGCCGGAGGTGATCCGCTTTTGCAGATGGGTCAGACTCTTCGTTTGCCAGGCCCACATAAACATCAATCATCCGCTCAAACTGCCGGGGAAGGTTAAAGTTATTGTGCCCGTCGATTTCACGTGGTTGAGCTTCAAGCATCCACTCGCCGAACGTTTTTGCCATCTGGAAGTCATCTCCGCGATAGGCATCCAGGAATACTGCATAAGCCTGTAGTTCACCCATGCCGTGAGGCGGTTCCTGCTGGGCAATGGCGACGGACGATCCGGCGACCAGTAATGCGAGTGTAAGAAGTAATGATCTCATAATCGAAAGAGTGTTGATTAAAGGTAAAGCATAAGCCATTTAAGAGAACGAGTACCGGGACTAAAACATTGTGATTAAAAACCCGTAACCCGGAATATGACCGATTTAAGCTAAAATTTCAACAATTTTAATATATAAAATGCCATATTCTCTCTTTTTTATCGGCATTCTGCTAATTATATAAAGTAAATTCAGCGGATTATGTTCCATCGATAAAATGTGCGCGTTTTCATCTATAACCGGGCTCTCCTCTTTTTAACCCTAAAATCCAGCCATTTTTTCCCCAAACCGGGCCATCATTTACCGGGATAGCCCCTCATTTCCAATCCTGTTATGAATCCCGACGGCCCCTCTTCCGTTTATAATTTCTTACAATTGTCACCCGAAGTTCTCCTCACTTTTTAGTAACATCCAAGCAATCGATTTTTAACTAAAAACCACATAACATGAAACAACTGTACGTTTTTTTACTCTCTTTTCTATTTGCACTGGGCGCTGCAGCCCAGGATAACGGCAATGACAAATGGGATGTCACCCAGCATCGTGCCGATTATACCGAAATCAGCTTTGAGACCGATGAAGGCACCTGGATGAACCTGGATGTTAGCCCGGATGGCCGCGACATCGTCTTCGACCTGTTTGGAAATATCTACATTATGCCGATTGAAGGCGGTGAAGCCCGCGTTCTGCGAGAGAGCCTGGCCTATGAGGTTCAGCCGCGCTTCAGCCCCGACGGCTCCAAAATCTCCTTTACCAGCGACGCAGGAGGCGGCGACAACATCTGGGTAATGAACCGTGACGGTTCGGATGCCCGACAGATAACCGGCGAAAGCTTCAGGCTGCTTAACAATGCCGTTTGGTCGCCCGACGGAAATTACCTGATCGCCAGAAAACACTTTACATCCGCACGCTCTCTCGGTGCCGGTGAAATCTGGATGTACCATATTACAGGCGGATCGGGTATTCAGCTTGTTGATCGTATGAATGACCAGCAGGATCTGGGTCAGCCGTTTGTATCGCCTGACGGACGCTATGTCTACTACAGCCAGGATGTCTATCCCGGCGGCATGTTTCAGTATAACAAAGATCCGAACAGCCAGATCTACGTGATCAACCGCTACGATCGTGAAGAGGGCGGCACCGAACGTGTCACCGGCGGACCCGGCGGAGCGATCTCCCCCACCCTCTCACCTGACGGATCGAAGATGGCGTTCATCAAGCGGGTCCGAACCAAGTCGGTTCTCTATATCCGTGATATGGAGAGCGGCATTGAGCGTCCGGTGTATGATAACCTGAGTAAAGATCAGCAGCAGGCGTGGGCAATATTTGGCCCTTACACCAATTTCAACTGGACGCCAGACGGTGAACACCTGATCTTCTGGGCACAGGGTAAAATCAACAAACTGAATGTCGAGACCCTGCAGTCTGACGTGATTCCGTTCACCGCTGAGGTCAACCACCAGCTGGCCGATGTTGTCCATTTTGAATTTGACCCGGCTCCCGAAACCTTTACAGCCAAAGCGATCCGGCACGCCGTTACATCGCCCGACGGAAGCACGCTTGTCTTCAATGCAGCCGGCTATCTGTGGAAAAAAGACCTTCCAAACGGTACTCCCGAGCGTCTGACAAATGAGGCGAACCTGGAGTTTGAACCCGCTTTCTCTCCCGACGGCAACATGCTGGCGTGGGTGACCTGGACCGACGGGGATATGGGTGCGATTAAAACCCTACGCCTTGACCGGCGCCGGGCAAACCCGCAAACCATCACCACCGAAAAAGGGATCTACCGAACCCCCTCCTTCTCACCCGACGGTGAGACCCTGGTGTTCCGTCGCGATGGCGGGAATAACCACCAGGGCCATGCCTATACGCAGAACAGCGGCATTTTCACCATGCCTGTTTCAGGTGGCGAAAAGAAACGCTTGCGCGGCGGCGGCAACAATCCCGTCTTCAACGCATCGGGCGACCGTATTTTTTACCAGGCGCGAACCAGTTTCCGAAGCATGGACCTGAACGGCCAGGACGACCGTCAGCATTTCAGCTCACAGTATGCACTCGACTTCACGCCAAGCCCGGATAACAAGTGGATCGCATTCACTGAACTCTATAAGGTCTATATCG
>JBJHCX010000098.1:0-6439 GCA_050486245.1 Rhodohalobacter sp.
CTGGGATGGGGATGGCTCAAATACCGGGCAGCGGCAATCGGCATGAACGGCTCGGCCTATATTCTGAGAAGCCGAACCTTTTCCAAAACGACGGCATTCCTTAAAAAGAACCGGATTCAGGACGTTACCGTTAGCCAGAGCCTGTTTCAGCGATGGAGAGACCTCTGTACCATCCAGGTGCATGTGGCATCAGGCGATCGCGGGAGGGTTTTTTCTGTGCGTGACCTTGAGGTGCAAGACGGGGAGGCCTTTTTAAGTCTGTTTAAAAACGGACGGGGTGGCAAAGAGATTGAACCGAATGGGGAATCACTTGCAGAAGACAGGGAAGTTGACCTGCCCGGATGGAATCAGGCGGCAAACTGAACGGAGTCGATCGCCTGCTGAAGCTGCTCAATTTTAACCGGTTTGGTCAGAAATGCGGAGTTATCCATTTCAGTTGCGATGCTCTTTATTCGTGAATCTGTGTGAGCAGTCACATAGACAACCGGAACATCCGAGATGGTTCGAATCTGTTTCATCGCATCGATTCCCGAAATCTCATCGGCCAGCATGATATCCATGATGACCAGGTCGGGATTGAGGCACTCTGCACACTCTATGGCATGCCGTCCTCCCGGACAGGTGGCCAATACATCGTATCCCATTGCACTCGCCATTTTACTCAGGACGATCGACAGCAATCGGTCGTCTTCTACAATCAATACCTTCTTGCTCATAACAGTTCTTCAAATCTCTTACAGTTCGCTGACAGGGCACCAAGATAAGGGAGCCACTGAAAAGGTTCAGTTAGGCTTTTTTAAGTTTACGGCCAGAGATTAGTTTCCTTGAATATTTACAGAGCATAAAAAAAGAGCCGATATCGGCTATCGGCTCTTTAGATTGCAGAATTGTATGGGTTGCCCGGAGTTTCGAAACAGGCGTTTAGACAGCAGCCGGCTCCTGGCCTTCACTGTACGCCTCGAGCGGAAGACAGGCACAGACCAGGTTTCGGTCGCCATAGGCATCGTCAACGCGGCTGACTGCAGGCCAGAACTTGTCAAAGCGGAGGGTTGCCAGCGGGAATACCGCCTCTTCTCGCGAATAGGGGTGATTCCACTCATCTGCCATCACCACGCGCATGGTGTGCGGGGCGTTTTTCAATACGTTGTCATTGGCATCGGCCTTTCCTTCTTCGATGGCGCGGATCTCATTGCGAATCCCGATCATGGCGTCACAGAACCGGTCGAGCTCCTCTTTCGATTCGCTTTCGGTCGGTTCAATCATCAGGGTTCCGGGTACGGGGAACGACATGGTGGGAGCGTGAAAGCCATAGTCCATCAGGCGCTTGGCAACATCCGGGGCATCAATTCCGGCGCTCTGTTTGAACGGGCGGACATCGATGATGAACTCGTGTGCTGATCGCCCGCTTTTGCCTGTATAGAGAACCGGATAGTGATCTTTCAGTCGGTCTTTCAGGTAATTTGCGTTGAGGATGGCAATTTCGGTGGCCTGGGTCAATCCCTCTGCTCCCATCATCCGAATGTAGGCATGCGAGATTGTGAGGATGCTGGCACTTCCCCAGGGAGCTGCCGAGATCGCAGGGATTGCCTGATCGCCTCCTGATTTCACCACCGGGTTTCCGGGAAGAAAGGGAGCCAGCTTTTCAACAACACCGATCGGTCCCATTCCGGGGCCGCCCCCGCCATGCGGGATCGTAAAGGTTTTATGCAGGTTCAGGTGGCAGACATCTGCTCCGATCCGGGCCGGTGAGGTGTACCCCACCTGGGCATTCATATTGGCGCCGTCCATATAGACCAGCCCGCCATGGTTGTGAACGACCCGGCAAATTTCCCGGATCTCCTCTTCAAAAACTCCGTGGGTTGACGGGTAGGTAACCATCAGCGAAGCCAGCCGGTCACTGTACTTTTCAGCTTTTTCCCTCAGGTCGTCCAAATCAATATTGCCATGGTCGTCACACTTGGTAACAACCACATCCATGCCGGCCATAACGGCACTGGCAGGATTTGTGCCGTGAGCAGATGAGGGTACAATGGTTACATTTCGCTGGGCATCCCCGTTTGCCTGATGATAGGCGCGAATGGCCATCAGTCCGGCATACTCGCCCTGTGCCCCTGAATTGGGCTGCAGGGAGACCGCGTCAAAGCCTGTAATTTCAGCCAGCCAGGATTCCAGCTCCTCGAATAACTGATGATACCCGCGGGCCTGGTCAAACGGCACAAACGGATGGATCCTGCCAAATTCGGACCAGGTGAGGGGGATCATCTCTGCCGTTGCATTCAGCTTCATGGTACAGGAACCAAGCGAGATCATGGAGTGTGTCAGAGACAGATCCCTGTTTTCAAGCCGTTTCAGGTAACGAAGCATCTCATGCTCCGAGTGATACTGGCTGAAAACCGGATGGTCGAGATAGTTGGTTTTTCGTGTCAGTGATTCAGGGAAATTGATCTCTGTTTTGCCAGACTCTTTCTGAAGATCGAAACGGTTGGCCTTTCCAAGTGCTTCTGAAAAGATATCGAGAACGGTCTGTACGTCGTCCAGCTCTTTGGTTTCATCAAAAGAGATACCGATCATCGAATCGGAATATCTGAAGTTCACCTCTTTCTGCAGGGCCAGGGCTCTGACCTTTTCAACGTCACCCTGATCAAGGTTTTGCAGTGTAATCGTGTCGAAGAAGTGCTCATTTCGGGTATCCAGTCCCATCTCTGCCAGGCCCTGAGAGGCCAGTTTGGCAAGCCCGTGAATTTTGGAAGCAATGCGTTTCAGCCCCTTGGGCCCGTGGTAGACGCCGTAGAACCCTGCGATGACAGCCAGAAGAACCTGCGCAGTACAGATATTGGAGGTTGCTTTTTCTCGCCGGATATGCTGTTCACGTGTCTGAAGGGCCATTCTGTAGGCAACGTTACCCTCGGTATCCTGTGAAATTCCGATAATACGGCCCGGAATCTGCCGCTTGAACTCTTCACGCGTGGCAAAATAGGCGGCGTGGGGTCCGCCGTAACCCATCGGCACCCCAAAACGCTGAGTGGATCCGACTACAACATCGGCTCCCATTTCACCGGGAGGGGTGAGCAGTGTGAGGCTCATCAGATCTGCGGCAACTGCTACATAGATACTGTTTTCATGCGCCGCTTCAATCAGGGATGTGTAGTCTTCCACACTTCCAAAGGTGTCGGGGTACTGCAGGAGGATGGCAAAGATCCCGGGATCGGTTACGTCGAGCGAGTCGGCCGGCCCGATTTTAAGCGCGATGCCGAGAGGCTCCATCCGGTTGCGCAGCACGTCAAGTGTCTGCGGGTGACAGTTTTCAGAAACAAAAAGAGTATTGGCATTTTTTCTCTTCTTGCCCTTGCGCCGCCCGTGTAGCATGGATGCGGCTTCGGCCGCCGCAGTGCCTTCATCGAGCAGTGAAGCATTTGCAAGCTCCATCCCGGTCAGGTCTGATACCATCGTCTGAAAGTTGATCAGTGCTTCCAGGCGCCCCTGCGAAATTTCGGCCTGATACGGAGTGTAGGCGGTGTACCAGCCCGGATTTTCAAGAACATTGCGGAGAATGACATTCGGGGTAATGGTATCGTAATACCCCATTCCGATAAAGGATGTAAAGATCTTGTTCCTGGCAGCCATCTGTTTGATATGGCTGATATAGTCTGCCTCGCTGAGGGCATCGGGAAGATTTAGCGGGCTCTCCAGCCGGATGTCGGCCGGAATGGTTTCGTCGATCAGCTGCTGAATGGATTCGGCGCCGGTTAACTCTAACATCTCCTGAATCTGCTGGGGATCAGGGCTGATATGGCGGCTGGCAAAACGCTCTTTTTCAAAAGAAATACTCATGGGGTGTAGATCAATTTTTATGTCCGGTAATTTGGTTTACTGAGCAAACAAATCATTGGATTGAACGGTTCAGCCATTTCCGATGAATAGCCGTCTGAAACCCGTTTTCAGCTCCAAAAACTTATCCTTGCAAAGATACGATTTTTCTATCGATTTGACATCCCTGAAAATTGCGTCGAAAGGGAATGGACAACAGGCGCCGCCCACACCTTTAAGGTTTTTTAAAAATGTGTTTTAGCCTCAGCTAAATATTTTTATCTTATCAGGAAACGAAAAAACAAACATGATTTTATGGATTGGTTACCGAACTGGTTTTTAGATCTTCATCCCATATGGCAGGCACTGCTTGCCGGAACCTGGTGCTGGATTACGACGGCAATCGGCGCGTCGGTTGTATTTATGAATCGGAAAGTGAGCCGGAAGTTTCTGGATGCATCCCTCGGTTTTGCTGCCGGGGTGATGATTGCGGCATCGATCTGGTCGCTTCTGGAGCCCTCCATGGAGATGGCCGACTCAATGGGACTGGTTAAATGGATTCCTGCGACGGCCGGATTTCTGATTGGTGCACTTGTCATACGGCTTGCCGATGCCTACGTGCCGCACCTCCACCTGGGTTTGCCGAAAGATCAGGCAGAGGGGATTGAAACCAAGTGGCGCAGGGCGACGCTGCTGGTGATGGCCATTACGCTTCACAACATTCCCGAGGGGCTCGCTGTCGGGGTTCTCTTCGGTGCAGCGGCGATCGGAGTCGACCCGACCGGCACGGCGACCGTAGCCGCAGCCGTGGTGCTGGCTATCGGTATCAGCATTCAAAATCTTCCTGAGGGGATGGCGGTTTCCATGCCATTAAGGGGTGAAGGGGTCTCAAGGGGGCTCAGTTTTAATTACGGACAACTCTCCGGTATCGTCAATCCTCCCTCTGCAGTGATCGGTGCAATGGCTGTCATTTTCATCCAGCCCATCCTTCCATACGCTCTGGGTTTTGCCGCCGGGGCTATGATCTTTGTTGTGATCGAGGAGCTGATTCCCACGTCACAAAGGGCGGGAAATACCGATATTGCCACCCTGGGCACGGTTGTCGGATTTTGTGTGATGATGGTGCTCGACATTACCCTGGGGTAAACAGAGGCTGCCTTTACTGAATTACTTCACCCTCTTTTTTAGACTGCTGCAAGACGTTGCCGGAGGTAAAGGCGTAGAACGGCGAGATCGGGTAGCCGGTTTTGCGCAGTGCCCTGGCTGTCCACTTGTTGGATGTGCGGGGCAGGAAATAGTACCTCTTTCCCTCAAAGAAGATGCTGTTGGTGTAGAGTCCGGGCCCGTAGACGATAATATCGCCATCCGCATCGGTTTTTAGTTCAGAGTGTATAAAACGTCCCAGCTCTTCAGCACCTTTTTCGGTGATTTTAATCTCTACGATCTCACTGCCCGAAAAGTAGTGCCTGACGTGCATATCGAATCCAACCATCTGAATGGCACTGCTTGTGGGCGGTACGGCCGCTCTCATCATCAGCCAAAACCCCGCATCCGGATCAGAGTAGTACCGCGCATCGCCCCAGCCAAACTTCAGGTAGTTGGTTGCCGGTATGTCGGGATGGTCGGGCAGTTCATGTTTGATATAATCTCTCTCAATGGCGATACCGGCATGCCACCCGTGACTCACAATATAGACCGGTACCGTTCTGAGCTCCGGGTCGGACGGATAGAGCTCCTCAACCGGTTTCAGGCATCCGCCTGCAACAATTGCAAATAGAAGGATTATGGCAAAAAAGGGTCTCATTGGGTATCGGTCTATGAGTGAAGAACATTGATTTATATCGCAGGGCTATCCGGTTTCGTCAGGGTGTAAAGTACAAAAAATCTTTCACTGAGCTGAACGGGCGTGTTTGATCAGCTCTTTGAACAGGTTGCGCTGACGCCTGATCTGTATCAGGTATTCCGGATGCCACTGTACACCGATGGCAAACCGGTGGGTGCTGTGCTCCAGTGCCTGAACAATATCGGTGTGACGTTCACGGGCCACCAGCTTTACATGTTCTCCGGCATCGGAGATAGCCTGGTTGTGCAGGGCATTGACGTTGCATATATCGGTTTTCAGGATCGAATGCAGCCTGGAACCGGGCTCGATCACGATACGCTTTTTGGGGAAGATGGATGCGACCTGAGGCTGCTCTTTGTAAAACCCGCTGATATCCTGATGAAGGGTTCCCAGGAAGTGGACGTTCATCAGCTGCATCCCCCGGCAGATGCCCAGTACGGGCTTGTCTTCGTCCAGGCACTCCTTCAGAAGCTGGAGCTCCAGCCGGTCGCGTTCCAAATCGATCGGGGCATCCTTTGTGTGCCTGAAATAGCGGCCGATCCAGTAGACGGGAAAGAAGAGGATGGATAGGATCCATTCGAAGACCGTTCTCCTGTTTTTGACCAGTACGGCTTTTTCCAATCTCTCCTGGCCATATTTTTTGGGCTCTACATCAGCCCCTCCGCCCAGAATGAGTCCGTCGAGTCGTTCACTTCCGGCAGGTTTTTCGGGCGTGATGCGAACCGGTTTCCCCCCGGCCAGCCTGACAGACAGGGCGGTAAAAAACCAGGCTGCTCCTCCGCCCTGATC
>JBJHCX010000099.1:0-6329 GCA_050486245.1 Rhodohalobacter sp.
GACTACCGGTGGCGAAAAAAGGGGCGGACCATGATTGAAGAGCTCTCCGGGCAATTTGAAGACGATCCCGCTTCGCTCGACCTGTCGCTGATGCACGAGTTTGAGGAGAAGGCTCCCAAGCGGTACAATGAGCGGTTCATGCCCGATCTTTTTACCGTGATACTGCAGATCGCATTTGAAAAGCCTGATGACGAACACATCTTCGCCTACAACAAATTTGAAAAGCAGGTGCCCGTTCATTCCGAATTTATCATGGAGGCCAAGCAGGCCATTCTGACCCGTGCACTTGAAGCCGTGCTTGAAGATCATCTGCTCAGTGAAGAGGAAGAGCAGCAGATGCGAGACCTGATCAAGAAGCTGGATTTGTCGGATGATTTCATCTTTGAAGAGCTTCAATACCTCGATCTGGCCTCCAAAATCCGGAAGGAGATGGAGCAGCCGCTGCAGGAGGAGTCCTGCTCCATGCCGCTGGTTCGCGGGGAGGTCTGTTATGCCGAGTTTGACAACGTTCGATTACTCGAAGAGCGGGTACAGGAGCGGTTCCAGCGCAACCGTGTTCAATACCGCAAACTGGGCTATGAAACCCAGATTGAAGGCAAGCTGATCCTGACCGATCGCAGGTTGGTCATTGCAGGCAGCGGATCGCGTGAATACCGGCTGAACAAAATAGCCGATGTGATCACCGACCTTCAAACCAACCTCATTGAGATCACCATTGCCGGCCGCAAAAACCCGATCTTCCTCACCTCCGAATACCCGATGCTGATCTCTGCACGCCTCGAAAAGATCATGCTCCACGAACTGGGCGTCGGAGAACTAGAAGAACTGGAAGAAGCTTCATAAGCAAGGCTTTACAGTTTACAGTGTCAACAGTGATCAGTGTCAACAGGTTTGACAGGCAGGTTTGACAGGCAGGTTTGAAATTTGGTGCTTGGAGTTTGTTATTTTTGCCTTTTGCCTTTTGCCTTTTGCCTTTTCACTTCTCCACTTCTCCCCTCTCAACAACGCCACATATACGTCCGATGCGTCTTGTGGTGTTCACATCCCAGGGCTTCGAGGCTTCGCTGCATCAGCCAGTTCTTTTCGCTGACCCAGCCGCCCTCCAGGTAGTCGAGGGTTGGGACGGCCTGGCGCGTGGCCTCCATGCCTCTGACAAACACCAGTGCTTCCAGGCCCATTTTACGGTATTTGGGGAGGGTGCCGAAGACCATGGTTCTCAGCCGTGTGGCACGTTTTTTAATCCTGAACAACCTGGGCATGTGCCACCAGCGCAGGCGTCCGCCGGTCCGGGCTGATATCTCATTCAAATCGGGGATGGAGACGGTAAAGGAGGCGGGCTCACCGTCAACAAACGCGATCTGGATACTTTCGGGTATCATAATCGGTTTGAGCTCGGCCACCATCGCACGGGTCGCCTCACGGGTCAGCTCCGTAAACTCCCCCTCGCGCTCTGAAATATCCTGGCTGCTCCAGGCGGCATTGTAAATGGTTCGGATCGCTTCGGCATCGCGATCCAGGTTCTTCATGTCGATCGCCCTCATCGTCACGCCGGGTCGGCTCTCAATCCGGTTGGTGATCTTGATCAGCCGTTTAGAAAAGGGTTCGTAAAAGCTGCGCTTGTAACTCCAGTGATCATCCAGCTTCTCTGCACCGGTCTGCTCCAGCAGCTTCCGGTAGTACGGCGGATGGTAGTGCATGCCGTAGATGGGCGGATCGTCGTAATTTTGCACGAGCAGTCCCCAGTAGTTCATATTCTCCCCAAAATTGACAGGCCCCCGGAATGCCGGATACCCCCGTCCGGAGTGCCATTGGGATGCAAAACGAACAATGCCTTGAGCCACAACCGGGTCGTTGACCATCTCCAGAAATCCCAGTCCGCCCATTCTGGGCGTCAGAACCGCATCGCGTTCCGGCTGATTCATCACCGCAAACCGTGCCACCAATTCGGATCCCTCATACATCAGGTAGCGTTCACACTCGCCCGATTTGAAAAGCGGGTTCTTGTCCGGATTGAAGATATTCTCAATTTCAAACTGAAGGGGAGGGATCCAGTGAGGGTGATCCCGGTAGATGGAGAAGGGGAAGCGGTGAAAGAGGGCCGCCTGTTTTTTATTCTCAATCTTTTCAAATCTATATGCCATCAGTGCAAATCAATTCTTACATTACGTTTATAGAGTTGGCTATGATAACCCGAACAGAGACGGACGAAGAGAGTTCGGACGCTGTTGTGCCATAATCTATCCAGAAAAATAGAAGGTAATAACTGAATTCATAATATCCATTTCAATTCATGCAGACCGGGACCCAGAGAAAATTGATTGCAGCGCTTCTTGCATTTTCATGCATCCTGTCGATGTTTATCCTGGCCAAGTCAGAGCCGGTGAAGCCGAAAAAGCTGACCCACTCAGCCCAGCTCGACTCGCTGATTACAGCGTCGATGCATGAACTCAATATTCCATCCACACAGGTTCGCTACCGAACCATTGAGGTAGATTCGCTGTTCTACAGGCGGGTGTATACCGTGCGGGTGGCACCCAATTTTTCAAAAACAACGCTGCATTACACCCTGCAGCGTGAAATGTGGCCGTATGGGGTGAATACAATAGGAAAACTATCACTGCCCGATCGTGAGATGAACATTCATCTGCTGCATCGCGGCCAGGTCTATCGCTCTCTGATTGTCCGCGAGGATCCGGAGTTGCGCCTGAGGCAGTATCAACCTGAAATATTACCGGGACAGGATTCGCATGAAGTGGATTGAACCACAAAAATATCTGGATAAATTTAAACTGACCGAATTTCCGCAGCCCGATATCATCCGGCTGAAATACCCGGTCTTGCTCTGTCACGGCTACGGCAGTATGACCATGCTGATGAAACCGGCCCCGATGCACGATTCGTGCATGAGGCTCAGGAGTTATGGCGTGCATGCGTTTGCTCCCAATATCGTACCCTATGCCCGCATTGAGATCCGTGCCGAGCAGTGGCAGGAGCGCATCCTGCAGCTTAAAGAGCAGTACGGTTATACCAAATTCAATGTGATTGCACACAGTATGGGCGGACTCGACATGCGATATGTGATCCATAATACCGATATTTCGGAATCGGTCGCCTCGCTGACCACCATCGCAACCCCTCATCGGGGAACCAGCCTGGCCGAGATCGTTCTCACAACGCCGGATGTACTCAAAGATCGCCTCAGCGAGCTGATGAACTGGCTGGGCGAGAATGTCTTTCCCGATCAGAAGAGCGATTCGGTTGCAGCGGTAGAGCAGCTCACACGCACATACATTCAGGAGGAGTTCAATCCCAATACCCCTGACGATGAGGATGTCAAGTACTACTCCGTCTCGGCTGCCGTCGGGAAAGGTACCGAGCATCCGCTGACAGCGATCCTGAGGGTACAGAATCAGCTGATCTATCAGAAAGAGGGGATCAACGACTCATTCGTCACCGCAGAGAGTGCGATCTGGGGAGAACATCTGGGGATGTACTCCCTGAGCCATCTCGAGCAGATCGATATCCAGGTGAGCAAGGAGCGCCGGCCGATGGTCGATCAGATGTGGAAGGATATCGTTCTCCGGTTACAGCAGAGCGGTTTTTAACCCATTGAAAGATGGGTTGTTGATACACGACCTGCCGATCCGGTCACGAGTCGGTTAATTCCGCTTGGGATTGACACTCAGGATCGCCGTGTTGACGTGGCGGACCAGGTTGGCTGTTGTGCTTCCCATCATCAGATAGTTGATGCCGGTGCGGCCAACGGTTGCCATCACGATCAGGTTGTACGGATTCTCCTTCACATGCTTGAAGATCGCCTCATGGGGAGAATCGGGCGAGATGACCACCTTCGAGGTTACCTTCCCTTTCAAAGAGTGAAAGTGCTCCTTTTCAACCAGTTTGACGCGTTTTTCACGGATTTCGGAGATGGATAGCGAGCCGGTTTCATCCTCCTCGATCTGATCATAACTGAGAATATGAAGCAGGTCGAGTTCACCGCCCGATCTCCTGGCAATATCGAGAGCGTAGGGATAGGCAGCAGCAGCGTTATCTGAAAAGTCGGTCGTAACCAGGATCTTCTTGAAGTCGTTGACCTCCGATTCATCTTCAACAATCAACACCGGGGTGTGAGCCAGGCGAAGCACCTTTTCAGCCACCGATCCCAACAGAAAACGGGAGAAACCGGTGCGTCCGTGAGTACTCATCACGATGTAGTCATAATCCTCAGAGGTGTCGATAATACTTTGGGCCGGATTGCCCATCATCACCAGAGGCTTTGTCAGGTACTTCTGGTCGACGATCTCTTCGGAAAGCTGTCCCAGGCGTTCACTCAGAGACTTTTCAATCTCCTCAAAATCCTGGTACATCTGTGAGCTCATTCCGAGTGCATAGGGTTCATCCACTTCAGAAATGGGTACATGAGAGTGAAAAGGGGTCACTTTTCCTCCCATCAGTTTGGCAAATCGGCCGGCAACATCAAGTGCTTTTTCACTCAATTGAGAAAAATCGGTTGGGACAAGTATTTTCATGACTCTGATGGATTTAGTTCATTTATTTATAAGTTCATTAAAAAAGATGAAATAACAAAGAATCCGGCACGAATGGTTGGCTGGATTTGTTGGTTTATCAGGTATAAACTCAATTCAAAGCGATGAATCTCTTAATACTATTACCAATCCTGTTTACGCCTATGACAGAGTCAAGCAACCCCCAGCCCGAACAAACGGAAATCGCAGTTTTTGGTGCCGGATGCTTTTGGTGTGTGGAGGCGATCTACCAGCGGGTGAACGGGGTGATAGCTGTTGAATCGGGATATGCCGGCGGACACGTCAGCAATCCCACTTACGAACAGGTGATATCCGGAAAGACCGGCCATGCTGAGGTGGCACGGGTCACCTTCAACCCCGATGTAATCTCATTTGAAGAGCTTCTGGAGGTCTTCTGGCATACCCACGATCCGACAACCCTGAACCGCCAGGGCGCCGATGTCGGAACGCAGTACCGGTCGGCAATCTTCTTCACGTCGCTGGAGCAGAAGCAAACCGCTGAGAAATCACTCAAAAAGACTGATCAAAGCGGACTGTGGGACGATCCGATTGTCACCGAGATCACCCCGCTGAGCAACTACAGCACTGCCGAAGATTATCACCAGAACTATTTCAACAACAACCCGAATGCCGGATACTGCTCGGTCGTCATCGCCCCGAAACTGGCCAAGTTCAAAAAAGATTTCCCACACCTGCTGCAGGAGTCGCTTTGAGAACAGTGGGGAGAAGGCAAAAGGCAAAAGCTCTGAGTTTACAGAATTCAGCGCCAATATTACCAACAGATATGGCATGCCGGTTTGAAATTTGGTGCTTGTAATTTGATATTTTTGCCTTTTGCCTTTTGCCTTTTGCCTTAATTAACAAACCAATAACCAATCAGGAAGATCATGAAACTGACAACATATCTGACAGCCATTATACTGGCACTTTTTTTGACAACGGAGATCACCTCAGCGCAAGACCGGAGTCATGAGCGTCCGCGCGTCAGTCCCAATGCCGCTGTTGCACAGACCATCGGAACCACGCAGGTGGAGGTAACCTATGGCCGGCCCGGAGTGAGGGAGCGGGCAATCTTTGGCGGACTGGTTCCATTAAATGAAGTCTGGAGAACGGGTGCTGACGAATCGACCGTCATTACCTTTTCGGGTGACGTTAATTTTGGCGGTGAGCTCGTGACTGCGGGGACCTACTCACTTTATACCATTCCCGGTGAAGAGGAGTGGACACTGATCCTGAATGACAAACTTTCGTGGGGTACCCAGTATGATCCTCATATGGACCGAATCAGGGTTTCCGCAATACCGGAGTCGGGCCCGCATATGGAACAGCTGATGATCTACTTTGAAGAGATATCGGAAGAGCGGGGCAAGATGGTGATCCACTGGGATGATGTGCGGGTTCCGGTTTGGATCGAACCGGTTTAAGTTGGCTTTATAAAAAAGAAACCCTCCGGGGACTGGAGTCCCGGGAGGGTTTAAGTTGATGGGATTACTGAATTCGGTTCTTAAAACCCAATCGACACATTGAACATCGCGTGGCGCTCTGCCTGCGGATAGTAGTAGTTGAAATGCAGCTGCTCACTGCCTGCAATCCATCCGAAGGTGTAGCCGTTGGCCGCATACTTTTCATTGAGCAGATTATGCACGGTCAGTGATGCGGTCAGGTTTCTGACGTATGGAACCGTATCCCAGCTATATCTCAGCACCAGGTCATTGATCCAGTAGGAGTCGAGCTGGCGATCGGCCGATCCGGTGTTGTCGATATACCGGCTCGACACGTATT
>JBJHCX010000100.1:0-6224 GCA_050486245.1 Rhodohalobacter sp.
ATCTTCTTCTGTATCGCACTCCCCTCCTTTACATTATTGTGCACCAGGTTGTAAATCTTCTCAAACAGGCGCGGCACGCTAACGACAATGGTGGGATGAGCTTCAAGCATATTTTTGGCTACCGTATCGACACTCTCGGCGTAGTAGATTTCAGCTCCGCCGGCCATCATTGCATAGTATCCTCCGGTACGCTCAAACGAATGGCAGAGCGGAAGAAACGAAAGACACCTGTCTTGTTCGTCAATATAGATTGCATCATGTGCAGCCTTCACATTGCTGACGATATTTCGATGGGTCAGCATTGCCCCTTTCGGCTTGCCGGTTGTCCCCGACGTATAGATCAGGGTTGCCACATCATCGGGAGAGATCGTGAGTGTACGTTTCTGAAGTTCATCTTCGTTTTTCTCTTTCGATTTTCTCCCTTCAGAGCATACCGTATCAAACAGGGTTACGAAATCGTTTTCCAGGTATTGATCAACTTTCGGCTCATCGAACGCGACAACCTGTGTCAGGTTCGGGCAGTTGCCGAACACTTCAACCGCTTTCTTAAGCTGAATACCGGTTGATACAAAAAAGAGTTTCGCTTCAGAGTCGTTCAGAATATACTCACACTGGGCGGGTGGCAGGGTTGTATAGAGCGAAACATTCATGGCCCCGACAACCTGCATCGCCAGGTCAGTTACGGCCCATTCGTAACGGTTTTCGCTCAGGATGGCTACCCTGTCGCCTTTTCCCACACCAAAATCGATCATATAGCTGGCAAGTGCGGTTACATCTTCCTTGACAATATCCCACGTCACCGTTTTATAGTCGTCATTGGGCGACGGCTTGTAGGCAAAAGCTGTTTTATCGGATCCCTCATATTTCCGGGCCAGGTTCAGGTAGAGTTCTGTCAGCGTTTCAAAAGGAATGAGAGTTGGCATATCAATTGATGATTTTATGAACTTGAAATGGCTGCAAATCGAAAGAACATCGCTTTTTTATGAACGATTACAATTCACTTTGCAATTTCTTTTCATATTTTAAGTTCTGACTATACATAAAGTATAATCAGATTTTGAGCGATTACATTCATTTTTTATAAATCAAAGTACGATGGCACATCCAGCGCAGGAAGAAACAATCATTTTAGTGAAAGAGATTTTCAGGACCTACCTGAAGGAGCGCAATCAGCGTCAGACTCCCGAGCGCTTTATGGTACTTGAAGAGATCTACCGGGCTGAAGGACACTTTGATGCGGATGATATCTTTTTCAACATGAAAAATGCGGGCACCCGTGTCTCCCGGGCAACGGTATACAATACGCTCGACCTCCTGATCGAGTGCGGATTGGTGCAGCGCCAGCAGTTCGGAAAAAACCAGTATTACTACGAGCGCTCCTATGCATATCAGCAGCATGACCATATGATCTGCAAAGAGTGTGGTGTGGTTATTGAGTTTTGTGATCCCCGCATCCTGGAGATTCAGAAGCTGATGGAGCAGATTCATGACTTCAGTGTTGAAGGGCACTCCCTCCATCTGTTTGGAACCTGCCGTGACACAGAAGCCTGCCAAAAAAGAAAAGAGAGCGGCGACAAGATCAAAACCCTGAAGTCTGACTGAACAGGGCCTTAGGTATAGACTTTCGTTTCGCGGATAAACTTTCTGGCAGCCCACCGGCTTCCCCACCATCCCATGATAATTGCCAGCAGGATCATGCCGCCAACCAGAAAATACCACCTGCCATATGGCCATGAGAGGATGCCGACCTGAGGCACCATTCTGGGTACAATCCATTCAAAAAGCACCAGAATAATACCCGATGCCAGCGTTCCGGCAATTACCCCCTGGACAATACCTTCGATCAGAAAGGGTCGCCTGATAAATGAGTTCGTAGCCCCCACCAGCTTCATCGCCCGGATGAGGTCCCTCTTCGCATAGATTGTAAGCCGTATGGTATTAAAGACAAGCACCATAGCCACAAAGAGGATGAAAATCCCCATTGCCCCGCCAATCATAAACAGGGTTTCCGTTCTGGACTCCAGGGTTTGGAGCAGGGCCTGGTTAAACCGTACCTCATCGACCCCCCTAAAGGCTGCCAGCTCATCCACAAAGGTTGAGATCTCCTCAATGGTTGCCTGATCAGACATGGTTATCCGGAATGAAGCAGGCAAAAAGTTCATTTCGGCCAGCGTCTCGCTGCCGATTCCAAAATCCTGCTGAAATATTTTGGATGCACTATCCCGTGATATGTAGGATAACTCTGAGATGATGGGCCGCTCTTCAATTCTCCTCTCGATTTCCCGGGTGGTTCGTTCATCAATATTTTGAAGAAACACCTCAACCTCAACCTGCTGTTTCAACAGCTGAACCACCTCGTAGGTATTAAACCCTACCCTTGAAATCACCCCAACCAGCAGAACCGCAACAAAGAGTGAAAAGATAGAGGTAAAGGCTGCGAGCCGGGCACGGCTCAGGCCTGCCACACCCTCTTTTAATACATATCCAAGACTCATACAGTTATATCTAATTGGTGAATAATATTCGTAATCCAAGCCGAAAACGCTGTTCGGGCATGGGGTAACCGGTTGACTCAAAGTAGCCCAGCTGATTCACACGGTCAAGTACGTTTTCCCATTTTAACAAGAGCATGAACCAGCGGATTCGGGCTGACACGTCGATGTCCATCCGGTAATAGGATGGATTAACCATCGCATTTGTTCCATGCTGCCAGCGATTTAGCGGTGCAATAAATTCTGCAGAGTGGAATCGCTGCGGACTCACAACCCCCGAAACACCTGCCGTTACGTAGGTTGCACGGTCAAACAGGTAGTTTTTCCAATAGAGATGCCCTTTCAGCCAAATGCGGTCGCCGGCTTCTGCAAGCCGCCGGTTCACCTCATTTGCCGAGTCGGTTTCATAAGTTTTAAAAACCGCCGACAGCTCCCCCTCAAAAATTCTGCTGTCCAGTCCGAGCCATGTGGTTGCGCTCAGGTTTTGATACGGATCGATGTTCACAAACCGGTTATCGGCATTCAGAAAGATCGACCGTTCATTATGGCGAAAATCTCCCCTGCCCCCTACTCTCAGATGATTTGTCAGCTTCAGTTCTGCTGAAATGCCGGCGGTGAATTCCTGTTCATTGAGAAGACCCGTATCACCCTGAAATTCATTCGACTGCCAGTAGAGTGCCTGCAGGTCGGGGGCACGATCAATAGCCCCTCCAAAAACAGCCATTGAGAATCGGGCATCCGGAAAGAGTGTCAGCTTACCTCCTGCTTCACTGCTCAGTCTCTCATCATCCCATAGTTCAAAAGAAGCATACCCCTTCAGCTCGGCCAGTGAACCCAGACGGCTATGTGTATCGGCCAATACGCTTGCTCCAAGCCAATTTGATGCAGCCAGGTTTTGCCGGGACTCATTCAGCCAAAATACCCTGCCTTCCAGTTTCAAATCGGCAATGCCTGCATGAACCCTCTGGCTGATAAATCCCTCCGCTTTTTGAAAGTCGACGGCAACCGAATCTGCAGAGTACTCCAGCGACCACTTATCCGTCTGATAGTGCAGGCCCAATGTAGTGGATACCGCCTGATCGGTGCCCGTGCGCCGGTGTAGCTGCAGATAGACATCACTCGAGGTCTGGTTGGATCCGGCCACGCTCTCATTCGGTATTGCAGTGAAACGGTTAAAGGCAAAAAGCTCCGGATTTTGCATGACATACCCGAACGACTCTTCACGGTCAAGTGCGTTGTTCAGGTACATCCCCTTCAGCATCCAGTGGTCAGAGAGCTGATGATACACTTTGGCTGCAGCCTGCCTGCCTTCGACGCCCGATCGCGGATATCCTCCGCCGTCGCGCCGGTCCCAGAATGAAAGCTCAATATTGGTGCCTTTTCGAAGATTCTGAATAAATACAAAATCCAGGTTCCGGTAGTTAAACTTACTCTCATCGAAGTTGATGTAGGTTCGCGGCTGGGTCAGATAGTAGTCGATCAGGCGTGTTTCGGTCCGGTAAACAGGTCCGTAGTCTGCTTCATGATGACGGGCAATTTTCCGGTTTGGGATCCGGCTCCAGTTAACCGCTCCTGTCAGCGGATCATTGATTCGCATCCCTTCCACCCGCGCATCCACATGACGTGTTTCAAAGCTATGGTGATCCAGCCCGTCGATCCGCCCGGTTGTTCCCATCCGATAGGTAATGGCACCCCGCTCCTGATAAAACCTCTCAAAAAGAGTGACCATATTGGTCCACCGCAGGGAGCTGTCGGTTTCTGCTTCGCTAAATGAGGGAGACATTTCATATTGCCAGACAATAACCGTGTCAATAGCCTCCTCTTCGGGTTCGACCGGTTCCATTTCGGGTTGTCCTTCCTGCGGGTCCGGAATGGTATCGTTGACGGCAGGAGGCGGCAGGGTATCGGGCTGAACCGGCGGAATGGTGTCCTGCAGTGCAAGTGTCAATGCCGATATGATGGTTATCAGCGTAATCAAATCTTTTCAGCTTTTAAATTGTACGGGTATCCTTCCAAATTCATCAGGTGCCGACGGATGGTTTCAAGAGCGATGCAGGCCGTCCGTTCTTTATTCAGCATCCGGTCGCTGGTCAGCTGTGCACGGAGGGCAAAATGATCGCCCCGGATCCAAAAACCGATCCAGACCGTTCCCACCGGCTTCTCGTCGCTCCCACCGCCGGGTCCTGCGATGCCTGTTGTGGAAACGCCGATATCTGTATGAAAGTGTTGAGCCGCCCCCTTGGCCATCTGCAGGGCCACCTCTTTGCTCACAGCCCCGTATTGATCCAGGTCGGCTTGGCTTACCCCCAGCAGTGAGACTTTCAGCTCATTGGCATAGGCCACGGCACCGCCTGCCATATAGCGGCTGCTTCCCGGGATATTCGTAATTTCATTGGCCAGGAGCCCGCCCGTACAGCTTTCTGCCGTTGAGAGGGTGAGCCCTTGATCTCTGAGCAGATCTCCAACAACCTGTGACAGGGTTACCGATTTTCCCTCTGCGTACACCCAATTGCCCGCTTTCCTGTTGATCAGCTCTTTGAGGTTTTTCAGCTTTGCCTCTGCCTGAAGCATACTCGATGCGGAGGCACTGATCCGGATGGTCACACCCCAGACCGATGGCAGGTAGGCCACCCCAACACCGTTCTCGGTAAACTCCTGCAGATCTCCGATCCTTTCGCTGAGTGTACTCTCCGGAATACCTGCTGTTTTCAGATAACGCGTAGCCCACACCTCACGATCAGGAAATGCCTCATCTATTTTGGGAAGTGCCCCTGACTCCATCAGATACTTCATCTCTGAGGGGACACCGGGAAGAACGATGAGCACCGCCCCGTCCCGTTTTAACCACATGCCGGGGGCTGTCCCCTTCTTGTTAAAGAGTACGTCACAGGCGGCCGGCACCATCGCCTGTTCACGGTTGGAGGAACTGAACTCAAAGCCTCTTCGGGCAAACATCTGCCTGATGTAACTCAATACCTCTTCATTCAGAACCATCTCTGAATGAAACAGGTCGGCTACGGCTTTTTTGGTGATATCATCATGAGTAGGCCCCAAACCGCCGGTCACAACCGTGATGGATGCGTGATTCAGGGAGTAGTTCAGTTTTTCAGTGATGATTTCATAGCTGTCAGGAATGGTGAAGACCTGTTCGACGTCAAAACCCTGTTCGGTCAGCAGGCTTCCCAGCCACGATGCATTGGTATTGACGGTATCGCCGATCAGTAATTCATTTCCGACAGATATAATGCGCGCCTTTCTCATAGAGGTTGAAAATAGGATTTTGCTGCAGATAACTGAAATCTTCTCTGACAAACTTTTAAAATAAATCCCCAATTCAGGTTATCATTTGTTTAAAGAGTGTTTTACCTTTTGGCGTGGAAAAAATACCAAACATACTCAGCACCTTCAGAATGGCCATGGCACCGGTCTTTTTGATTCTGTTTCTTCAGGAAGATCTGGTTTTAAGGGGCATCAGCCTTGTGGTTTTTGCAGTGGCGGCCATCACCGACTATTTTGACGGCTACTACGCCCGGCGTTATGAAGTGGAATCGGAATTCGGCATCTTTATGGATCCGCTGGCCGACAAATTTCTCACCTTTGCCGGATTTGTATGCCTTCCGTTTCTGGATCCTTCACAGTTTCCCTGGTGGGCGGTCGGGCTGATTGTATTCCGGGATCTCTCGATCACCGGACTTCGCATCTTTACCAAAAGACGCGGCATAACCCTTCAGA
>JBJHCX010000101.1:0-6123 GCA_050486245.1 Rhodohalobacter sp.
CCGGAACCGAGCATATGGGCGATGTCGTGAACCTGCTCGGTTCAGGCAAGGATTTTGGATGCCGGTTTACCTATAAGGTCCAGGATGAGGCCGGCGGAATTGCACAGGCACTCGGACTGGCCGAAAACTTTGCCGGAAATGAACCGATGACCGTCATTCTCGGAGACAATATATTTCAGGCCTCTCTTGACTATGCGGTCGGCTCTTATGATGCAAATGGCGCACAAATTTTGATCCAGAACGTGGCCGACCCCGAACGGTTTGGCGTGGCTGAACTAAAAGGTGACTCTATCGTGGGGATTGAAGAGAAGCCCGATCATCCCAAATCAAACTACGCCGTGACCGGAATCTATATCTATCCGCCGGATGTATTCGGCATAATCCGCACGCTGAAACCCTCGCAGAGGGGTGAACTTGAGATCACCGATGTGAATAATCACTACATCGAACAGAATCGAATGAAATATACCGTGCTTGAGGGGTGGTGGACCGATGCAGGCACCCCCGAATCGTACCGAAAGGCCAACCGGCTGGTCACTGAAACCGGGGTGCAATGAAATACCTGATAACCGGTGCCGGCGGACAACTGGGCACAGAGTGGAAACGCTGGTGCGAGGAGAGAGACAGTGATTTCGTTGCATACGGATCATCCGAACTGGATATTACTGACCGGAAGACCGTGCAGATGACACTCAAAAAAGAGCAGCCTGATGTGGTGATCAACTGTGCCGCCTATACAAAAGTAGATGACGCCGAGGAGTTCCCGGAGAAAGCTTTTGAAGTGAATGAGTACGGTGTCATGAACCTGGCTGAAGCGTGTGCAATCTACAATATCAAATTGGTTCACTACAGTACCGATTATGTCTTTCCCGGACGGGCAGAAGATCGGCAGCGATATCCCGACGGGTACCCAGAGGATGCAGATACGGCACCTGTTAATGTCTACGGCGCCTCGAAGCGAGGGGGTGAACAGCAGCTGATGCGAAAAGCCGGCGAGTGGCTGCTCATCAGGGTTAGCTGGCTTTGCGGGCCCGGCGGAAAGAACTTTATCAATACCATGCTGAACATGTCTGACAACCGGGATACCCTGCAGGTAGTTGACGATCAGATGGGAAGCCCTTCATTCACCTTTGATGTGGTTGATAAAACAGTCCGCCTGCTGGATGACAGACAGGAGGGTATTTTTCACATCAGTTCAAAAGGATTGATCTCATGGGCTGATTTTGCCGGGGAGATCTTTCGTGAGTCCGGAAAACGGGTAACGGTCGAGAGGGTGTCGTCAGATCACTTTCCCGCAAAAGCAGTTCGTCCCGCATTTTCATATCTTTCAAACAGCAAGGCAGAAGATTCAGGTTTAAGGGTACTTGACTGGAAGTCAGGTCTGTCTGATTTTTTACAGAAACAAAAACAGAGTTTATGATATTCGAAGAGACCCCGTTACAACATGTCTGGTTGATCAAGCCGAATATTTTCAAGGATGACCGGGGTAAATTCCTGGAGACGTTCCGGACCCACCTGTTTAAGGAGAGCGGGCTCGAGTGTGAGTTTGTGCAGGATAATATCTCCGTATCCAGAAAAGGGGTTGTCAGGGGCCTGCATTACCAGCTTCCGCCAAGCTCACAAGCCAAACTTGTGATGGTGCCCTCGGGTAAAATTCTCGATGTAGCGGTAGACATGCGGTATCATTCGCCAACCTTTAAGCAGCACTTTTCGGCCGTTCTGAGCGGTGAGAATCACCATATGATGTTTATTCCATCGGGTTTTGCCCACGGATTTTCAGTACTGTCTGAGGAGGCCGTTGTCTATTATAAGTGCAACAATTACTACCACAAAGAGTTAGAAAGAGGGGTGCGCTGGAACGACCCGGAACTGAATATTGACTGGCAGGCCGGTGAGCCGCAGTTATCAGATAAGGATAGTGAACTGCCTCTGTTGAAAGAGCTGATGGAAGAAGACCTCTTCTAACCTGATGGTATCAGCCGGAGAGTTGCGCATTTATGGAGAGAGCCTGAACAGTATTGTACAATAACCACATTCAAAACATACTCATTATATGAAACTGATTGTTACCGGGGGTGCCGGGTTTATCGGCTCAAACCTGATTCTTTACTTGCACGAACACTATCCGGAGATTGAAATTCTGAACCTGGATAAACTAACCTATGCTTCGGATGTAAACTACCTGACTCCGCTGAAACAGTCGGGACGCTATCACTTCAAAAAGCTGGATCTGGTTGACCGCAATGCTGTGAAAGAAGCTGTGAAAATGTGGAAGCCTGACGGGGTTATACACCTTGCTGCAGAGTCGCACGTCGATAATTCCATCCAGGGGCCGGAGCCTTTTATCCTGTCGAACGTTGTGGGGACATTCAATATCCTGGAAGAGTGCCGGCAGTTTTGGGGCGGGGAGGAGTCGGGCAGTGCTGTCAATAAACGATTTCTGCACGTTTCAACCGATGAGGTGTACGGCACACTGGGCAACGAGGGAACCTTTACCGAATCGACACCCTATGCCCCGAATTCCCCCTACTCGGCATCCAAAGCGGGAAGTGATATGATTGTACGCTCCTACCACCATACCTATGGAATGGATACGGTGATCACCAATTGTTCAAACAATTTCGGCCCCCATCAGCACGATGAAAAGCTGATACCGACCGTGATCCGAAAAGCTCTTAAACAGGAGCCGATTCCGGTGTACGGCACGGGCGAAAATGTGCGCGACTGGCTCTATGTAACCGACCACTGTAAAGCGCTGATCGAGATCTTTGAAAAAGGAGAAGCCGGCGCCCATTACAATATTGGCGGGGAGAATGAATGGAAAAATATCGATCTGGTGAAGCTGATTTGTGATATCCTGAACAGGGAACAGACTGGCGGACCTGACGGTGACTTTAAGAACCTGATCACATTTGTTGAAGATCGCCTGGGACATGATTTCCGGTATTCGGTCGATGTTTCGAAAATTCGCCGTGAAATTGGCTGGTCTCCTTCAACAGCGTTTACCGAAGAGCTGACCGAGACGGTACGCTGGTATATTCAAAAATATACCTAGTAAGGCCGGTGTGAGGATAAAGAGGGGGCTTATACCTGAAAGGTGACCTCGGTATGGAACTCCCCTTTCTCTCCGAAGGGATCGATATGAGTGGGCAGCGACTCTGCAAAGGCCCGGTTAAACGGCATGCCGGGCCGGATATAGTCCCGGTAAGGTTCAGATACATATCGGATTACGATCTTCACAGGTTCCCGTTCAAGCATGTCGAAGAGTTCATCGGCAGTTTTATGCCATATCGGAAAGTGTGAGGTCATTCCCAGCTTTTGGAATTCGGCTTCGCGCCAATTCCGGATATCGTCGAGGTACAGATCGCCGAAAATGACCTCCGTGACTCGAAATGGTGCAGAGATAAACTCAACGTTCAGGGTTGAAAGATAGGTCTTGTTATCCACGGGATGGGAGAGCGGAATGGCGACCAGCGGAAGCTCCAGGTGGAGTGCTTGCCGGTAGATCCGGCTTATCGGGATCTCCTGGTAGGGAACCATCTCCGACTCATCGTCATAAGTGGTAACCAGTATGGGCGGCGGATGTCCTGCCTGCTGCCAGGCCCTGAGTGCCAGAAGCGAATCTTTGCCTCCGCTCCAGAACAGGGCCGGTTTTTCCGGTTTTGGATTTGTTTGCTTCATGACTAATTTCCGCGGAATGATTGATGGGGCACCCCCGTTTGTAGACTGATAATGACTAAACTAACAAAAAAATAAGAGTTACCGATGAGTAAAAAACAGTACTGGCTGATGAAATCTGAACCCGATGCCTACAGTATTGATGATCTGAACCGTGACGGACAGATTCGCTGGAGTGGTGTGCGGAATTATGAAGCGCGCAATATTATGAGGGATAAAATGAATGTAGGCGATCGTGCCTTTTTCTATCACAGCAATGTGAAACCTCCGGCCATAGTAGGCGAGATGGAGATCTGTACCGAGCCCTATCCCGATCCGCTTCAGTTCGATCCAGACAGCAAGTATTTTGATCCGAAAAGCAGCGAGAGTGATCCCCGGTGGCACCTTGTGGATGTGAAATTCATTCGGAAATTTGAAAACCCGGTTACGCGTGACGAACTGAAAAAGCATGAAGACCTGCTTGAAATGCAGCTCTTTAAAAGGAACAGGCTCTCCATTACGGAGGTTCGTGAAGGGGAGTTTAAAAAGATCCTGAAGCTGGCCGGCGAAGAGTAGCCGTTACAGCTGAATCGTTTCAGATATCAGGGCAGCCCCGGGTGTAATCCGGCTCGGGGTTATCACTCTCCTTGACAAGGTAAACGTCAACCCGTGCCAGGCCAACGGTCAAAATATCAATTTCAGCAGCGGCCTTTTCAGACAGGTCGATAACCCGGCCCTCTACAAAGGGCCCCCGGTCATTGATTCTGACGGTGACGGATTTCCCATTATCCAGATTTTCAACCCGGACTATGGTATTAAATGGAAGAGTTTTATGCGCCGCTGTAAGCGCATCGCGATCATAGGTCTCTCCATTCGCTGTGCACCGGGCAGGGTAATCATGGCCATACCAGCTGGCAATCCCATCTTCTATGAAGCAGTTGCGGGTGCACAAGCCGGAATCTGTGATTGAACATCCGTAAAACAGAAACAGAAGTGATGAAATGAGGGGTATCCCGAATGGTGCCCGGAACAGCAAATTCGGGTTGTGTGGAGAGTCTGTTCGGTGGTTTGAGCGGGTGAATTGCATTGAGACATCTGTTGTGGATCCCGGTTAGCTGGAAATTATAGTGCTGCCTGCGAAGATTGTTCCACCTGAAAACCATCGGCTTATCCAACCCCGTACAGTTCAGACCGTTTGCGGAAGTAGGGCTCGAAGACCCTTTTGAGCGGCTGATTTTCCGGTTTCATGAGGTCAGGATCATTTTTTATAAGTTGCCACGCCTCATTTTTCGCCTGTTCCAGCAGGAGGCGGTCTTCTAAAATATCGCCATATTTAAAATCGGGCAGCCCGCTCTGCTTGGTCCCCAGGAAATCACCGGGGCCGCGCAGTTTCAGGTCGGCTTCGGCAATTTCAAAACCGTCGGTCGTGTCGATCATCTTTTTAAGGCGAAAGCGTCCGTCACGACTCAACTTTGAACCGGGCATCAGGATGCAGTAGCTCTGTTTGCTTCCCCGGCCGATGCGCCCCCGAAGCTGGTGGAGCTGGGAGAGGCCGAACCGCTCAGCGTGTTCGATGATCATAATGGAGGCGTTGGGCACATCCACCCCGACTTCAATCACGGTGGTCGAGACCAGGATGTCGGTATCTCCCTCGGCAAACCGTTTCATTATGCCATCTTTCTCGTCCGGTTTCATCTGTCCATGTAAAAGCGAAATTCTGAATTCCGGAAAACGGCGCTTCAGCTTCTCAAAGCCCATCGTCGCATCCTTCAGGTCCATCACTTCCGACTCTTCAATGAGGGGGTAGACGATATAGGCCTGATCCCCCTTCCGGATACTCTGTTCCAGGAAATCGTAGACACCATGCCGCTCTTTGTCGGTCCGGACAGCCGTTTTAATCGGTTTGCGTCCGCCGGGAAGATCCTTGATGACTGAAATATCGAGGTCACTGTAGATCGTCATGGCAAGGGATCTGGGGATCGGGGTGGCCGACATCACCAGCAGGTGGGGATGGCTCCCCTTCAAGAGCATCTCATTGCGCTGTTTGACGCCGAAGCGATGCTGCTCGTCTATCACGGCGAGTCCAAGGTTATGAAACGTCACCTTCTCCTGGAAAATGGCATGAGTGCCCACGGCAACCTGGCAGGTGCCTCCTGCAAGGTCACTCAGAATATCATTGCGCAGTGCCGTTTTCTGCCCGCCGGTAATCAGCCGGTAGTTTAAACCGAGCGGTTCCAGATACTGTTTAACTGTTTGGTAGTGCTGTTCGGCCAGGATTTCGGTTGGAGCCATCAAGGCTGCCTGCATCCCGTTGTCGATCGCCATCAGCATGGCGCCGATGGCAACAACCGTTTTGCCAGCCCCGACATCGCCCTGGATGAGGCGGTTCATCTGTATGCCCGATTCAAGATCCCGCCTGATATCCTTGAGGGCATATTTTTGCCCTTCGGTAAGCCGGAAGGGGAG
>JBJHCX010000102.1:0-6061 GCA_050486245.1 Rhodohalobacter sp.
GAAGCTATCCAGGGTGATGGTGGTATAAGGGCTTGCCGGGCATAAGGCCCTGCAGAGATAGAGAGATTGATTCCGGCACTGTTCTGCAGAAATGTTTTCATACTGAAATGAACAGTTCCCGTTACACTCGGAAATGCCCTTGAGGTATAAATTTGTCCCAACAATTCATCCGGAGTCCAGGTGCGGCCGGGAGTCCATAGCCTGCTGGTATAAAGTCCCGGCCAGAGATGGCGATTGTGTGAATTTTGTTCACTCCACCAGTTTAACATCACCGGAAAAGGCTGCGCAGGCTGACCCATTTGATAATAAATCTGAGGTGTGATATAATCCAGCCACCCTTCATTCAGCCAGAGTTTTGCATCCGCATAAAGTTCGGTATAGGCATCAAAACCGTTCGTAAAAGAGGGGTGACCCGGCCGCCAGATTCCAAACGGACTGATCCCAAATTTGACGTGAGGCTTGATCTCTTTGATCCGTTGGTATAGATCTCTCATGAGTGAATTTACATTTTCCCTTCTCCAATCAGCCCTGGACAATTCAGATCCCAATTTGAGGGCACTTTGCCATGCCAGGCTGTCCGGAAATTCTGCATTATCTGCATATGAAGGATATGGGTAGAAATAGTCGTCAAAATGTACTCCGTCTATATCATATCTTCGAACTACATCAAGAACCACATTCATAGTATGCTCCTTTACTTCAGGTAAGCCGGGATCGAGCCACAAGAAGTTGCCGAATTCATGTACATATTCCGGGTTTGTTTTACTGATATGGTCAGCAGAAATTTTTGATGAATCAGATGGATGTCCTGCCCTGTACGGATTGAACCAGGCATGCAGCTCCAGGCCCCGCTTATGGGCCTCATGAATGGCAAATTCCAGAGGATCATAGGCAGGCAGGGGGGATTGGCCCATAGTGCCGGTGAGAAAACCGGACCAGGGCTCATACGGTGAATCATAAAACGCATCCGCTGCAGGCCTTACCTGTAAGATGATCGCGTTTAAATTCAGGGATACTGCACGGTTCAGCAGTGTAATAAATTCACTTTTTTGCTGTTCAACAGTCAATCCGGGTTTGGATGGCCAGTCAATATTGGCGACTGTTGCAACCCATGCAGCACGAAATTCACGGATTGGGTATTGACTGAATAGAGCTGTATTCTCATCATATTCTGTAGCATAAACAGGAGAAGGGCTCACAAAAACACCCGGAGGAGTACCTTCATTTGTAATAGTTTCACTGCTTTTGCATCCAACTTGAAACAGGAGCAGTAAACCCAGAATGGATGCAGTAATTGGGGTAGATTTTTTAAATATCATTCTACAGGCCGTGAATCTCTTTTGTCTTACAATCTGTGTGCAAATGTTGTCCTTATAACGGTTAAAAACCCGTCAATCAGTATAAACTTAAAATCAAAAAAGAAAAATCGATATTATAAATAGATCCTTTTTGGGGATCATGATGATTTTATGGATCTTTTTTACAGATTGTAACAATAATTAACGATAGAATCTCTTCATGCAGGTGAGGAAAAATAGTTGATCCTGCAGCAAATGTATTATACAGGTTAAATCACAGATGGTCCGATATTTATATGTTTTGTTTTTTACAGGTATTATCGTCAACGGATTAATACCCGGACTTGTTATTGCACAATCCGGCAGCTCAATTACGATCCCTTATATTGATTCAGATATCCAGTTTGACGGGATGCCGGATGAACCTGAATGGCAGATCGCACAACCATTTCCACTTACTACTTATTTTCCGGAGGACGGACTACAGCCGACTGAACGTTCTGATATCAGGATGATCTATGACGATCATTATCTTTATGTAGGTGCCCGGTTGTACGACTCAAATCCGGAAGGTATTCAGTCCACCACATTTCAGAGGAATTTTGAGGGCCTTTCGAGTGATATGTTTGGCATCATCCTGGATACATTCAACAGTAATGAATCGGGTGTGGCATTTTTTACAAATCCGGTCGGGGCCCGGTCTGATTTTCAGATATCAAATGATGCAGAAGGGAATGCGCCTTTTAACTTTGACTGGGATACGTTTTGGGATGTTGAAACAGTTCAAAATGAAGAAGGATGGTTTCTTGAAATGCGTATTCCATTGAGTAGTTTACGTTATCAGGAGCAGGACGGCCGTGTCATGATGGGGTTGACGGTCATGCGATGGATCGCCCGTAAAAATGAATCCAATCTCTTTCCTGCAATACCGAATAATTGGGGATTTAATGGCCAGTTTAAACCATCTCAGACTCACACCATTTATTTTGAAAGGCTGGAGTATTCACGACCATTACAAATTACGCCTTATGTGTTAGGCGGTTATTCCAGGGAAAATCAGCTCTCGGAACCGGTTAACGGTTTGGGATCCTATGAACGGAACGAGCAGTTTACCTATGAAGCCGGACTGGATGTGAAGTACGGGATCTCCAGTAATCTGACACTGGATTTGACGGTCAATACCGATTTTGCACAAGTGGAAGCTGATGATGAACAGGTGAACCTGACACGTTTTGCCCTGTTTCTACCCGAAAAAAGGCGTTTTTTCCAGGAACGATCTGATCTGTTTGATATAAATATGGGTGGTTCAAACAGGCTTTTTTACAGCCGGAGAGTGGGAATCAGGAATGGGCAACAGATCCGGATATTGGGCGGGGCCCGAATGACCGGCACGATTGGTTCATGGGATTTCGGACTGTTGAATATGCAGACAGCCCGTTCCGGCGACATTCCATCTGAAAATTTTGGCGTGATGAGACTTAGAAGGAATGTATTCAACCCAAGTTCCTATATCGGTACCATGATTACAAGCAGGTTAAGTGAGGGTGGAGCATACCATTATACCTACGGACTTGACGGAACATTTCATCTGTTTGGTGACGATTATCTGACATTTCAATATGGACAGGTTGTGGACTCTGAAATGGATCATTCATTTTACGATATACATTCTACCCGAATGAGGATTGAATGGTCAACCCGCCGGATTATCGGTTGGGGGTATACTTTGGGATTTTCCAGAAATGGTGCCCGGTTCACACCGGCTACCGGGTTTGCCGGGCGGCTTAACTATTCCAGGTTTGGGCCTCAGGTGAATTATGGCTGGCAGGGGAGTGCAAATTCAAGATTTCAAAATCATCAGGTCTCGCTGGGCGGGAATGTGTTCATAGTAGATAACTCCGGAGAGCTGGAATCAATCAATGCCGGGCCAGAGTGGACTTCCAACTGGAAATCGGGCAGCCGAATGTCCGTTTCAGTGAATTATAACTACGAACATCTCCGTGAGACTTTTTGGATCAGAAGCGATGTGCCTATACATGTCGGTGAATACAACTTTGTAAATTTGGGAGTGAACTATAATACACCGGAAGGCGGCCTTTTCAGTTCCGAAACAGAATTGATGGTTGGCCAGTTTTTTGATGGATACAGGTTATCAGCAGGGGTTTCAACACGTATGTCACTCTCCCGGTATTTCAATGTGCAGCCATTCTATGAGTTCAATCGAATTATATTTCCGGACAGAGATCAGTCGTTTAACACACATATTGCCAGGCTCAGGGTGGAATTTTTCCTGAACACGCGGTTTTCAGTACGCTCATTTGTGCAATATAGCAATGCCTCAGACCTGGTTGTTTCCAATTTTCGCCTGAGATTTAATCCGCGGGAGGGAAATGATTTTTATATTATGTTTAATGAGAATTTGAATACAGACCGACATGCATTTACTCCTGTACAGCCGGTCAGTCAATTCCGTTCAATACTGATCAAATACAATTATACATTCTGAGTGGATTGAAAAAACATTTCGATATATCTCCTGCTTTTGGAATAGCCTGCATCCTTATATTATTTTTTTCATTTTCAATTGCCTACAGTTGCAGCCGGGAGGGTGCCGAAGAGTATGCAGGAGATGAGTCCCCATCATTTGCCAGAATTCACTCTTTTGTGGGAGATCAGACTTGTAAAACGTGTCATGAGCAGGCATGGGAAGAGTGGAATGGGTCTCATCACGACTATGCCATTGCTGAAGCGAGCGGGGAGGTTGTCCGCGGAGATTTTAATAGGGTGGAGTTTATGGATGGTGCGGACCGGTATTTTTTCTATCGGGAGGATGACCGTTTTAAAGTCGACATCCGGGAAGGTGATGGTGAAACACAGACTTATGAGATCGTTTATACATTTGGCTGGGAGCCACTTCAGCAGTACCTGGTGGATATCGGTGATGGCAAGTATCAGGCATTGCATGCTGCCTGGGATACGGAAGAAGAGTTTTGGTATTCACTCTATCCCTATGACAATTTTGAACCGGACGACTGGATGCACTGGAACAGGGGAGCGATGAACTGGAACACCATGTGTGCCGATTGCCACTCCACCAACCTGAAGCAGAATTATGATCCCGATTCGGATTCATTTCACACCACATGGTCGGTCATCAATGTGAGTTGTGAATCTTGTCACGGCCCCGGAAAGGAACATGCAGACTTGATGAACAGTCCGGATGCAGGCGAGCTGACAATTGAGCGAATTCGCCAGGATCTTGACCTGGTTCGGTTCACGCCACAGATGACCGAACTCAACACTTGTGCCCCTTGTCACTCATTCCGGCAAAAACTGACGGATGATTATATTCATGGGGATCCGTTTTTGGATCATTTTGATCTGCAGGTGGCTCACCCGCCATATTATTTTGCAGACGGACAGATCCTGGAAGAGGTATATGTTTACGGCTCCTTTTTGCAAAGCCGAAAGTTTATGGAAGGAGTGCAATGTTCCGATTGCCACAATCCGCATTCTCTTCAGTTGAGAGAACCTTTGATCAACAATCGCCTCTGTATGATGTGTCATGAGCCTGAATATGATACACCGGCTCACCACTTTCATGATGCCAATACAGAGGGTTCAGCCTGCATCGATTGCCATTTGGATGGCCGGGTCTATATGGGTAACGATTTTCGGACAGATCACAGTTTCAGGATACCCAGGCCGCATCAGTCGGTGGAATTTGGAACTCCCAATGCATGCAACAGTTGTCATACGGAAGAGACGGCAGAGTGGGCGGCGGCGGCGATTGAGGAGTGGTATGGTGAGCCGTCAGGAGACCATTTTACCGATCTGCTTCTCAGGGCTGATACAGAGCAGCGATCGGATGTTACAGGGCTGAGGGAGTTGATCACAGATGAGAATCAGCCGGAGATGATCCGGGCCCTGGTTGTCTGGTATAACGGCAGATTTCCGAGTGATGAAACCGCCGGAATTCTTGAAGAGGCACTTCAATCGGAATCCGGGTTAGTCAGGAACAGTGCAGTACGAGCTCTGGAAAATTTGCCGGAAGCTGAACGAATTAGATTATCACAAAAAGCTGTAGATGATGATCTGCGTGCTGTCCGGATCGGGGCTGCACGTCATCTTGCCGGTTTATCGCCACACGAAATTGAGGCTGGCCTTCGAGAGCACTTCAGCAGTGCACTTAAGGAGTATGTGGCCTATCTGGATGTGAATGCCTATTTCCCGCAGGGACAGATGAGCCGCGGGCAGATGCTGGATCAGCAGGGCGACCTGGAAGGGGCTATGGAGGCGTACCGCAATGCTGTGAACCGTGACCCCTATTTTACGCCGGCTCGTATAAACCTGGCATATGTGTTGAACCGTTTGGGATTGAATGAAGAAGCGGTGAGCCACCTCAGAACGGTGACAGAGCAAGAGCCTGAGTATGGCGATGCGCACTACTCACTCGGCTTACTGTTGGCTGAGATGAACCGGATGGAGGAAGCGGTCAGGAGTTTCCGGGATGCCGCAGAGCTAATGCCTGATTACGGCCGGCTTTTCTACAATCTGGCGATTGCATATCAGACCATTGGGGATCGCGATGGGGCTGAAGAGGCATACATCAGGGCTATTGGTTTGGAACCGGGGAATGGTGATTTCAGGTATGGGATCATCACGCTTTATATGCAACAAGAGGAGTTTGGAAAGGCACTGGAACATGCTGAAGTGCTGAATGAGCAGTTTCCCGGCAACAATCAGATCCGGCAATTGCTGGA
>JBJHCX010000103.1:0-6045 GCA_050486245.1 Rhodohalobacter sp.
CGGTATGACCTGGAAAAAGCCGGGCGAACGCTGACGCCGGAATCTCTCGTGAATCGCCGCAGGGATATTTGGCGATATAGTGAAGTGATGCCGGTGAGTGATAATGGCAGCATTATCAGCCTTGGAGAGGGAGGAACGCCTCTGCATAAAGCAGACCGGTTTAAAAGCCGATACGGTATTCAGGAACTCTACATCAAGGATGAGTCCGTCAACCCCACCGGTTCATTCAAGGCTCGCGGACTCTCAGCAGCAGTGAATGCTGCACTGGAACGGGGTGCGTCCTCTTTTGCAATCCCCACGGCCGGCAACGCAGGTGGGGCCCTGGCGGCATACGCTGCAAAAGCGGGGGTGCCGGCTCATATTTTCATGCCCTCCGATACACCAGGTGCATTTGTACAGGAGTGCCGGTCGGCCGGCGCGGATGTGCGCCTGGTCAATGGATTAATCAGTGATTGCGGCAAACAGATGAAATCAGATCCGGAATCGGTTCAATGGTTTGAGCTTTCAACGCTGAAAGAGCCATATCGCCTGGAAGGGAAAAAGACGATGGGGTATGAGCTCTATGAACAGTTCGATGGTATGTTGCCTGATGTGATTGTTTACCCAACCGGTGGCGGAACCGGCCTGATCGGAATGTGGAAAGCTTTTGATGAGATGGAGAGGCTGGGGTGGATTGATGCAAAGCGTCCCCGAATGGTCAGTGTGCAGTCAGAGGGGTGTGCACCGATTGTAAGTGCCTGGGAGCATGGTGATAAACAGGCCGGTTTCTGGGAAAACGCTTCAACCTGTGCATCGGGTGTTCGGGTTCCCTCAGCAGTGGGAGATTTTCTGATTCTGAATGCCCTCTATGACAGCGGCGGGTATGCCATATCCGTCAGCGATGAAGAGATGATCCAGTTTTCAAATGAGATGATGCGGCTGACCGGTATTTTTCCGGCGCCCGAGGGCGGGGCAACCCTGGCAGCCTTGATCAAACTGATTGACCGGGGCTTGGTTGGCAAGGATGAGAGGATAGTGCTTTTTAATACGGGTACGGGGTATAAATACCTGGAGGCATTTTCTCAATTCCCACAAACCCGTCAGGCAGAAAGCTCCTAATCACTCTCCTTCTTCAAACTTTTCAGCCGGGCTCCATAGTCGACCATAAAGCGTTCATAACTCTCATCCATCAATTTTGATGAGATGAGAAAGTCGGCCGAAGACCTGTCGCATGCCAGCGGAATATTGTAAACCACCGCTATTCTGAGCAGCGCCTTAACATCCACGTCATGAGGCTGGGCCTGCAGCGGATCCCAGAAAAAGATTAAAATGTCGAGTTTACTCTCTGCAATTGCGGCTCCGATCTGGAGATCACCGCCCAGCGGACCGCTCATAAAACGGTGAACCGGCAGGCCCAGTTTTTCAGCGATGAGTCCGCCGGTTGTACCGGTTCCATAGAGTTCATGCTCCATCAATTTGTCGCGATTGTAGTCGGCCCAGTCAATCAGGTCACGTTTTCGATAGTCGTGTGCGATCAGGCCGATACGCTTTTTCTTCCCCATTTTAGTGGTGTGTGAGGCAATACTGGGGTGTGGTTTGCCTGATTTGGGATCGTCGAACATGATAATATGTCATTTTTAAAAAGGTTCCCGGTTTCAGCCCGGCCTGCAGGGTATATTGCTTCCGTGCCAGTTTATAGGGTACTGCAATTCAGGGAAAGGTGAAAGTCGGATTGCGCAAAACGGTAGAGGGGGTGCTTTGCAGTGGTCTCAAATGACAAGGCGCAAGGCATTGTTACGGTGAGAGAGAGAGGTAATTTCAAAAGACTCATTCTCAAACCCGCGTAGTGTTATATCAGCTGTATGTATGCGAATCCGATCTCTAATTTCGGATACATAGTCGGTTAGGTCGGGGCATTGATACGCTTCGGCAGAGATCACAATTTGACCGCTCGATGCAGTATCGGCTAGCCTGGATGCAATATTGACGGTGTTGCCGAAATAGTCTATACGGTTATTCAGGGTCACGGCCATGCAGTCGCCTGTATGAATTCCACCTTTCAGTTCAACGGCATTTGCGCTCTCCCTCTCTCTGCTCAGCAACTCTTCAGCTCTGTGGAAAGCTTTAAGAGCGTAGGCCGGCTTTGGGAAGATGGCCATGACAGAGTCGCCAATCGTTTTGACAACCGAGCCGCGCTGATCCGTAATCGCTTTTTCAAGGATGTCAAAGTGGTTCATAACCAGTCCGAGTGCAGATTCGTCACCATCCTTTCGGTAGAGGTCGGATGAATTGTACAGGTCGGTAAAAAGAATGGTCAGATTGCGTGAATGAAAACGTTTTTTAGGCCGGATCAACTCGCGGGGGAAAAGGTTTCTGAATGTTTGCCAGGAGGTGACTTCAGCCGGTGAGATGGTGTACTCTTCACGGCTTATATTTTCACACTGTACGATAATCTCCTCATTCGTCTGATTATGGATGATCAGGTTTGGGGAGTTTGTCAGGGTTACCCGCTGTGTTGCGTTACTCTCCTGGCGAAAGTGAAGGGTTACATTTTCCAAACCCTCTTCATCCACTCTTGCAATCACACTCTCATCAGAATGGGTACTGTGAAACCGGTAGGTGCCGCCCGGCAGTCTGAGCCGGATAAACCGTTTCTGTCCCGGTTTTAGTATCACATTCATCAACAGCCCCGGACGATATGACGGGCTGTCGAAACAGTAAATTTTTCTCTGCAGTTTTCTGACCAGCGGATGTGGCTGAAAGTTCAGCTCAATCGACTGGTGAAAATCAACATGAAAGTCAGATTCACACTGTTTGCAGTAGACAGGGTCTGCGATGCCGGATAGTTTTTTGGAGTGCTTCACAATCTCCCGGCAATCGGGACAGACAACATTCCAGCCAAAGTTGAGCAGGTCAATTTTGGCAGCAAAAAACATCAGTTCGGTGACTTTTCGCAGAGGCTTTTGCCATATTTTGGAAAGCCTGATGGGCGACAGCCTGTTTAGATCAGACTCATTGCCTTTTTTAAGATTGTCGACCAGCAGGGCGGCAAGCTCCGGTTCCCCGCTGATGTCTGCCAGGCGTTCGCGGTGCAGATCCCAGCGTTTCGGAACCGGGATGCTGATCAGGTGTTTTTTGGCCCGCGGAAGCCTTTTTTCCAAAATGGCATCGTCATAGGTATTCAGCAGCTTTTTCAGTTTATAGCGAAAGCGGCTGTTGAATGTTTTTTTGGTAAAGAAATAGCCCGTTATCCCGGAAGCGAGTCCGCTGAAACGGACAAGAATCGAGCTGCCTGATTCTGTCGGACGGATTTCAATGGAGATATTCAGCTCACTCAGATAACCCGATTTATAGTTTCTTCTGACAGACAGGTGAAACGGGGCCTCCCATTGAAAGGGTTCTTCTTCCCACATGTCGGTGCGGTGAAGCGGTTCGTAGGTGAGCTCTTTGTACCCTTTGCGATTCCCATGCGAGAGGCTGGCCTTTTCGATCGGCAACTGGCCAAGGTCCCGAAACAGACGGTTCGTGTCTGAAAGTATCGGCCACAACTGCTCCGGTGTAGAGCTGCTCTGCAGGGTCCATCTTCGTGAAAAGGAGTATTCAGCCATTCTGTTTGATTTTTTCTATGCCGTCTGCTCGTGATTCTAATGAGTATCCCGTATCTTGGGCATCTGTTTAAAAGAGATCTGAAACCCTTAATTGTTACAAAAAAGTTTAAAATAGAATAGATATGGCAGTAGAAAGAACACTTACGATCCTGAAGCCCGACTGTGTGCGTAAAAACCTTATCGGTGAAGTTACCAGGCGAATTCAGGAAGCAGGGTTTAAAATTGTTGCAATGAAAATGACGCGCCTGACCCCGGAGACCGCCGCCGGTTTTTATGCTGTTCACAAAGAGCGTCCATTTTTTGGCGAGCTGGTTGAGTTTATGAGCAGCGGTGCGTGCGTTCCGATGATCCTGGAGAAGGAGAATGCGATTGAAGATTTCAGAAAACTGATCGGTGCAACCAACCCGGCCGAAGCTGATGAAGGTACCATCCGCAAAGACTTTGCAGACAGCATGGGTGAAAATATTGTACATGGATCCGATTCAGTAGAAAATGGCAAAATTGAAGCAGCCTATTTCTTTGCTGAATCAGATGTCGTGGCCAACCAGGCCTAAACAATTACCTGGCAATACATTCTATAAAAGGCAGAGCGGATACTCTGCCTTTTTTTATTTGCGAAACTTTCCGAATCCATTACATTACAATTTATTGCAGAACATCCGCCCGGATTGAAAACTCATGACCGGGTGATCTTTAATTTTTTAACTGAACAGATCTGACGTTTATGATGCCGGCTTTCCAGCGCACACTTTTCACCATTCCAGCCCTGCTCATGGCTATATTAATCATCGCAGCTTCATGTGATTCTGCAGAGAGAGCAGATCTTCCCGGTAACGGAGCCGTCAAGACAGGTGCAGAACAGCTGATCGAAAAGGAGCTGGATGATCTCGGCGGGAAACGCATTGGACTGGTGATGAATCCGACAGCCCGTATCGGTGATGTGCACATGCTCGATACGCTGATGGCCCTCGATCTGAATATCACAGCGCTCTTTGCTCCGGAACACGGTTTCCGCGGAGAGGCCGGCGCAGGTGAGATCATCGAAGACGGTGTGGATCAGCAGTCCGGACTGCCCGTATTCTCACTCTACGGAACCACCCGCAAGCCGACGCCTGAAATGCTGGAACATGTTGACCTGCTGATATTTGACATGCAGGATGTGGGAGCTCGTTTTTATACTTACATCGCCACACTGGGACTTGTCATGGAAGCTGCTGCTGAGGCTCAAATTCCGGTATGGGTGCTTGACCGGCCCAATCCCCTGGGCGGCCGCTATGTGTCGGGCTGGATGCTGGAAGAGGAGTTTGAATCGTTTGTGGGCCCCTATCCCATTCCGGTGGCACATGGCCTGACGATGGGAGAGATGGCCCTGATGATTGCCGGTGAAGAGTGGATGGACTTTGAAACGGCTCCCGAACTGCGGGTCATTGAGATGGATGGGTGGAACCGGAGTATGATTTGGCCCGATACCGGCCTCGAATGGGTGCCCCCCTCGCCAAACCTGGCTTCATTTGAACAGGCATTTCTCTATCCGGGCACCGTCTACTTTGAGGGGACTACGATGAGTGAGGGACGCGGCACGCAGAACCCGTTTCTGACAATGGGAGATCCCTCAACACGCCTGAGCGACCGGGATCTGGCATTCCTGGATAACCTGAGCGATCAGGTGAGGGTGGAGCCGGTTGAATTTACTCCACGATCCATTCCCGGAATGGCGGTCTCTCCCAAGCACAAGGATGTGGTAAACCGCGGAATACGTGTCGAGATCAAAGGGTATGACTTTGATCCTGTACGGGTAGGCCTGGCGCTTTTTCAGGTTCTGATGAATGCAACACCACAGGCAGAAACCAACAGCTTTCTCTACCGGCTTGCCGGAACGAGAGCGATTGACGGGGTGCTCGATGGTACGGATGACCCAATGGAGACCGATTTTGGCATTGACGGTTTCATTGAAAAACGTAAAGAATACCTTTTATATGAATAGAAATGGGGTATAAAAAAACACAGATCGGGTATCAAGCAATCATTGTCCTGGGTATAGCACTGATCTTTTCAGGGTTGATTGCGGAAGCTTATTCAGGCCCCGACCCTTCAGGTGTACTACTGAAGAATGCTGTTTTTTTGGTTCTGCTCTTTCTGCTGATCACCTTTTCAACGCTTACCATTCGTGTAGGCCGGCGTGAGTTGGTCTGGTTCTTCGGTCCCGGCCTTTGGAAGTACCGGGTTCAGGTGGATGATATTTACTCAGTGACCCATACAGAATTGAGCAAACACGAAGGGTTTGGAATACGCTGGAGCGGGGTGAGAGGCTGGGCTTACACGGTGTCGGGCAAAAAGGCGGTCAAACTTGTCCGGAAAAGCGGGAAATCTGTTCGGATCGGAACCCCGGAGCCGGAGGCCCTTATAGAGGCGATTCAGGAAGCAAAGAGGTATCTCTGAGCCGGGTGCACACTTACAC
>JBJHCX010000104.1:0-6006 GCA_050486245.1 Rhodohalobacter sp.
CATCTGCCGGATGAAAAACGGCTGGTGATCGATTCAAAGGTTTCCCTGACCGCCTATGAAAAATTTGCAGGTTCTGATGAGGGGGATGAGCAGGAGAGAGCATTAAAGCAACATATTCAGTCACTGCGGGCACATGTAAAAGGGCTCGGAAACAAGAATTATGAGCAGATTCACGGTTTCAAAAGCCCTGACTTTGTTTTGATGTTTATTCCGATTGAACCGGCCTTCGGCCTGGCAATGCAACACGATCCGGATCTTTATAATGAAGCTTTTGACAAGAACATCATCATCGTGAGCCCGACAACCTTGCTTGCAACTCTGGCCACAATTGAGAATGTGTGGAAACAGGAGTACCAGAATAAAAATGCAATGGAAATTGCCTCTCGCGGGGGGGCACTTTACGACAAGTTTGTGCTTTTTGTAGAGAGCCTGAAGGAGATTGGTACCCGGATTCATCAAACCCAGAAAAGCTATGACGAAGCGATGACAAGGCTGAGTGAGGGGAGTGGTAATTTGGTCAGACAGGCAGAGATGCTGCGCGAATTGGGGGCGAAGTCGTCGAAAAAGCTGCCGGATGAATTGTGAGAGGTGAGATGTAAGAGGTGAAAAGGCAAAGGGCAAAGGGCAAAAGGCAGAGGGCAGAAGAAAAAAATAACCATTAGTTTTAGCGCAAAAAAAATTCGGCATTCTGCGATCAATCCCCCCGGTCTTCCGTCTCCCGTCTCCGGTCCATGTTGATACCCAAACCCTTTGAACCCTGAAACACTTCTGCGATCACTAATCGACATTCGGCATTCTGCGATCAATCCCCCCGGTCTTCCGTCTCCCGTCTCCGGTCCATATTGATACCCAAACCCTTTGAACCCTGAAACACTTCTGCGATCACTAATCGACATTCGGCATTCTGCGATCAATCCTCCCGGTCTTCCGTCTCCCGTCTCCGGTCCATGTTGATACCCAAACCCTTTGAACCCTGAAACACTTCTGCGATCACTAATCGACATTCGGCATTCTGCGATCAATCCCCGGTCCTCCGTCCCCGGTCAAAAAACTCAAAACTCAAAACTCAAAACTCAAAACTAAAAAAAGTACACCACCGCAAAGACCAAAAACGTGAGCAAAATAAACGCCATCGCAACCTCCATCCCCTGGCTGTAAGTGGTGGCTTTGTTATCTTTATCAGTGAATGGGTTGAGCCATTTCATGGGGTTGATAAATGCCTTGCTCAAAAACCCGGCAATATTCAATATCATCTCTTCAACACGGTCATAGAAATTATCGACTGCGACGACAAAGATTTTGCGGGTGGCCGGGGCGGCTTTCCGATAGAACCAGTCTACATCGAGTGCCACGATAAGCTCGGGTGCCATTTTCTTTTTGAGCAGCCAGAAACCGAGGAATGTGAGCAGGCTGATTTGTGTCACCTCAACCAGATGATAAATGGTATATGGACTGTAGTTAACTTCAAATGGCAGGTACATGTAAAGCGTACCCGGAAATAGTCCGTAAAAGATACAGGCAAAGGCTGCAATTCCCATCGCGATGTACATGTTGACCGGTATCTTTTTCACTTCTATATCATTATCACTCTTATCGAACCAGGTAAAATAAGGGAGTTTCAACCCGACACTCAGCCAGGTACCGACAGAAGCGAGCAACAGCAGCAACATCGCCGTTTCGTTTCCGGCATATCCGGCCGCATCAATCGTCATTCCTTTACTGATAAACCCGTTAAAGAGCGGAATCCCGGAAATGGAGAGGGCACCAACCATATAAAAACCAAATACCCACGGCATCTTCTTGAAAAGCCCGCCCAGGTAAACCATCTTACTGGTCCCGGTCGCATAAAGTACAGCTCCGGTTCCCATAAAAAGCAACGATTTGTACAAAATGTGGCTATACGCGTGAGCCGTCGCACCATTGATCGCCATTTCCGTACCGATCCCGATCCCGCACACCATAAAACCAACCTGACTCACGATATGATAAGCCAGAATCTCTCGGATATCTTTACAGATCACCGCGTATAATACTCCATAAATAGCCATCGCTGCACCAAACCAGATCAGCAAATCCCAACCGGGGAACATCCGGATCAACACATATACAGCAGATTTGGTCGTAAACGCACTCATAAAGACCGAACCCGTAATGGTTGCTTTCGGATATGCATCGGCCAGCCAGGTGTGGAGCGGAATAACCGCCGCGTTCACACATACACCTATCAACATCAGTACATTGGCGATCGAATACTCGGTGGTAAGGGTTTCTACAGCAAGTGAACCGGTCGTAGCCAGATGCCACAAAATTCCTGCGAAAAGGAGTCCGCCGCCCAAAATATGATAAATCAGATATCGCATCCCCGCGCCATCCGATTCTTTGGTTCGACGTGCCCAGATCAGCCAGGTAGAACTGACAGCCATCAGCTCCCAGAAAATAATCAACGTCAACAGGTCACCTGCATAGGTTACACCCAGCGCCCCGCCCGCATAAACCAGCGCATTCGATTGCTGACCAATCTCTTTCATGTGATAAGCATAAACCCCCGCCACAAATGCCGTAATCGCAAAAATGATCCCAAATACCCGGCTCAGGGCGTCAACTTTCATCAAAACCAGGTCATAATTTAACAGGCTGGTCGTAATCTCAAAGCCATCCGGCCGGATCATCACATTGTACAAAGCTGCAATGGGGAAGAGCAGGAAAATGGCCGGGCGCACTTCTTTCGGCATGAGCGGCAGCAAAAGTGCTCCGACAATCAATATGACACCGGGTATGGTTAACAACTCAATCATAATAGTTGATGTCGCGGTTTACAATATTTTTAGCAATAAATTTGGCTACATAGACGATCGATACACAACAGACAAACCCAAAAATGGCATAAAATGCAGGTATCGCATTCCACCAGTGGCTGTCGTATCCGGCCAGGGCCGTAAACTCAAACCCCAGCGTGATCACAAACAGTATTCCCAAACTGATCCAGTGAATTTTTTTCATGGTGAACCTCCGGCAAACAAGGCTGTGCTGATATCGACAGCCAGATCAAAAAAGTTAAAAAACAGATTCGGGAAAATCCCAAACAAGACGGACAATGCAGCGGTGATCACAATCGGTACCACCATCAGCGGGGATGCTTCGCCATATTTTTCCAACCCTTCGCCCGGTTTGAAATATGCCCTGTAGAGAATTGGAAAGAAGTAACCCACATTCAGCATTCCACTCACGACCAATATCACAACCGGAATAATCATATCCCCTTCGAGTGAGCCCAGAGCCAGGTTCCATTTACTGAAAAACCCATTGATCGGCGGAATCCCGGCCAGGCCCATCGATCCGATAGCAAAGGACCCCATAGTCCAGGGCATCACTTTGGCAATCCCGTTCAGATTACTGATCTCCGTTCGATGCAGGTTCACATAAATTGCTCCTGCACAGAAAAACAGGGTAATTTTCATGGTAGCGTGAGCTGCAATATGCATGATCCCGCCCGTCATACCGATCGGCGTAAGCAATGCAACCCCCAATACGATGTAAGAGAGGTGTCCGACAGTCGAATAAGCCAGCCGGCGTTTTAAATTATCCTGGTTGAACGCAATCAGGGATGCAATAATGATGGTGATACCGGCCAATACGATCAATATATCATTCAGGCCGTATGAACCCATCGTTTCAGTCCCGAAAACATAACCCACCACACGGATCACAGCAAATACACCCGATTTAACAACCGCTACCGCATGAAGCAGTGCGCTCACCGGAGTCGGAGCTGCCATCGCTGCAGGCAACCATCCGTGAATCGGCATAATACCTGCTTTCACTCCAACAGCACCCAAAAACAGAATAAAGAGCAATAACATCGCTGTATGCGGCAGTTCTACACCTGTAAAGAGTCCGCCCGGTGTGAAGTCAAGTGTACCGGTATAGTGATAGACGAGTGCTGATGCAGCCACCAGTAACAATCCGGCAGTCAGTGTAAATGCCAGGTATTTTCGTCCGGCATCGATCGCTTCCTTCTTTTCGTTGTGAATCACCAGCGGGTATGTGGCGATGGTCAGCATCTCATAAAAAAGGATGAATGTGATCAGGTTGGCCGAAAAGGCAATTCCGATTGTTGCAGAAAGGCAGACAGCAAAACTGGCAAAATATCGTGTTTGTTTATGCTCACCGGCTCCGCGCACATATCCGATCGAGTAAAAAGAGGTGAAAATCCATAACCCTGAGGCTATCACTGCAAAAAAGACACCCAGAGGATCGGCTTTCAACGCAAGCGGCAGGCCGGGGGCAAGATCCAAAAGGTGCAGCTCCACAGATTTCCCTTCAATGGCTCCCGGAAGCAACAGCAATACCAGTCCGAATTTAATCACGGCAGCCAGAATCGTCCAAAACTCACGCAAGTTCGGCTTTTTCGAACTCAGCATGATCGGCACTACGGCAAGTAGTGATACGAGGACAGCTGCTAAAGGGACGATTGTTAAGTTCATTTGTTATTTGGTGATGCTGTTGTTTAGTTTTGAGTGTTTAGTTTTGAGTTTTGAGTTCTGAGTTGTTGATGCCTGAATGAGGTTGATATGAAACACACGTCTCACATCTCACGTTTCACGTTTCACATAATCATAAAGGATAAATCCCCAATAGCACCGAAACAATCACCGCATTCGCAAAACCGATAACTATCAATCCAATTGCAAGAATTCCTGTTGGAATCATCATGCTGAGTGGTGATTCGTTGCGCGGGGCATCGGAGGCTTCTTTTTGTCCTTTTGCCGGATCTTTCATGTAAACTTTTTCCAGTACCCTGAAAAAGTAGACCGCGTTCAGCAGTGAACTGATCACAATCACTGCCAGCAAGATCCAGTTGCTATTGTCAATCGTTCCCAGTACGAGGTACCACTTGCTGAAAAATCCGGCCAGCGGCGGCAACCCTACCATGGATATCGCGGCAACCGTAAAGGCGGCCATTGTCCACGGATATTTCTTTCTGTAACTGTCGTCAAATTTGGTGATATCGGAATGGCCTTCTTTCATTCTCAAATGGCCACTGATCATAAACAGGCACGCTTTCATAACCGCATGGTTCAATACATGCAGCATCGCACCGGCAAAACCCCACGGATTTGCCAGGCTCAAACCCATGATGATATATCCGATCTGAGAAACACTGCTGTACGCAAGCATCCGTTTCAGCTCCGATTGTGCAATGGCCATAATTGATCCGTATAAAATACCGATGGCAGCCAGAATACCGACAATCGTTGTGATCGGTGCCACTGCATCGGTGATATCGATCCCAAACAGCCATAAAATGATCCTGAACAAGATGTATGCTGCAACTTTTGTCCCGATCGGTGCAATCAAAGCGGTCGTGCTGGACGATGCATAGGTATAAGCATCCGGCAACCAGCCATGCATCGGGAATAAAGCTGCCTTCACGCCTATACCGACGATCATCAGGATCAGTGCCGCAAAAACAGCGTTGTTCTCAAACAAATGAGGCAACATGGCAGCCATGTCAATGATGTTGAGTGTCCCCGTTACGGTATATAAAAAACCCACTCCCAATAGATAGAGGGTTCCACCGGCCGTACCAATAATCAGGTATCTGAATGCAGCATAAGGAGCCGGTTTATCGCCAATCGCGATCAAAGCGTAACCGGAGAGAGATGCAATTTCCAGAAAAACATAAAGGTTAAACAGGTCTCCGGTGAGGATCATGCCGTTAAAACCGAGCATCATCAGCATGGCCAGGGCGTAGTAGGGCATCTCTTTCCCCGGAAACTCTCTTTTGGAGATATGGTGTGAATGTATCAGGACTAAAAAGGCCACCACATTGATCACCATTACAAAAAATCCGGACAGGCCATCATAGACAAACTCAATTCCGACCGGAGGTTCCCATCCTCCAAAATAATACCTCAGTGCGCCGTCATTCAGATAATTCAGAAAGCCGTAAACAGAAAAAGCCGCCGCAATGCCTGAACCGATGACAGCCAGCGGCTGAGACAG
>JBJHCX010000105.1:0-5852 GCA_050486245.1 Rhodohalobacter sp.
CCTGTAGATGGGCACCAGGTGAATGTGTGCATGCGGCACTTCCAGTCCTTCGACAATAACGCCGGTGCGAATCGGTTTCAGGGATTTGTCGAGTGCCGATGCGATCTTTTTGGCAAACACCATCGACGCCCCGAGCAGCTCGTCGGGCAGGTCAAACAGGTAGTTAATCTCTTTTTTCGGCACAACCAGCGTATGTCCCTCTGCGATCGGGTTGATGTCGAGGAATGCGATGTGGGTGTCGGTTTCAGCAACTTTGTGACACGGAATTTCACCCTGTATGATCTTGGTAAATATGGAGGCCATATCAGTTTGACTTATGAATTAAACGTTCAAACAATATTTTAAAAAAAATTCATGTTCTGTTAACACAAATGTAAGAACTTACCCTCATAAAGTAAGCGTTGTTCTACAGATGCTCAAAAACGGAATGGCCGCGTTAAATTTTTACCATTTTTTTCCGATTCAGTTTGATTTTTTCTTGGCCGAATCCTTATCTTTTGAGTCTTGGAACATTTGCTGAATCGGTAGCTCAGTTGGTAGAGCAGCGGCCTTTTAAGCCGCGGGTCGAGGGTTCGAGCCCCTCCCGATTCACGACTCTTTATGAGTTACTCACACATTTTTTTAATGACTCTCTCTTGATTAACCTCAATCGGCTGATACCCGGTTGGGGTTATTTTTTTGCCCCTATCCCGTCGTTTCCGCCCAATGTACTTCCCGAACCTGCGCTCACTGCAAAGGCTCCTGTCAGGTTAAAAATTCCTGAACTTTTGTTTCTGCCCCGGATTTCAGTTAATTTCCGAAAAAGATCATCACAGAATCATGAAAACAGAATACTTAAATCCCCTGCGCTGGAAACGGTCTGTTCTGGCATCCGTACTGGTTGGCTTTGTGGCGATCTGGTTTCTGTTTATTGACACCTACAGTGTGCTCACGCGGGTGCAGCTCCACATGCAAAAGAATGACCTGATCGAAAAAACCGAAGAGTACAGGCAGAAAACCGCTGAGCTGGAAGAGAAGATTGAGGATCTGGAAAACAACCCCGGCCTGCTCGAAAAAATAGCCCGAGAGGAGTACGGCATGCGTAAGCCGGGCGAAAATGTCTACCGAATAAAATCGGCTGAATAAGCTATTCATTTGCCTAATTTTATGTATTTTCGGGTTCCCCCGTTAATCTTGACGCAACTGAAGTTTTCTATATGATATCCATCGGTATTGACCTGGGCGGCACCAATATTAAAGCTGCGATTGTCGACAAACAGAAAGGGTTTCTTCAAACAACCTCCATCCCCACACATGCCGACCTGGGCAAGGAACATGTATTTGACCGGATCGCCATGGCCGTTTCCGACCTCATGGAGGAGCATCCGGTTACACCGGTGGGCATCGGAATGGGCCTCCCCGGCATGGTGAGCCTGGATCGGAAAACCGTCAAGAATCCCCCCAACCTCCCCGGATGGAAGGTGGAGAATGTAGCCGATGAAATATCCCGCCGCACCGGCCTTCGCTGTGTCATTGAAAATGATGCCAATCTGGCTGCCCTGGGGTCCGCCTTTTTTGGTGTGGGGAAAGCCTTTGACGATTTCATTATGGTCACTCTCGGGACCGGTGTAGGCGGAGGGATCATCATTGACAAAAAGATCTACAGGGGCACGACCGGGATGGCCGGCGAACTGGGCCATGTCATAATCAACTATCACGGGCCGCTTTCAAACAGCAATACCCGGGGCGGCATAGAAGCGTACCTTGGCCAGCGCTTTCTCAGCCGATTTGCCGCCGATACCATCCGGCAGCACCCTGATAATTCGCTGTATCGGAAATTTCATAAAAATTTTGACAAGCTTGAGCCCGTTGACCTGTATCATGCCGCTGAATCGGGCAACGAACTGGCCATCGATATTTTGCGACAGTCTGGTGAAAAACTGGGTTATGCCATCGTCAACTACATTCATATCCTGGATATCCGTAAAATTGTGGTGAGCGGCGGTGTGGCCAAGGCGGGCAAGTGGATTTTGGAGCCTGCCAGAAAAACGGCAGAAAAGTTACTGATGCCGCCTTTTATCGAAGGTTTTGACATTATTTATGAATCGCTTGGCAATGACGCGGCCCTACTGGGGGCGGCCAGCCTGGCTTTCGAAGAACTCCGCTGATACTCTTTATGCATGCAAAACAGCTTGTCTAAAAAACACCGGGTGTTGATCACTCCAGCCGCAGTATTGACCATTCTGCTCTTCGGGTGCGGCAGCCTGTTTGCACAAGCCGTATCTGACACCCTGCGGCCGGCCCTTGCCGATACCATTCAGCCCGCCGCAACAGACACCATCCCGCCGGTGCAGGCCGATACGCTCGCCTCACCGGATGCCGATACCCTCAGGCAGCCACAGCCCGGCCTGGATCAGCAGACGACACAGACACCCCAAAACCGACAGGTTGAACGGCAAGCATCGCCCGATGCGGTTAACTTTCAGGCCCGAGACTCCCTGACGTTCAATTTCAGGGACCAGCGCATCGCACACCTGTATGGATCGAGCAATGTGCGCCACACCAACGGTGAATTGAGCTCGGGCATTATCGAGCTTGACCTCAACAAAAGCCAGGTTGAGGCGATTGCCGAACAGCCCGACGACACCCTCTCCTTCCCTATTTTAAGAAGGCAGCAGGATGAGATCAGAAGCCGAAGCATCCTCTTCAACTATGAGACTGAAAAAGGGCGGTTTGAAGCAGCAGAAATTGAAATTGACGATGGTTACCTGATCGGTACACGGGTAAAAAATGTCTCACGGACCGAGGTCTTTATCGAAGACGGAATCTACTCAACGTGTCCGCCCGACCACATGTACTACTACATTCAGGCAAGCCGGATGAAGGTGGTTGATGAGGAGGAGGTCTTCTTTACCAATGCACGGCTCTTTATCCTCGACATTCCCTATCCCCTGGTTTTTCCGTTCGGATATGTTCCGGCCGGAATCGAGAGCCGCCGTTCAGGGCTTCTTGAACCTACCTATGTCTATCAAAACACCTCAACCAGGGGGATCGGCTTGCAAAACCTGGGGTGGTTTCAATACTTCAATGACTACTTTACAGCCCAGACGTCGTTCGACCTGTTTACCTCAGGAACCTTCTTTAGTGAATCCAGAATGCAGTATCGAAAGACCGGCAGCTTTAACGGCTCGGTGACAATGGGCTACTCTCGCGAACAGGGGCTGGAGCCGACCGATCCCGGTTTCACCGAGACGGTAAACAAGCGGCTCTCCGTCACCCATGACCAGCAGCTATCGCCCTATGCAAGCCTGAATGCCAATATCAACCTACAGACATCCAACTACTACCGCAGAAACTCATTCGACCCCGATGAACGGGCACAGACCAGCTCGACCTCCCGGCTCTCCTACCGCTACAGCCATCCGGAAGGCTCCTATAACCTGAGCTTGACCTCCAACCTGAACCAGCAGTTTGCCACCAACCGCGCCCGGCTAACGGGGCCCGAGCTCACCTTTTCTGCCCGCCAGTTTTCTCCGTTTCAGTCGGATACCCCCGGAATTACCGATGAGAGGTGGTATGAGCGCATCTCCATCAGCTACCGGAACAACTTCAAATCGGAGTATGATTTCAACCCGGTGGATGCCGATACTGCGGATGTCAACTGGTTTGAGGCCCTGCTCAACCCCTCGAAATACCGAGAGGCGACTGAAGACGACCGCCATATACAGTTTGGGTTCGTACAGCGCGCTTCCATCAATGCCGCCCAGATCATCCCGAGCCAGTTTCTCAATATCTCGGCAAGTGCCAGTATCAATGAGTACTGGTACCCCTCATCCATTCGCAAAGAGTGGAATGAAGAGGAGAACCGGGTTGATACACAACGCGTTCGCGGATTTACCACGGCCCGCGATTTTTCAACCAGCATCAGTTTTGGCACCACCTTTTACGGTATCTCACAGATGAGCATCGGCAACTTCGAGGGGCTTCGCCATACGGCCCGCCCCAGCATCAGCTTCAGCTACAGCCCCGACTTTGCTGACGAATTCTGGGGCTATTATCGCGAGGTTCAGACCGATACCCTGGGCAACACCCAGCGATACTCCATCTTTGAAGATGAAGTATTTCGCGGCCCGGGCGCAGGGGAGCAGCAAACCCTCACGTTTGGGCTCAGCAATGTCTTTGAAACCAAACGGGTACGCAGAGATTCGACCGGCGAGGTCAGAACCGATAATCTGCGGCTGATAGATAATTTTGAAATCAGCTCAAACTATAACTTTGCAGCAGACAGCCTCAATTTCGGCCGAGTATCTGTACGCTTCTCTTCACGGGTTGTCGAGGGACTCAGAATTTCGGCCAATGCCAACTACTCGCTCTACGGCCGGGATGAACAGGGCCGCGAAATCGACACCTATATCTGGGATGTGAGCAACAAGTTCCTGCAGCCGATCAACTATACCCTTAACCTCTCAACTACTTTTAGCGGCGGCAGCCGGGGGCCGCGCATCACAACACCTCCCTACCGTCCATATGATCCCCTGGACCAGGGATTCTTTGGCCCTGTCGATACCCGCTTCAATACACGGCCGGTTCAGCGAACCGATGCCCCCTGGAGTGTCGGGCTTGACTTCAGTTACCGCTGGACCTACCGCTTTGGCCAGGAAGCGCAGAAATCTGCCGTATTGAATGCCAACAATATACAGTTTAACCTGACTCCCAAATGGCGTGTAAACACACGGGTTGGGTACGACTTTATTGAGCGGGAGCTAACCCCCTCGCAGTTTGGGCTGACACGGGATATGATCTGCTGGAACCTCTCCTTCCAATTCAATCCGTTTGGAGAATTTCAGTACTACTTCTTCCGCCTGTCGCTCTCCAGCTCACAGGTTCAGGGACTGTTTCAAAAGCTGCCGCTCCTGAACAACCTGGAGAGAAGTTCTTCACCCACCGGCCGATCCCCAAGAAGGTTTTAAGCGACTCTTTACGACTCTTTTTCCCGGTTTTTCAGGTACTGGACGATATATTTGCCAAAAATATCGAATTCCAGGTTCACGGCATCCCCCTCTTTTTTGGCATGCAGGTTGGTATGATCCCATGTATAGGGTATGATGGCAACCGTAAAGAGGTTCCCTTCCGATCTGGCGATTGTCAGGCTGATCCCGTCTATTGCAATACTTCCGCGCCCAACGACATAATCAATATTCTCTGCCGGAAATCGGATACTGAGCAGCAGGTCGGCCCCATCCTTTTCAATCTTTTCGATGGTGCCGGTCGTATCCACATGCCCCTGTACGATATGACCCTCGATGGCCTGGTTCAGAGTGAGAGAGCGCTCCAGGTTCACCGGGCTACCGGCCTGAAGGCCTCCGAGGTTCGTTTTTCTCAGTGTCTCTTCAACACTCTGCACGCTGAAACTCTCATCATCAAATGAAACCACCGTATGGCAAACACCATTTATAGCGATACTCTCATCCACGTGAACATCAGCGGCAAACGAACAGCTGATCTTCAGCTCCTGTCCGCCCTCAATTTTTTTCACATCAGTTACGTTACCAATTTCTGAGACGATTCCTGTAAACATACTTTTTAAATTCGTTTATATCGTTGCCGTCAGCAGGGTATCACTGCCAACTCTTTCCCATTTGTAATCGCGGAACGGAATCAGGTCTTCCATTCGCCGGATACCGAGGTTCATAATCGATTTGGTTCCGCCGCCCAGTACTTTTGGTGCAATAAAAAGCTGCAGGCGGTCGGCCAGTCCGGATCGAAGCAGTGCACTGGAAAGCTGCTGGCCTCCCTCGACCAGAAGGGAGTGAATGCCCATTTCATAAAGCTGATTCATTGCCTGTTGAAGATCAGTATGGCCGTTATTTTGA
>JBJHCX010000106.1:0-5848 GCA_050486245.1 Rhodohalobacter sp.
GTTCGAGTCCGCTGAGCCGCAGGTAGGGTTTCACCTCCGGAATCGGCCTCGGGGTGTGACGGCCGGCTTCATCGGCAATGGCCCGGATATGCTCGGGAGTGGTGCCGCAACACCCTCCAACCAGGTTCACAAGGCCCTCTTCGGCATAGGCTTGAAGCTGTTTGGCCATATAGCCGGGCGATTCGTCATATTCACCCATCTCGTTCGGCAGGCCGGCATTTGGGTAGAGGCTGGTAAAGCAGTCGGCATGCCGGGAGAGCTCCTGGATATAGGGACGCATCTGGCTGGAGCCGAGAGCGCAGTTCAGCCCGATGCTCAGCAGCGGACTGGCGTGCTGAACGGAGGTCCAGAACGCCTCGGTGGTCTGCCCGGAGAGGGTGCGGCCGCTCTGATCGACAATCGTGCCCGATATCATAATCGGGAGCTGCACGTTGTGTTCCCTGAAATAGCGGTGCGCTGCATAGATCGCCGCTTTACAGTTGAGGGTGTCAAATACGGTTTCGATCAGCAGGGTGTCAGCTCCGCCGTCAACCAACCCGCGGATCTGTTCGGTGTAGGCATCGGCCAGTGCGTCAAACGTAATGGCACGGTAACCCGGATCTTCCACATCGGGAGAGAGCGACAGGGTTTTGTTGGTGGGGCCGAGTGCCCCGGCTACAAAGCGGGGCTTGTCGGGGTTCTGCGCAGTGAAACGGCTGGCCGCCTCTTTTGCCAGCCTGGCGGAGGCTGCATTCAGCTCGTAGGTGAGGTCGCCAAGAGCGTAGTCATCCTGTGAAATGGGATTGGCGTTAAAGGTGTTGGTCTCAATGATATCGGCCCCGGCATCCAGAAACTGAGAGTGAATATTGCGGATCACATCCGGCTGTGTGATGCTGAGAAGATCGTTGTTCCCCTTCAGGTCGTGGTCAAAATCCTTGAATCGCGTACCCCTGAAGTCCTCTTCGGTCAGTTTAAAATCCTGGATCATGGTCCCCATGGCACCATCCAGGATGAGAATTCGTTTTTGGAGAAGTGAGAACAGGGGGTGAGCTGTACGAGACATCATGGCTTGAGAATAAAGTTTTTCCGCTAAAGTGTGTAATCCTGAAAAATCTGCATTTTTACGCTTAAAAGCATGGTTTGATTTTGTAAGTTACGGATAATCCAATTTTAAAAGGTTTTTTGGTATATAGATTAAAATGAAAGTAAGTGAACATTACGATAAATCAACAGAACCGCTGATTTCGTTCGAAATCATTCCGCCCAAAAGGGGAGGCGGCGTGAAACCGATATTCGATTCGCTCGACCGGATTGTGGAGAAGGTTAAACCGCCGTTTATCGATGTGACCTATCATGCGGCCGAGTCGTATGTGGAGGAGCAGCCCGATGGTACCCTGAAGCGTGTGATACGTCGCAAGAGGCCCGGCACGATCGGGTTGTGTGCAGCGATTCTGCACCGCTACAATATCGACCCGGTGCCTCACCTGATCTGCGAGGGGTTTACCAAGGAGGAGAGTGAAGATGCCCTGATTGAGCTGAACTATCTCGGCATTCACAATGTGCTGGCTGTGCGCGGCGACAATACCGGATCACAGGTCCCCATTCATACCAACGGAACGGCGAATAAGTATGCGATCGACCTGGTTCGGCAGATTCAGGATATGAACCACGGAGAGTACCTGGAGGATATCGTGAATGCACAATCGACCGATTTCTGTATTGGCGTTGCGGGGTATCCCGAAAAGCATTTTGAAGCCCCCAACCTGGACTGGGATGTGCAGCGGCTCAAAGAGAAGGTGGATGCCGGGGCCGATTATATCGTGACGCAGATGTTTTTCGACAATGAGGTTTACTTCCGGTTTGTGGAGAAGTGCAGGAAAAACGGGATAGACGTACCGATTGTGCCCGGTTTGAAAATCCTCAGAACCGCTAACCACCTGAAATCACTGCCGCGATTTTTTCACCTGAATATCCCCGATGAACTGACCGCCGAAGTGGATGCCAACCCCGACCGGGTTGACCAGATCGGGATTGAGTGGGCCCGGCGGCAGTCGCTCGAACTGATGGAAAAAGGGGCACCGGGTATTCACTACTATATCATGGGAGATCCCAGCCCGGCCCTGGATGTCATAGATTATCTGCAGAAAAAATAGAAAACAGACCGGTAGATCGATCCGATGATGAAAACGATATTGATAGCAGACAGCGGTGCGACCAAAACCGACTGGATCTATGTTGACGGTGGAGTGAGCCAGCCCATCCGGACCACCGGGCTGCACCCCTCGTTTCTCGATCACAAGGCCGATCTGGCCGAACTGCGGGCTGATCTAGGCTCGATCTTTCCTGAGGAGGTCCGTTTTTTTGGGACCGCATTGGGCAATCCGGAGTCAGACCGCAAGATGCACGCCTTTTTACAGGAACTCTTTCCGTCGGCTCAAATTTTTGTGAGAAGTGACCTCGAAGGGGCCGGCCAGGCCTTCTTCGGAACCGGTAAAGGCGTGGTTGCAGTGCTTGGAACCGGCTCGGTTTGTGCATCGGTTGAAGATGGCAGGGTGATCCAAAAATCTTTTCCGCTCGGGTTTGCCATCGGCGATGAAGGGAGCGCTGCCGACCTCGGGCGCCGGATCCTGAAAGCTTACTATCGACACGAGTTTCCACCTGAAACTGCTACAATTGTCAGAGAACGGATCAGCGACTTCGACTATGGGAGCATGATGAACCGGATCTACCGTTCCGGCAAGCCGAACCGGGAGCTGGCATCGGTAGCGGGTGACGTGCTCGTTGAACCGCTCACAAAAGAGCTGAATGATCTGATCAGGCAGGGATTCCGGGAGTTTATCGGAAATCAGCTTGACTCGGTAAAACCGGATAACCACATTGAGATCGTTTTTACGGGCAAGGTGGCGGCGGTTCATCACAGCCTGCTGCTTAGCCTGATGAAAGAGCATGGCTATGAGCGTGTTTCCGTGAAATATCCGGTGATTGAGTCGTTTCGCAAACAGGCAGAAGAGGGGTTGCTTGCCTTTCAGTAGCGATTCTGATGTAAACCAAAATGTAAACCGCTTTAGTTAAAATTCGACCTGTTTTGATATTCGCAGACACCCATTGTCATCTCTATTTAAAGCAATTTAACAAGGACATTGAACAGGTATACAGCCGTGCTGTTGAGTCCGGCGTGACCCATATCTTTCTGCCGGCCATCGACTGGAAATCGTTTAAAGCGATGGACCGTCTGAGTCACCCGAAGATCAGCTTCTACAAGATGGCCGGGATCCACCCTTGCAGTGTAGAGGATGTATGGCCGTTTGGTGAGGAGAAGCTGGTCGAACTGTGTGAACGCGATGATGTAGTGGGTGTGGGAGAAACCGGTCTCGATTACTACTGGAGCACCGATTTTACACGGCAGCAAAAAACGAGCTTGCGGATGCACTGCAGCGTGGCCAGGTCCACAGGCAAGCCGATTGTGCTGCACAACCGTGAGAGTACGGCCGATCTTCTCGATATCATTGAAGAGGAGCAGGACGGCCGGCTGACCGGGGTGTGGCACTGCTTTACCGGCAGTGAAGATGAAGGGAAAAGGGCCCTTGATCTGGGGCTGCATCTGGGAATTGGCGGCGTCTCCACCTTCAAGAACGCAGGTGTGGGTGAAGTGGTTGCCCGGATGCCGCTCGACAAGCTTATTCTGGAGACCGATGCCCCCTATCTGGCTCCTGCTCCCTTTCGAGGCAGGCGCAATGAGCCGGCATACATCAAAAACATCGCAGAACACCTCTCCGAATTAAAAGAAACTCCGCTCGAAGAGATTGCAAGAGTAACCACAGATAACGCATTTCGCTTGTTTAAAGTGAAGCATTACAGTGATCAGTGACCAGTGCCTTCTCCACTTTAACCTTCTCCTCTCCGCGTTTGTAAAATCGTAATTGTTATACCGGAATTTTTTAGTACATTTAACTATAACTCATTAAAAGTTAGTTCTCTATGACTCTCGAAGATACCCATCGCGGCATGAAGGTGATTGGTGCCGTCACCCTGATTTGTGCACTTCTGGTGGCGCCGCATGAGGGAGAGTTCTGGCCATTCAGCATCTACCCGATGTTTTCGCAGGCGGGCAATCCGTGGACCCGTGCCATGGTACTGGATGTGACGGAAACCCCGGATGCGGAGATCTGGCAAACCTATACACTCGACAACTACCCCGGTGAGGTTGTCTCGGTAAGGGCATACGGCGTTGACCAGATCGACTTCTCCAATTTTGTCAGCAAGACCGAGAACTGGACTCCCGAACGCCGTGAAGCGATGCGTACCATGTTCGGTTTCTATAACCTGACCGGCAAGTACTGGATGGTTGCAAAGGTGAGGGGTGAGCTGCATGGAGATGATTCCGTTATGGTTGAAATTCAGCCGTGGCTGCTCCTCTCGCAATATGGTACGGAGCTCAATCCCAGTCTCACTGAGAACGACTACTTCAGGGGAGTCCCGTGAACCGGATGGCTTCCATAGCGTACAATCTATTCGAGCCCGATCGCGAACAGACACCGGGAGAGCTGTTTTGGTTTAAATTTTTTGAACTCTTTGTCGTTCTCTATGTCATCAAGTATGTCTGGGAGTGGGGCATCTATACACAGCTTCGGAATACGGAAGTGATCCTTCCCTTGGGACTCGCCAGCTATATCGATATCTCTCTCTTTTTTGACCATAATGTCGCCTTGATCAATGCAGCGGTGATCACCCTGCTGATTTGTATCGCATTTATGAGGATGGGTTACAAATGGTTCTACATGGTGATATTAATCCTCTTCCACCTGCAGCATGTAGCCCGATTTTCACAGGGCGAGATCCCCCACAGCATGAACCTGATCGGAATGTCAGTGCTCTGCCTGGCTGTGGGATCCATCTGGTTTTCCGGAAAGCGTCAGCTGCCCCGGTTTGTGATGGGGTCGGTTATTTTTTTCATCGGACTGGGTTACACTTCTGCTTTCTTTGCCAAATTGATTGGCACCGGACTTTATTGGTTCGACGGACGCCATCTGTGGCTCTGGATCAGTGAAAAGAGTATCGATGTACTATCGAGCGAGGGTGTCTACGAACCCAACGTCATTCAGGAATTGGCCCTGAACCACCTGGGCATCGCCTCAGCGATACTGCTTTTCGGGTGGCTGACCGAGCTGATCGGTTTTACACTCTGGTTTAAAAAGATCCGCCCCTATACAACGGCCCTGCTTCTGATGATGCATATCGGCATCACCCTTACGATGAACATCCGGTTCGATGCCTTTGTGATGCAGCTCATCATCGTAGGCTTCCCCTGGTATCTGATGATTGACCGCTTTGTTCAGAAAACACCGGTTTGGATTGACAATACCATCAAGACTGCCGGTTAGGAGTGGAGAAGTGGAGAAGTGGAGAAGTGGAGAACCGCGATGCGAAAAAATCCCAAATCCCAAACTCCAAACTCCAAACCATCCATCAATGTTTCACGTTTGACGTTTCACGTTTCCCCACTGCTCACTGATGGCACTGATTACTGTTGACACTGGCCACTGTAAACCTTGGCTCACGGCCTGAAGTCGGTCTCTCCTTTGGGTTGGTTATCAAGGATCTCTTCGATTTTCTCCATGACATCCGGGGTCATTTTATGCTTCTTGTCCAGCGCTTTCATATTCTGTTTTACCTGAGACGGTTTGGAGGCTCCGGTGATGACGGTGCTGACGTTCGGATTTTTCAGGCACCATAAAAGCGCCATCTCCGGCATCGTCAAGGCAGATTGATCGGCAACATCGGCCAGTTTCTTGACCTTCTCCAGTTTCTGGCGGCCACTCTCAGTTTCGAGCAGCTTCTCCCGCAGCCATTTGTATTTTTCGAGGGCCAG
>JBJHCX010000107.1:0-5838 GCA_050486245.1 Rhodohalobacter sp.
GTTATTTTCTCCATTGTAAACCCCTTAAAAGCTATTTAAAAAGAAGAAAGATGAAAATTGGCGTTGTATTGATGAATCTGGGCGGGCCGACCCATGAGAATAATGTTAGAATTTTCCTTGAAAACCTGTTTCAGGATGAAGATATCATCAAGCTGGGCGGTGGTGTCACGCAGAAGCTTTTTGCCAAAATTATCTCCAAATTCCGGGCACCTGCCGTGGCCGAAGATTATAAAGAGATCAACGGATGCCCCAAGGGGTGCACCGGAAGCAAGCACTGCTTTAACCGTAAGAACAAGGAGGTGTCATCCTGCTGTTCACCGATTAACGGGCTGACTGAAGCACAGCGAAGAGGCCTTGAAAAGATGTTTAAAAAAATAATGCCTGAACACGAGGTGAAAGTGTACACCTGTATGAGGTACTGGCTGCCGTTTGCCGATCAGGTGATGGATGATATGGTTGAAGACGGGATCACACATACGGTATTGATGCCTCTCTATCCGCAATTTTCATGGACAACCACGGGCAGCAGCTTCCGTGATTGGGAAAATATGCTTAAAGAGAAATTTGCCGGCGAAAAGCCCTGGAAAGAGTTTCATGTTAAAAATTACTACCTGAATGAGTCCTATCTGCAGGCCATCAATGATCGCATTGACGAAGCCCTGGAGGGTATGGACGAAGAGACCCGCCGCAAGACTCACTTTATCTTCAGTGCACACGGTACGCCGCTTCTTGAAGTGCGCAGCGGCGATCCCTATACGGTTGAGATCAAAGAGACGATGGAAGCCGTGATGGCCCGGCGCGAAGAGAAAAACTCCTACTGGCTCAGTTACCAGTCGCGGGTAGGCCCGCAGAAATGGACTCAGCCCAATACCGAAGAGCTGGTGAAAAGACATATGGAGTATGGGATCAAGAACTTTTTGATGGTGCCGATCGCTTTTGTGACCGATCATATTGAAACACTTTTCGAACTGGGAGTGGAGCTGGTAGAGGATCTTGAGGAAGAAGGGTTTGAATTTGAAAACTTTGAAGTGATGAAAGGCCTTAATAACCATCCGGGATACATCAGGGCGCTTGCTGAAGAGACGCTGGGCGTGCTGAAACATGAGATTCCGGCTGAGGCTGTTCAATGGGATGCAGTAACTGAGAAATCGAAAAAGAAAGAAGTAACCGCATAAGGGATGGTTCATCCAACAATACAGGATTTTACGGTTATCGGGATTAATCACTGGGATGCCCCTGTAGAGGTCCGGGAGAAGTTCAGCCTGAGCGGCGACAGAAAGTCGCTGCTTCTGGACGGAGCCCGCCGTGAGGGGATCGACAGCCTGTTTATTATTTCAACATGTAACAGGACTGAGATATTTGCACAAAATGCATCCACCCGTGAATTGATCCGGCTGTTAACCAACTACTCGCACGGCACGCTCGACGAGTTTCATAAATATGGCTTTGAGCATGAAGGCGAGAGGGCCATACAACACCTTTTTAAAGTGGCCACAGGCCTTGATTCGCAAATTCTCGGAGACCTCCAGATTGTCAAACAGGTAAAGGAGGGGTATGAACTCTCTTCAGAGCTGGAGCTGATCTCGGGTGAGTTTCACCGGCTGATGCAGCACGTATTTCGGGCCCATAAACGCTCCAGAAACGAGACTTCACTGGGCCAGGGCGCCGCAACCGTTGCGTACGCCGCCGTGCAGTTTGCCATGCGAACCTTTGACAACCTGGTGAATAAAAACATACTGCTGGTGGGAACCGGCAAGATCGGAAAGGTAACCTGCAAAAACCTGGTGAACCTGGGAGCCAGCAAGCTTACACTGATCAACCGGACCCGTGACCGCGCCGAATTTGTTGCCGATAAATACAACCTGGAAGTGGCTGATATGGATCAGCTGCCGCAGCAGATAGCTGATGCCGACCTGGTAATTGTGGCTACCGGAGCGTCTGATCCGGTGATTCGCCCGGAACATATGCAGGCATCAATGGAGAATCCGAAATTTAAAGTGATGCTCGACCTTTCCGTGCCCAGGAATATCGACCCAAATGTGGCAACCCTCGATTTTGTGGATGTTGCCAACATGGATATGCTCGGTGATGTGACCGATGAAGCCTATAAGAAACGAGAACAACAGGTTCCCGCAGTGAAAAAAATTATCAATGACGAATTTTCAGGCTATTCACTCTGGCTGAATGAGCAGCGGGTTGTGCCTACCATTAAAGCCCTGACTCAGAAGTTTGATTCGATCCGGGAAGATGAGGTTGAGTTCTTCAGGAATAAAATATCGACCGACGATTTCGATAAAATTGAAAACCTGACCCGCAGAATAGTCAATAAAATAGCAGCCTACAGCATTGAGCACCTGCGTGACCACCACGATTCGGATGAGGTGGCAGATATGGTGGCCAAGATGTATAAACTGGAGTCGAAAAATGGCAGCCATTAGTGTGATTCGAATCGGCACGCGCGACAGTCAGCTGGCTACCTGGCAGGCGAAACAGGTGCAATCTGAACTGAAAGAGCTGGGCCATGAAGCTGAGCTGATCTTTGTGAAGTCGGAAGGTGACATTGACCTGACCACACCGCTTCCTGAAATGGGGGGCAAAGGGGTATTCACCAAAGCCCTGGACGACGCTTTGCTCGAAAAACGGATTGACCTGGCAGTTCACTCCTACAAAGACCTGCCGACCGAAAATCCCCTGCCGCTGAAAGTAAGCGCCGTAATGGAGCGTGAAGACCCCAGAGATGTCCTGGTTGCCCCTAAAGGGACAAAATTTTTGGATGACCCATCCCTGAAAACGATTATTGCGACCAGCTCGAACCGCCGTAAGGCCCAATGGCTTCACCGCTTTCCAAATCACGAAATTACCAACATTCGCGGCAATGTGAATACCCGGCTCAGAAAAGTGAATGAGAACGATTGGGGGGGCGCTATTTTTGCGGCTGCCGGACTGAAGCGAATTGGCCTCGGCCACAATATTTCAGAGTATCTTGACTGGATGGTGCCGGCTCCGGCGCAGGGCGCCATGGCCGTGATGATCCGTGATGATGATGAGGAGATGGAGAAGATCACCACACAACTCAATCATAAGGCCACAGCACTCTGTACAGGCGTAGAGCGTGAACTGCTCAATGAGATGGAAGCCGGTTGCAGCGCTCCTGTCGGGGCTTTTGCTGAGATCATCGATCATGAGCTGCACCTGGCAGCCGTGGCACTCTCAACAGACGGATCCGTTCAATATGACGTAGAGCTGTCGGCACCGGTCAACAAGGCTGATGGACTGGGCCGGATAGCCGGCCAAAAACTGCTCGAAATGGGAGCCTCCGATATTGTAGCCGACCTTCGTTCCTGAATAAGCCCTGATCAAGACGCTATGCCGACCCAGCAAGATCATACAATTTTAGTAACCCGTGAACTGTCTGACGATCAGTTAAGCCTGGCTGAAGCCACAGCGCTTAGAGTGATCGTTGAGCCTGCCATTCGGTTTGAATTTCGGAAGGAGTGGAGTCCGGTCGTCAATAAACTGGAGGCTGCCACTCATCCGGTCTTTGCCTTTACCAGCCAGAACGGTGTCGAAGGGTTTCGGCAGCTGATACAGACCGGATATACACTGCCCGAAGGCGTCGTATTTTATGCCGTGGGGGGCAAAACCGCAGAGGCTCTGTCAGAGCTCGGTTTCAGCGCTGTTGTGCCTGACCTGCACTACGGCGAACACCTGGGGCAGAAGATTGCCGGTGACCTCAAAAAATCGGGCCTGACCGGGACAATCGTGTTTCATTTTTGCGGGAACCGGCGCCGTGATGAGATGAGACAGGTTTTGGAGGGTTCCGGAATTGAAGTAAAAGATATTGTGGTCTATAAAACCCTGCTCAACAAGATGCATATAAACCTCGAAGGGGTTGAGGGCATTCTGTTCTACAGCCCGAGTGCCGTTGAGGCATTTCGGAATAGCGGGGGATTCACGGGGGAGGGGCTGCCCGGCCTGTTTGCGATCGGACACACAACTGGCCGGGAACTCAGTATTGAATCGGGACAGCATGTCCATATCTCACCGGTACCCGATACCGGCCATTTTTTGAAATTTGTGAAGAGGGTTTTGACTGAAAAAGCCCTCTCCAGTTGAATATTAATCCAATTTCACCCATACAGACTATGTCACATTCATTTCCGGAATTGAAAAACGATCTCTTTTTGCGAGCACTCAACGGTGAGGAGGTCGAGCGTCCGCCGGTATGGATGATGCGTCAGGCCGGCCGGTATCTCCCGCAATATATGGAGCTGCGCAGGAAGTACACCTTTTTTGAGCGGGTTGAAAACCCTGAACTGGCATGCGAAATCACCATTCAGCCGATCGATGAACTGGAGCCCGATGCGGCCATCATCTTTTCCGATATCCTGACGGTGCCGCAGGCTCTGAATATTGACGTGCAGATGGTACCCGGCAAGGGGCCCGTGATGGGAAACCCCATCCAGAGTGAAGAGGATGCATTTGCCATTCTTGCCGAAGATATCCCTGAAAAACTTCACTACGTCATGGATGCGATCACACTGACCCGCAAGGAGCTGAACGGGCGTGTGCCGCTGATCGGATTTGCCGGTGCGCCATGGACGCTCTTCTGCTATATGGTGCAGGGTGAAGGGTCGAAGAACTTCGACAAGGCGAAATCATTCCTCTATCAGCACCCCGATGCATCGCGCCATGTGATGAAGGAACTGACAAAAGCGACCATCGACTACCTGAAGGCACAGGTGGATGCAGGAGCGCAGGCAGTGCAGCTGTTTGACTCCTGGGCAGGGCTTCTCAGTCCCGATGACTTTAACGAGTGGGCGCTTCCCTACCTGATGGAGATTACACAGTCTGTCAAAGAGGTTCCGGTCATCCTGTTTGCCAAAGGAGCCTGGTACGCACTCGAGAGGCTGAGCTTTAAAAGCGGTGCCTCTGCACTGGGACTCGACTGGACCGTGGCCCCTGAATTTGCCCGGGAAAAGACCCGGAATGAGATCACCCTGCAGGGCAATTTCGATCCCACCCATCTGCTGGCTCCCATCCCGGAGATTGAAAAAAAGACAAAACGCATGATCGACCGTTTTGGAACACAAAGATATATTGCAAACCTGGGGCATGGCATTCTGCCGCACATCCCGGTTGATCACGCCCGGGCGTTTGTGGATAGTGTGAAGAATTACAAGCCTTAAAGCCGTTGTTGTGATGCCGGCCGATAAAACAAGACAGCCGGCACAACACCAGACTTCCTGAATACAGAACCGGTGAACCTTCAAAAAGTGCCTTTATGTCTTCCATCCGAGAAAGCTTTACATCCTATATTGAAAACCTGCAAGATGAGATCTGTTCAGCCCTTGAAAGCGTAGAGGATGTGGCTGTATTCCGGGAGGACCTCTGGAAACGCGAAGGGGGAGGCGGCGGACGAACCCGCGTTATCGAAAAGGGGAATCAGTTTGAAAAAGGCGGGGTGAACATCTCTGCCGTTCACGGTGAGCTGCCCGACCCGATCAAAGAGCATTTCAACGTGGATAGCGGCTGGTTCTGGGCCGGCGGACTCTCGCTGGTGATCCACCCCAAAAACCCGATGGTGCCTACCGTTCATGCCAATTTCAGGTATTTTGAACTCTATGATGATGAAACGATGAAAAACCGTGTTGACGGCTGGTTTGGCGGGGGGGCAGACCTGACCCCATACTACCTCTGGCCTGAAGATGCACGGCACTTTCACCGGGAGCTGAAAACGGCCTGCGACCGCCACGGCAAAGAGCTCTATCCGGCATTCAAGAAGCAGTGCGACGACTACTTCTACAACTCACACCGGGGAGAGGCACGCGGGGTCGG
>JBJHCX010000108.1:0-5785 GCA_050486245.1 Rhodohalobacter sp.
GAACCGAAGGGGGTAATATTGTCGGTACAAATGAAACGGTGAGTGCGGTGTTGTTTCGGATGACGGAACAAACAGCAACGTTGACAATACCTGTATTTAATAATGGTATAGCCGAAGACCCACGAAGCTTTACTTACAGACTGTTGAATGGGGAACAGTATGAGGTTGACCCAGAGGCGAGTGAGTTTACGATTACCATTGAGGATGGAGAGGTTGAACCTGTTGAACCTGTAGACCCGGTTGATCCAGTTGAACCCCCAGAAGATGACGATGACAGTGATGGCAGTGAACCTGTAGATCCAATCGATCCAGTTGATCCAATCGATCCGGTAGATCCGAGCGCTCCGAGAGTTTCTTTGGATCTAATTGGTGGCACCTTCACCCGTGAAAACGAAATTGTTACACCCAACCTAGTCAAATTTGGTGGTGGAGTTTCGGTTCTGAGTGTTTCTCTGAGTGTGGATGGAGATTTCCCTGAAGATGGCTTAGTGGTCAATGTTGATAGTGATCTGAGCGACATTACTCAATTTGTCCGAGAAGCAGGCCCAGGCCCTCGCAGCTTTGGTGGAGAAGTCATAGAAGCCATTTACAACGATGAAGGGTTTGCGACAGGCTTCCGGTTCCGCATGGATCAACCCAACGCGATTATCAACTTTATTAGTCCGGGAGATGAGGCTGTAACTGAGCCACAAACGGTTTCTTTCTTTATCGAAGCCGGAGACGGTTATGCTGCCAGTACAACAGACAGTTCAGCCTCGATCACGGTTTATGAAACCTTAGATCAAGTCCCTGAACGTCCATCCCCAGAAGTCGCCATCAGTATCAGCAATGCTGGCCCCTTAACAGAAGGAGTGACAGAAACGACTCTGAACTTCACCGTCGAGGGTGAGATTCCGCCAGAAGGAGTATTAGTCTACGTCAGTAGCGGAGTACGAGCAGGTTTAGGTGAGTTTGACCTGTTCAATGCCACTATTGAAGGCGGTGCATTCCCAGCGCCTGATACTTCTGCGGGGGGCTTTTTCTTCAAAATTAACCAACCCACTGCCAGTATTACTCTGACTCCTTTTGCCGATGACATCGTTGAAGGAATTGAGACCTTTAACTTCTCCCTCCTGCCGAACCCGGGTTATACAGTCTCAGCCGATAGCAGCGTTGCAACGGTTTTAGTTCAAGATGACGAAAACTCGCAAATTCAGGTCAGCCTGACTACAAACCCGCCTGTCTTAATCGAATCTGAAGAAACCGTTTCCGTTCATAACTTCCGACTCAGTTCACCCCCACCCGAAGACGGAATTACCATCTCGGTTGATGCTCCCAACTTGAGTGAATTTGATTTAGAGGGAATTGAAGTTGAAGGCGGTACCATTGCAGCTGTTCGAGAAGATGGCTTTGACTTCACCATCACTGCACAAACCGCTACTATTAGCCTCCCTGTCCTTGATGACGGTATTGAAGAAGGCTTAGAAACAGCAGTATTTACTGTAGTTGAAGGGGAAGGATATCAAGTTAACCCCGAAGCCGGAGAAGCCAGCTTCACGATTGTTGATACTCCCGATCAAGCACCTCCAACGGTGATTCGCGAAGTTGAACCCAACGATACAATTGCTACAGCGCAATCGATTGAGTTAAGTGCCGATCGCAATCAAGTGATCATTGAAGGGGCGATCGCCTTTAACTTCCAGAATAATCGTGGCGTAGACCATACTGCTGATGTGGATATGTACTCCTTTGATCTCGAAGCTGGAGATAAGGTTGTACTGGATATCAATGCTCGACGCTTCGGTTCTCCTCTAGACTCCGTACTGCGGATCTTTGACGATCAAGGGAATCAACTGGCTCAAAGCGATAATAACTACGCCCCCGGTGAGTTTTTTGGCCCCGGTCCGCAGGATTCTTATCTGGAATTTACTGCCGAAACTGCGGGAACCTATTATGTCGGGGTCAGCAGCTTCCCCAACGGTGAGTTTACGTTTGACAATAATCCCTACGATCCTTTTGAATCGGGTAGCGGGACTGGACGTACTAGCGGTCAATATCAACTCAATGTCTTGCTGAACCAAGATATCGTAGTCGAACCCACAGTCATTGAACCCAGCACAGGCGTAGGCCCAACGGTTTCTCTCTCAGGAACTCCCGGCACCTACGCTCCCGGTAATGTTCTGGTTTCAAGTGCGTTAGTTCAGTCTGTTCAAACCGGACGCTCTCTGTTAACGCTGGGGTTAAACGTTAGTGGAACTATCCCCGAAGACGGTTTAGAAGTCTTCCTCAAGAGTGATGCAGATTTACGAGACATCTTCTCAACGACTCCTCCCTTTAGTCGCGGAGCGCAAACCCTCGGTGCTGTTTACGATGAAACAGGAACGCCAATCGGTTTGCGGGTGTTAGTCACAGAGCCTAACGCCCTGATGAACTTACCTTTACTTAACCTGCAAGAATCCACCGCAGACAGCATCAGCTTCACCTTAGAACCCAGTGCAGGCTATATCGTTGGCGATGATACCTTCTCCACTGCTATCTTTAGCACCTTAGCAGATGTTCCTGAACTGCCTTTGGTACCGGAAGTCAGTCTTTCCATCACCGAAACAGAACTAATTGAGTCCCTCGGAAATCTGACAACTCTGACCTTTAGCCTGAGTGAAGCACCACCCCCAGAAGGTGTAACCGTTTATCTTGATAGCGGTGTTCGAGGGGCTTTAGGCGAATTTGACATCCTCAATGCTAGCTTTGAAGGAGGATCTTTCCCGTCTCCCAACGGCCCGGCAAGCGGCTTCTTCTTCCGGATTACCGAACAAACTGCTAGCATTACCCTCTCTGCCTTTGATGATGGCATTGAAGAAGGGATTGAAGAATTTACCTTTGCTCTTCAGCCCGGAATTGGTTATGCGATCGCACCGGACGGCGCCTCCGTCACGTTCACCATTGCGGATACTCCCGACTCTGTACCGCTCCCTGATGATGACGGTTCAGATGACGGTTCAGATAACGGTTTGATAGTCATCCGGGAAAGTGAGTTCAATGACACTATTCCTGAAGCGAATTTCATTGATATCAGCCTCGATAACCCAACTGTTACTATTTCTGGGGCAATTGGTACGACGAATGCAACTCGCAACTTCGTTAACCCTTCTCAAGACGTTGATATGTTCGCCTTTGACCTAGAGATAGGTCAAACCCTGGTGTTAGATGTGGATGCTAGTGGTGTGGGCGATGCGGGAATTGGTTCGCTGTTAGATTCGATCCTGCGAATCTTTGATGGTGACGGTAATCAACTGGATATCTCTTATATTGACCCTGCACCGGATGAAGTCTTCCAGTCTGGCGGAGATCCTTATCTAGAGTTTACTGCCCCAGAGTCTGGTACTTTCTATGCTGCCCTCAGCAACCTGGGTAACGACTCTTACGATCCTTTTGTTCGTGCTAGTGGTAGCGGTTGGACGTTCCCCGGTTTCTTTGAACCTGGCCCCTATCTGCTGAATGCGACCTTACTTCCGGCTCCCGATGACGGCGATGACGGAGATGATGATGGTGGCTTAATCGCAGATATTATTGGAACCGAAGGCGATGATGTCCTCGTGGGTACAGATGCTGACGAGGTGATTGATGCAGTCGGCGGTAATAACATTGTTGCGGGTGGTTTTGGGAATGACACCATCTTTGGCGGTCTCGGTGATGATGTTCTGCGTGGGGATGCCAATAGTCGTTCTCCAGGCGGTTCTGAAGGCGGCGATGATGTCATTTTCGGTATTGGGGGTAATAACCGCATTGGCGGTAAAGGCGGTAATGACCTCCTGGTTGGTGGAACCGGAAATGATGAAATATTCGGCGATGATGGCGATGACACGTTGATGGGTGGCCCCGGAAATGACACTCTCACGGGTAATAATTTCTCTGGCGGTCAGGGTAGTAACCTGTTTATCTTTGCCAATGGACATGGTATGGATTTAGTCACCGACTTTAACCCCGCCAAAGACCGAATTGGTTTGGTCGAAGATGACCTGGTGTTTGATGATTTGGTGATTACCAATAGTCGCGCAGGTGCAACCATTAGCGTGATGGAATCTGGCGAAACTTTAGCAGTCCTCCGAGGGGTAAATGCTGATGCGTTGACTGAGGATCTGTTTATTGCGACTCCTGATGTCTCGTTAATGTTTGGCTAATCCCCGAATACAGGGGTTAGGGGAGACCGGGAACAGTATTTCCCACTCCCCTATTCCTTGCTAATATCTTGAGATCGAACTTCTATTGACTTTTTGTTTTTTGAGAATTAGTCTTATTAATGCTACCCTAGTAACATTGTTGTTGATACAGAGCAGGTAAAACCCTTGAGGAGCAATATAAAATTTGTCCTCTCTATTCACCTGCAAATTTTTAAAATTTTTAGTATCAATATGAGATAAGCGTAGCTCCATCTGCCAATGCAATCAGGGAATAAAAGACATTAAAATCATGCCCATTCTTCTTTCATTGACTGCGAATCCAACGACTCTATTTGAAGCCGAAGAAACTTTATTAACACTTAACTTTAATCTCGATCAACCCCCGCCACCAGAAGGTCTTGAAATCACGCTCAGTAGTGATGTGATTAACTCTCTGGGGCGGTTTCAAGTTTTTTCAACTGTATTTTCGGGAGCACAACTGGTTCGGGTTAGTGATAATACAGATGGCTTTACTCTCCGATTGACAGAACAAAATGCCTCTCTGGTTTTACCCGTTTTTAATACAGAACAACCCCAAGAACCAGAAACAATTACCTTTCGTATAGAGGAAGGAGAAAGATTCTCTATTGATCCTAATGCAGATTCAATTGCAATTACGATCCAAGATTTTAGCATTGATCCGATTGAGCCGATAGTCAGCTTCAGCGTAGACAAAGAAATTGTCAGCGAAGCAGAAAGAGATATTCTCACCCTGAACTTTGAAACCGAAGGTGATATCCCAGAAGAAGGAATCACAGTGCGACTACAGGGCGATGTTCCCGGTATCCTGCAACAATTTACCGCAGCCCAAACCCGCTTTGATCCAGAAACCTTACAGCCGTTCTTCCGGTTTGACCGACCTTTAGTCGAAAATGGAGTCACAGGGGGAGTTTTAGATTTATTCGCCCTCGAAGATGACCTAAGTAGCTTCACCTTCACCATCCTAGAACCCACAGCAACCATTAGCCTACCTGTTCTAGATGATTTAATCGAAGAACCCGACCAACTGTTTAGCTACACCCTAGAAGCAGGGGAAGGTTTTAGGGTGAACCCAGATGCGAGTACAGCCAGTTTCACCGTCACCGATGGCGTTCCGGGAGGAGTGGGGCCTGTAGTCAGTGTATCTGCGGAACCAGAAGTTTTATTAGAGTCAGAAGGAACAGAAGTCACCGTTACCTTTAGCCTCGATAGTCCACCCCCCGAAGAAGGTCTAGTGGTGGTCTTAGACAGTGGGGTACCTCGTTCGATCGCTCAATTTGACTTTTCAGTGAGTAACCCTCGCAACCCCGAAGAAGAACTAGACCCGGTGGGTCTGAGAACCGAAGGGGGTAATATTGTTGGTACAAATGAAACGGTGAGTGCGGTGTTGTTTCGGATGAGTGAACAAACAGCAACGTTGACAATACCTGTATTTAATAATGGTATAGCCGAAGACCCACGAAGCTTTACTTACAGGCTGTTGAATGGGGAACAGTATGAGGTTGACCCAGAGGCGAGTGAGTTTACGATTACCATTGAGGATGGAGAGGTTGAACCTGTTGACTCACCGATAGTCAGCTTCAGCGTAGACAAAGAAATCGTCAGCGAAG
>JBJHCX010000109.1:0-5779 GCA_050486245.1 Rhodohalobacter sp.
TCAGGGAGCACGACAACGGCAAGTATATTTTGGGTGATGCAGCGGATATTGAAGTGCTGAAAAAGGCCGGCCTTGAGAATGCTCACACGGTGTTGATCACCACTCATGATGATGATGTGAATATCTACCTGACCATCTACTGCAGGCAGCTGCGCCCTGAAATTGAGATTATCAGCCGGACAACCTTCGAGAAAAATGTAAAGACGATGCACCGGGCAGGAGCCGATTTTGTCATGTCATACGCCTCGATGGGAGCCAGCTCCATATTCAATATCATGGAGGGCAAAGACCTGATTATGCTGGCCGAGGGATTGAATATCTTTAACCATAAAGTAGACGACCGGTTAAACGGCAAGACCCTGATCGAGTCGGATATCAGAAAAGAGACCGGTTGTACAGTGATCGCCATGAACTGCAAGGGCAAGATGAAGATCAATCCGTCGCCCAACTACACATTAAAAAAGGGAGATGAAATCGTGCTGATCGGTTCAACCGAAGGTGAACATATTTTCAGCGGGAAATACGTCAAGTAACCAAACTGCAACCGTAAACTTTTCATTGGGGCGTACGGTGTGTAACCTTTTCTCCTGTCTCAATGTGTGCCTGCTGTTCTGGTGATAAAAGCTTTTTCCAAACAGATAGGCAAACCACCGATATGTATTGTACAGGCAAGGGATTGCTGTCGTCAATAATGAGATAAAAAAATAGTAAGCAATAGAGAGTGAAGAGTGTGCAGGCAAAAGTGTGTATGGCACTATCTGTTCCAGGCCGGTATCATCGGGTGATTTCTGCCAATGGAAATATCTTGAGTTCATACGTTACACCTGGTTGAAAGCTGGGTTTGTGGGTCCGTTCCTGTCCGGGTGAACCCCAGGGTGGTGAACTTATTGGATCTATACTATTACTCAGTGTGTTTCTGGTTGATAGCCGATAAACACTATTTCAAAACGGTATCAGTTCGATGTCATGAGCCGTGCAGGTTAGAATGAAGTGGACGAATGGTACAGGTCAATACCACCTGTAATTGCCGGGCTTGTGTGGCTAATTGTCACTAAAGTGTCAAATAATATCCGAAATATATTTTTAGCCTTAGCTAATAATTATGTATTTTTAGGTCAGCCTAATTTAAGTTGTAGGCAAAAGTAAACATTAAGCAATCGAGAGGTTCCCTAATTTCTCTCTGATTACAGATGTAAGGGTTTTCAAGAACTTAATTCATACAACAATGATCGATGATGTATAATATCAATACAATATTAACTGTCATGTTGCTTTTACTTGTTGCCAGCACGTCTGAAGCCGGTGCTTTCAACACTGGCGAACCCCTTCGGGGGGTGATTGTAGAAGCGAATACCGGCGACCCTGTGCCGGGTGCTTCGATCGTGATTCATGAACTGAACCTGGGTACGGCCGCCGATGCAGGCGGACAATTCGAATTTAAACCGGTTGTGCCTGGCACCTATACACTGATTGTACGGTCAGTCGGATTTGCTTCGGTAACCCTTCAGGTCAGCCACCCGACAGGTGAAGAGCTGCGAATTGAACTTCATGCAGAAACCCTAAGGGGAGAGGAGGTGATCGTCACCGGGTCGCCCCTGGGCCGAAATATTCAGTATCAGCCGGCCCAGGCATTGAACCGGGAGCTTTTGCAGCAAAAAGCGGCTCCAAGCCTGGGTGAAATACTCGATGGCAGCCCCGGCGTGTCGAGCCGGTCATTCGGGTCAGCCCCCTCCCGGCCGGTCATTCGGGGGCTGGATGGCGACCGGGTGCTGGTGATACAGAACGGTGAGCGGATGGGGGATCTCTCGGGAACCGCCGTTGATCACGCCGTATCGCTCGATCCGCTATCTATGGACCGGGTCGAAGTGGTTCGCGGACCTGCCAGCCTGCTCTACGGATCAAGCGCAATCGGAGGCGTGGTCAACCTCTTCAGTAACGACTTGCCCAGAGAATGGGATAAGGGCTCTTCAGGCAGCCTGGCCACGCACGTAGCGACCGTCAATGACATGGGGGCCGGATTGGCGCGCTACCAGTACGGAGGTGACCGGTTTGCCGCAACCGGACGTTTAATTTATCGTGAGGGAGGCGACTTGCGAACACCAGACGGGCGCCTGCCGGATACGGCTGTCAACAATCTGAGCTATGGCACCGGTGCTGCCTATCGTTCGGGCCGTTTCGAGACGGGACTCTCCGTGTCAGGGATGGACTACACCTACGGGCTGCCTGAAGAGATCGATGATCCGGACCAGAAGGTGGAGATCCGGATGAACCGCTACAACCTGCAGAGTGTATCAACCCTGGTAACAGACCGGTTCCTTGAACTTGCCGAACTCAGGATGCAATTCAGCGATTACAAGCATGATGAAATAGAGGCCGCAATCAATCCTGACGGTTCAATTGATGAAGACCTGGAGATCTCTTTTGATCAGCAGACATTCAGCAGTTCACTCTTGCTGCGCCACAGGCCCGCCGGTGCGTTTGAGGGGGCTGTCGGAATCAGCTTCAACTACTCACGGCTCGATGTGGGCGGCGATGAAGCCCTCACGCCGAATGCCGAGAGTTATTTCCTGGCCGGTTATCTCTATGAGGATATCCGCCTGAATCAGCACGTTACCATGAAAACAGGGGCCCGGATCGAGCTCAAAGAGATGTTTGTAAAGGCCAATGAACTGTTTACAAATGCGGAGGATTTTGAAGACCGGTCAGACCTGATTTTTGCCGGTGCTATCGGCCTGAACTACACCCCAAACCGAAATTGGGAATTGGGCTTTCAACTGGCAAGGGCCTTTCGAACGCCCGGTGTTGAGGAGCTCTATTCGGATGCACCCCACCTGGCTGCAGGATCGTATGATGTAGGTGAATCTAGCCTGCAAAACGAAATCAGCCTGGGCAGCGACCTGTTTGTGAAGGTTCGGTCTGAGCGGATCTACAGTGAACTGTCACTGTTTGCAAACCGGATCAGCAACTATGTCAATTTTTCACCCACGGGTGAGATTCACCAGCCGTCCGGCCTTCCGGTTTTTGAGTATGGGTCGACCGACGCACTGCTCTACGGGTTTGAATTTCAAGCCGAGATTGCGATGACCGACCAGCTTCGTGCAGGAATCGGTTTTGATTACGTACGCGGAAGGGAACGCAAAGGTGATCAGAATGACCTGCCCTTCATGCCTCCATTTCGAACACATCTTTCGATGATGTACGATACCGGCAGCTGGTGGGTGGGTCCGCGTCTTCGAATAGCCAACACCCAGAACAGGGTTGCCCCAAATGAGGATCCGACCGGCGGCTATATCCTGGCCGGGATGGATGCAGGGTATCGTTTTGGGCAGGGTGTTTCATTTACACTCCGGATCGACAACCTGCTCAATGAAAGCTATCGGGATCACCTGAGCCGAGTCGAAGACCGTAACCATCCGATGCCTGCCCGCAACATCAATGCAATGCTCCGGTGGGAATTTTAATTCGAATGCGATCCGACCTACGCATGATATAATAACGGCCGGAAAGTGTTTCCCCCGGAGCCATTACACCTTGGCAACCCGCCACAACAGGCCTGATATGAGATGCTTAATGTTTCATCAAGTGCCGGTTGAGATAGTTGGTGTAGACCTGGTGCAGCAGCAGAAAACTCTGCTGGTTGTAGGCAACACCGTGTTCACCCGGCGGATAGATGCGCAGGTCAATATCCTTGCCCGCATTGGTAAAGGCTGTAATCATCTGCATGGTATTCTGAATATGGACATTCTCATCCATCGATGAGTGAACGACGAGCATGCTGGCTTTGAGCCGGTTGGCATGAGCCATGACCGAGCTGTTGATGTAGTTCTCCTCATTCTCTTCCAGCAGCCCCATGTACCGCTCGGTGTAGATGGTGTCGTAAAGCCGCCAGTCTGTGACCGGTGCAGCGACCAGGCTTACGCTGAACACTTCAGGGTGCAATACAGCGGTTAATGCCGCCATGTAGCCTCCATAACTATGTCCGCGAATCGCCATTCGTTCGGAATCGATCCAGTCATACGAACCCAGGTACTTTGCAGTCTCGGCAAAATCGAACGCTTCATACTTGCCCAGGTTTTTATAGACCACTTTTTCAAAGTCGCGCCCATATCCGCCGCTTCCCCGGTTATTCACGTTTGCGATGACATACCCCTGCTGTGCGAGATACTGAACCCAGGAGTTGGTTTCAAATTGATTGTAGACTGCCTGCGAGCTGGGTCCGCCATAAATCATCAAAATAAGCGGATAGGTGCTGTCTGGATCGAAATTATGGGGCCTGACAAGGTACCCGTCCAGATCCTGTCCGTCTGAGGTGGTAAAACTGAAGAGTTCACGAGGCTGGTAGGCAAATCTCTGGATATACCCCTTCACACCCGAATTGTCGGTGTACGTATGGAGTTTCTGTCCGCCGTCATCCGTCGTCCAGAGCTCAATCTGAGTGGGTGTTTCGACATTTGACCAGGAGGTGATAAAGTAGCGGCCATTGGGCCCCATTGTGATATTGTGCCGGCCGGCCTGTTCGGTATAGTGCACCTTGCCGCTGCCGTCAAACCGGATGGAGTAGAGATGGCGCTCCAGCGGACTCACCTCGGTCGATTCATAATAGATCGTCTCTCTCTGTGAGTCGACTGCAAAAACATTGGTTACCTGCCAGTCTCCCCGGGTAACCTGGTTGAGAACATTGCCGTCATAATCGTAACGGTAGAGGTGCTTGAACCCGTCACGGTCTGATATCCAGAGAAACTCTTTACGGTCTTGCGGAAAGAAAAAGTAGTCGTCAATACCGGCAAAGAAGTCGAAAATATCGATCCAGCCGTTCTGATTCTGCTCCTCCATGATCAGATGTCCGTTTCCATCGGTAATGTTGTGGAAGTAGAGTCTCAGATGATTCTGCTGGCGGTTCATCCAGACAATAGCCAGTTTTTCGGGGTCGCTTGTCCAATAGAGGCGCGGAATCAGGCCATCGCGCAGGTCGACCTTCATCCATTCGGTTTTAGCGGTTTCAATATCAATGACCCCTATTTCAACAGAGGGGTTGGTGGTGCCAACCTTGGGGTAGGGGATGTCAGTGTATTCGGGGTAATTGCCTTCGAAATCGGTTGATACAAAACGTTTGACATCGCGTTCGTCGGTTTGCCAAAAAGCGATATATCGACTGTCTGGCGACCAGCTCCAGGCCTGTACCTGTCCAAACTCCTCTTCATAAACCCATCCGAACCGCCCGTTAAAGAGATGCTCTTGTGCATCATGCGTGAGCCGGGTCTCCTCACCGCTTTCCAGATCGAACAGGTACATCTCGCCATCCCGGTGATAAGCTACTTTTTTTCCGTTGGGCGAGAGTTGTGCGGTAAATGCGGCCCCTGCGATCAGTTCGAGGGTTCCATCCTCTATCGAGTAGTAGTAATAGTCGGATGTGCCTGAATAGCGGTAAATGGGGTTGAAGTTGGTTTGGAAAATGAGATAGTTATAGTCGGCCGACCACTCAAAAGACCGGAACCGGAAGGGGACTTCACTGTCTGGGAAGGTGTATTCGGCCGCATCGAAAATGAGCTCGCTTTCTGACTGGCCGGGGCTGTAGACATGGATTTCGTCAGATTGTGTCTGCAGGTTCCTCTGCATGTAGGAGTAGCGGTTGCCATCGTCGATCCACTGAATGTTTTGCGGGCCCTGTTCTCCGATCAGCTGACTGCCCGAAAAGAGGGCATGTTGAAGGCTTTGATAGGTTTGGCGGTCCTGGGCGGATCCGGGTGAGACAATCCACAATATGAGTGATATCAGCAGA
>JBJHCX010000110.1:0-5773 GCA_050486245.1 Rhodohalobacter sp.
ATTTTCGTTTTTTCCGGCTTATGATCGTACGCCTGATTCGATTCCACGTAAAATTGGGGCGTCCGCCGGAATTTCGGTACCGGTCTGCATCCTCCAAATCAGAATCGATCTTCCGGTTCAGATAACGGGCACCGGCATCCGTCTTGAACCAGTCAAGCACCTGTTTGGCTTCACTCCCCGAGGCTTTTCCATCCAGGTATTTGTCGGCCAGCTTTTGATAGTATTTTTCCATCCGGTATTTCCAATGTCAATTTCCATAATTACAACACCGAATGAAAAAAGGATGCCGCCGATGCGAAAATTTTTTAATTACCCCCTTTTAAACTGATGCTGAGAGCATCTTTTTACCGAACAAAAGATGAGTCAGTGTGTATCAATCCGCTTGGAAACATATCTCTGCAGGAGTTGATTGGCTTTGTTAAGTTGTGACTTGACGGTATGTACAGAAATATTGAGTTCTTCGGCAATCTCCCGGTTACTATACCCCTCAATCCTCTTCATTTTAAAAATGGTTCGCTTGCCTTTGGGCAGAAGCAATAATCCCTCCTGTATAATCTCCTGCAGCTGCGATGTATAGAGGTGATCATCCGGTTTAATTCTTGATCTTTTATGTATCTCGGCATACTGGAACTGACGCAATATCCTGCTTTCATTGCTCTTGATCAGGTTTAACAGGTGATTTTTCAACGTCGTAAACAGCAAGCCTTCAAACGATTTTTCACTGTCAATCTTTTCTCTGTAGCTCCACACTTTCAAAAAAACATCCTGAACAGCGTCTTCGGCGAAGTCGGGATCCTTCAGGTATCTGAGGGCGATACCGAACACCTGGTCGCGATAATTCCAGTAGACCTCTTCAAAGGCTTGTTCATCACCATTTCGAAGCCTGGAGATCAAGCTATTTCTGTAGTTAAAAAAGTTCATTCAGGCGAGTGTTCAACACTGACAGCTGCAGGTCCCGTTTTTTTGAATCTCTTAAAATGCGAAATTTCAACAAAAGAAATCTGAAAAAAATGGCCCCTGCTTCTTCAGCTGCTTCGAAACACCTTAAAAAACAAAAGCCTCAACCCGAAATCGGATTGAGGCTTTTGATATCAAACTGAATGTCCAGTTTGGGTATTCATGGGGGTGGGAATTACATCATTCCTCCCATGCCTCCCATTCCGCCCATTCCGCCGGGCATGCCACCTGGCATTCCGCCGCCGTTATCGTCGTCACCGTCTTTTGACGGCTTGTCTACAACAACGGCCTCGGTTGTCAGCATCAGGCCGGCAACAGAAGCGGCATTTTCAAGCGCAGTGCGGGTCACCTTGGTCGGGTCGATCACACCGGCTTTAATCAGGTCTTCGTACACTTCGGAACGTGCGTTGTAACCGAAAGCATCTTTTCCTTCCAGTACTTTCTGTACGACGATGGATCCCTCAACACCCGCGTTGTTCGCAATGGCTCTCAATGGAGCTTCAAGCGCACGCTTGATGATATTGAATCCAACTTCCTGATCGCCGTTTTCAGCTTTCAGTTTATCGAATACGCTGAGGGTTCGAAGCAGGGCAACACCGCCGCCGGGAACAATTCCCTCTTCAACGGCAGCACGTGTGGCGTGAAGGGCATCCTCTACGCGAGCCTTCTTCTCTTTCATCTCTACTTCAGAAGCGGCTCCGATGTAGAGTACCGCAACACCGCCACTCAGCTTGGCCAGGCGTTCCTGCAGTTTCTCACGATCGTAATCGGAGGTTGTGTTCTCAATCTGAGATTTGATCTGGTTGATGCGAGCCTTGATATCGCCATCCTTGCCTTTACCGCCGATGATGGTTGTATTGTCTTTGTCGATATTGACACGATCGGCTGTTCCCAGGAAATCCAGGGTCGCATTTTCAAGCTTGTAACCGCGCTCTTCACTGATCACGGTACCGCCTGTCAGAATTGCGATATCCTCGAGCATCGCTTTTCTTCTGTCGCCAAAGCCCGGAGCTTTCACAGCGGCGATCTTCAGCGATCCGCGGAGTTTGTTCACAACCAGGGTTGCCAGCGCTTCGCCTTCAATATCTTCAGCGATAATGAGGAGAGGCTTGTTGGTCTGAATCACTTTCTCCAGGATTGGAAGCAGGTCTTTCATCGCAGAGATCTTCTTGTCGAAGATGAGGATGTAAGGGTCTTCCATCTCAGCGGTCATATTCTCGCTGTTGGTTACAAAGTATGGAGAGAGGTACCCTCTGTCGAACTGCATACCTTCTACAGTCTCGAGGTAGGTTTCGGTTCCTTTCGCCTCTTCAACGGTAATCACACCGTCTTTGCCCACTTTCTCCATGGCAGAAGCGATGTGGCCGCCAATCTCATCGTCACCATTCGCAGAGATGGTTCCCACCTGGCGAATGCTGTCGAGGCTGTCGCCAACCGGCTTGCTTACGTTCTTCAGCTCAGCAACTACAGCTTCAACAGCCTTGTCGATGCCGCGCTTGAGTTCCATCGGATTTGCACCGGCTGTAACGTTCTTCAGTCCGGTTTGAATGATCGACTGTGCAAGCACGGTCGCAGTGGTTGTTCCGTCACCGGCGTTGTCGTTGGTTTTGGAAGCCACTTCACGCACCATCTGTGCGCCCATGTTTTCAACCTTGTCTGAGAGTTCGATCTCTTTCGCTACAGTTACGCCATCTTTGGTAACCGTTGGGGCTCCAAAAGACTTCTCAATCACAACATTTCGTCCGCGAGGGCCCAATGTTACTTTTACAGCGTTTGCAAGCTTATCTACACCGCGTTTCAGCGCGTCGCGTGCATCCGCATCATAATGAACTAATTTAGCTGACATAATTATTTAAAGTGTTTGGTTAGTGTTTATTAAATCGTTTGTTATCAGAATGGCTGTTAGGAAACAATTCCGAGAATATCTGATTCTCTCATGATCAGGTACTCTTCACCGTCAAGAGTAACCTCTGTTCCGGAATACTTTCCGTAGAGAACTTCATCACCTTTTTTTACAGACATCTCAATCTTGTTCCCGTTTTCAACTTTTCCGGGACCTGCTTCTACCACAGTACCACGCTGCGGCTTCTCTTTTGCAGTGTCAGGGATGATAATTCCAGAGCTGGTTTTTTCTTCAGCTTCGATCGGGCGTACCAACACACGATCGCTTAGTGGTTTAATGCTAGCCATATGATGACTCCTTAGGTATTAGGTTTTTTGTTAATCGTTAAATGGATTGTGGGCGCCTTCTGTTGGCGCTTGTTGTTCTGCTCATACATTTAGCAACATCCGTACCAAAAAATCAGAAATGCCAAAAGGTGTTCATTCCGAAGTAATTTTCCCGGAATGTGACCAAATCTTCATGAAAATGTGCCAAGTTGTTCCAGGCGGGCTGTCAACTTTTCATACATGTCAGGCGTCAGGGCTTCGGCCCGCAAGCTGAAATCAAACTCCTCAGCCGGCAGATCGGCACCCAGGCGCTTCAGGGCGTTACTCAGTTTCTTGCGGCGCTGATTGAATGCCATCCTGACAACCTTTTTCAGGTTTTGGTCGGAACAGGCCAGGTCAGGCCGGTCAAAGGTGAGCCGGATGACGGCACTGTCCACATTCGGAGGCGGAGAAAACACCCCCGGCGGCACGTCAAAGAGGATTTCCGGGCTGCTCATCAGCTGCAGCTGAACACTCAGTATGCCATACTCCTTGGTTCGCGGCTCGGCCACAATTCGCTGCGCCACCTCCTTCTGCATCATCAGCAGGGCACTCTGCACCTTTTTACGGTGATCTAGAATTTTAAACAGGATCTGGCTGGTTATGTAATAGGGCAGGTTTCCCACGATATGGACCGGCTTCCCCGGTTTCAAAAACGTACTCCAGTCACATTTCAGAACATCTTCATTGACGAGTTGGAGCTTTGGATACTTCTCTGCCAGCACCTCAACCATACGCTGGTCGATCTCGATGGCCGTGACATCGCCGAAACGCTCCAGCATCGGAGCGGTTATTGCACCTGCACCGGGACCAATTTCAATAATTCGGTCACCCTTTTCTGCCGGAATTGCATCCACAATCTTTCGGATCATGTTGCCGTCGGTCAAAAAATGCTGTCCCAGACTCTTTTTCGTTTTTGGATGTGTTGACATACAACTAAAATATAATCGGTGAAGATCTGATCGTTTTTAATTAGATTGAGCAGATACATGCTCCACATATTGTGGTAACCTGTTGCAGACTGAATGTTTATCAGATAGTTTTCATTCAGTCAACATAACAGATTTTTCAATCAATTATGGCAGGGATCACTGCCCGAGGCATGACTGCCGGTTCTCACTAGATCTTTCATTTCACTGATGTTATGGAATTAAACCCTTTTGATACCGAACAAATCGGAATTCAAACACTTGAAAAGAGTCTTCTGAAGTCCAGATCGGCACGCTCAATCAAGATCGGCCTGCCAAAAGAGACCTCCAACGACGAACGGCGGATCTCCCTGACCCCCGGCGGCGTCTCCATTCTGGTGGCTAACGGCCATGAAGTGCTGATCGAGAAAAATGCGGGCACCGATGCACACTTTTCGGATGCTGACTATGCCGAAGCCGGAGCCGAAATTTCACACAGCGCCGAAGAGCTCTTTCGAAAGGCAGAGATGATTGTCAAAGTTGCGCCCCCCACCAAAACGGAACTGGGATGGATGCAACAGGGACAGGTACTTCTCTCGGCACTGCACCTGGGACACACCACCTCCGATTTTCTCGACAAACTGATCGAGAAAGGGATCTGTGCCATCGGGTATGAATATATCAAAAGCCAGGACTCCGAATTCCCGATTGTGCGTATGATGCATGAAATTACCGGATCGATGTCGGTTCAGATTGCAGCGCACTACCTGGAGAACAGCAGTGACGGACAGGGCATTATGCTTGGGGGCATCTCGGGCATTCCCCCGGCCACGGTGGCCATCCTGGGAGCCGGCATTACCGGTGAGTATGCTGCGCGCACCGCCCTGGGCTATGGCGCCCAAGTCTTTGTTATGGACAATGACCTGGCGATGCTGCGCAGGCTGGAGAATGCACTCGATCGCCGCATCATTACCGCAACGGCAAACCACCAGTATCTCTCAACCGCACTCGAGTTTGCAGACGTGGTGATCGGAGCGGCCATGACCGAAGGGGAACGTGCTCCCTGCTGGGTAACCGATCCGATGGTCCAGTCGATGAAGCAGGGCAGCGTGATTGTCGATACGGTGATCGACCAGGGCGGATGCGTATCGACCAGTGTCCCCACAACGCACTCCAATCCGGTCTTTAAAAAGTATGACGTGGTACACTACTGCGTTCCCAACATCCCCTCGAATGTCGCCCGTACGGCTACCTATGCCCTGAATAATGTGATTGTCCCCTACCTGGTAGAGCTGGGCGATGCCGGCGGCATTGAAGAGTGCCTCTGGAAGAATACCGCCCTTCGAAACGGCACCTACATCTACAAAAAACATCTGACCAAAAAGGGACTGGCCGAACAGTTTGAAATGCCCTACCGGGATATTGAAATGCTGATTGCCAGCCAGATTTGATGGGAGTGGAGAAGGGTAAAAGTGGAGAAGTATAAAAGTGGAGAAGTATAAAAGTGGAGAAGGGTAAAAGTGGAGAAGGGTAAAAGTGGAGAAGTATAAAAGTGGCCTTATGCTGCGTGTTTGGTCTTATACTGATATAGGTTGACACAATTTTAGGAGTCAACTGATGGAAAAAAAGACAAAAAAACTGCAGCCGTTCTACAGTGAAAGTTTCAAATTCGGGGTCATTTCCCGGGTGGTTAGTGGTCA
>JBJHCX010000111.1:0-5616 GCA_050486245.1 Rhodohalobacter sp.
GTTATTGAACTGAACCGGCAGCTTCAGGAGCTTGGAAGGCAGCGGCTCTTGATCGCTGTTGACCAGGAAGGAGGACGCGTTGCCCGGCTGAAACCCGATCGCGGGTTCCGTGAGCATCGCTCGGCCGGATATCTCGGCAACCTGAACAGCGACGACTCCACCCGCCATTACGCACGATCAATGGCCGATCAGCTCTCCGATCTGGGCTTTAACATCAACTTCGCGCCGGTTGTCGACCTGAATACCAACCCTGAAAATCCAATTATCGGTCAGCTGGATCGCAGCTTTTCAGAAGATCCGGAGGTCGTTGTCAACCATTCACAAATCTTTTTGGATGAGTTCAGCCGCCAGAACATCCTCGGTGTCATCAAACACTTTCCCGGCCACGGCAGCGCCTGGAACGACTCCCATGTCGGGATGGCCGATGTGACAGACACCTGGGATGAGGTTGAACTGGAACCATACCGCAGCCTGATCCAATCCGACAGCCGGTTTGCCGTCATGACCGCTCATGTCTTTAATGAACACCTGGACGATGAACTGCCCGCAACCCTCTCACACAGTGTGCAGACCGGCCTGCTCCGGAATGAACTGGGATACAACGGAGTTCTCTTCTCGGACGACATGCAGATGGATGCCATCAGGGCTTACTACGGACTGGAATCGGCCATCAGGCATGCCGTCAATGCAGGTGTTGACATTCTCGTCTTTGCCAACAATTCAGTGTATAACCCCGATATCGCACCGGAAGCCGTACGCATAATCAAACAACTGATTCAGGACGGTGATATTGAAGAGGAGCGAATCCGGGAATCGTATCAGCGCATCAGGTCACTAAAACGTGAACTCTTTGATTAATACAGTTGCCCGATGAAAAAACAATACTCCTATGCCGATCTGGAGGAGGGGTTTCAATCCGCTCTTCAAAAAATAGACGGCTATCAAACCGTATCCGGTGATCTTTTCTTCCTGAAACCGGCAGAAAGCGCCTGGAGTGCAGCACAGGTTCTGGATCATATCACACAGTTTAACCGGCTCTACATTCCTGAAATGGAGGCGCTGATGCCCCGGCTCTCACCGGCGGTGAATAAACATTTTAAACCGCGCCGGCTGGCGGCAATGATGATCCGGATGATTGAACCGCCTTACAAAATGAAAATCCCTACCCTGAAGCCGATGACCCCAAAAATTGGCTCCACTGCTTCCAGGGAGGAGTACATTTCCGCACTTCGCGCCACAAACAGCGAGGCACTTCAGATCGTGCAGAAACTGCGAGATGATCAGCTGAACCCCGACAGTTCCAGGGGGAGCCACCCCCTTTACGGCTGGATCCGGATGACACTCACGGAGATGCTCTTGCTGCTTGAAGCCCATCAGCGCAGGCACTTTTGGCAGGCCGATCAGACCCTGACACGGCTCTCCGGCAACAGCGGATAACCTACTCTTTAACGGTTACATATTTGAGAATTTCGACCACCTGCGCAGGCGTTCTGCAAACGGCCAGGGCAGCAGTATCCACCTCCTTCAGTGCATGTGTGTGCTCTTCCGGGTGCATGACGATCAGTTTTTTCCCGAGGGCTGCGGCATAGCCTGCATCAAAGGCAGCATTCCACTGCCGGTACTTTTCACCAAACCTGACCACAACCACATCGGCCATTTCGATCAGCGTACGGGTTCGGATTGCATTGATCTTGCCGCCTTTGTGATCCCTCCAGAAAGCGTCGGCCTCCTCACCCAGGATATCAGCCCCCACATCATCTGATGCGGGGTGATCGGTTACCGGTGCTGAAAGTTCAACAGGCAGCTTCTCTTTTTTCACCATTTTTCCAATCTCTTCACGCCAGTTTGAGTGAATCTCACCGGCCAGGTATACATTCCAGTCCATTTTCTTAAGTTTTTTTGTTTGTTGTATGTCTTTTTCAAACAAGCTGCAACACGGCAGCATTCAATAAAAAAACCTCTCCCCGAAACCAGAGAGAGGTTTGTATAAAACATAATCTACGCCCTGCAGGTTAATCACCCCGATAGGGAACTCCGTCGGTAATCCAGGCAGGAGCCGGCATTCCCTTCAGGTAGTGATCCATATACTCTTTCATCTTTATGGCATAGTCGAGCCGGTTTGAGAAATTCCGCAGATGGTGCGGCTCGTCGTAATAGTGCAGAAAGACTGACTCTTTATCATTTCGGCGTAGTGCCAGGTAGAGTTCAATCGACTGGTACCAGGGCACCGCCTCATCCACATCACCATGCTGAATCATCAGCGGGGTGTTGATCCGGTCGGCAAAGAAGACGGGCGAGTTCTCTATGTATGGAGCAAGATTCTCCCACATACTCACACCCAGGCGGCTCTGTGTCTTTTCATACTGAAACTGGCGTGCCAGTCCCGTTCCCCAGCGAATGCCGCTGTAGGCACTGGTCATATTCCCAACCGACGCACCGGCTACGGCTGCAGCAAACATGTCCGTTTGGGTCACGACATGCGCCGTCAGGTAACCGCTCCAGGAGTGTCCGTGAAGCCCGATGGCATCGGGATCGGCAATCCCCAACTCAATCAGCTTATGGACGCCGGGCACCAGGTTCTTGGTTGCAGAGTAACCGGGAATAGGCACATCGAACCAGACATCAGGCAGGAACACCGCATAGCCATCACTCGCATACTGAGCCAGGTTTGGCCTGTGATTGGTTACCGGTGTGTTAAAGTGGTATAGACGCTGTGAATAGCGCTCATAATAGTATATAAATACAGGATATCTCTTGCCGGGCTCATAATCACCGGGATAGATCAGGATACCCTGTACCACATCACCGTCCAGGTTGTGCCAGTCAACCAGCTCTGCGTGTCCCCAGGCAAAACGGTCGAGCAGATCCTCGTGAAGGCTTGAAACCTGCACCGGGTTTCGAAAACGACGGTCGGAAGCGACCCACAGGTTTGGATACTCCTGGTAGGTCTCCTGTGTAAAGAGAATGGCATCACTGCGTTCGGCGAGCGATACAATATTGAATCGCTTCTCATCTTCCATCACCCGGCTCACTCCGCTGCGGCCAACTCGCGCTTCATAAAAGCCGTAATTTTTATCCCAGTCATGGTACATGGTAAGCAGCAGCCGTTCGTTTGAGGCAAAGGTCTCCTTATCGGGATTCAGGTCCCGGATACGGAAAATTCTCTGCTCTTCCCGGCCCTGCCCGCCTGTAACCGACACGGCATGCCCGCTTTGGGTGTTGAACTGCCAGATATCGTATTTGTCATAGATCAACACCGAAGCGTCGTTGTCTGTCCAGCCCGCTATGCCGTACGATGAGGATGGCTGCGGACGGTCATTATCTTCATTGTAAAACGGAGTCGAAATCCCTTCTGTGAGATTTCGAACCATTCCGTTTTCGGTATGGCGAAGGATGAAATCATCGCCGTCAAACCAGATAGCGTAGGTGCCGTTTGGCGACAGCCACGCCCTGAAGCGATGCTTCTCGATGATCTGTTCGGTCTCACCCGTCTCCAGGTCTATCAGGTAAAAATCGCGGTATGTTCCGTCCCATGTCCGAAGCTTTTGATACGGCAGATCTGTAGAGCCCAGGGCCTTGCCGGTGTGGTGTACCGGTCGCACGGATGGAATCTCCCCGGTTGCAAGCTGAACCACATTTCCGCTGTCAACGTGATAAACCGCCGTGAACAAGTGGTTTTTCCGGCTGTTCCAGGTCTGCTTCTCATGCGTCTTGATCTGAGGGTCATCCCAGTGCCAGACCTTTCCTTCCACACCGTCAAGGATTCGATCCAAGTTGTAAAGATTCTCTGCAGTCAGTGAATCTGACTCCTCTTTGACCTCATCGAGGGCAACCATTTCGGCAGCCTGCACGCCAAAGAAGAGGCGCCCGCCATCATTAGACCAGGTCAGATTGTTGCGTGACCGGAGCCGGTACCCTTCCGCAACATCCTCAGGAGCTATCAGCAACTCTGTTTCACCGGCAGATGCATTCAGCTGGTAAACCGACGCATCGCCGGGAAGGTAGTCGTGGCCAGGGTCCATTTCAGACACGGTGTAGGCGATACGGCCATTCTTATGGTCCCACGTAAGATTCGAATAGAGTGCATGGTCAAACCCTGCAATTTTCCGCTCACTTTGCAGTCCGTCTGACAGGTCAAGTAGATAGAGCCCGTTTTCCGTGCCCGATGTATCCACCACTGAATAGGCAAAATAGCTTGATGTGCTGTCAACAGCAGATTCACGGATAAAGTCAAACGTACGGCTGTCACCGCTATCGGTATGATAGAGTGTGACCGGGGTACCTGTGTTCGAATTGCTTGAATTGCCGGAGTTATTTCGTTCGCGATAGTGATTGATCACCACCCATTGTCCGTCATTTGAAAATGAGAAATTTCGAACCTCTTCAAAGTCAACAGACACCTCGGTTGAGGTATTGAAGAGTGTCAGCCCCTGGCGCGGTGCATCTCTGCCGGCGTTTTGGCTTTCGATATAGGGGGGCTGCACGATGACGCCTGCCCATCGGCCGTTGTGTGTGAGCTGCGGACGCTCACCGCGCTCGATGGTATATGCATTGCGGCCATTGACCTGTTTGATGCGTGCCTCGCCATCGCCCAGTTCAGGCCAGACCCCGAAGGCCACCCAGTTTCCATCAGCCGATATAACCGGTGTTTTAATATCTTCAAACTTCATCACATCTTCGAATGTAAACTGCCCCTGAGCTGAAAGGGAACCTGCAAAAGCAAGTATCAGTATACAGACGGAAAAGGATCCGATTGTTAGTTGTTTGCGTAACTGTCTGTACATAGTATTTCATTTTGATTTAGAGCTTAACCTGAAACTACTAATCGTAAATGTAAAAAAATGATGTAATTCCGGGCCAACATCAATTCAGATAATATTGGCTTTTATCTTCAGTTATTCCAACATTTTAACCTGTTAATTTTTTCTTTTTTCCGTACTTTCAGGGAAAGAAACGGGATTAATCTTGCCGGAATTATCGAATATTCCGGCAGGCTATAAGTTGTTTTGACGGCTTATGGTGAACATCATATGAATCATTTTTTCAAAGATTATGATGAACTGCTCAACCCTTTTGCATTCAAGCTATGTCTAAAGAAAAACAAGTTGACCAATCGGGTATTCATGATCGGGATGACATCCCAACCGGAGTTATTCTGCTGAAACGAGATTCCGACCATCCTGACTCTTTTGTCTTACGTTTTATCAATCAGGCGGCTACATCCTGTATTGGACTCAAAGAGGGTGATCACTACCGGGAACCGTTTGACCATTTTCTTACCGAAGAGTCTCACAGGTCTCTGCTGCCCCTGATTCAAAAAGCGGGCAATCCCTCAAATGTAACCCCGATCAGACGGCGCATAACCCTGCCTGACCACGACGACACAGAGTGCACGATACACCTGCACCCCGTTGAAAACGGACTACTGGTACTGATCCATGAGTTTACCGAGCATGAAGTCAATACACGGGAACTGCTCAACATCACAAATAAGTATCGAAGCATTTTTGAAAGTGCTCAGGATGTGTTTTATCAGACCAATCTGAACGGCACCATTCTGGAGGTCTCACCTTCTGTTGAGTATTACACTGGGTACAGTCGCAGTGAAATGATCGG
>JBJHCX010000112.1:0-5593 GCA_050486245.1 Rhodohalobacter sp.
TGTACGGTTCCGCCGTGATCATCCTGTACGCGAAAATCGCCCGGCTTGGCAACTTTTCGCACCGCATGGGTCTCTTTGCCGCCAATCACCATCACCGTATCCTCCCCGGTTTCGGCAACGTCTTTCAAGAACGGCTGAAGCAGAAAGGCGTGTTTCTCCAGCAGTGGCTGAACGGTCTGCTGCACATCGGCAGCACTCTCCCGGTTCACCCGGTAGGTGTGCCAGGCACCGCCCGAAATGCACGGTTTGATCACCGCTTCCTCCCATCCGGCGGCATCGAGAAGTTCCGGCAGGTCCATCTCCTCACCTTTTTCGATAAAGACCGACTCGACAACCGGAACGCCTCTCTCCTCCAGATCCCGCAGGTAGTGCTTGTCCATATTCCACCAGATAATTGAGGGATCGTTGATCACACGGGCCTGCTTTTCAACGCGTTTCAGCCAGTCGGTAAAGAGCTCGATTCGCTCGAAATAGTCCCACGTCGTGCGAAAGACGACAGCCTGAAACTGCGACCAGTCGACTTCCGGATCGGCCCAGTCGAGCCGCACCGAGGTGAGATTGCGGCGCTCCAGTGCGCGCTGCAGCAGGGCATCATCTTTCAGCATGTTTCCAAAATACCAGTCCCCCTCTTCCGCCTCTGCAGCGGCATAGCGTCGGTCTGTAAGCAGTGCAATATCGGCACGGATTGTTTTCATTAGCGGTTGGATATCGGCTTTAAGTAGTTAAAGACTCCGCTTTCCCGAAAGCTGGAAAGCCAAACGTCTGACAGCTTAACACTTCGATATAAAGAAAACAAGCCACAATTGACAACTCACCACGCCGTGAAAAGTTAGAGAGATCGTATCGTGGCCATGCAAACCCACCGGGGTTCTTTAAAAACCTGGGCGGTTTAGCTGATTGGCACCGGAAAGTTGTTTTCTGCTGATCATAAATGTCCATTTTTTAACCCATTCGGTAATCACGATATAGACAATGACAATGAGTGTCAGAATGGCCATCAATTGGGCATTAACCGGAACAAAACCGGTAATTTCATAAAGTGGCAGATAGATGATCATGATTGAAATCAAGACCGTTCCAACAGCTGTGACAAGCAGCCATAGTGATGGCCGGCTTTTCAGCATGGGACCTTCCGTTCTGATTACAAAAATTATTCCGATCTCCGTCAGCAGTGAAACGGCAAACCAACCCGTCCTGAAAAGATCCGGTGAGGCCTGAAACAAAAAGATGAGCACGGCAAATGTCAACAGGTCAAAAAGCTGCTCCTCCTTTAACTCAGACAGATTTTCCGAATTTTCCGGATGTGACCCTTTTCTATTTTGATGTAGCTCCATATTGATCGTTCCAACCGTAAACACGTCCGGTTTTTAATCATGAACCGATGGTTGATTCATTTTCCGTTTGTATCTGCCTGATCCCCGAACCATGCCTCTCTCAGGATAAGCAGGGCAGGCAAGAGAATAAGCGATGCCAGTAGCATCAGGGCAATGCCTGCTACCGCCATTTCACCGATGGAGCGCATTCCCGGATGGGTGGATACCAGCAGGCCTGCAAAGCCCAGCATGGTTGTAAGAGCACTGACCGTGATATGCTCACCGGTAGATCGCAACACTTTTTTTACAGATCCTTTCCCCTCTTCCAGGTATCGATGTACGATATGAATTCCGCTGTCGTCACCGATTCCAAGAAGTGTTGGAAGTACCACTATGTTATAAAAGTTCAGCTTCCAACCCGATAACTCCATCCATCCAAAAAGCCAGAGAAAACTTGCGGCAAGCGGAATCAGGGCAAGTACCATCCACTGCACACTTCGAAAGATGACCAGTTTGATCAGTATGATAAAGGTGAGTGTGATAGCCACCATCCACGGAGCCTCCCGAATCATCAGCCTGAGCATATCGGATGCTACAATGGAAGTGGATGCCGCATGATACACTCTGCCGCTGCGGGTTCTGATATCCGATAAATCATCCGCAAAGTTCATCGAGTTTCGTCCGTCAGACAATGGAACCGATGGATATACGATCACCAAATTGCCTACGGTTCCATCCTTTGCAGTAAATGGATCTATCAGGAAGCCAGGTACCCGGTCTAGTTCTATGAGAGAATCTGTGGATGCTGCTTTTTCCAGGATCTCAAGCTCTTTTGAACCACTCTGCTGCAGAAAAGTGTCGTCTAACCGGGAACGTATCTGGCGTATGCGTTCGAGTTTCTCAATCTGTTCGGACTCCTGAAAGGGATAACGGTCTTGCAGTGTTTCGATTTCCAGGATCGTTGTTGTCACAGTATCAGAAGTGATGCGCTGCAACAACAGATCACGCACCTCAACTGCATCAGACGGAGTGTCGGTAATTATAAATGCGGCATTCCTTGTTTTTCGGTCGCTGTACACTTTGCGAGCTTCCTGTGAAACCCTGACATATTCTTCATAAACCGGTTCCAGTTTACCAAACTCATACTCAAAATCGATATTCCGGCTCAGCCAGCCGGAACATGCTGTAAACACCAGACTCACCAGAACTACCCCAATCGCAATGATTTTCACATCCCTCCTTCGATCAAACGATGAGATTCGCTTAACAGAATGCACTTCACCGCCTGGAGTGCTGCCCTGCAGAAATCCGATATTTTCCAGGATAACAATCAATGAAGGCAGAAGTATGATCATGGAGAAAATTGAGAAGAGGATACCGGTTCCTGCAATGATCCCAAATTCACTGAATCCCTTGAAATCGGCCAGCGTTAAGATAAAAAATGCTGCAGATGTTGTGATACCGACGGCCGTGATCGCCTGGCCTGTTGTCATGAAAGTGGTCTCGATAGCCTTCCCAACTGAGGCACCTTCACTTCTCTCTTCGATGTAACGGGCATAAAAGTGGATGCCAAAGTCAATTCCCATCCCAAACAGTAACAGGACCAGAGTGGATGTCATGATATTCAGTGTGTCAAAGAGAAACCATGCCAAACCAAACGTCAAGCAGAGTCCCGCACCCAGTGGAAATGCCATGATCAAGCCTGTAACCGGTACTCTTGCCAGTTCGGACAGGAAAATTTTCAGTGACGTTTTGCCACCGGATCTCAATGTATAGTTTTTATAAAAAAAATATCCCATGACCAGTAATAGCAGCATCGCCGTACCGGCTGCAAAGGAGTCACGTACATCTTTGTAAATGGTATCGATTTCAATCAGAGTACGCAGAAGCCGTCCGGCCAGAACCCATGAAATATCCGGATTTCCAAAACTGGCAGACACCTCGGCTGTTACCCGTTCCAAATCTTCATACAATTCACGGATATATTTGATATCGGTTTGAGAGCCGGCCGGATGAAACCGAATTGCCATGGTTAATGAATCGGCTGAAATGGGATACTCCGATCCAATCAAATCATCATACGCCTGTTGAAGTTCATTTCCTAAAGAGTCGGCAACAGCCGTATCCCCTTCAAGCTCAAAATAGAATGGGTTTGCACGAAGGCGTGCAAGAGTGATCTCCTCATCCAAATAATTTTCGATTAACCGGAGCTCTTCATCTGTAGCAAACCAGAGTGCATTCCGCTCCAGAAATTCACGATCTTTGCGATATTCATACCGTGTAAAATAGGGTGTAACCTTACCCCGCTCGGTCAGTTTCATGACCTCCGGTATCAACGCTTCAGCAAAGTCCCGGTTAATCTCAAACGAAGGCCCCTGAATAACAACTGCAGCTTCATTGATGGTCCCCACCTGTTCACGGAGCTGTTCCAGTGCTTTTACACTGGGATAGGTTGCGGGAATCAGTTTCGAAAAATCGTTATCAATACGAAGGTTCATAGCAAACAGAGCTCCGGCTGCAGAGAGCAGAACACCTGCAGCCAACACCCATCCCGGCCGTGAAATGCAGAGTCGAATCACGGGATTCAGCCTATTAAAGATCCATTCAAGCATTGTAGACAGTCCGATTCCTGTATCGCATGGCCAGGTACGAGGTAAAGCTTCCTACACCGAAGAAGAGCAGGAAAAGGTTAAACACCGGACCCAGAAATGGCAGGTTATTCAAAATCGCGATGATGATCAGTCCGATCGCAAGCGAACCGTACCAGGCTGCCGGAGAGATCTCTTTTTTGAACCACCGCATCAGCTGCACGCCCAGGATAAGTGCGACCGCCAGGTAGCTGAGGAATAGTACAATCAGGTAGAGCACGCCCAAAAACAGGACCAGGGGAATGGTAATAATCGGAAAAAGGAGCAGAAATAGTGCAAGCGGCACCAACAGTATGACCAATACCCCGATCCCGGTATTTTTCCAAAATCGTTCGGACGCGAACCGCTGCAGGTCTACAGCCACGGGGCGAAACAGGTAGAGCAGCAGACAGCCAATGACCAGCAACCCCAGGTAGAACCAGATCTGCAGGAAAATGACGGGCAGAATGGGTGGCTGTCTCAACTCAATGGTGAGCCGTTCGGGGATGACTCCCAAATTATCGCGGTAGATTGACTGGCTGCTGATGATTTTGGTATCCCCATCGGAATAGTAACCCGGCCCAAACGTGATATCGTTGCTGTAAATCACCACATGGTCGCGAAAGTGTCCGTCAAGATAGATGGATTTTGCGGCCAGCCGGGAGTACCCTTCCAAAACAGCTCGCTCATCCACGATGATCTTCTCACCGGCTGCGTAGATATTGCCACCCACCCTGCTGTTTCCCAGAAAATGAAGCGACTGGGCTGCGGCAAAAAGATCTCCCCCGATCTCGCCATCCAGGATCAGGTTCCCGGCAGCAGCGGCCAGCATATCCCGAATGGTTCCCTTGATGGAGATGTTGTCACCGGCCAGAAAGGCGTCGTCATCAATCGTCCCGTCGATCGATATGTTGGATCCTGCCGCAAACAGGTCGTTGGCAAGTACCCCTGAGATATCGATCCATTCACCGGCAGCCATGAGCTGGCGGTCGAGGGAATCAGGTGCAGGAATCCGGATCATATCACCGGCACGGTAGACCGAGCCCTGTGCAAAAACCGCTGACGAAAATCCCGCGATGATAAAAAACAGGACGGATGTGAAGATGGTGACTCTTTTCATGATACTCTCTCCTGGTTGTTAATGTTGTGATCGGCCGTTTGATGCAGTGCCGGAAATCCCCAACTGACAGATTCCCCTCATGCAGCTTTTAAGGCTGCGAATCTTATAAACTCATTGCATGATAATGGTTAAACACCAACTTGGATATGCCAAACCCTCTACCGACAGGTGAAAGAAATTCTTACAAGATCTGTAGTGAATTTGCTGATTTACAGGGTACAGGGCTTTACAGTGTTCAGTGGGGAGAAGGCAAAAGTGAAAAGGCAAAAAGTTATGGGATTATATTTTACAGTTTACAGGCTTCAGGGCGCAGGTTACAGGGTGTGGACTTGCGGCGTATTCCATAAATCCTATGCCATAAACCCTACACCTTTTGCCTTTTGCCTTTTGCCTTTCACCCCTCCCATCAAATCTTGAGTTTTAACCCAAAAAGGGATCGCCTGACTCGTGTAAAGCCGTCGGAAGCTCCGGCACTGTCGAGATACTCTACCCCGATTCCGACCCGTTCGCCGGGATCAACATAGATATTGAGG
>JBJHCX010000113.1:0-5576 GCA_050486245.1 Rhodohalobacter sp.
GTATGCGTCCGACTGACGGCAGGTAGAGCCGCTGTGTGGTGGATCCATCCTCTCGAATGGATAAAAACCCGGTGCCGCGTACATTGCCGGGATCAGAAAAGATGATGAGATTTTTGCTGTTGTCGCCTTCGTTAACACTCCAGGATTGCATTGTGCGGCTACGGGTGCGTCCGCGGCTGTCGGTGATAACCATCTGCATGCGTGCGGTTTCCGATTCAATAGAGCTGCGGCGCTCATCCACCTCTTCGAAGATGGCCCGTGCCTGCCCTTCATCCGTAATCCGCTCCTGTGCCCATGCCTGCGGACAGAAAATAAATAGGGCCAGAAATGATAAATAGAGGGAGATTCTTGTCATAAGTCGTTCGTTTTTGGCAAGAAACACCCCCTGAAAGTGAAACGTTCAAAAGGGCCAGTCCGTCTATTCAGCCGCGATCTCTTCCATCTCTTCTTCGAAAAAGAACGAAGATCGCCCAAATGCGGGTTTCAGATCATCGAGCCAGATTGCATCCGGGTCGTATTGGGCAAAAAATGGCCTGTGAACCCAATCCGGATCCCTTCCCTGAATCATTCGAAGTGCAAACACTTTCTCTCCATGCACCTCTTCTACCCCGAGAACCTGCACTTTGCCGGGGTGTGCCGACATGCTGGGCCCGCGAACGGTTCGGGCGAGTCCTCCGGTCTGCTGATAGGCTTCCCGGAAAATCTGCCAGGCCCTCTCCAGCGGGATGCCGTAGAAGTGCTGCGCACCGGTGTCGCGTACGACAAACATGTAGTAGGGGATGATTCCCATAGCCACTTGCTGTCTCCACATGTCAGCCCAGATATCGGGCTTGTCATTAATTCTGTAGAGCAGGGGCGACTGAGTTCGTATCACAGCTCCGGTCTGCTGAATATTTTGAACCGCTTGTTTGACAACCGGTGTTTCCAGTTCGGCCGGGTGATTAAAATGAGCCATAAAGGCCAGGTGAATGCCGGAATCGGCCACCTTCCTGAACAGATCCAGCGTGGCTTCTGCATCCCTGTCGGTTACAAATTTGTAGGGCCAGTAACTGAGCGACTTGCTGCCAATTCGGATATTTTCCAGGTTTGGAAGGTCGGCTTCCAGCAGCGGATCGATATAGCGCTCCAGTATCTGGGCTTTCATCACCATCGGGTCGCCGCCTGTAAACAGAACATCGGTGACCTGGGGGTTGTCTTTCAGGTATTGGATCAGCTTTTCTGTTTCGCGGGTTGCAAACTTATAATCATTCATACCCACAAACTGTGGCCATCGAAAGCAGAAGGAACAGTATGCATGACAGGTTTGTCCCTGACTGGGGAAAAAGAGGACCGTTTCCCGGTATTTATGCTGCATTCCATCCAGTTTCTCTTCATGGTGGCTGGGAACATTATGCTCCATCTGTCCGGCAGGATGCGGATTGAGCTGAAGCCGGATCTCATTTGCCTTGGCCTGGATCTCCTTTTTGGAAGCGCCACTCTTAATCAAATCCGCCATTGTATTGAAATGCTTCTCTTTCAGCAGCTCTTTGACCGGAAAGGTCAGCACAAAGATTGGGTCATCGGGGGCATTATCCCAGTTGATCAACTCCTCAATGACATAGTTATTCACTTTAAAAGGGAGCACGGATCCCACAACCTCAATGGCAAACTTCTCCTCTTCGGAAAGCCTGTCCATTTGCGGAATATCCCTGAAATTTCGAAGGGAGTATGCTTTGTAATTTCTGATTGGAATGTCAGAATGTCCGTTCGGACGGTGCGCATTTGTTTTCATTCTCTGATCGATTGATGATGGTTTGTGATGGATCCGGCTTGCGTATGAAATGCGACTCAATACGGTCTGTAAGCCGGTATTGCCTCAGTTTTCTAACTGAAATCAGACTTGTCTTACTGAAAGAACCCCTGAACCCGGGCGATAAAACCTATGCAGATGAATATGGATATCTTTATTAATATATATAAATGATTTGAGAAATAGAATTCGGATATATCTCGTGTTGCTATTAAATAATATAGGCAGACCTCGCTTTTTAGGTTTATTTGTTGCGGAGGGGCGTGCCCGGTGATCATCTTCAGCACGTGGTGCGATTCTGCCTGAGAAATCGGTATATTCAGTAGCGCATTCAAGCTCGATGGATCTGTTTATGCAGCTGTTTGGCTTCCAATAAATAAAAAACAACGTTTTCATGAGTACTCTTCATAACCTGATAAAAGAACAGGCAAACGCCCATTTTGACTATATGGTCTCCGTTCGGCGGCATATACATCGAAACCCGGAGGTGAGTTATAAAGAGCATGAGACAACACGGTTTATCGCCGGAGAGCTGGAAGAGATGGGGATTGAGGTGCATCGGCCGCTTCAAACCGGCTGTGTTGGCGTGATCGAAGGCAAACCCTCCGATCGGGTTATTGCACTGCGGGCTGACATCGATGCACTGGCAATGGATGAAGAGGGCGAGGCAAAGCAAGGGTTTATGTCACAGCGTCCCGGCGCAGGCCACTGCTGCGGACACGATGCCCATACGGCAAACCTCCTGGGGACAGCGAAAATTTTGATGAAACTGAAAGACCGGCTTGAGGGAAAGGTGGTCCTGATTTTTCAGCCGGGCGAAGAGAAGCTGCCGGGCGGCGGACGCCTGCTGATGGAGTCGGGTATCCTGCGTAAACTCGGTGTTCAGAAAATCTATGGGATGCATATGAATCCCCATTACCCGACCGGACATATTGCCACCAAACCCGGTCCCATGATGGCGCGTCCGGATGAATTCGAGATTGAGCTCACCGGAAAGGGTGGCCATGCAGCCGCACCACACAATACCGTAGACCCGATTGTGATGGCCGCACAGGTGATCAATGAATTCCAGACGGTGGTGAGCCGATCGGTCGACCCCACCGAGCCTGCGGTGCTGACCATAGGGAGGGTGCAAGCCGGGTCAACCTATAACGTCATCCCCGCCAAAGCAGAGATGGTCGGGACCGTTCGATCCTTCAGCAGAGAGACAGCGATGCTGATCAAGCAGCGGATGGAGCAGATTCTAAAAGGAGTTTCCGAGAGTTTTGGCGGATCCTATACATTTGCATTTAATGAAGGGTATCCTGCCGTGATGAATCACGAAGGATCCACCGAACATGTAGTCAGTGTGGCGCAAAGCCTGTTTGGGAATGAATCGGTGTCAGAAATGGCCAAGCCGATCATGGCCGGAGAAGATTTTGCATTCTACCAGCAGGAGATCCCAGGTGCTTTCTACTTTTTGGGAGTGCAAAATGAGGAGACGGACTCAGGCTGGAGCTGGCACCACCCAAGGTATAACATTGATGAAAAGGCATTTTTAACCGGATCGGCTCTGATGGCCGGTATCGCTCTAAATGTGAAATGAACAAGAAAATAGCACACCTGAAAGATGAAAACAGCTGCTGAAAGTATGAACCGGGAATTTTCATTTTGGGAACGGGAAGAGTGGCTGAAGTCGCCCGACCTGCTGGTTGTCGGAGGGGGTATCGTGGGAGCATCTGTGGCTCTTTTTTATAAGCAGAAATACCCCGCTCATGATGTGATCATCGCTGACAAAGGGTTTGCGCCTGAAGGGGCCAGCACCCGGAATGCAGGATTTGCCTGTATCGGATCGGTATCGGAGCACCTTTCAGATATGGAGATTGCCGGAGAGGAAACGGTCTTTGCCCGGATTGAACGACGGTGGAGGGGGCTTCAGAAGCTGAAACAGGTGATGGGTGAAGAGGCCATCGGTTATGAAGCGGTGGGAGGCCATGAAATATTTACCGACCCTGAGCTCTTTGAAAAGTGCAGGGAAAAGATTAGCTGGCTGAACCGAATGCTGGAAGAGAGAATCGGTGAAGCGGACGTCTATACGGCAACTGAATTTGAGGGGTATCCGGCAATATTTAACCGGCTGGAAGGAGCGCTGAACAGCGGACTCCTGATGAAATCACTGCACGGCAAACTGGCTGAAGCCGGTGTGCGGGTGTTGTGGAACTCCCGGGTCGAATCGGTTGGGCCAAACCGCGTGGGTTTTTCGGAAGGGGTGACGCTGACACCCGGCAGGGTGGTTTGTGCCGTCAACGGATTCAGCTCAGAACTGCTGGACGTCCCGGTGAAACCGGCACGCGGATTTATATTGGTAACCAAACCGATAGACGGGCTGCCATGGCGCGGAACGTTTCATAATGATCGCGGTTACATCTATTTCAGAAATGTTGGTGATCGCCTTTTGCTGGGCGGTGCCAGAAACCTGGCCGCCGATGAAGAGACCACCGCCCGGTTTGGGGTCAACCCCGCCATCCGGGAGCATCTGTACAGGTTTGCAGATCAAACCCTCAAACTCCCCTCCGGCTGGGAAGCCGATATCGAGTGGAGCGGAATTATGGGGATGACAGAGAATAAAGAACCGATCGTAAAAGAGGTCGAAAAGGGCCTCTTTGTGGCTGCCGGGTTGAGTGGCATGGGTATTGCCATCGGCATGGAGGTGGCCGCTAACCTGGTCGGATTGATGGGATCCGGCCGGTAAGGCATTATCCGGCCGGATAAACGTATTTGGATCTAATTGAAACCGAGGCAGAGATGGATGAAGCTACCGAGAAGGCGATCCGTGTCAAGAACATGTACCGGGACGAATGGCTGCAGATCAGCGATGTTGTAGCCGCAGGGGTTGGTATTGAAAATGGCCGGCCCGCTGTTATCATATCGGTGGAAAAACGAGCATCCGCTGTACGCCGGCAAATCCCCGAGCAGATAGATGGAGTGCCGGTCATAGTCAGGCAGACAGGAGAATTAAACGCTCTATAGCGATTGTACCTGAGGGGTGTAGGCCTGATCTGCAACTATCTATTAACTAAAAAACGGGAGGAGTTATGAATGATGGCATTGAACAGATTCGTCAGGCCCTGAACAAGGTTCGGGCCGATTTGATGAACAGGCCGAATGTGATCGCAACCGGAATCGGCTATAAAGTAACGGGCGGGAAGAGAACCGATCGCCTCTGTATCGTCTGTTCGGTTGTGAAAAAGGTATCCGCCGCCTCCCTGCGGGCAACAGACCTTGTGCCGCAAGAGGTGGATGGGGTGCCAACAGATGTGGTGGCAACCGGCCCGGTATCCGTGTATCAGGATCGGACCGGCCGCGAGCGTCCCGCCCCCGGTGGCATCAGTATTGGCCATGAGAGGGTATCGGCGGGAACCCTGGGCTGCCTGGTCAAAAAAGCGGGTGAAATCTATATCCTCTCAAATAACCATGTCATTGCCAATAGCAACGATGCGGAACGGGGGGATGCCATTCTGCAGCCCGGAACGGCCGATGGCGGCGACCCTGATGAAGATGCGATTGCCGCACTGTCCGACTTTGTGCCGATCTATTTTGAAGAGAGCGGCGGAGGCCCGGGAGAAATTTGCCGTGCAGCCGATTTGGTGACCACGGTATTGAACAAGATGGCATCGGTGCTCGGCAGGCGGAGCCGGTTCAGCTACTACCGGGTCCAGCAGCAGTCAAACCGGGTGGATGCTGCCATTGCGCGTCCGATAAGCGATGGCCTGGTGACACCTGAAATTCTGGAGATTGGGGAGCCGGG
>JBJHCX010000114.1:0-5547 GCA_050486245.1 Rhodohalobacter sp.
CAACATCCCATCATCACTGGCCTATCACGCCAGCAAGCTCTACTCCAAAAACCTGATCTCCCTGATAACACTATTCGCCGATGATGGGAAAATCACACTGAACTTTGACGATGAGATTATTCTTAATACCACCGTAACCCACAACGGAGACATTGTCTCACCATTTGTCAGGGAGAATATGTCAACCGCCTGACTCTGTTGTGCGAGCCAGTGCCAAACGTTTTACAGATCAACCACACGCAGCAATCCATTATGGAAGCACTCATTTTCAACCTTTTTATTTTTGTCCTGGCCGCTTTTGTCGGATTTGAGCTGATCTCAAAAGTGCCGCCCACTCTTCACACTCCGCTGATGTCGGGTGCCAACGCCATTTCGGGCATCACACTGATCGGAGCCCTGATTATTGCAGGCAGCGGAGACAACAGCTATGCCCAGTGGATCGGCCTGGCGGCCATCATTTTTGCCACCATCAACGTGGTCGGCGGATTCCTGGTAACTGACCGCATGCTTGAGATGTTCAAAAAGAAGGATAGGGAGGAGAACCCATGAGCCACCTCCTGCCCGAAGCCATTCAACAACTTCTTCCCAATGCCATCCAGATCGCCTACCTGGTTGCAACCGGCTTTTTCATCCTCGGCATCAAGCGGCTGGGATCGCCGGCCACGGCCCGGTCGGGTAATCAGCTCGCTTCATTCGGCATGCTGCTGGGGGTGGCCGTAACCCTGTTTGACCGCGAAATTATCAGCTTTGAGTTTATCATTGCAGGGATTGTGATCGGCGCGCTGATCGGGATCGTTGCGGCTAAAAAGGTGCAGATGACTGCCATGCCCGAGATGGTTGCCATCTTTAACGGCTTTGGCGGGGGCGCATCTGCCCTGGTCGCCTGGGGTGAGTTTACACGGTTAAACCCGGAGCTGATCCCGACGGATGCCCTTGTTACCACCGGCCTTAGTATTCTGATTGGCTCCATCACCTTCACCGGAAGCTTCATCGCTTTCGGCAAACTGAAAGGGTTCATCGGAGGCGGGCGCATCGCCCTGCCGGGGCAAAACCTGATCAACCTGGCACTTACCGGAACGGCCCTGGTTCTTGTGGCACTCTTTACCCTCGGCCCGGAAAATGAAACCCTCTTCTGGTCACTCTTTGGCCTTGCCCTGCTGATCGGGGTCCTGACGGTGCTCCCCATTGGCGGTGCCGACATGCCGGTGGTCATCTCCCTGCTCAACTCCTACTCAGGCATCGCCGCCTCCATGGCCGGCTTTGTGCTCGACAACAACCTGCTCATCATCAGCGGCGCGCTGGTAGGCGCTGCCGGCCTGATTCTGACCAACATCATGTGCCAGGCGATGAACCGAACCCTGCCCAATGTGCTTTTTGGTGCTTTTGGCGGCGAGAGTACGGCCGGAGCGGAAACGATCGGCGACAAGTCGATACAGCAGACCCAGGCTCCCGATGCAGCCATTCAGTGTGCCTATGCCAGGAAAGTGGTGATCGTGCCGGGTTACGGGTTGGCGGTGGCCCAGGCCCAGCATGTCCTTAAAGAGGTGGCGAACCTGCTCGAAGCGAAGGGAGTGACCGTAAAATATGGCATCCATCCGGTTGCCGGCCGGATGCCGGGGCATATGAATGTACTCCTTGCCGAGGCTGACGTCCCCTACGACCAGCTGTACGATATGGACCAGATCAACCCCGAGTTTTCATCGACGGATGTCGTTCTGATTATCGGAGCCAACGACGTGGTGAACCCCGCTGCCAAAACCAGTCCCGGAAGCCCGATCTACGGAATGCCGATTCTGAATGTGGATGAAGCCAAACGAACCATCGTTTTCAAGAGGAGCATGAACCCAGGGTATGCCGGAATTGAAAATGACCTTTTTTACAGCGACAAGAACCAGATGTTCTTTGGCGATGCCAAGAAGTCACTTCAGAGCCTGGCCGAATCGATCAAGGAGCTGGATTAAGAGCCGAATTAAAACCGGCACGTGAGTGCGTGCCGGTTCCTAAACTCATTGTCAATCTCTAAAACTGGAACTGAAACTTCCCGGAAATGCCAAACTGGTTGTCATCATCCTGATTAAACTGCCCCATCAGGTTCACCTGGAAACTGACCAGTTGAGTAGCCTGGTGGTTCCATCCCAGAATGATCCGCTCTGACGACTGATCCAGCAGATCAAATGAGAGGTGATCCCATCTGGCCAGAATCTGGTCACGATCTGTGATGTTATTCCCGAGTGTGGCGTAAAACCCGGTAATCGTCTCATCCAGGCCCACAGCCAGCACTTCAAAATCGGTCTGCAGAAACTCCACCGATCCGAAGAAAGTGTCGCTGTCATAATTCACAAAAGCTCCATACAACAGACGGTCGCCTGCCGAAACCAGCCCGGTATTCCCAACCGATTCACCGACGGTCGTATTGATGGCTCCATTGACGCCAAAATCGAATGTACCGGCCTCCCCCTGAACGGTATATCCAATGCGCGAGGTATAGAGAAAGCGATTGTCATTGCCTCCCTGAAGTCCGTTGCCGTTATACATACCGAAACGATAGTTGAGCCCGTTCGACTCGCCCAATACCGTCACACCGATTTCGCGGCTGTTCATCATGGCACCGACCAGCCTGGCCCGGTTGATAAAGTCGGTATCCCCCGGATTGGGGTCCAGGTCGGCACTTAAAAACGGTTTGAAAGCACCCGTTACCAGCCTGAATTGATCTGAAAAACGGTAACCCACCTGTGCATCCAGGATGCTTGGTGCCCGCCGTAAGTCGACCTGCAGGCGATATGAGAAGTTGCTTGGCAGCTCGCCTCGCACTTCCAGGCGGGTGGCCCCGAGCTGAAATGCGCGCCCGCCGTTAAAGTTATCATCCTCAAATGAAAATACACCTACGGTTTGAAGCAGCAGCCCAACATTCAGCTCATCGCTCTTCAGCCGGTCTTCCATCCGGTCAATGACCGCTGAATCCTGTTGTGCAAAAAGTGTTCCTGCAGCAAACAGGGTAAAGATTGTTAGTAGAGTTAGTTGTTTCATCTGTAATCAGTTTTTTATTCTGTAATTTATCTGTCGTGTTAGTGTACGGCCCCTTATACACAAATTGAGCCCGTTTGTTCTCATACCTGTCATTCAAATCAATATAAAGGTTGGCTGTACATTTGGAAAACAGGCCATTTTATTTGTGAATGCACGATAACAAGCCGGCCGGAGCCCCTTCTGTTACTTATCGCCGAAATTTCAGAAGACTCAAATACATTCTCTTCATAAATTCATATTATATTTATCAATAGGTCAATATCACTCATTCATTAACCTTTCCGGATGGCACATACTCATCAGAACGGATCCCTGGAAGTCTGGCTTACCCTGGCCTGTGCCCTTACCCTGATACTGGGTGCGCTGGCACAATTCACTCCCCTTCTTCCGGAGGTTGCAGCTATCTACTTCTATATCCTGTCTTATGGCAGCGGCGGATATCACGGGGTGATTGAAACCTCACGAAGCCTGCGCCGGCTAGAGCTGAACATTGATTTTCTGATGATTGCAGCAGCCATTGGCGCGGCCATACTGGGGCAGTGGGTCGAAGGGGCCATCCTGCTGTTTCTCTTCTCACTCAGCGGTGCCCTGGAGGGGTATGCGCTTGATAAAAGCCGGCGTGCAATACACTCCCTGCTTGAACTCAGGCCGTCACAGGGCCTGAGGAGAAACCGTGACGGATCCGAAGAACTGGTCCCGATTGAAGAACTTCTAATAGGGGATATCGTCATTGTAAAGCCGGGCGAACACATCCCGATCGATGGGAAGGTGAAAAAAGGGCAGACAACGGTAGACCAGGCAGCCATTACCGGAGAAAGCATCCCTGTATCAAAAGAGGAAGGCGATACCGTTTTTGCCGCCACCCTGAATGAAAACGGAGTCATCGAAGTGCAGGTAACCAAACCCGCACATGACACCACGGTCGCAAAAATCATAGAGCTGGTTGAGAAGGCGCAGAAAAACAAAGCCAAAACCCAGCGGTTCCTCGAGACATTTGAACCGCGCTATGCCTTTACTGTGATAGGGGCTGTTATCGGCCTCATTCTGATCCCCTGGCTGCTGCTCGGGCATGATTTTGACCCTACTTTCTACCGGGCCATGACCGTATTGGTTGTCGCCTCTCCCTGCGCCCTGATCATATCGACCCCGGCCTCAATCATCTCAGCCATCGCCAACGGTGCCAAAAGCGGCATCCTATTTAAGGGCGGGGCTCATATCGAACAGACTGTAGAGATCGACACCATCGCCTTTGACAAAACCGGAACCCTGACACTGGGTGAACCGGCAGTCATCGACATTCTGCCATACAATTCCGAGACAGAGACCTTCGACACATCCAAACAGATGGTGAACCGCCTGATGTCAATTGCCGCCGGCTGCGAACAGTACTCTGAGCACCACCTGGCCGAAGCGATCCTCAAGAAAACAGGTGAGCTGGGCATGACCCCCATTGAAGTGGATCATATGACAGCCGTACCCGGCCAGGGTGTATCAGCACGACTTAACGGCACTCAGGTTGCTGTGGGCAATGACAAAATGTTTGAAGGCCAGATCAGTTCCTGGGACCCTCAAATAGTGGCTCAAGCCAGAAAAATGCGCTCAGAAGGCAAAACCGTGATTTTTGTCACCAACAATGGGACGCCTGCAGGAATGATCTCCCTTGCCGATCAAATCCGGCCCGAATCTGCCTCAACCATTCAGGAATTGAAAAAGCTCGGTATCAAAAAAATTGTCATGCTAACGGGGGATAATGAAGGCGTGGCCCGGGCCATCGCCGGTGAAACCGGAATCGATGACGTTTATGCCAACCTGCTCCCCGAACAGAAAGTGGAGATCATCGAAAAGCTCAAACAGGCCGGACAGGTCGCGATGGTGGGCGACGGAGTAAACGATGCCCCCGCCCTTGCAACCAGCCACCTGGGCATTGCCATGGGAGCTGCAGGCACCGATGTAGCGCTTGAAACGGCCGATGTTGTCCTGATGGGCGATGAAATCTCCAAACTTCCCTACCTGATTCGCCTCTCTCGAAAGTCCAAACGCATTGTCTGGCAAAACATCCTTTTCAGCCTGGCCGTCATCATAATGCTGCTCCTTGGAGTCTTTCTGATCGACCTGCCGCTTACCCTTGGGGTCGTCGGACACGAAGGCAGCACCCTGCTGGTCGTTCTCAATGGCCTCCGGCTTTTGAAAAAGATGTAACTCTTCCCTAAAACCCTCTATTTTGCCCGCATAAGGCATTATTTAAGATACTAACATTACCGGATCTTCATTCTCTCAAAATATTTTACTTTATTCACATACCCTATGCTGTTAATTGCGTTAACAAGCTGTAAAAAAAATCGTCATCAATAATCATCTGTCGCTATGCGCAAGTTATCCGGAAAGTGCTCTATTCTGCTGATATCACTCATATTGTGGATTGTCTCACCCGGATCCGCCCAGGACCGCCAAACCTATCAAAGCCTTCAACATGCCCTCTTTTCGGGCAGTCAGCTGATCGGAGAACAGGGCCCGCAAAAC
>JBJHCX010000115.1:0-5482 GCA_050486245.1 Rhodohalobacter sp.
TAGATTTCATGGTCCGGATCTTTGAATTCATTCCAGAAATTGCCCGGTAATTGAAATCAGATTAACGGGCAATCATGGAGATCTTTTCGGCAGAATATATACTGGCCTCTTTCCTCATCTTCGTCAGGGTGAGCAGTCTGATCATGACCGCTCCGTTTTTCAGTTCCGCCGCATTTCCCGTACAGGTTAAACTCTTTTTTGCACTGATCACCAGTGTCATGCTCTACCCGGTAATACCGGCTCAAAGTGTGTCGATTTCCGGAGATATCGATTTTATTTCGCTGGCAATCATGATCATTTTGGAAGTGTTGACCGGTGTGGCACTGGGATTGGTTGGCCAATTGATCTTCGCCGGACTAGAACTGGCAGGGCGGCTTGTTAGTATTAAAGTCGCACTGGGATTCGCAAGTGTCGTAGATTCGATGACTCAGCAGCAAAGTACCATTATCAGTAACCTTTTCAGTATGGTGGCAATCCTTGTTTTTCTCTCAATTGATGGGGATAAAATCTATTTGAATGGTTTGGTCGAGAGTTACAGTGTAATTCCGCTGGCCCAGGCTGAGGTTCACCTTGCAGGACCCTTTATGCTTGAAGTGGCTACCTATCTCTTTATCATTGGGGTACAGATTACATCTCCCTTTCTGATCGTATTGTTTCTTTTGGACCTATCGCTGGCAATATTTGCACGTATAATGCCACAGGCTAATATCATGTTTATAGCACTGCCAATAAAATTAGGCGTTGGAGTAATTCTGTTGATCTTAGTGACTCCTTATCTCCCTGTAGCCTTTGAGATGATGTTTCAGCATCTGTTTGATTTTCTGAGTGAACTTATCGGATTGATTCGTCCGGTAGGGTAAACAGAGGTTGTTGAATTCACAGGAAACATGATCTGTCATGCATAAACCGGCTAAATCGCATTCATCCTACCCATTTCGCCTTCTGGCTGTCAGGGCTGTATACAGACCAAAATTGAGGATTTTTCCAAGGACATCGTGTACCAAAAAGATCCCCGTGACCGGCGCCAGGGGAACCTGAAGCAGCCTCGCAATTTCGATGTTGGTTCCCGTCGCAACCAGGTCCTGGCTCGGAATAAACGGGATCCGGCTCACAATGATATTGATGCTCAGGAAGGTAAACCAGATCTCGAGGGCAATTTCAGGCAGTACAATGTACCACTGCAGGATCTGGGCACAATAGAGAAGGGTCATCCGGACAGAATGCAACAGAAAAACCTTGAGGGCGAGCAGACGTTTCATTGAGAAAAGATAACTCCTGAAACGGATCATGACGGCGAAGACAACACCCAGGAAAAGGAGGCCAATGATCACTTCAGGCCCTCCTGCATTCTGAAAAACGGGCAGTGAGAACAGATATTCGGTATAGCGAATTTGCCCGGACAAAAACAGTGCCGCCAGCAGCCCAAACGCCACAAAGGTGGAGGCGGCCGATGAGAGTATATTCATATCACGCACATCTTTCACGACCTGTTTTGTCTCCAGTCCGTCCTGTTTGCTGCCCCAGTTTATCAGCAGTACCTCACCTGAATACCCCAATACATCTTTGTTCAAGACCCGTTTTTGAATGAAGATACCGAGGCTTTTCAGGAAAGGGATACCCCATGCCATGCGGTAGGCAAGGGCTTCTGAAAAGGGCAGCAGAAAATAGATGAAGAGAAAGAGCAGGTAGAAGAGCGGGTGGATTGGAAGCGATGCGAAAAAGTTGCCCCAGCCAATACCGGTTAGCTGCCAGGCGATCACAGCTATGATGACTGCCTGAATGAGATACGTTAACACGCGCAGGAACACCCGGCCATGCGGCGACCGTTTAAAACGCCGAAAGTTGAACCGCAAGATCCGGTATGTTCGATTTATCCGTTTTTTCAAGAGTTGAAAAGTCCCGCTTTTTTCGAATCCTCCATAAATTTCCGGAAGGACTCCTGTTCCAAGCCTGTTAACCGAAAAGCAGGATGTTCCGTAAGCCTGTCCATGATTTTTGCATACCACATGTAGCAGATCCATCGGGCCGGCGAGTTGCGAAGGCGCCTCAAAAAGTGCTTTTTACCCGATATATTTTCACCGTGAAATACACGCACGAATAGATAAGATTGCTCAAGGCTCAGCTTTTTATACCTCCCGGCTTTCATCCAACGATTCAAATAGACCGTATCCTCCTCACGGTTTAATGAGGGATACCGGATCCGGTCACTTCGCCTGTGCATGATGGTATTGGGAGAGCCTTTGGGCAGCCGGCCAATAAAGGGGTGCTCCATAAATTCGGGCAGGTCGATGTGAAAAATAGTACCCTCAAGGCAACAGGCGTCATATCCGCGTTGCAATGCATCCAACTGAACGTCCACTCGTTTTGGATGGTGCCAGTCGTCGTCATCCCAGCAGATCATATAATCTCCCCCGGCAAGTTCCAGCGCCCGGTTGCGCAGGTCGCCCAGGGTAAATTTGTGAGGAGGGGGAACATGCTCGTAGGTGAGGCGTGGAAATGAAAATTCATCAACCACAGGTTTGACGGATCGGGTGCCATTATCAATGATGACAACTTCGAGAGATTGATAGGTTTGATTGTGCAGCGACAGGAGAGATCTTCTGAGCATCCTCTCCCGGTTTGCCGTGACGATAAGACAACTTACCCGATCTTTTTTTTTAGAAATGACCATCTGATTAATGAAAGCCTGTGCCTGATGTAGGGTTCAGTTCAGCCTAATATAGTTAAATACTTTGTAAATCAAGGGGTTGTCAGAGTGTGAAAGTTGCATTGTGAACCGGTGTGGTTGTTCCGGGTTTGTAGGTGATTTCTGTAAACTCAGTATCTCCGTTGCGTGCCGAATAAATCACGGTTGAACAGCGGGTGCCATAATTGTCACTCGTAATGAAGATGGATGAGACAACCCGCTCCATTTCACGGCTCAGTCCCGTTTCGGGCAGCTGCGGTTCAGGATATCTCTCACGGTTCTGAAGCAGCTTCAGCAACTGCTCTTTATCCGGGGTGCCGGATTGATAAGCCGCCTTCAGGTCGCTGACCGCACGATCGGTCTTAGGCCAGGAGGTGTTCAGAAAAGCGTTGCTAAGGCTGTGAAATCCCGGCTCCAGGCGGGTCAGGCCCGGCTTTTGGTTGTTGAAATAGTACAGATTGTCGGTTGTGCCCAATAACAGGTTAAAGCCGTTATATTTTTGAAGATCGGGCAGGACGGTCTTGTAATACTCCGGTGCAGAAAGCCCGGAGGTCAGAAAGTTTTTAACGAGGCTGCCCCGGCTGGGGGCATTTTGCTTGATATTATGGATGTCACGATAGTTGGTAATGGCTGCGAACCGATGATCCCTGGTTATTCCAAGCCAGGTCCCGCCGGCTTTTGTATCTTTGCCTGCCAACAGGTCAGGGTGATTATCCCAGTAGTGTGCAGGTTCAGCATCCCGGTCATAAAATTCATCGCGATTGGTGGCCAGCACCAGGGGATAGTCTGGGTCTGTACGGTAGGCAAAAACGGCAAGGCACATAAAAAAGTTGGAATTAAGTTTTTAGGAAACAATATAAATTTGAAACTTTGTTTTATAAATTACGAAGTAAATTAATGATCGGAAGTGTGAATAGATAACCTGAATAATTTTCGTTTAATTTGGCAAACGTTCCGGATAGCGCAAAAAAAGACCTGATTCTGTTAATCACGGGGGTACTTGCAGCCGTTCTCTTTTTCAGGCTGTATGGGGATCTGCATCCATTGGGTGCGGCAGATCACAAGCTGAGTGAGACACAAGTGCAGGGGTATGCTTCAGAGTGGGTTCATTCATTGGGGTATGGCCGTGAAGAGGAACCGAGGGTGCGCTATCGAATGGATAAAAGCCTGCTGGATTCACTTCAGGCCCAGACAAACCTGAAAGAGTTTTTCAGGGATTCGTCCAACAGGAATCTTTATCCCGGATTTTACTGGGAAGCCCGGTATCAAACCCCGGATCCCGACCCGGATATCACGGAACTGGCAGACGAAGGCCGTTCTCAACTTACCGTTACGCTGAATGAGGATGGAGAACCGATCGGTCTCCGGAACCAAGAGAATCGTCTGCCCGGAAATTATCTGGACGCAGGGGCACTCTCTTACCTGTTTGAGATCGAACACCCTGTCATTTCGGCTGAAGAGCTGGATACGCTTCTGTTTGACAGAATGCAGTTTTCATTTACAGAAGACCTTGTAACCGAACGCGTGCTGGAACATGGAGAAACCACACTCCTGACGAGGCAGGATGCTGAACGCCTGGCAGAGTATCACCTCATGAACACCGGTTGGAAAAATGCCGGCCTGAATTTTATTCGTGCTGAAAAGGTAAGCCTGGATGTCACCGAAGCAGCCAGATTAATCTATAGAGGTGAACATGGGCAGGTGCGTCAATCCGTGCAGGTTGAGCTGACGGTTCTGCCCACAGGCAGCTTGCTCAATTTAACCCACTCGATAGAATCGGATGAAGCTGCCGGAATGAGGCTGAGCCAGATTATATCAGGCACCAGGGGTGCCGTATTGATGCTGGCCGTCTTTTGGCTTCTGATCCTCTTCATCATTCGTTTTCGAATGAGACTGATCGATACCAAAGCTGCCATATTAGTTGCAGTTTTGGCCGGTTTTATGTTTCCGATTATCGTACTCAGCCAATTGGTGCATGAGATGTATTTCAGTACCGGCGGATTCGTTTCAGAAATGATCTTTGTCATTTTAATTGCCGGGGGCTTAACCGCGGCATTTGCATCCCTGGTCTTCTTCCTGTCAACCTCGATATCCGACTCGATTACACGACAAAACTGGCCAGAAAAGCTGCAGGCAATCGATTTGATACGAATCGGGCACTTTTTCAACCGGCCCGTCGGGGTTAGCTTTCTTCGGGGAATTTCCTATTCATTTATTCTTGCGGGACTTTTTTCCCTGATGCTCTATCTCTTTCCGGGTAGTTACCTCACGGTTGAGTCGAATTTCTTCTCTGACCGGAGGTTCTTTGGCAATATCGTGATGGTCTTTTTGAGCCTGACCAGTTTTTTCCTGATTTCTCAGCTCATTTTTCTCATTTTCCTGGGTAAAATCCGGGAAAAGGTCTCCTCATCGGTCATACTGATTTTAATTACCGGATTTGTATTCGGACTGATGAATCCGCTGACCATTGAGCTGGGGCCGGTCATGCATGAAATGGCAATCTATGGGGTTATCGGCCTGGTGATGGGCGCTATCTACCTGAAAGATGACTATCTGACCGTATTTATCACACTCTTCTTTCTTTTTAACCACCTGTTCAGTGCACCGGGATGGCTCATACAGAACTCCCCAGATATGGCTCTGTTTGTGACAAATTTGATCCTGATGGCCGCCGGACTGATGTTTGGCGGGTATGCAATATTTCAAGGAAAATCGGTCAGGGAGCTCCCCAAATTTGTTCCCGAGTATGTGGAAGAGCTGGCCCAGGAAGAGCGGATCAAGCAGGAACTTCAGATT
>JBJHCX010000116.1:0-5374 GCA_050486245.1 Rhodohalobacter sp.
AATGTGTTCAGGACCAGGTCATACAGAGGCCGGTTCACCTCATCCATTTTCAGGGCAATTTGTTCACCAAATTCACCGGCCGGTTTTCTCAATTGTTGCGCAACTTTTTGAAGATCATTCATCATTTCCATTTTTTCAGTTCTGCCGATAGCGGGGTTTCGCATGCCGGCTCCATGAATCGTGAACCGGAGTCCGAAACGATGTTCTGTATGATAAAGCAGAAGAACTCCTCTTATTCGATCATGGATGATGAAGAAATCATTAAAACAGGGCCTGCCGGAGCTCACTTGCAGGTCCCTTTACGCTTCCAGCGCCCTTCTCAGGTAGTTGATCTGGCCCAGGTGGTAGGAGAGATGTCCGTGCAGGTGCAGCAGAAAGAATCCGACCGTCATGGGATGGCCAAAGAGCTCTTCCTCAAACTGCTCGCCCAGCCGCTCCTCGCCGATCCGGCCGATCACGGCGGCAACCATCTCCGTGGCCTGGTCGAGCTGCCTCAGGAGCTCCCGCCGGGGTACATTCCTCTGGCTGAACTCGGCCGGCCGGTTGCGACGGTAGCCGGTATCACCCAGCTTCGTCCCGACATAGTGGTTCAGGTTGCCCGCCAGGTGAAGGCAGAGGTTGCCCGATGAATTGGTGATGCTGCCGATTGTTTTCCACAACGCCTCTTCGTCACGGAAGGCTTCAATCTCCTGCCTGACCCGGCCCAGGTCGCGCTGAAAAATAGTGATCAGTTCTTCGGTCATCGTATTCAGATTCGTTTGGTGTTAAGGCGGCATCCCGTGCAAGGCCGGGCTCTGAACCCGCCTTGCACTGACTGCCTTTCTACCGGCCAACAATGAAAAATGAGCGATGGTTTCGTTTTCCACTTGCATACAGAATCAAATCTCGTATTTTCAGCAGGTGATGCACCTAATCTAATTTGAACCAAAACAGACTGACGTGGCTGACGAGACTAAGACGAATGAAGATGAAGTGCCCGAGTCGGAAGGACGGGGTACGCTGTTTGACAAATTTCTGAATTTCATTGAACATGCGGGGAACAAGCTTCCCGATCCCGCAATGCTTTTCTTTCTGCTATTGGTGATTGTATGGGTCTTTTCCGCGATCCTTTCACCGTTCGATTTTGGCGAGGTTCACCCCCGCACCGGTGACGCACTGAACGTACAGAATATGCTCACCGGCGATAACCTGGCCGACTTCCTGGCCAACATGATCGAGACATTCGTGCTCTTTGCGCCGCTCGGTATTGTACTGGTGGCGATGCTGGGCGTTGGCGTGGCCGAACATTCGGGCTGGATCGATGCCGGACTGAAAAAACTGCTCGGCTTTACCCCCAAATCCCTGCTCACACCGATGCTGATTCTAATCGCCATTGTGAGCCACACCGCCGCCGATGCCGGATACGTGCTGGTGATTCCGCTGGGAGGTGTGATCTTCTACGCTGCCGGACGCCATCCGCTGGCCGGAATTGCGGCAGCTTTTGCCGGGGTGAGCGGCGGCTTTTCAGCCAACTTTATCCCGTCGGCCATCGACCCGCTCCTGATGAGCTTTACCCTTGAGGCGGCCCGGATCCTCGATCCCGATATCGCCCTCAACCCGCTGAACAACTACTACTTTACCGCCATCTCCAGTATCCTGATTACCGGGGTGGGCTGGTATGTTACCGACAAGATTGTAGAACCCCGCCTGAAAGGCATTGAAGTGGACGGGGATGAGGATGAGATGCCGCAGATGGAGACGGTGACGCCCAAAGAGAGCCGTGCATTCTGGTGGGGCTTCGGCGCCATGGTACTTGGACTGATCGGGCTCTTTGCATGGGCCTGGCCTGAAAGTTCTTCCCTGCGCGATCCTCACTGGGACAACCCCGAAGTGAGCTCACTCTTCTCATTCCAGGCTCCGCTGATGCAGGCGATCGTACCCCTGATCTTTATCCTGCTTCTCATACCGGGTGTGGTGTACGGTTACGCCTCCGGCAAGTACAAGAGCTCAAAGGATATGATCGACAACATGACCAAGTCGATGGAGAGCATGGGCTACTACGTGGTGATGGCGTTCTTCTGCGCGCTCTTTATTGATGCGTTTGCCAAGTCGAATATCGGATTGCTGATCGCCATTAAAGGGGCCAACTTCCTCGAAGCGATGGCGCTGCCGGGACAGGTTACCATTGTGGGTATCATCTTCCTGAGTGCCTTTGTGAACCTGCTGGTCGGGTCGGCTTCGGCCAAGTGGGCGCTGATCGCCCCGATCTTTGTGCCGATGCTGATGCAGCTCGGAATCTCGCCCGACCTGACCCAGGCGGCGTACCGCGTGGGCGACTCGGTGTCGAATATCATTACCCCGCTGCTGCCCTACTTCCCGCTGGTTGTCGTTTTCTGCCAGCGCTATGTGAAGAATACCGGGATCGGAACGCTCATCTCAATGATGCTTCCCTACTCGATCATCTTCCTGATCACATGGACGATCTTCCTGCTGATCTACTGGTGGATCGGAATCCCGCTCAGCTTTGAAGCCAACTACGTCTACCCGGCACCTTGAGGGGGGTTGGTAGATGGTCTATGGTCTATGGTCTATGGTAGATAGTAGATGGTAGATGGTAGATAGATGTTTCTCGTTCCGGCGCTTGGCTGGTGCTTTTACCAGCCCCGACCCGCCGGAACGCCAGGTGCGGGGTGCACCTCTGTAAAACAGATCAACGGAGAAACCGACAAACCGATGAACCGAGAAAGTGGGCTTTGGTATTTAGATGTGAGTCGTGAGTCGTGAGTCGTGAGTCGTGAGAAAAATGTGGAGGTACCGATTGGATTGATCCAGCAATGTTTCACCTTTGGCGTCTCACGTTTCACTCTCCCTGGAATTTGGGATTTGGAATTTGGGATTTCAACCACCCATCACCATCTTCCACTTTTGCCTTTTGCCTTTTGCCTTTTGCCTTTTGCCTTTTGCCTTTTGCCTTTTGCCTTTTGCCTTCTCTACTTCTCTACTTCTCTACTTCTCTACTTCTTACTTCTTCCCTTCAACTCCCGAATGACGCTGTCCAGCGGAATGTCACGCTCTGCCAATAGGACAAGCAGGTGGTAGATCAGGTCGGCCGACTCATAGACCACTTCCGATTCGGGCTCGTTTTTGGAGGCGATGATCGTTTCGACGGCCTCTTCACCCAGTTTCTGGGCTATTTTGTCGATTCCCGCTTTGAAAAGTGTGGTGGTGTAGGAGCCTTCGGGCATCTCTTTTTTGCGCTGGGTGAGCACCCGCTCCAGGTCGTATAGGAATTCTAATTCTTGCTTGGCCATCGGTTGTCAGGTCTGGTTTAATTCGTCAATATTCTTACGTCAATGCCGCTTTCAGACATCCGTTTTTTAAGGTCTGCAATCTCAATTTCTTTGAAGTGGAAGATACTGGCGGCCAGAACGGCATCGGCATTCCCGGTGGCAACGGCGTCGATACAGTGCTGTATCGTACCGGCCCCTCCGCTGGCAATAACGGGGATGGTGACCGTGTGATTGATCTGCTGAAGCAGCTCCAGGTCGAAGCCCGACTTGGTGCCGTCGCGGTCCATGCTGGTCAGCAGGATCTCACCCGCACCCAGCTCCTCGGTTTTGCGGGCCCACTCAACGGCGTCGAGCCCGGTGGCTTCCGACCCGCCTTTGACAAACACCTCCCATCGGCCTTCAGTGCGCTTTGCATCGATCGCGGCGACCACCGCCTGGCTGCCAAATGCATTCGATGCACGGGTGATGAGATCGGGATCGCGCACAATCGCGCTGTTCAGCGAGACCTTGTCGGCGCCCGCCTTGAGGATCTCTTCAATCTCGCCCACGCTTTTTATGCCGCCGCCCACGGTAAACGGTATGTTAATTTCACGGGCAATCTGGGTGACCAGGTCGACCAGCGTGCGGCGCTTCTCTTTGGTGGCGGTGATATCCAGAAAGACCAGTTCGTCGGCGCCTTCCTGGGTGTAGCGGCGTGCCAGTTCCACCGGATCGCCGGCATCTTTCAGCCCCACAAAGTTCACCCCTTTTACGGTGCGTCCGTCTTTGATGTCGAGGCAGGGTATGATTCGTTTTGTAAGCATAGTCTTTTTCGGGTTCGGGCCCTCAAAATAGTGATTTTGGGGTATAAAACACGCTATCTTTTTGGCCCCGACAGTCCTGCCAAATCGTCGATAGAGATATGCCCCTCGTAGTACGCTTTGCCCACAACCACCCCGAACAATCCGTGATTGCGCAGGGTCACCAGGTCGTTCAGGTTCGAGACTCCGCCCGATGCAATCCAGTTCAGGTCAGGGAAACGGTTCTGCAGGTCTGTGTACATCTGCACATTGGGCCCGCTCAGCATCCCGTCGCGCGCAATGTCGGTACTCAGCACGGTCTGAAGCCCGGCGTCTGTCATCGGCTTCAGGAACTCTTCGATCGGCTGATCGGAGGTCTCCAGCCAGCCGCCGTAGGCCATTTGGCCACCTTTCAGGTCGAGGCCGAGGATCATCTGATCCGGATAGCTGCGGATCGCCTCGATCCACTGTTCCGGCTTTTTGACCGCCATCGATGAACAGATCACCCCGTTCAGTCCGGCATCGATCAGTTCCTCAATGTTATCGAGCGAACGCACGCCGCCTCCGGCCTGTACCGAAAGCCCGGTATCGCGGATGATGGTGCGGATAATGGGCAGGTTTTCAAACTGTCCGCTCTTCGCCCCGTTCAGGTCGACAACGTGAATGTGGGAAAAACCGGCGGCCTTAAACTTGGCCGCCTCTTCAACCGGGTTGTGATTGTAGACGGTTTTCCGGGCATAGTCACCTTTTTTCAGGCGCACCACCTGTCCGTCAAGCAGGTCAATGGCGGGAATGATGTTCATATCCGATGATGGGTTTAAATCTGGTTCTGATGAAAGATACTAAAGTGAACCCCTTTTCGGGTTTCCAAAAGTGTTAAAAGTTACTGCTCCGGCCCGATGCCGGAAAGGCTGCCCGATTTGATTTATTCAGCGCCTGGCGGCTCGGCTGCACCGGCGGTTTGACGCACCAGGTCGAGAAAGTTTTGCAGCAACAGCGATCCGGCCTGTCCCGATTTTTCCGGGTGAAACTGCACGCCCATATAGTTATCCTTGGCAACGACGGCCGCAAAATCACGGATGTACTTGCAGCTCGCCAGGGTGTACTCATTGGTCGGCGCATAGTAGCCGTGCACATAGTAGAGAAACTGCTTGTTGTCGATACCCTTGATCAGCGGATGCTTTTTCAGCGGTTCAAATCGGTTCCATCCCATATGGGGCACCTTGGCCCGGGTGGAGTCAAATTTTTTGAGCCGGCCGGGTATCAGCCCGAGTGTGGTGCTGTCGCCCTCCTCACTCGACTCATAGAGCAGCTGCATGCCCAGGC
>JBJHCX010000117.1:0-5353 GCA_050486245.1 Rhodohalobacter sp.
CTTCAACCTTTCAACGTTTCTGGCAAGTGCCGATGGAACCAGGGTCCGGTTTAACGGCTCCTCCCTTCAGCGGTTAAATCCTGATAATCTGTTTGCGAACCGTCTTGAAATTTTGAACAATGTAATCGTAGAAACCGGTGACTTAATAGATACCTTTGAACTGCTGATCACCGAGGGCAATACCTTTGAGCTTGCTGAAGGCGCCGGTATTACACTGGATAACCTGCAAAATATTTTTGGCAACGGTGAGCTGATCCTGAACGACAATACGCTCGTTGTTCGGGGCAACCTGAACCTGCTCAATATCGACACCAGCGAGGGCACCGTCATCTTTGGAATCCGCCTGGAAGAAGACCCGGCCGATTACCCTGACCTTCAACGCCAGCAGATTGCCAACCTGAGCCAGATGCAGAATGCCATTATCAATAACCCGGAAGGGGTCCGAACCTTTGAGGATATCATCGTAGACGGCAACCTGACCCTGCAGAACGGAGAACTGATTATCAGCTCAGGGCGTAACTTCATTGCCCCTAATACAAACTATGTAAACGGCACGCTCACCTTCCGGCGAAATATCAATATCCGCGGCTGGAAAATGACGGCCACCCCGATCGAAAACTCTACCTTCGCCGAGCTGTTTGACGGACTGGTTCTGCAGGGGATGGAGGGCTCTGCATACCCCGACAGGCAACCCAATCTGATGTGGTATGACGAGACCTATACCGACCCAGATGATCCCGAACTGACCACCGACAACCAGCGGTGGCGGGCACCCGGAAATGTCAACGATTCGTTCAGCACCGGCACCGGATACTTCTTTTACGCCTTTGGAAATGTAAACGGTGATGATGACTACAATGATACTCTCCCAAAAACTCTCACAGTATCCGGCCGGGAGAACTTTTGGGACAGCTCCGCAGATTTCACGTTCCCCGTCACTTACACCGCCGAGGCCGATACCGGATGGAATATGGCCGGCAATCCGTACGGTGCCACGCTTGACTGGGACTCAGACGGATGGACCCGTGAAAACATGGACAATGTGCTCTATATCTGGGACCACAGTGCCCAGGAGTACAAATATTGGAACGGACACGCCGGAAGCCACGGAAGCGGACGCATCGCCCCGTTCCAGGGATTCTGGGTCAAAGCCAATGATGAAAACCCGCAGCTCTCAGTCTCACCGGAGAACAAGACAACCGGCGGCACCTTCCGAAAAACAGCTGACCGCTACCGCGATGTACCGGTACTGGCTCTGAAGCTGGAGAGTGACTTCCACTCAACATCCACACACTTTTCATTTACCAGAGATGGAAGTTTTGCAACCGACCCGTTCGACGCCTACCGGCTGCTTCCATTCGATGCCGATACCTATCTGGAGATCTATTCACTGTTTAACGACGGCACGGAACTGGCCGTCAATAACCTGCCCCGTGATTTTGGAAAAACCATTGAGATACCGGTACAGGCCGGGGCCGTTTACAACAACCGCCACTATAACGGACTTGTCACATTGACCTGGCCCGAGTTTGATAATATCCCTGAAGCGTGGAATATCACATTGGTTGATAATCATACCGGCGACAAGGTCAATCTCCGGGAGGCCGACTTTTACGATTTTGAGATACGCTCGCAGGGCAAGGAAGCCCCCCAGGTCAACACCCACGAGAACTTCAGGCTTCTGGAAAAATCAGCTTCCAAAGCCCGCAATGCACGGTTCACACTTCAAATTGAGCCCGGCGGCGATGGATCCGAATTCCCCGACCAGGTTACCCTGAACCAAAACTATCCCAATCCGTTCAATCCCTCAACTACCATCGAATTTGGCCTGCCCGTCGAAGACAGGGTGAGAATTGATGTATTCGATATAATCGGCCGCAGGGTTCAGACGCTGACAGACCAACGCTACCAGGCAGGATTTCATGAGGTGACGTTCGATGGCAGCTCACTGGCCAGTGGTGTCTATTTTTACAGGCTCATCACATCCGACAAAGTACTCAATGAACGCATGACCCTGATCAAATAGCCGGTCAGGCATGAACTAATCCATCAACTTTCCATACTCTGAAGAGTTAGCCGGATCCGCATCACGCAGTATATTGTAGGCACGGGTTCTCAGGGCGGGTTCGCCATCCTGCAGTGCAGCGACGATTTCAGTGTATTTTGTGCTGAAGAAGAGATCAAAAAGATAGTTGTTACCGGTTACACGCTTGGCTTCCCTGACCTGATCGAGCGCATCAACGATTTCCGACCGGGCCTCCCCTGGCTGTTGTGTATACCTGTCAAGCCCATGACGGTGATAGCGGTAGATTGCACTGCGAAAATCCCGATAAGAGGGATTCGTCAGATCGTTGACAAGGCCGAATCGGTTTCTCTGAGAACCGATCGTTCTCCCCCACCCGGCAGCCCCCGCATCCTGTGCAAGTTCCAGTACCCCCCTGGCCTGCTGATAATATGAGTCCCCTCCAAGTTCTGAAAACGTATCATAGTCGTAACCCAGAAGAATGTAGATATAGAAATCGATAAAACTGGTCAGGTCATCGAACTGCAGCCTGTCAAAAATGAGATTTTTATTCCTGGGATAGTGAAACCGCCAGTTTGAGTCGCTGATCACAATCGAGGTGGTCTGACGAACGGTATCGTAGATGGGCCGGCGAAGTGAAAAGACCGCCTCTGCGGTAAAATTGTTGTTGCTGTCGGCATCGGTCAGTAAAATCCGGATATTGCAGATAATCCGTTCATTCTGATCAAACCTGTCGTCAGTCCACCGGTTTTCATTGATATAGTTTTCGAGCGCCGGCTGCAGCTCAGACACATATTCAAACGAGGAACCGCTGATCTGCCGGTCGTTGATCGATACCGTACAATTCATCTCCTGAGCGGCCAAAAACCGAACATCCAGGAGGAACAGTGCCAATAAAATGCTGCCGGCCAATAATTTCTTTTGAAGTTTTAATCTCATCTTCGGATAATGTAATGATTCTACAACCACAGAGTGATGATCGGGAGACACTCTTTAATATCTATCTTTATCATGTCTTTTTCAGCTTTGATTCTGATCTTGACTGATCGAAGTGCGTCTGCACAGTCCACCCTGGGGGCCGCACCGTTGGCGATGGGGCAGTCAGGTGTTGCCCTGGCTGACTCCGAATGGTCCGTTTTCAATAACATCGCCCTGATGCCAACGGATCACAACCACATTTCATTTTACGGATATCAATTTGCCGGCATTGCTGAAATCACCGACATGGCCCTTGCCGGTACCTTTCAAACAGGGTTAGGCACGCTGGGTATTGGCCTTCACCGCTATGGATTCAATCTGTTCCATGAAAACAGGTTTCTGGCCGGGTATAAATATTCAGAAGGCAATGTTCACTTCGGTGTATCAGCCTCCTACACTCATCTTTACCAGGGTGAGGGATATGGATCGGCCGGTGCACCGGGATTTCACCTCGGCATCGCAGCAGAACCCGTTCAGAATGTTGTTGTCGGAATCCGAACGACCCATATCAACCAGCCATCCTACGGGAATACTGATGAAGAGCTGCCAAGGGAGGTTGCCGGAGGGATTAGTTACTCGCTTGCAAATGAATCGGTGATCACCGCCGAGCTGGTCAAGGATGTCCGATTCCCGGTTTCATTCCGTTCAGGCGTGCAGTTTCGGTTAATCCCCTCCTTTTTTGCGCGCGCCGGACTGACTACCGAGCCCTCTTCCTGGTCGGGCGGCTTCGGGTACCAGCCAAAACCATGGACAATCAACATCGCAATACAGCAGCACAATCCGCTAGGGCTAAGTGCGGCATTCGACTTCTCCCTCACCTTTTAACAGAAGATGGAAAAGAGTTTTGCAACATACCGCCATACAAAGCCGTCACCTGCGTTCATGACATGGATTTTGCTCTTGATCCTGTTATTTCTAACGTTATGGGCTCCCAACCCGCTATTTGCACAGCAGCACGATACGCTCCGGGTGGAGGCCGAGCGGGAAATTGAACGGATCCTGGAAGAGTTTGACAGCGAGGCCGAAGATGAAAACCTGGAGGAGATGCTGGAGTATCTTCAATATCTTTCCGAACATCCGGTCAGCATCAACCACGCCTCCCTCGATGACCTGATGCAGGTGCCCGGAATCAATCTTCGCCTGGCACAAAACATTGTGGATCATCGCACATCATCCGGGCCATTTCTGCGGGTCGGGGATCTGTTACGGGTTCAGGGCATCGGCCCGGTTACCCTGGCTCGTGCAGCTCCATACCTCACTGCCGCCGACGGGACTGAACGGCCTCAGGCCCTCTATCTGAACCCCCGGTACTGGACCGAGAACAGCCGTTTTGAAGGGTTCAGCCGGTTTCAGAGGGTTCTTGAAGAGCAGCAGGGGTACACCCGTCCCGATACCCTTGGCGGTTTTACGGGAAGCCCCGTGAAATATTACCAGCGTTTTCGATACAGGAGCAATCATCTTTCCGTGAACCTGACACAGGATAAAGATCCCGGCGAGCCCCTCGCCCATCCGGCCGATTTTGACTACACCTCCTGGCATATCGCCCTGCTCGATAACGGACGATTGCGAAGCCTGATCCTGGGTGATTTCAGTGTCTCATTCGGACAGGGGCTTCTGCTGTGGAGCGGCGGTGTGTTTGGCAAGGGAAGTGATGTGATTCGCTCGCCCAATAAGAATGAACGCGGCATCCAGCCATACACCTCGGCCATGGAGATGAACGGATTCCGCGGAATTGCAGCCACATACGGAACCCGGGTACAGGTAACCGGTTTCTACTCCAACCGCAGGCGCACAGCCACGGAAGTGGATGAGACACGGGTCCGATATCCAACAGAAAGCGGACTTCACCGGACTCTGAATGAACGCCAGCGAAGATTAAACCTGAGACAGGAAACAGCAGGAGGACGGGTCAGGTTCCGGCTCCCTAACGGATTTGCCGGGATATCCGGTTTCTACAACCGATTTGACAGGCCGGTGGTCTCGGGCACCCTGCCCTGGCAGATTCACAATTTTGAGGGACAGGCACGACACGGATACGCTGCCGACTACAGGTTTACCGCAGGGCCTGCACTCTTTTTCGGAGAAGCGGCCTGGACCGACAATCATGCATACGGCCTGCTCTCGGGTGCTGAAGCGGAACTGGGGCCCAAGACCGATGTCGTTGGGGTTTATCGATACTATGCCCCCGATTTTCAGGCACTCTTTGGGGCAGGGTTCGGTGAGCAGTCTGGTATCCCGTCGAATGAAGAGGGGGTTTACCTCGGAATTCGTCATCAGTTCAGCTCATCGCTGCGCCTGAATGCCTATATGGATCAGTTTCGATTTCCGGCGGCCAGGTTTCTGACCCGTCAG
>JBJHCX010000118.1:0-5350 GCA_050486245.1 Rhodohalobacter sp.
AAGTGGTGGATCGGCTGAAGGATAAAGATGAAACGACAATCTACCTGGTAACCCGTCCCGACGGCTCTGCTCTTCGAGAGGCGGATCGATCCGGCCGGGAGCTGAAGGAGATGGGGCTGGCAAATCAGCTGCTCCTCATCAACGGCTATTTTGAGCCGGTGGATGAATCGGACCCGTTTGCACGAAAGATGAAGAAGATGGCAGATGAAACCCTGCAGAAAATGCCGAAGCGCCTTCAACAGATGAAACAAATTGTATTTCCGCTTCGGCCATACAACCTGTTGGGTATTGAGAATTTGCGAAAGGTTTTTGATCCGCTCGACAAAGAGGAGATTCAGGGCTGCAGCGAATCTATTTTGACCATAGATCACGAGAGTGATTATCCGGGACTTGAGGAGATGGCAGAGGATATCATCGGCGGCAAAGATCACGGTTTGGTGATGACCATGGGGAAGGGCGGGGTTGGTAAAACAACCATTGCCGCGGCCATTGCCCTGCGCCTGGCTCAAAAGGGATACCCGGTCCATCTCACCACAACCGATCCGGCCGCACACCTGATGGATTACATTGGAGAGATGAAGATTCCCGATAATCTGGAAGTGGATCGGATCGATCCGCATGCCGAAAAGCGGGCTTATATTGAAAAAGTGCTGAAGCAGAAGAGCAAGAATAGGACGGCTGAGGAGCTGAAGTTGCTAAAAGAGGATCTGGAATCGCCCTGTACGGAAGAGGTTGCGGTATTTCAGGCATTTTCAAAGGCGATACACCAGGCCAAGCGAAAGTTTGTGGTTGTGGATACCGCTCCGACCGGTCACACCCTGTTGCTGCTCGACACCACCGGCAGTTACCACAGGGAGGTGTTGCGGAACACCCATATGGATGCCGGTAAGCTGAAGACTCCATATATGTATCTGCAGAACCCCGATTATGCAAAGTTAATCATCGTAACTCTGCCGGAAACCACGCCTGTTTCGGAAGCGGCCAAACTGCAGGAGGATCTGCGGCGGGCGGATATTGAGCCATTTGGCTGGGTCGTGAACCAGAGCATCTCATCAGCCCGGGTACGCGATCCTCTTTTGGTGCAGCGAGCAGCAGCAGAAATACCGCTTTTAAAACGAATATCTGACGAACATACCCATAGACTCTATTCAATTCCGTGGATCAGTGACGAAGTGCTTGCCGGGATGGCGCCCGCCATTCCGTAAAATCTCAAATAAAGGGTGACGCTATTGTTCTGATGCTGAGTTGTTCTTCGTCTGTTCAGAATATCAACGCAACTGTATTATTTTGAGAGTCAAGGTGCAATAGATATGACATCATGTTTGCTCACAGAATTGCAATTCTGAAAATTAATCCGCTTTTTCTATCAATCATACGTTAACGAAGACAGATAGAATGGCAGAATTTTCAGAATTGTGGATGATTGGGATGATACTGGCCGCCTTTGCAGGCGGTGCTTTTGGAGCGGCTATCGGTGCCCTTCCGGCTTTTGTATTTACAGGTTTTATGGTCATGCTGGGTGAGGGAGTCCGAATATTAAGCGGCGACCTATCGGGGCTGGTAGGATTTGACCCTGACGCGATCGAATCGGCAAACATTACCGGACAGCTCGCCTTCGGGCCTGTTTTTGGCCCCCATATCAGTTTTGCAGGCGGAGCCGCTGCCGCTGCCTATGCAGCCAAAAAGGGGTATATGCAGACCGGTTTTCCCTATCACCAGTCAAAAAACATCGGGTATGCCCTGGGTCCCAAGCCAGACGTATTGCTGGTTGGCGGCCTTTTTGGCATCCTCGGCTACTGGATTGCGACTCTCTTTTCGATCTGGTCCATGCCGTGGGACGGTATTGCACTGACGGTTGTGATTTCAGCATTTGCACACCGGCTGTTTCTGGGATATTCGTTGATGGGAGATGCCAGGAAGGGCAGGATGAATATGAAACCCTTTCTGGAGATGGAGAAGAAGGATGACGACTCCGGCCGGTTCCTGGTTGAGCCGTGGCTGGGCCATCAGTACAAGTATAAAGATGTGCTGATGATCGGGCTGGTGGTTGGAATTCTGGCGGTCTACATTACGGCAGTGACCGGAAGCGTCTTTTTGCCATTCGGGATCAGTGCCGCATCCCTTCTGTTTTTGAACCTTGGCGTGGAGAGGGTGCCGGTGACCCACCACATGTCGCTGGTGGCCAGTACGGCCGCCGTTGCGATCGCCGGGGGGGATGCATCAGAAATCTCTTTAACCGTTGCACTGCTTATCGGCGCCGCTGCGGGAATGATGGCAGCCTGGTTTGGGGAGGTCACGCAGAGGCTCTTCTATGCCCACGCCGATACACACCTGGATCCGCCGGCATTTGCCATAGCGATCGGAACATTCCTGGTGGCAATATTGGCCATGCTGGGGTGGATCGAATCGAGTGCATGGGTGCCCCTGCCGTTCTGATAGGGATGCAGAGATCAATTAACCGTGTGATGAGCTGACAGCCTCTGGCGGGCCTGCTGCCATAACGAGTAACGTTCGTCACCTCATCCTCTCGGTTGTACTCTGATCTACGGGATGTTGATTGTAAACCCTATTCGGGATCATAGGCCAGGTTGGGTCCCAGCCACCGCTCCATCTCTTCGATACTCAACCCTTTGCGGGTTGCATAATCTTCGATCTGATCCCGTTTGATATTGCCCAGGTTGAAGTATTTGGCATCAGGATGTGCAAAGTAGAGTCCGCAAACCGATGAAGCCGGCGCCATCGCCAGGTGTTCTGTCAGCGAGATGCCGGTATTCTCTTCGACATCGAGAAGCCTAAAAAGTGTATGTTTTTCGGTATGGTCGGGCTGAGCGGGATAACCGGGAGCCGGACGTATTCCACGATATTTTTCACGAATCAGCTCTTCGTTGTCAAAATCTTCATTCGGTGAATATCCCCACAGGCTCTTCCGCACCTCTTCGTGCAGGTACTCGGCAAATGCTTCTGCCAGGCGGTCGGCCAGCGCTTTGGTCAGGATGGCATTATAATCGTCATGTTCTGATTCAAACGTCTTCACCAGCTCAGCAACACCATGGCCGGCCGTAACTGCAAAGGCTCCGATGTAATCTGGCCGGCCGGAATCCTTAGGGGCGATAAAATCGGCCAGCGCTTTGTTGGGCTGTCCCCTGCGCTTTTCTGCCTGCTGACGAAGCGTGTGGAACGTGGCCACAACCTCTTTTCGCTGCTGATTGGCATAGAGTTCAATATCATCTCCAATTGCATTGGCCGGGAAGAGTCCCACAGCCCCGTGTGCGGTAATAAGGTTGTTGTCGATAATATGGTCGAGCAGATGATTGGCCTCGTCAAACAGCTTTCGTGCCTGCACCCCGGCTTTTTCATCCTGCAGGATATCGGGAAATTTGCCTTTCATCTCCCAGGCGATAAAGAAGGGTCCCCAGTCGATATAACGCCTCAGCTTTTCGAGCGACATATTCCGGAATAGGGAAACTCCCGGTTTTACAGGGGGGACAATATCCGCTTTTGACCAGTCGACCTGAGTGCGATTTTTTCTGGCCTCGTCTATTGTCAGGTAGCTCTTTTTCCGGTCGCGGCTGCTATACTGATGGCGCAGGTCCTGATACTCTTTCCTGATCTCATCCAGGAAACCCTCCTTGAGGGTTTTGGATACCAGGCGGTTCACCACGGTCACACTTCTGGACGCATCCAATACGTGAATTACCGGGTTGCTGTAGTTGGGTGCAATTTTGACGGCTGTGTGCATGCGCGAAGTGGTGGCTCCACCGATCAGAAGCGGTGTGTGAAAACCGGTCCGTTTCATCTCCTTGGCTACGTGCACCATCTCATCGAGCGACGGTGTGATTAACCCGCTCAGGCCGATCACATCCACCTTGTGTTTTTTGGCCGCATCGAGGATCTTGTCGGCCGGGTTCATCACCCCCAGGTCGATCACATCGTAGTTGTTACACCTCAAAACGACAGCTACTATATTTTTCCCGATATCGTGAACATCCCCTTTTACGGTAGCGAGAAGCACTTTGGCTTTAGGCTCGCTTTCAGGGGAGTTCTCTTTCTCCTGCTCAATATAGGGGATCAGTATGGCGACTCCTTTCTTCATGACCCGGGCGCTTTTCACCACTTGCGGCAAAAACATCTTACCGGCTCCAAAGAGGTCGCCCACAACGTTCATGCCGTCCATCATCGGCCCCTCAATCACCTCGATCGGGTGGTCGTACTTCTGACGGGCTTCCTCCACATCCGCTTCAATATAATCTGTGATTCCCTTTACCAGGGCGTGTTTGATACGCTCTTCGACCGTCTCGCTTCGCCACGCCTCGGCTTCAGCCACTGTTTTTTTCTTGCCGTCATCCTTGATACGGTCGGCATACTCAACCAGCCTCTCTGTAGCATCAGGCCTTCGGTTGAGCAGCACATCTTCTACCAGCTCACGAAGTTCAGGCCGGATCTCCTCATATACCTCCAGCTGGGTCGGATTGACGATGGCCATGTCAAGTCCCGCCCGGATGGCGTGATAGAGAAAGGCTGAGTGCATCGCCTCACGAACAGTGTTGTTGCCGCGAAAGGAGAAGGAGATGTTGCTCAGTCCGCCGCTCGTCTTGGCTTTGGGAAGGTTCTTTTTGATCCATCGAATGGTCTCAATAAAGTCGACCGCATAGTTGTTGTGCTCCTCGATTCCGGTAGCCACCGTGAGGATATTGGGATCGAGTATGATATCCTGGGGCGGAAAACCGACATCCTGCACCAGGATGTTGTAGGCCCGCTTGCAGATCTCTTTTCGCCTTTCGAGGGTATCGGCTTGTCCCTCTTCATCAAACGCCATCACCACAACGGCTGCTCCAAAGTCGAGAATTTCACGTGCCTGCTTCTTGAACTCCTCCTCACCCTCTTTCAGGCTGATGGAGTTGACAACGCTCTTTCCCTGCGTGGTTTTGAGTCCGGCTTTCAGTACGCTCCACTTTGAACTGTCAATCATAAAGGGGATGCGGGCAATCTCGGGCTCTGCGGCCATCAGGTTGATAAAATCTGTCATCACCTGCTCCGAATCGAGCAGGCCTTCATCCATGTTCACATCGATCACCTGGGCGCCGCCTTCCACCTGATCGCGCGCCACCGAGAGGGCTTCGTCATACTCTTCCTCTTTGATGAGCCGTTTGAAGCGTGCTGAACCGGTGACGTTGGTACGTTCACCGATATTCACAAAATTGGTGTCGGGACGCACAACCAGGGGTTCGAGTCCGCTGAGCCGCAGGTAGGGTTTCACCTCCGGAATCGGCCTCGGGGTGTGACGGCCGGCTTCATCGGCAATGGCCCGGATATGCTCGGGAGTGGTGCCGCAACACCCTCCAACCAGGTT
>JBJHCX010000119.1:0-5340 GCA_050486245.1 Rhodohalobacter sp.
TTGCATCGGTCATTGCATAATGTGAAATGATCCCGTATCTTTGGTGTCTATTGAAGATTCAACCAATGCCAGACCACGATTATGAAAAAAGGAATTCATCCCGATTACAAAGAAATTACAGTAGTTTTAAGTGATGGTTCGGAAATTAAGACCAGAAGCACCATGGATACTGCTGAGGGTATCTACAAGAGTGAGGTAGATTCAAAAAACCATCCGTTTTATAACAAGAATCAGAAGATCAACAAGAAGGCGGGCCGTATCGATCGTTTCAACAAGCGATACCAGAAGAAGTAACCCCGTTTCAAACAGTTTGAAAGGATGTAGTGTGGATACGCTGCATCCTTTTTTTATATAGTGGAGACTTTATGGAGCTTAGATCATACACGGTTGGCCCGTTTGCCGAAAATACCTACCTGTTGACCCGGCAGGGGAAATCCATTCTGGTGGACCCCGGTTTTTTTGACCCGCGTGAATTTCAGCAGGTTCAGTCAGACCTTTCAGAGAGCGGTTCGGAGCTGATTGCGGTGCTATTGACTCATTCACATGTTGACCATGTGCTGGGGCTGGACAAGGTATTGAAGGAGTATGACGTGCCGGTCTACCTGAACCATTCAGACCTCTATTTATGGAATAATTTCCCGGACCAGGCGATGCGGTTTGGCTTTCGCGCGGCCGGATTTGATTTTACGCCTGAACCGCTGACTGAGCAGAAGGGGTTTGACCTCGGCCCGTTCACCTTTGATGTGCTCTATACACCCGGACATGCACCCGACCATGTATCCCTCTATTTTCCGGAGAGCGGGGCATTGCTGGCCGGCGACGCACTGTTTCGCGAGAGCATCGGAAGGACAGACCTCTACAAGGGAGATTTTGACCTGTTATCGAAATCGATACGTGAGAAGCTCTACACACTGCCGGAAGAGACGACCGTTTATCCGGGACACGGCCCATCGACCACAATTGGTCATGAAAAGCAGAACAACGGGTTTGTAAAAGGGTAACGGGAACGTTCGGGTTACGAAGGGTTGTCTCTGTTCTTCTTCTTTTCCTCCGCGATGAGCTGCTGCAGCCTGAATATCTGCTCATCATACGACTCTTTTTTCGACGAGTTAATGCGGCGCAATTTCTTATAAGTATTGATCGCCCCCTTGTAGTCGCCCTGTTTTTCATGGATCGCAGCCAGTGTTTCGGTGACAATATCATCCACCTGGTTACTGGCTTCACTTAGATCGGGTACTTCACTGTCATCAGACAGGTTCGGTTTAATTCGGTTTTTTTCAACCGAAGAGAGTTTGGCAATAAGAGAGTCGAGATCCTGGATGGGGTGCCCCCTGTCGTTCTGTTTACTTCGTTTAAATGATTCACGCTTTGATTCGGGTGTCCAGGCTTCAAACCGCTGAGGGTGAGTCATCACATAGTGCAGGCGCTCCATCAGCTTGCTGCCCGGGGCATACATCTTTGCCCGAAGTGCTGCCTGTATCGCCTTCTGTTGTTGATTGTTTCGGTGATACAGCCAGGAGAGAACAAAATACCCGACAGCTCCGCTGTTGCGGCGCAGAATATGGGTTTCGAGCCGTTCAATCGCCTCATCGGGTGAATTTTCGAACTGCTCAACATAACTTTGCAGGGATTTTGGTATTTGTTCTGCTGTTAGTTGCATGTCCAAAAGTATGCAAAGAAGAGATGATTTACCAACTGCTCACCGCATCATTGAACATATTATTTGCAATCTGCTGCAAGGCCTCCTGCGCGGCTTCCAATTCACCCTCAACCGGATTCTCTACGGTGTTATAGGTGGCACTTCCGCTGAAGCTTTTTGTCCATAGCGGCTCCTCGTCTTTCTGGTACTGAAACAGGGCTCTTACGGTAATTTGGATCTCATTGATGTTGGCCTGCTCATCCCCCCGGATACTGAATGGCCGGTTGGAATAGGACTGTATTTCACCCTCAACAAACGCGTCTGCCGAATCTTTATCATTGTTGAGTGACAGACGGCTCTGGTTTACAAAACGGTTAATCAGGGCCTGGTTAAGCTGGTCGCTTAAGTCCCCCAGTCCGCTTTGTGAACGGTCAGGAAAAAAGGGGATATAGATAGTGCGGACATCCGCCGGAATAGAGGTGCCGGTAAAGCTGTAGTTGATACAGCCTGCCAGCAGCAGGGAAGTCACCAGCACGGTTACCCATTTCAACTTATTGAAGTCCATACTGATCAAGCTTTCTATAGAGTGTTCGTTCACTGACACCCAGTGCATCTGACGCCTTGCGGCGGTTGCCCTCAAATCGCTTGAGTGCCTGTTCAATCAGAAACTTTTCAGCCTCTTCGATCGAGGGGATCTCCTTGCGTGCAAAGAAAGCCTCTACGTTATCTTCATCTTCAGATGAATTATCAGATTCATCATGACTGCTGGGCGACGAAATACCCAGTGAGTCATCATCGCGGTCACGATCCCGGTAGATGTGGCTGGAGATATCGTTCGGGTCGATATCACGGGGCAGCGGGCTGGGCAGGGCTTTGACATCCTTATCTGCAAAGGATGAGTAGACAAACTTTGCGAGCATCTTTTTCAGGTCAGAAATATCACCCTGCATTTCAAGAAGTGCCCGATAGATAATTCCCATGTCGGTACCCGATGGTTGTCCGTCGTACGCCCCGTCGTCATCATCATAATTTCTCTGTGAGAGAACCGGAAGGTTATCAGCCGAGCCGTGATGCTGCCGGCCTTTCAGGTATTTCTGCAGGCGATCTTTATCGATAAACTGAGACTGTTCAAGTACCACCAGCTGTTCGGCCACATTGCGCAGTTCGCGGATGTTGCCGGGCCATCGGTATGAGATCAATAGGTCTTTGGCTTCGTCCGAAAAACCCTGAAAGACCGAGTCGTATTTGGAAGAAAACTCTGTAACAAACTTTCTGAAGATCGGAATGATATCTTCCTGGCGGTCGCGAAGGGGGGGGAGTTTGATTTTTACGGTATCGAGGCGGTAGTAAAGATCTTCGCGAAACTTTCCTTCCTGCACAAGCTCCCACAGGTCCTGATTGGTGGCAGCGATGACCCGCACGTCGGCAGTATACATTTTACTGGACCCTACCCTGAAAAACTCACCGCTTTCAAGCACTCGCAGCAGCTTGACCTGGATGTTTTTGGGGGTATCTCCGATCTCATCGAGGAAGATGGTTCCCCCGTCAGCTTTTTCGAAATATCCCTGGCGCGCTTCATGGGCTCCGGTAAAGGCTCCTTTCTCATGTCCAAAGAGTTCACTCTCAATGATGCCCTCGGGAATGGCGCCACAGTTGACAATGACCAGGTTGTTGCGTTTTCTGTGGCTCAGGGAGTGTATGGCCCGTGCAGTCACATCCTTGCCCACACCGCTTTCACCCTGCAGAAGTACTGTGATATCGGTCGATGAGACCTGCATGATTTTATCCACCACCTGTTTGATGGCGGCAGATTCACCAATAATTCCGTATCGCTCTTGTAATGCTTCTCTGTCCATAGAAGATTATTTTATTGATATCCCTAAAGGTAAGAAAGATCTGATTATTGGCATAGAATCCATTTGGGTATTCTGAAATTTTGGCAGACCAGAGACTTTTTAAAGTGTTTGATAAAAAATGTGTAACCATTTCATCGTTCAGTCGTCATACGGCTGTATTAACCTTGTAAAGATTTTGATCTTGAAAGGTTCCGATTATCTTAAGCGCTATGGATAAACAAGAACGAAAAGAAAGCGATTATCGTCTGATTCAGGGTGTTTTGTCAGGGCAGAAGCATCTTTTCAGAGAGCTGATCGACCGACCTGTGCATGATTAAATTGGATACGACTGATAACAACGACGGTGAATAATTACACTATTTGCTGTTAGTTCTCACCAATAAAAAAGGCTGCCCGATGGATCGGGCAGCCTTTTCTTTTATCAGTATCTAAAACCGTATTTACGCGGTAACAGCCTCCCGGTAAAACTCTTCAACAGAGCTCTTTTTCACCGGCCGGCCTACAAGTGTTGCAGAGGTGCAGCCGGTAATTTCCACTTCTATATAATCACCTTTTTGGAAATCCTTTCGGTCAAAAACCACCATTTTGTTGGTATCTGTCCGCCCCGAAAACTGCTCGTCAGACCGCTTGCTGGTTCCTTCAGCCAGCACCAGGTGGCGCCGGCCAATTTCCGTTTGATTATTCTTCTCCTGAATCGACATCTGTTGATGAATAATCTCTGAAAGACGGCGTTTTTTCACATCTTCCGGCACATTGTCTTCATACTTCCGGTATGCCAGGGTTCTCTCACGCTCAGAGTATGCAAACATGTAGGCAAGGTCATACTCCACCTTCTCCATCAGGCTCATGGTTGCTTGATGTTCCTCTTCGGTTTCGTCACAGAATCCGGCGATGATATCGGTAGAGAGTGAAACTCCCGGAATGATTTCACGCATGCGCTCAATCAGGTCGAGATACTGCTGGCGTGTGTAGGGCCTTCTCATTCGCTCGAGCATGGTATCACTTCCGGCCTGCGCGGGAATGTGGATATAGTTGCAGAGGTTTGGCCTCTCGGCGATGAGGTGAAGCAGCGGTTCCGGGAAATCTTTCGGGTGTGGGGAAGAGAACCGAAAGCGCATTTCCGGATTCACCTTGCTGGCTTCATCCATCAGCTTTGTGAAATCGATCTCTTCATACTGATAGGAGTTTACGTTCTGACCCAGCAGCGTTACCTCTTTATACCCCTGGTCACTGAGTTGTTGAATTTCATTCAGGATACTGCTGAGCGGACGGCTTCGCTCGCGTCCTCGTGTAAATGGCACAACGCAAAAGGCACACATGTTATCGCAGCCGCGCATGATCGATACAAACGCTGATACACCGTTGCCGCTGGTTCTGACAGGGGTGATGTCGGCATAGGTCTCTTCCAGGGAGAGCAGGACGTTGACAGCTTTTCTGCCGTCATCCACCTCTTTGAGAAGGTTGGGGATATCACGGTATGCATCGGGGCCGACTACAATATCAACAAGCTGCTCCTTTTCAATGATATTCTCCTTAATTCTTTCTGCCATGCAGCCGAGTACACCGACTGTCAGGTTGTCTCTCTCCTTTTTAAGCGAACGAAACTCCTTGAGGCGGTTCCAGACACGGGTTTCAGCATTTTCCCGGATCGAGCAGGTATTGACGAAGATCACGTCAGCCTCTTCCGCTGATTGTACAGGATTCATCCCCTCTTTCATCAATATGGAGTTCACTACTTCAGAGTCTGCCATATTCATCTGGCAGCCGTATGTTTCGATATAAAACCGTTTATCGCTCATGATACTGGTGTCGAAATTGGAAAGATAAATTGAATGTTCACTGCAG
>JBJHCX010000120.1:0-5272 GCA_050486245.1 Rhodohalobacter sp.
TCGGCTCTCAGTTCATCGATTTCATCATAAACGGCTTGATCTACCCGGTCTACAAGTTCACTGTATTCTGCCCGGAAGTCTTGCTGTATCTGATAGTCAGACTGTTGAGCTACTACAGTTGAACTGACAACGAACAAGAGAGCAGCAAGTGTAGAAAGTTGTGCGTATAGTAATTTCTTCATGGTATTGCCTCTTAGTTTCGTCCTTCGTGATCAAGATTATAGGTATTACCGGTTTCGCGGTCAACGAGTTCGATATAGCTGTCTCGCTGATTGAATGCCGGTTGACCCAGCCCATCACCTGTAATCTCAATTTTTCGTTTCAGTTTCAGTTCCCTTTCGTCGGTTTCCAACACATAAACGTTATTGAAACCCGCTGCAGTCACAAAATAATATCCGGACCTGTTGCGGATCAGGCGGATCTCATCGACAGATGATACCCCCTCCTCTTCCAGGATTCCCGAGATATTAAATTTGATCGCATACCGCTGATCATGAACCTGGTTATCCATATCCGGACTGAGAACGCTCTCAAGTGGCTGAGCGTAGTCCACATTCTGAATAACTAACGAGGGCCCACAAGCTGCAGCGCCAAACAAGATAGCAACACACATTGCGAGTGTGGTAATTGTTGGTTTTGCCATAGTAGTTATTTATAAGTGATGTTTTAGTGATTATTGGTTTTGTATGCCAAATTGATGGAATTGTTTCCTTAAACAGTTAATATAGCATGGATTGGAGTGCTTTCCTCAAGAATTTCACGGCCTTTGAGCGCTTCGATTTCCATAACAAAAGAGTATCCCACGATGTTTCCGCCCAGCTTTTTGATCAGCTCGGCTGCCGCCCTGGCCGTTCCGCCAGTGGCAATCAGATCGTCATGAATCAGCACGTTATCACCCGGCTGCAATGAATCGCTGTGTATTTCAAGTGTGTCCTTACCATATTCTAATTCATATTCGACCGAAACCGTTTCAGCGGGCAGTTTATTCGCCTTTCGTATGGGAATGAACCCGGCATGAAGGTCCTGGGCCAGGTTTGTCCCGAATAAAAAACCCCTCGACTCCAAACCGGCAACAAAATCAATTTTCTGCCCACGAAACGGCGTAGCCAATAACCTGGACGTTTGTTCCAGTAAATACTTATCATTGAGCAGGGGTGTGATATCCTTGTAAACAATCCCTTTTTTGGGAAAATCCTGCACCGAGCGAATCTGTTCGCTCAAAACCCGAATGAGCGCATGTTCAATTTCCGTTAATGACATGACCAAATCTAAACCGTTGATTACCATCTTGTTTACAAACAAGAGCTAAACATATATAATTTTGCAACAAATGTTTAATAGAATCGACTCAAATATCGAAAAAATTCATTATCAGTATATGTTACAGGCATTTAATCTTGCTGAAAAGGCGTATGAGCAGAATGAAGTGCCTGTCGGAGCGGTTGTTGTCTGCGACAACCGGGTCGTCGGACGCGGCCATAACCAGGTTGAAACCCTCTCTGACCCCACCGCACATGCCGAGATGATCGCCATTTCTGCCGCCTGCTCTACACTCGATTCGAAGTACCTGCGGGGATGCACCCTCTACGTAACGCTTGAACCGTGCATGATGTGCAGCGGAGCCATTGTCTGGTCTAAGCTCGACCGGGTCGTTTTTGGTGCGATGGATGAGAAAGCGGGCGGATGCGGCACGCTCTTTAATATCGCGGCCAATAGGAAGCTCAACCACCGGGCAGAGATCATTCAGGGGGTTATGGAGTCAGACTGCAGCTATCTTCTGAAAACGTTTTTTTCTGAAAAGAGGCCGGGCCGCGGTTAAATATCCATCCGGGAAAACCGCTCGATAAACCTCGACCATCTGACCAGCATGCGGCGCCTGCCCCGAACGGTCGTGAGCGGAACCACCACCTTGATCACAACATAGATGATTGCAATCGTTAGCAGCAGCAACCAGATGGCATAATCCTGGTAAACGGATATATATTGCAGCATCGGCTGACCGATCACAACAGAGAGTCCTACAAGCAGCGGTGTCCACAGGGTGATTGAGAGAAAAAAGTAGAGAAAGAATTTTTTGAAGTCGGCTTTAAACAGACCGGCGGTAAAGTAGGTTGGGAAACGTGCTCCGGGGATAAACCGTGCGGCAAACAGGAGCTCCATCCCATACATGTCGTACAGGTTTTGGGCGCGTTCAAGGTCACTCTCCTTAATGAGCCATTTAAACGGAACCCTTCGAAGTGCAGGCCGCCCTACCCGCTTGCCCAGCCAGTAGATGTTGACATCCACCAATAAAATTCCGAGGAAGCAGCTCATCACAGCATAGCCAAAAGGAAGAATGCCGCCGGCTGTCAACAGTCCTGCGGCTATCACGGCAAGATCTTCACTGAATATGGTGAAGATCATGATGAGTGCGATGATGAGCAGGAGCGCGCTGCCTGAAAGCGGCTCCATGCTCTCTGCGTCGAATGGCTGCTTCGACTTCTCAATCCTTTCGGGGTCGGCATCTGCGCGGATTGTGGCCGACCCCGCTTCCACCCTCTCCAGAAAGAGCCTCAGTTCTTCTGCCCATACTTTTGCCTGGTTCCACATCGCATCGTGCTTGCCGGCCATGATGCGCAGTTCGCTGTGCGGAATAAGCCTGTAGCTCTCCTGTGACGTGGAGAGCGGAACATACTGATCGTTTTCGGCATGCATCAAGAGGACGGGTTTGTCTATGAGTCCAAGCCAATTCCTGACATCCCTCTGATCGATATGGCGCATCGACTCCACATAGTCCATATTCAGCCTGTGACCCTGGCCATACCCAAAGTGGGGAATGGCATACCTGTAGATAAACAATCCTGGCTTGAGCAGGCTGTATAGTGTTCTGTTTACCGTATGATTGCCCAAAAACCGAAGTTCCTGCACACCGAGAGACCCCAAAAAGATGAAACTCCTTACAGATTCACCATTTCCTACACCATACTCCATGGCAATCAGCCCGCCATACGAGAAACCTGCAAGATGTATCTCTTTGAGTCCCATTTCTCGCACAAAGTGATCCAAAAGCTCAGCTTTTGCTTCCGTTGTCGGAGCCTGCTGAAGGGTTCTTCCGCTGATTGCCGATATTTCGGGGATGATCACGCGGTGTGAATGGCTCAGTTCCGCGGCAAATGGCAGCAGTTCATCCACCTGAAAATATACATCCGGTACAAGAACGATGGGTACTCCCTCGCGGTGTTCTGCACCCAGCTCGCGGTAGGAAACGCTGATCAGCGTATCCTGAAACTGTACGGGTATCACCTGTTCATGGAGCCCGGGTTTTTCGTCTGCCGGAAAGGTATGCTGAACCCACCAGGAGGCCGCCAGAACGGCTGCGTACAGGGCCACGCCCCACAGGAATATGTATCTGCTCTTGCTGCTCAAAACCGTTGGTCTCTGATTACGAATTGATGCCGGCGAATGACTGACCGGACTGTTCGGCCAAATGTGACCGGTAGGCCTGCTCAACCTGCCGGTGAAGTTCTTCAGCCAGCTCTTTTCTGTCGGATGAATGAACCGGATCCTGCCCGAACCGAACGGTCACTTCCGTACCCTTTAACTTTGCGAAGTTAAAGATATGTTCTCCAAACGGTTCGTCATTCCACCAGTAAACACGATCGCGGGCAGGCGGCTCCCCTGCAGATGTCTGATACGACAGCACACAGTGGTGTACCGGAAGGTCGGAGGTAGCCGGATGTTCAAGCAGGGAGGGTTTGAACGGGAGCACCGAATCGCCCGAGGTCGTCTTTCCTTCCGGAAAGAGGACAACACCTTTAAAGCGGTCTATCTGTCCAGCTACTTCCGTGTTGACTCTTGCCACATCCATCTTGTTTCTGCGACTGATGAACAGGATTCCAAGTGTATGTGCCATAAATCCGAGCACCGGCCAGTGGCGCACTTCCGCCTTTGATATAAATGTCGTTTTCACGAGACTGAACAGTACGATAATATCCAGGTAGCTTAGATGGTTACTGACCAGAAAAAACGGCGGATCAGGCGGGGATCCGCAAACCCTGGCACGAATCGACAATATTTTCAGGGCCCCTTTGCCCCATCCCTGCAGCCAGAAGTTTCTCCAGTTGCCGGTTTTGGCTCCCAACAGGCTGAGGAATCCATACCCCGCCGCAAAACAGCCGTACATAAAGAGGGTATGGATCACTAAAGCCGTCAGCTTTAAAGATGCTTTTATACTTTTCATCTTTTAAAAAAAAACTTTTATTCGAAAAATTTATGCGCCAGCCAGAGTTTGTCTCTGAAAATCATGAACAATTGCTTCATTAAGGGAATCTTATTCTTATTTTAGTACGTTGTATACAATGTAATCACCTAACGTTCTGTCTCGGCAAAGGAGTTCATGCTCTACAGTAAATCATTTAAACACAATGAAAATCGCGACTGGGTTGTCTTTATCCACGGTGCAGGGGGATCATCCTCTATCTGGTTCAGGCAGCTCAAGGCGTATCGTGATGAGTTCAACGTCTTATTGGTGGATCTTCGCGGACATGGGAAATCGAAAGAGATGAGTACCATGAAGAAGTATTATAAGGAGAAGTACACCTTTAAAACCGTCAGTCACGATGTGCTTGAAGTCCTGAAGAGAGAAAATATTGAGGAAGCTCATTTTGTCGGAGTTTCGCTGGGTACCATTATCATTCGTTCAATAGCCGAGATCAGGCCTGAAATTGTTAAATCGGCGGTTATGTGCGGGGCGATTACCCGCCTCGATGTGCGCAGCCGGGTTTTGGTCTGGCTGGGCCATACCTTTAAAAAAGTGGTCCCGTTTATCTGGCTCTACAGGCTGTTTGCCTGGGTCATCATGCCCAGGAAAAACCATGAAGAGTCGAGGTCTCTCTTTGTCAAAGACGCCAAAAACCTGGCCCGCAAAGAGTTTCTGAAATGGTTCAGGCTTACCTACGATGTCAATCCGCTGCTCCGCTATTTCAAGGAGAAAGAGATGGAATCGCCCACCCTCTACATCATGGGCGAAGAAGACCATATGTTTTTGCCTCCGGTCAGAAAGATGGTTCAGGATTTTGAACACAGTGAACTCACGATTGTAGAGGGCAGCGGACATGTGGTCAATGTGGATGAACCGGATGAATTTAACCGTATCTCACTCGAATTCCTGAACCGGCAGGCCAAGGCCGCTCACAAGGCATCGAGGGCCGTTAACGCATCCTGAGATTTTCAACGGCCTGCTGCTTCATGCCGGCTTCGATTACTCCAGGTCCAGCCTTCTCTCCCGTATGAT
>JBJHCX010000121.1:0-5207 GCA_050486245.1 Rhodohalobacter sp.
ACATTGAGCTTATTGCGGATGCCGGGGTTTCAATTAAACTCAGATTCAACGTATTTTAACTATCATACCGAATAAACTTAAGTTCAAGAATATAAAACAATGGCTAAACGAACACTGAAAGACGTTGACCTGAGCGGAAAAACGGTTCTGATGAGAGTGGACTTCAACGTACCGATCGAGGGAGGTGCAATCACCGATGATAACCGTATCGTACAGGCACTCGAATCGATAAATTTTGTGGTGAATGCGGGCGCAAAACTGATACTAACCAGTCACCTGGGCCGCCCATCGGGCGAGCCGGATCCGGCATTCAGCCTGAAACCGGTTGCCGACCACCTGCAGACCCTGGTGGATGTGCCGGTCCATTTTGCAAATGATTGTGTGGGTGAGGAGGCCGACTCGGTTATCGAAGCCGCTTCTGAAGGTGAAATCGTCCTTCTTGAAAATGTCCGTTTCCACCCCGGAGAGAAGAAGAACGACTCCGACTTTGCCCAAAAACTGGCGAAAAATGCCGACCTGTTTGTAAATGACGCGTTTGGAAGCAGCCACCGCGCACACGCATCCGTGGCCGGCGTAACCCGGTTTCTGCAGCCGGCTGTTTCCGGTTTCCTGCTCGAAAAAGAGATTCAATACCTGGAAGAGAGTGTGAATCATCCAAGACGCCCGTTTGTGGCTATTTTGGGCGGAGCCAAGGTGTCTGACAAGATCGGAGTGATCGAGAACCTGCTCACAAAGGTAGACTCCATTATTATCGGCGGAGGCATGACCTACACGTTCCTGAAAGCGAAAGGATGGGAAGTGGGGAACTCGCTGGTGGAGGAGGATAAGATCGGCCTGGCCGGAGAACTGATGAAAAAAGCCGAGGCCGCCGGTGTCAACTTTATGCTTCCGCTCGATTCGGTTGTGGCCAAAGAGTTTAATAATGATGCAGAATATAAGGTTGTCGATTCCGATGAGATCGAACCCGGATGGATGGGGCTCGATATCGGTCCGCAGGCAAGCATCGCCTATGGCAACAAGATCAAGGCTGCCCAAACAGTTGTCTGGAATGGCCCGATGGGCGTTTTTGAAATGTCGAATTTTGCTGACGGCACCTTCTCTGTTGCACAGGCCCTGGCCGATGCAACGAAGTCGGGCGCTACCTCCATCATCGGCGGGGGCGATTCGGCAGCCGCGATTAAAAAAGCGGGCCTGGAGAACCAGGTTTCGCACGTCTCTACCGGAGGCGGTGCCAGCCTGGAGTACCTCGAAGGAAAAGAGCTTCCGGGTGTGGCCGCACTGACCGACAAATAATTTTTGAAAACCATTTACGCCGCCGGGTGAGCATTCATACTCACCCGGCAATGCCGGTATGCCAGGATGAGATTGCCGGCACGAATTCGTTTATTCATCACGTTCAAGAGTGTGATATGTAATACTCTTTATCACAATACCAAGAGGGTGAAACCGGTTTTAAGGCACTGCAGGAGCCGCAATTTTTAGGCACTTGCAGATCGTCAAACGCAAAAATTTGTATTCAAAATGGAATATCCGGTTCAACTTCTATATCCTTGAGCTCAATCAGAAATAAAAAAGTACGTTGATATGCTCAGAATCGGGATTGCCCTGCTCATTGCAGTTACCTTTGCTTTTATTTCATGTAAAAACTATCACACTCAGGAGTACGACCTGCTGATCAAAAATGCCACGATCATCGATGGCACCGGCACTGACGCCTATGAAGGAGATATTGTCGTGCATAACGGAATCATCGTCAAGACAGGCGATGTAGACCGCCGTACGGTTAAGCCATTGAAGACCCTTGACGCTGAAGGCAAAGTGGTTACTCCGGGTTTTATCGATACCCATTCACACGGAAATCCGATCGACACCCCAAGATTTGACAACTTCCTCTCAATGGGCGTAACTACCATCTCACTGGGACAGGACGGACGCAGCCCCGGTACTCAAAATTTTGAATACTGGATGAGGGAGGTGGATATGAAAGGCAGCGGACCCAACATTATTCATTTTACTGGACACAACTCCCTTCGACGCTATGTAGAAGCTCCGCGTGAATCGGGACTGGGCCAGGAGTACATTTCTGAAATGGAGCAAATCATTCGCGAAGCCATGGAGCTTGGCTCATTCGGCATGACAACCGGACTTGAATATGACCACGGAACCTTTGCCGATCTCGATGAATTGATCGCACTGGCTGAAACAGTGGCCGAATATGACGGACTTGTGATGAGTCACATGCGAAGTGAGGATGATGATAAAATTGAGGATTCGATCAGAGAACTGATTCAGCAGGGAGAGGGAAGCGGCGCCCGGGTTCACGCGTCTCATTTAAAAATTGTTTACGGTAATGATCCCGCCCAGGCCGATGCACTCATGGAGCTGATGGAACAGGCCCGGGACGAAGGGGTGCAGGTAACGGGTGACGTCTACCCCTATGTTGCAAGCTATACCGGTATCGGGATTGTCTTTCCATCATGGGCACTGCCTCCCAATGACTTCCGGGAAGTGGTCGAAAATCGCAGGGCAGAACTGGCAGAATTTCTCCGAAATCGTGTTAACAGGCGAAACGGGCCGGAAGCTACCCTGTTTGGTACCGATCCCTGGGCCGGAATGACCCTGGCTGATGTAGCCAATGAACTGGATAAACCGTTTGAGGATGTATTAATTGATGATATCGGCCCAAGGGGAGCCGGAGCCGCTTACTTTGTCATGAATGAAGAGGTGATGCAGCGCTTTTTAACAGACCCGTATGTGATGGTGAGCTCTGACGGGAGCCCGACCATGCGCCATCCGCGGGGATATGGAGCCTTTGCCAAAATTATCCGAAAATATGTCAATGAATTGAACCTGCTCACCCTGGAAGAGGCGATCCACAAGATGAGCGGCCTGCCCGCAGAGACACTGGGATTGACGAATCCCGCGGTTATCGAACTGTCGCGCGGACTGATTCGCGAAGGCTATGCAGCCGACCTGCTCATTTTTGACCCTGCAGAAGTTCGTGATACCGCTACATTCGAGGAGCCGCATACCTACGCCGAAGGGTTCGAATGGGTGTTTGTAAACGGTACCGCCGTTATAGAAAATGGTGAGCGAAATGATCAGCTGCCGTCTGGTGTCTTGCGCAGAACCATCACCGGAAATACCCAGTAATCCCAAACGTTTTATGATTCAAACGCTACGATCATTCTCAATACTTTTTGTCACATTTCTAACCCTTTCCTGTACAGGAGCGGATTATGACCTGCTCATTAAAAACGGGCTGATCATTGACGGTACGGGGTCTGAACCGTATTCAGGGCACGTTTTGGTGAATGATGGCATGATAGTTCGCGCGGGTGACTTTGACCCTGCCGGTGTGAAAGCGGCAAAAACGATCGATGCGGAAGGCAAGGCATTAACTCCCGGTTTTGTTGACGTGCATTCAAGGGGCATTCCCCTGGAGACGCCCCGGTTCGACAACTTCCTTACACAGGGGGTTACAACCATTACACTTGGCCTGATTGGACGCAGTCCCGGAGAGGATGATGTGGAAGGTTGGATGCGTCAAATTGATCAGCGGGGAACCGGCCCGAATATTGTGCATTTTACGGGACACAGCACCCTGCGCAACCTCACAGATGCACCGCGTGAAAGCGGACTGGATGAAGTCACGATTGACCAAATGAGGGAACTCCTGACGGAGTCGATGAACGCGGGCTCTTTTGGCCTGTCGTACGGCCTTGAATTTGAACCAGCCAGCTATGCAGATATGCCTGAACTGACAGCCCTGGCAAACAGCGCAGCAGCACTTGGCGGAATGATTATGGGCCACGTTCGAAGTGAAGACGATGACCGCATCGAAGAGGCGATATCGGAAATCCTTGAGGTTGCACGATTAAGTGAGGCTCCACTAAATATCTCCCACCTTAAAATTGTCTATGCCAATGATCCGAAGAGGGCTGAAGCGGTGCTCAGCCTGATGAATGAAGCCAGGGAGAGCGGGGTAACCGTCACGGCCGATCTCTATCCCTACATCGCAAGTTTCACAACGATAGGAATTGTGTTTCCGGAGTGGGCACGTCCGCCTCACAACTTTGACGAAGTGGCCGAGACCCGGCGGGATGAGCTCGAAGAGTATCTGAGAAACCGGATCCATCTTCGCAACGGACCGGAAGCCACTCTCTTCGGTACAGAGCCGTATACCGGACAAACCCTGGCTGAAGTGGCAGATGAGCTGGAGATGCCATTTGAGGACGTGCTGATCGATGTGATTGGCCCGGAAGGAGCCAGTGCAGCCTATTTTGTAATGAATGAAGAGGTGATGCAGCGCTTTCTGACCGATCCGTATGTGATGGTCAGTACGGACGGCGGGCCGGAGATGAGCCATCCGCGCGGATATGGAAGCTTTGCAAAGATCATCCGAAAGTATGTCAATGAACTGAACCTGCTCACCCTGGAAGAGGCGATCTGCAAGATGACCGGTTTGCCTGCAGAGACCCTGGGTCTGACCGATTCCGACAAGGTTGAAACCCGGCGCGGACTCATCCGGGAAGGCTTTGCAGCCGATCTTCTGATTTTCGATCCCAATGGAGTGAAAGACAACGCCACATTTGAACAACCACACTCCTTTGCCGATGGATTTGACTGGGTATTTGTGAACGGTATTGCATTGATTGAAGAGGGTGTTCGGAACAGCGAAACCCCATCGGGCGTCATTCGGAGATTGAATCGGTAATCCGGAAACATGGTTTATGGTGAAGGGGAAAAAAAGATCGTTTATCCGCCCTTTTTGATTGTGGCGTGTAAAACCATTAATCTTCCACCTGTCACCTATTCCACTACTGAACTTCAGCATAACAGCTTATGGCATTCAAGAGCATCAATCCGGCCAACGGTCAAACTATTGCCACGTATACCGAACATTCCGAGCGCCAAACCGGTGAAATCCTGACGGCCGCTCAGCAGGCTTTTCATCCATGGATGGAGGTGCCCCTTGAAGAGAGGTGTGCCCTGCTGAGAAATGCAGCCCGGCTGCTCCGTGACCATAAAGGGCGCTATGCTGAACGGATGACTCTGGAGATGGGTAAACCCATTACAGAGTCTGAAGCAGAGATTGAAAAGTGTGCCTGGGTCTGCGATTACTACGCAGAAAATGCCCCCCGGTTTCTGGCTGATGAACAGATCGAAACGGACGCTTCAGAGAGCTATGTGAGCTTCGATCCGTT
>JBJHCX010000122.1:0-5132 GCA_050486245.1 Rhodohalobacter sp.
GGTTTGAGGTCTATCAGACAGCCGTTCAATACCACTTCTACCACGCCCTCGGCCTGCTCATCCTGGGCGCTGTTCAAAATCATGCCGGGCGGTCGGCCTGGCTGGACTGGAGCGGACGCCTGCTGCTGGCGGGCACACTCATCTTTTCAGGCAGCCTCTACACACTGACCCTTGCCGATACCGGCTGGCTCGGGATGATCACGCCCATAGGCGGGTTCGCCTTTGTGCTGGGATGGATTGCACTTGCCATTGGGATGGCAACGGAATCTGTTGCCGGCAGCGGTGACGAACCGGTTTGAGACAACACTACATACAAGTAAAATATTGATAAACAGCGGAATTCGGATGTCGTGAATACCGTTTACCTGATAGCTTTAACAAAACATTTAAAATCAAAATCGGATCAATGAGATTATTCTCTGTTACCGGATTGCTTTGCGCCACCCTGTTGACTTTTCCTCTATTCATCGCCGGTTGTGACGAGACTGAAGAGAGCAGAGCCATGACAGAAACTGCAGTGGCAATTGCCGGATTTGAATTGACACCTGTTGATCTCTCCAGGGTAGTAAGGGCATCATCGCGGGTGGAAGCAGAAAATATAGTGACCATCTCCAGCCGGATGAGCGGATTGATTACCGGGATGAATATACGTGAAGGCGATCGCTTGAGTGCCGGTGATGTAATGATCCGCTTTGACCTGGAAGAGCAGCGGGCGGAACTGGATCGGGCACGGGCTGAACTGGAGCTCGCTGAAGCGGTCTACACCCGTAATCAGAGACTACTGGAACGGGAGGCGATATCACGTGCTGAGTATGAAGAGTCGCGTGCCAACAAACGTATAGCCGAAAGTGAAGTCAACCTGCTGGAGACCCGGATCGGGTTTGGTACCGTTCGAGCTCCAACCGACCTGGTGGTTCTGCGTCGATATGTGGAGCAGGGTGATGCAGTCTCAACCAATGAACCGCTGCTCACGACGGCCAATCTGGACCGGCTGGTAGTCAGGCTTGGCATTACCGAACGAGATGTTGTCAGCCTGGAGGAGGGGCAGCAGGTTGATATCACCATTGACGCCTTTCCCGGACAGCAATTCCGGGGTACCATACAGCGTATCTATCCGTCTGCCGAAGACGACAGCCGGTTGTTCACCGTTGAAGTAACCCTTCGCTCCGAGCAGCAGGATCAGCTGATTCGCCCCGGTTATCTTGCCCGTGTAACACTCGACGCCGAGCGACGCCCCGGTGTGCTGGCCGTTCCGGGCGAATCCCTGTTGGCATCCGAACAAGATGACCGTTTTGTCTACATCATCAATGACGAAAACCGCCTTGAACGCCGGAATGTTGTAACCGGTATTGAGCGGCGCAACTGGACTGAAATTACCGAAGGCCTGGAAGAGGGTGAACGCATTGTGGCAGCCAACCCGTCAAACCTCCGCGAAGGACTTCTGGTGAACGTCACCCGCTGGATTGAGAGTGACGCTTCACAAGCGGCAGGAAGTCAATCGATATGAGAAATGTTATTGAGCCCAGTATTTAGCGGTTAGATCAAATATATAAAATGTCCAAAACACCAAAACATAGCACCGGCGGCCACCGCAAAGAAGGCATAGCCAGCCACGCCATCCGGCGTCCCATCGGTACTATGGCCATCACCTCGGTGGTAATTGTACTCGGCTTTTTCTTTCTGGACCGCCTGCCGGTAGATCTGCTTCCTGAAATCAATTACCCTCAAATCCGTGTTACTGTAAACTACCCTGGCACCGCCCCAGAGGTGATGGAACAGCAGATTACCCGGGTTCTGGAGCAGAACCTGGCCGCGACCGAAAACCTGATACGCATCACCGGGCGTGCGTCTGAAGGGCGTACAAACATCGAGATGTACTTCGACTACGGCACCGATATTGATGTGGCCCTGCAAGATGCTTCCCGAAACCTGGAGTTTGCGCGTACACAGATGCCGCAGGATATCGATCCGCCCCGGATCTTTAAATATGACCCCTCACAGGATCCGGTCTATGTAGCGGGATTCAGCTCCACCATGCGCTCTCCGATTGAGGTGAGAGACTGGATGGAGAATGAACTCGCCCCCCAGCTTCAGGCTCTCCACGGGGTTGGCGGTGTGCTGGTGGCCGGAGGACTCCTTCGTGAGCTGCAGGTGATTGTGGATGCAGACCGGCTCCACTCCTACGGGCTCTCCATGAATGACGTAACAACCGCCCTGGAAGAGGAGAACCGGGATATTGCAGCAGGCCAGGTCACCTCCGACCGTTTTGAAGTCATGGCCAAAACCGACGGGCGGTTCACCTCTGTAGATGACATCGCCGGTGTCCGCCTTCAGCTGCCAAGTGGTAACCGCTCCATTGTACTTTCGGAGGTTGCCGAGGTTAAAGATACCAACCGGGAAGAGAGGCTTTTTGTAAGGCTCAATGGTGAGCCATCGATGCAGCTCAGCATCACTAAACTTCCCGAAGCCAATACCCTGGAAGTGATCGACCGGGTAAAGGCCGAGCTGAATCGGCTGGAAGGGAGCGGTTTTATTCCGGCCGACATCCAGTACCGTGCCACACAGGATCAATCCTTTTTTATTATCAGTTCTATCGGTGCAGTGAGTACGGCCGCTATCCTCGGCGGTGTACTGGCTATGCTGGTGGTGCTGCTCTTTCTGGGCAGCCTGCGCAAAAGCTTTGTGATCGGGCTCTCCATACCAATCGCCATTATGGCCACATTTGCCATGATGGGAATGGGCAACCTGACCCTCAACATCATGAGCCTTGGCGGACTGGCACTCGGGGTTGGGCTGCTTCTTGACAACGCCATCGTTATGCTTGAAAATATCTTCCGGCACAAAGAGGAGCTGAAAAAATCTGCAGACGACTCTGCGCACGAAGGGGCCGCCGAGGTATCCTCGGCTGTGGTCGCCTCAACGATGACCAACCTGGCTGCAGTACTGCCATTTCTGCTGATCACCGGGCTTGCATCGATGCTGTTCGGTGAATTGATCCTGACCATCGCTTTTGCCATTCTGGCTTCACTGGCCGCTGCCCTGACTTTGGTGCCGATGCTGGCAGCCCTGCTGAGCAAGGTGAAGTACCGCAGCGGACTTGAGTCCAGCCGTATAAACAGAGGGTTTAATACCGGCTTGAAAAAAATCACCGGGCTGTACGCCTCTTCCCTTCGATCTGTACTTCATTTCAGGTGGGCGATTGCCATTGGGGCGTTCTTTCTGCTGGGTGCCGTGCTCTATCTGATGGATGACCTTGGCAACGAGTTTCTCCCCCAGGTCGATGATGGAAATTTTGGAGTCAACTTCAGCCTGCCGCCCGGTACCACACCTGAGGAGACCAATCGTTACGCCTATTGGGTGGAGGAGGCCATCCGGGAGATGCCCTATGTAGAGAGTGTATTCAGCCTGGTGGGCGGACACCTTTCAGAAGGCGTGATCAATGAGCGTCCCGGAACGGCACGCTTTAGTGTAAATCTGATCCCGGCATCAGAGCGCCGCGAAATGAGCCCCAGCCAATGGGTGGATAGGATGCAGGCCAAAATGGACTCCCTGGCTATACCCGGTGCCCGGACACGAGTCAGCTTGCCCAGTATTTCGGGAATCCGGACCAACCCGGCCGGTTCAGAAATATCGATCGGCATCGTGGGAGACGACATCGAAGTGCTGGACCGGATCGGGCGCGATCTTCTTTTTGAGCTGGATGACATCCCGGGCCTGATCAATTTTGATATCAGCCGTGATGATCGAAGCCCGCTTCTCCAGGTAGATGTTGACCGGGAGAGGGCAACCGCTCTGGGCCTCAAAATCGGGGATATCGGCGATGCTGTTCGCACGGCCGTGCTCGGTTCTGTTCCCACACGCTTTGCAACAGGTAGCGCAGAGTACGACATCCGGGTGATGCTGCCTCGCGATCGCGTAAAAGATGATGAAGACCTGAGCCAGATCCTGATGTTTCGTCCCGGTGGCGGTGCGGTGCCTCTGGCCGATGTTGCCACTTTCAGGCTAACCGACGGACCCGCACATATTGAACGGGAAAACCAGGTTCGTGTCCTCCGAATGGATGGCGAGGTAAACCAGGATGTATCCGATATCGGAACCATCAATGATGAGATCCGTGAGCGGATTGCCGGGTACGATCTCCCGCAAGGTTACAGCCTGATTTTTGGCGGAGAAGAGGAGGTGATCCGTGAAACCAACCGGATCCTGTTTACGGTTACCCTGCTTGCCATCTTTCTCGTGTTTGTGGTCATGGCTGTGCAGTACGAAAGGCTGGCCAACCCGCTCATTATTCTCACGGCTGTGCCCCTTGCACTTATAGGTGTTGGGGCGGGCCTGTTGATCACCGGAACCAGCCTGAGTGCCCCTGTTTTGCTTGGGGTTATATTACTGGTCGGTATTGTGGTCAACAATGCCATTCTGTTGGTGGAGTATATCGAAATCGGGCAACGCGAAAAAGGATTAAGCGTCTTTGAGGCCGTAGTGGATGCCGGATCGATCCGTTTCCGGCCCATATTGATGACAACCCTCACAACGGTTTGCGGAATGCTGCCGCTGGCCATTGGAATGGGAGAGGGGTCCGAACTGATGAGGCCGCTGGCCATATCTGTTGTCGGCGGACTCCTGGTGTCGATGTTTCTTACACTTTTTGTTGTTCCCAGCCTCTATATCATCATCAACACCTTCAGTGAGTGGCTCAAGCGCACGCTAACCGGCTCCCCTCAAGCGCAGGGTGGCAAAAGTGGAGAAGCCGTGAAACGGTAAACATTAATGGCACCATTCAGATGTTTGCTCTGTCTCCCCATGAAACTGGACTAAAAGTAGTGATTATAAAACTACCTTAGATTAATGAAAAAAGAACAACAGTTGGCCCGGCTGTCATCTATCTGAAAGATTTTTAAATTATCAGTATGTCTGAAAAGATCACCGTTATCGGCTGTGGGGTATCCGGGCTGTGCACCGGCATACGGCTGCTTGAAGCCGGCTTCAGAGTCAATATGATTGCCAGAGAGCTGCCGCCACTGACCACGTCCGATACGGCTGCAGCCATCTGGTACCCCTACCGCTGCTTTCCCGAAGAGAAAGCGTTGAAGTGGGGCAGGGAGACCCTGGAGGAGTGCTATCGATTGGCCGGC
>JBJHCX010000123.1:0-5050 GCA_050486245.1 Rhodohalobacter sp.
CTCCTCGGCGTCATCTACTTTTGTATAGGCGGCACAGTTGATCACCACATCAGGCTGCTCTTTTTTGAGTGTCATCTGCACGGTCTTCCGGTCAGTAATATCCAGTTCGGATGATCCGTATGCAACAAAATCGCTGTCTCTCTGCTCACACCAGCGTTTCCACTCTGTGCCCAATTGTCCTCCGGCACCGGTTATCAGGTATTTCATTGCACCCCGGTTTCAGTGACCAGCCGGTTGGCCTTTCGGTACGATTCGGGGGTCCCTGCATCGGTCCACCACCCGTCAAGCACGGAGTATTTCATTCGACTCTGTTCGATGTAGTGGTTATTCACATCGGTGATCTCAAGCTCTCCCCTCTGCGACGGTTTCAGCGATCGGATGATGCCGAATACATCCGGCGGATAGATATAGATTCCGGTCACGGCGTAGTTTGATTTGGGATGATCGGGCTTCTCTTCGATCCCCACGATAGACTCTCCTTTCAGTTCAGCCACACCAAACCGCTCGGGGTCGTCCACTTGCTGGATCAAAATTTGGGCGCCATTCGCGTCGTAAGAGCCGACCGCCTTGTCAAGAGAGGCCTGGAAAATATTATCTCCGAGGATGACGATCATCGGTTCATTTCCGGCAAAGTTTTCGGCCAGTCCGAGTGCCTGTGCAATTCCGCCGGCCTCATCCTGGACCTTATAGGTAAACCGGCATCCAAAATCCTTGCCTGATCCGAGCAAATTGACGACATCGCCCATATGCTCGGTTCCGGTTACAATCAGAATCTCCTCAATACCGCATCCGGTCAGTTTTTCGATCGGGTAGTAGATCATCGGCTTGTCACCTACCGGAAGCAGATGTTTATTGGTTACTTTTGTGAGCGGATAGAGGCGTGAGCCTGTTCCGCCGGCCAGGATAATTCCTTTCATAACAGGGAGTGGTTCGGATTGTTAAATTCGACTATTAAAATTAATTATAAATGATCAGAAACAGATAAAAGCATTCTAATTCTGATGCAGGTGAAAACCTCTGTATTTTACACTCAGACTAACGTGGTACTCATTAACCAATAGCCTGCGCTTGAATAAGGTATGGGAATCTTCCATTACGTAAAAATTTTGCTCCCCGTTCTGGTCCTGTTTTTCAGCGGGGGGTTTCTCTCTGCCCTGCAGGCTCAAGATGTGATCCGTGCATCGGGCGGAACCAACCAGTCGGTCGATCGGATCGGAGGCGAATTCTATACCCTGTCGGGGCCTACCATCCGGGAGACGTTTATTGGGCAGCTCGATGAAGATGGAACCATCATTTTAACACTGCCTGACGGATACGAGTGGAACACTTCCCTCACATCGGAAGATATCTCCATTGAGATCGTACCGGTTGGAAATAACAACACCCAGCTAAACATTGAGCTTGAATCTATCACTGAAAAGGAAGCCACGTTTGTTGTAGAAAGTCCAAGTAGGATCAGGGGACAGGGACAGGGTCCCGGCCGGGCAACCATACAAGGCCTGCAGATAAGGCCTGCCACATCAGATATTCCCGATGAAGCAACAATTTCAAATACCGGGACAACGGCACCGACGGATGCCAATTACGGGGACTTGAGTAAAGTTGCCGGCTCTATCACAGATATCTTTATTGAAACTGCATCCAATGGTTCAGGCAATCCGGTTCAAGATCAAGAGATATTGGCCGGCAATACACTTACTGTCTATTCGATTGCCAGGGATGCGGCGGGAAATTTTGTTGAAAACGTTTCTTTAGCTGAGGAGTCAGACTGGAGCCTGACAAATATCACAGGAAATCTGTCTCAATCAGCACTTTTGCCATCATCAGGACTTAACCGTGCCGAGTTTGGATCACAGTCTACCGGTACCGCTCAAATTATTGCAGAATATCAGAGTGCAGACTCAAATCCATCCGGAGTGATTACCATTCTTCCGCGATCGTCACGCAGCTTGCAGATAGCCACTCAACCGTCTTCCAATGCCGTTGCCGGTGAAACATTTGATACACAGCCGGTTATACATCTGTTTGATCAATTTGGAAACCTTGCAACTACAGATGATTCAACTGAAATAACCGCCTCAATTGAGTCAGGAGACGGTACGCTATTGGGCACCACCACTGAAACGGCCCAACAAGGAATCATTCAATTCAACGATCTGTATACTGAAAAAGCAAACACCATCACACTGCGATTTGAAAACCCGGATCTTGGAAGTGTTATTTCTGATGAAATTGTCGTCAACCCAAATACACCCGTTGGCCTTGAATACCTTCAACAGCCCACAAACACAGCACAAAATAGTACGATCGATCCACCTATTGAACTTCAACTCCTGGATCAGTATGGGAACAAGGTTTCACTAAGCGGAGTGGATATCACACTCACATCCACTGAAAACATTTTTCATAACCAGGCTGTATTGACCGTTGAAACTGACAGTGATGGGATCGCTGAATTTTCGAGTATTCGCATCAGGCAACAAGCTGACGAAGGGGCGGTCACACTTTTTGCATCAATTGAGGGAATTGAAAATGAAAAGGAGAGTCATCCATTCAATATCATCAGTTCCGGTGATCTGGCACGTTTCGAAATTACCGCTACAGACGGAAGTGATCTCGGAGAACAGATAGCAGGTACTCCTTTTTCCATTCGCATTGCCGCAATTGACGGCAATGGTAATATTTTTGAAAATTTTGAGGAGAGTGTTGAAATCACGTCCGATTCACAAATTCTGGAGGACGATTCTCCTGTCGATAGCATTACTTCAGCACATTTCACCAATGGTGAAACCCAGCTGACCATCACCCTGTCAACGGCACTTTCAGGAAGAATTTATGCCGAAAACAGCACTGTTGACCGAGACGGACGCAGTAATATCTTCGATGTACTTCCGGCAGAAGTTGATTTCTCAAATTCAACCATAACGGCCTCACCATCACAAATTACTGCCGATGGCGAAAGCACATCACTGATAACCGTGCAACTCAAGGATATCTATGAAAATAGTCTGATCACAGGTGGTGAAACCATCACACTGGAAACAACTGCCGGTAGTTTATCATCCGAAACGGCCAATGACAATGATGACGGAACCTATAGTGCTGTTCTAACCTCGTCAGACTCAATTGAAACTGCAACGGTTACTGCTTTTGAGGGAGTCGATGAAATTGCCAATACCACCGTTCAATTTGTGCCGGGTGAGGTGAGCTCATTACTCATCAGGGTTCCCGAAGAGAGTGGACAACCGGTTAATCAGACTGCCGGAGAACCGTTTAATATCACTATCGAAGCACTCGACGAAAACGGCAATAGGGTGGAAGGATATAATGGAAGTGTTATACTTTCGTCAAATTCGATCTTTCAAAGCGGGGATGAGGCAACGTTAGAGAATGGCATCATTGAAGATCATGAAGTCATTCTCACTCGAAGTGGTAGTACGATCACCATTTCAGCTGAAGACACTGAAATTTTTGGAATTGAAGGCATCAGCAGTCAATTCACTTTACTTCCTGCAGAACCGGATTTGGAACTATCTCAGCTCACTGTAAATCCTGATGTTATTCAAAATGACGGTACATCTCAATCTGTTATTACAATCATCCTTCGTGATCAATTTTCGAATCGAGTATTAGAAGACCGAAGCTCCGACTTGTCAATATTTTTGGAACAGCTTGAGGAGAATGGGAACCCGGGCAGCGGTTCCCCAAATGCAACGGCTTCTTCACTCTCTTTTCAGCCATCCAGTAATGAATATACAGCAATATTGACATCCTCCACTACGGTTGAATTGGTTGAAGTTTCTGCGACTTTAGATGGGACCCCGTTAAATCAAACAGCTATTATAGATATAGTCATTCCAAATATTTGGTTTGGTGATGCCGGGGGGCCTGTAGCGAACCGGCTGGATTGGACTAATGGTGAAAATTGGTCGCTGGAGCGAGAGCCTGCACCGGGTGATTTTGTTATTATATCTGGCGATGCAGACGATTATCCTGAACTCGACCTGAATGTCTCCGTCGGAAGTATGGAAATTGAAGAAGGCGCACAATTATTGCTTTTCGGTGGCAATTCAATCACTGTTTCAGGTGAAGTCATCGTTGATGGCACCCTGGATATATTGGATAACACCCGTCTATTAATCGGTGGTAATCTGGAAGGAACTGGTTCTTTTGCCGCCGGTGAATCAGCCGAAATAGAAATTGGCGGAGACTTCAACCTTTCAACGTTTCTGGCAAGTGCCGATGGAACCAGGGTCCGGTTTAACGGCTCCTCCCTTCAGCGGTTAAATCCTGATAATCTGTTTGCGAACCGTCTTGAAATTTTGAACAATGTTATCGTAGAAACCGGAGATCTGATCGATACCTTTGAACTGCTGATCACCGAGGGCAATACCTTTGAGCTTGCTGAAGGCGCCGGTATTACACTGGATAATCTGCAAAATATTTTTGGCGACGGAGAGCTGATTCTAAATGACAATACGCTCGTTGTTCGGGGTAACCTGAATCTGCTCAATATTGACACCAGCGAGGGCACCGTCATCTTTGGAATCCGCCTGGAAGAAGACCCGGCCGATTACCCTGACCTGCAACGCCAGCAGATAGCCAACCTGAGCCAGATGAAGAATGCCATTATCAACAACCCGGAAGGGGTCCGAACCTTTGAGGATATCATCGTAGACGGCAACCTGACCCTGCAGAACGGTGAACTGATTATCAGTTCCGGACGAAACTTCATTGCCCCTAATACAAACTATGTAAACGGCACACTCACCTTCCGGCGAAATATCAATATCCGCGGCTGGAAGATGATGACCACACCGATCGAAAACTCTACCTATGCCGAGCTGTTTGACGGACTGGTTCTGCAAGGCATGGAGGGCTCTGCATACCCTGACAGGCAGCCAAACCTGATGTGGTATGACGAAACCTATACCGACCCAGATGATCCCGAACTGACCACCGACAACCAGCGGTGGCGGGCACCCGGAAATGTCAACGATTCGTTCAGCACCGGCACCGGATACTTCTTTTACGCCTTTGGAAATGTAAA
>JBJHCX010000124.1:0-4996 GCA_050486245.1 Rhodohalobacter sp.
GCCCGGGCATCACCGATATGTGTATTGTGTGCCCAAACAGCCCCCCGGCTCGTTTCACCGTAATATTCGAGCAGCCGCTGTGCGGTAAGGTAGAAGTGACGGGCCCGGTCATTCCAGGATGAGCCGTCTCTGTAGAGATTGCCCCGGTAGTGCTTTTCTGCATTGATGGCCACTTTTGCACCCTGTTCGGCACGAAAAAAGTCCCACCGGTTGGCGTCAGGGTGGTTCTCAAGTGAACGAACCCATTCGAGTACGTTTACCATATCCTCCGAACAGTCATCTCCGGTTTGTCCTGCCATGCGGATGTAGTCGCCGGTGTCAGAAAACCGGGTTTTGCAGGAGTAGCTGCGCTCTGCACGTACGGCGAGGTCGGGGTCGAGCCGCTCAATCCAGCTGATAACATCCTGCTTGGCCGCCCGGTTGTTGTAGACATCAATACCGTAGAGGCCAACCCGCTCCTCCATTGGCAGGTTTCGGTTGTAGTCATGCAGCCACTCAACCAGCGATTGAAACTCCAGGTTTCTCCACATCCAGAGCGGCCACCGGTCGATCGACTCCATGGCACTCTCCAGTGAGGCGGGGGCGTTTGGCTTGTGCTTGACATATTCATTGATGCGGGCCATCGATGCCCAGTCGCCCTCAACCGCGATGAAGTTGAGTCCCTTTTCCCGTATCAACTCTTTTGAGAGCAGGGCTCGTTTGGTATAGTACTGTGAGGTGCCGTGCGAAGCTTCACCCATCAGGATGAGCCGTTCACCTGATAACTCCTGCAGCAGTCCGGTCAGATCTTCAGCCTGTTCAAAAGGGTTGGCTTGTTCAGCCAGAAGGTGCTGCAGATTTTGAGCGGATAGAGTGGTGGTGCAGAGTGCAAGGATGGCTATCCATAAAACGGTAACGATACGGGTTGGCTTCATCATGAGTGGATTGGGTGTGATTGCACATTGAATGGAACCAAAACAGGAACCGCTAAAAGAACGGTTCCTGTTCAGATACAACTATAAAATAGTAAAAAGAGGGGTTTTTGTTTACCAAACAAGCATTTTCATGCAGAATACGCTTCCGCCGCTCTTGATAAATTCAAAGGTACTGTACTCATGCACGGAAAAGCCTGCATCACGCAGCTTTTTATTGACATCCGTACATCCTTGCTGGATCAGAACATTTTTACCGTCGGGGCAGGTGGCATTGACAGCAAAAAACTTCTCAGCTTCGTACTGGCTCGCTTCGATGACATTGTCAAAGAGCTTGTGAATCATCCTGAGGCCTTCATCGGTAAACACATCGGGGTAGATAAGCACACTCTCTTCATTCAGCATGGCCATGCAGGTGTCGAGATGGTAGAATTTGTCATCGGTCAGTTCCAGGGCGATGACAGGGGTGTCGAGCTTGCCGGAAACCTGTTCATAAGCATTCAGCGATGAACGGAATCCGTAACCGCCCCAGAGCAGCCGGCGCTTATAGTGCCAGAGGGCATCGCCCATCCCTTCAAAATTATCAACTTCTGCCGGGTCAAGGTGCAGGATTTCATACCCGTTTTTGCGGTACCACTCTTCGATAAAAGAGACTTCACCCTTTCGCTGTTCAGAGTGCATAATGCTCATCAGGGCCTTCTTGTTGCCCTCATCGTCAATGAAAGGAAGGCTCTGGTTGGCACAAAACACCATATCGGGGAACCCTTCCTGTCCGTTGAGGATCTGTACGTCAAAGCCGAGCTCTTCATACCCGTCAACCAGGTGTTCCCACTCATTTTGTGCCTGCATTTTATCAACATTGCCGATATGCCCTTTCATGTGCGGGTTAATGACATATTCAACATCGAAATAGGTCGGTTTTACCATCAAAACCCGTTTGGGGGCCGGCATTTTGGGCAGGTCAGATATTTTAAAATCGATTTGATCAGCTGATGTGTAGATCTTTTTCATAATGTGTCAGATTTAATTGGTGTAGTCTCCCATTCAGAAAAGTCCTTCATTCCGCCTGTCAGGGCAGCTTCGTACAGGCGACAGAGTATAAGGGTACGGAAAATCCATGGCATCTGTCAAATGGGGCGCTTTAAAAAAATCTGTTTTTGCCGATAAATGGAGAAAACAGTAGGTTCAGTTATGCTATTGGATTCAGATATTCTTACGCGTATTGCCCCCCTTGAGGTAAAAGCCCGGTCGATTGTTGAGGGATTTATTTCCGGTCTTCATCGCAGCCCCTATCACGGTTTCAGCGTAGAGTTTGCAGAGCATAAGCCTTACAACCAGGGAGATGATTTTAAGCATATTGACTGGAAGGTGTATGGCAAGACCGAACGTTTTTACGTGAAGCAGTATGAGGCGGAGACCAATTTGAGGGCACATTTGGTTCTGGATGTCAGCAGTTCGATGAATTACAAATATTTTGCCGAATGGAGCAAGCTGAAATATGCCGTGCACTACGCTTCGGCGCTGATGTATATGATGCACCGGCAGCGCGATGCATGCGGCATGGTGCTTTTTGACGAGCAGATCCGTGACCACTTTCCCGCCCGCTCATCCTACAGTCATCTGCGGATGCTATTTTCAAAGCTCGAACAAGAGCTGGAGCAGGAGGAGAAACGTGCTGAAGAGCATCGAAGGTCTGCATCGGCCGATGCCCTCCATACGCTGGCCGAAAGTCTGAAAAAGAGATCCCTGGTTGTGATCCTAACCGACCTGTTCGAAAATGTGAGCCATCATGATGCGCTCATCTCGGCCATGCGCCACCTGAAGCACCAGCGCCATGAAGTGCTCCTGTTTAATGTACTGGAGCATAAGAGTGAACGGGAACTTGACTTTCCAGACGGGAAATATCTGTTTCACGATATGGAGACAGGTCATGAGGTTGAGATGAACCCTGCTCAAATCCGGGAGGAGTATAAAAAGAAGGTTGCCGGCTACACCAAGAAGTTCAGGATTGCGTGCAGTGATGCGGGTGTGGATTTTGAAGAGATTGACACGCAGAAGCCGTTCGGGCTTGCCCTGCTGGCCTACCTGAACAAGCGCAAGCGGCTGGGCTGAATTACGTGACTTTGACCCGCTTCAGGATTCTGTTGAACAGTTTGGGTGTAAACCGTTTCAGATAGACCCCCATCAGCTCCGCACCCCCGATATAAACCTCCTCCTTGCGGGCGGCCAGTTTTGGCAGGAGCTTCTTTGCAAACTCATCGGGCGGCATGGCATTTTTTTGGCCATGGCCCATCTTGTTATACTTCTCGCCCGACCCGGTCAGGGCGTTGACGGTGACGTCGGTTCTGACATAACCCGGACAGACCAGCGTCACATCGATATTGTGGTCGTAGAGCTCCTGGCGAAGGGAATCAAACCATCCGTGCAGGGCGTGCTTGGAGGCCGCGTAGGCAGACCGGTAACGCGTGCCGAACTTGCCCATTACACTGCTGATCACAACGATATGTCCCGATTGCTGCTCAATCAGGGATGGCAGCAGCGAGCGGGTCAGGTTTACGGTTCCAAAAAAGTTCACCTCCATCACCCTTCTCACGGTATCCATTTCCGTTTCGACGGCATACGATCGCTGGCTGATCCCCCCATTGTTGATCAGCATATCGACATGGCCAAACAGGGCGAGCGCATCGTCCACTTTTTGAGGGAGTAAATCGGCATCAGACAGATCGAGGGGGAGAATTCTGACGCTCTCATCTGAATCGATGCAATTGTTTCTGACCCTCTCCAGCTCCTCTACCCGGCGTGCCGACAGAATTAAAAGTGCTCCTTTTTTGTTAAATTCGTACGCCAGGGCTTCTCCGATCCCTGAAGATGCCCCGGTAATCCAGACCGCTTTCTTTTGAATTTTCATAGATCTGCCATTCGTTTAGAAACTCCGTTTAATATAGATGATTCTATGGCAACTCTAAATTTCAATTAGCAATTCAGGTGCCAGTTAGATAGAACTTTTTTAACCTGACAAATTTATTGATAGCTTTCAGTGGATTTTGAACCATCAATGATTAAAAAAAATGCAGCCAAAACATACCATTCTGTTAGTTGAAGATGAGGTGGAGCCGGCAGAGATGCTGGCCAATTTTCTGGAGATGAACCAATTTAATGTGCTGATGGCGCATGACGGCAATACCGCTCTCAGCCTGATTGAAAAACATGCCAGTGATATCCAGCTTGCCGTTCTCGATATTATGGTTCCGCATGTGGATGGCAAGGAGATCTGCAGGGTAATCCGAAAACATCCGGTTTTAAGTGAAATACCGGTCATCTTTCTGACGGCTAAAGATAAGGAGAAGGATGAGATCGAGGGGCTTGAGCTGGGGGCCGATGATTACATATCCAAGCCGGCCAGCCTGAAACTGGTCAAGGCGCATATTGAGTCGCTTCTCAGAAGGCAGCAGCCACAGCACAGCAAGTGGATTCAGCATGGAGAGCTTTTTCTCGATACCTCAGGAAAAGATCTCTACTACAAGGAGAAAAGGGTTGAGCTGACATCCACCGAGTACGCCATGATTGAACTCTTTTTCCAAAACCCCAAGCGGGTCTATTCGCGCCAGGAAATCCTGGAGTATATTGGCGGTGATGACCGTTTTGTATTTGACCGCACCGTTGATGTTCATGTTAAAAACCTGAGGCTGAAACTGGGTGAAGCCTCCGATATGATTAAAACGTACCGTGGGCTTGGATACGGAATGAACCGTGAGATGATTGGCACATGAGTATTCGCTCCAAACTGGCTATCACATTTATTCTGCTGCTCATATTCGGCATCACTGCCATCAGCAGCTACTCCATCCTGTTTATCCGGAACTATCTGCTCAACGAAGGGGAGCAGCAGATCGTAAACGATACCGAATGGCTGGCCATCACCATCCAGAATATTCGGATTGATGACGATTTTGAAACAAAGCTGAATGAAGCTGCCCGCACATCAGGCTACCGCATTGCCGTATATGATTCGGATGGGTTGCTTTTTGCAGAGGTTCCCTATCATGAAACCAGAAGGGCTCCCAGGCAGGTATATGACGTACTGG
>JBJHCX010000125.1:0-4929 GCA_050486245.1 Rhodohalobacter sp.
CATTTTTCTTTTTTTTCGGCACCGGATCATATCCTGAAGTACCCCACGGATGGCATTTTGAAATGCGCTTTATACCCAACCATGTTCCTTTCAACACCCCCCACTCTTCAATGGCTTCAATGGTGTAATTGGAACAGGTGGGGACATGTCGGCAGCTCGGACCCAGAAATGGAGACAGTACAGCCTGATAGAGCTTAACAAAGCCGATCAAAATGGCCTGCAACCCTTTACCTATCAGGTCAAGCATCAATCTCGTAGGTTGTCTGCCCGCTTTTATCATCCTTCAGCCGGATTCCGATCTTCATCAGGTCATCCCGGATTTTATCGGATGTTGCGAAATCTTTCCGTTCTCTTGCTTCCGCTCTGATTTCAATCAGAAGCTGAACCAGCTCATCCGTTTTCCCACTATCCTTTTCTGACAAACTTTCAAGACCCATGATATCGAAAACAAAGTCGTTCACGGTTTTTGCCAATGTTGTAAATGCAGAAAGTGAGACGGAATTTTTGTCCAACTGCCCATTGTGAAGCGCATTGATTTTACTACTCAGATCAAACAGCGCCGCCAGAGAAAGAGCGGTATTAAAATCGTCATCCATGGCGTTTCTGCAACGTTCACACGCCTCCACAATTTCATCGTCGGCATCGCCGCCTGTTCCGTTTACGGGCGGCTCCATCTTATTCAGTAGGTCCACAGCGTTCATCAAGCGATGGTACCCTTTTTCTGCAGCCAGAAGGGCTTCATTCGAAAAATCAATCTTACTGCGGTAGTGGCTCTGTAACATTAAAAAGCGAACCACCATGGGATCATACGCTTTATCCAGTTTCTCGTGATCACCTGAAAAGAGCTCCTCCAGGTTGATGAAATTACCGGCACTCTTACTCATCTTGGCACCGTCAATTGTCACCATATTGTTGTGCATCCAATAGTTGACCGGATCGTGGCCGTGAGCTCCCCGGCACTGTGCAATCTCCGCTTCGTGATGTGGAAACTGCAGATCAAGCCCTCCGCCGTGAATATCAAACTTCTCTCCCAGATATTTGGTACTCATGGTTGTACACTCCAGGTGCCACCCGGGAAAACCAACACTCCACGGAGAACGCCACCGCATGATGTGTTCGGGGCTCGCTTTTTTCCAGAGCGCAAAATCGTGCGGACTCTTTTTTTCATCCATTCCTTCCGTATCGCGGCTGCCTGACTGCAGATCTTCAAGCACTTTTCCGGAGAGTGTACCGTAGTCGTTACTCTCCCGGTATTTCATCAGATCAAAATAGACGCTTCCGTTTACCTCGTAAGCGAATCCGTTTTCCAGTATCTTTTCAATCAGCTCAATCTGTTCAAGAATATGGCCGGAAGCTGTCGGTTCAATACTCGGCCGAATGCAGTTCAGCGCGTCCATTCCCTCATGATATTTGATGGTATAGGTCTGGACCACCTCCATCGGTTCAATCTCTTCGAGACGTGCTTTTTTGGCAATTTTATCCTCACCCTGCTCAGCCTCTTCATTTTCGAGATGCCCCACATCGGTGATATTGCGAACATAGCGAACTTTATAACCCAGATATTTCAGATATCTGTATACAATATCAAAAGTAATAGCTGCCCGTGCATGGCCCAGATGCGGATCGCCGTAAACCGTTGGCCCGCAAACATACAAACCCACAAACGGGGGATTAATCGGTTCAAACAGCTCTTTCTTTCTGCTTAAACTGTTGTAAAGGTGAAGAGAAGATTTCTGCTTTTCAGCCATCCTGATTTAAATCTGTTTTCGTAAGCGTTCAATAATCTGATTGATCAGACCACTAAACCATATCGGTTTGAGCTTTGATGTAGTCGATGAATCTCTGTTGCGTCAACTCATCCTTGAATTTGCCGCGATACTCTGTTGTTACCGTACTGCTCTCGCGATCCTGAATTCCGCGTGTTGATACACAAAAATGTTTACTCTCAATAAATACGGCTACATCCTTCGATTCCAGTGCAGTTTCCAGCTCGTCTGCAATCTGAAGCGTCAATCGCTCCTGAACCTGAGGGCGACGCGAGTAGTAATCTACAATCCGGTTAATTTTAGACAGACCTATCACTTTTCCGGTGCTGTAGTAGGCAACGTGAGCTTTCCCAATAAACGGCAGGAAGTGGTGTTCGCAAAATGATGTCACATTGATATTCTTCACCACAACCATATCACTGTAGTCGTACTTGTTGCCAAATTTTTTGGCATCAGGCTTATTCTTTGGGTTCAGCCCCTGAAATACCTCTTTTACAAACATTTTTGCTACCCGGTGAGGTGTTCCGCTCAAGCTCTCATCCGTCAGGTCCAGCCCCAGGGTTTCCATAATTTTCGCAAAGTGCTTCTCAATCTCTTCAATTTTTTCGCCGTCAGAAAGCTCAAAAGCATCGTCTCTTAAGGGAGTTTTTACCGATGTAGAGATGTGATCGTCACCAATTTCTTCTGCATTTGTATGATTCAGTTCAAGTGAATCAACTGCATTTTTTTCTTTACTCATTGATTAAAAATCTGTGTATAAATAGTAATTTTCAGAGCCTTAAAGTTACGGGTTCCTGTTTCAATATCATAATAGATGAATTGAGAGGAACCCATAGTTAAAAGTGATCTAAACCATATTTTTAAGAAATCTTCTCTTTCTTAAATGTGTTGATGACTCCACCGTCCAGCAGGGATTTCAACTGTCGCCCGCTCAAGGTATGACGCACTGTAAATTCAACTCCTTTCGTCATGTTTTTTACAGTTATCTCATTCCCGGATTTCAGTTGTCCGCGGATGTCATCAATTTTGATGCGATCGCCCTTGTCGATCGATTTATAATCTTCATCCTTTATAAATTCGAGCGGGGCGATACCGAAATTGGCCAGATTCTGCCATCCGATTCTCGCATAGCTTTTTGCGATAACTGCACGCTGTCCGAGAAACCTTGGGGCAATGGCTGCGTGCTCCCGGCTCGAGCCCTGTGCATAGTTCTCACCGGCGATCACAATATGGCCTCCGTGATTCTCTTTCGCCTCAACCGCTCGGTCATAAAAGCTCTCATCCACAACCATAAACGAAAATTTACTGATCTCCGGAATATTGCTGCGATACGGCAACACCTCTGCGCCCGCTTTCAGAATCTCATCCGTTGATATGTCGTCTCCCATTTTCAGCAGAACCGGAACTTCAAAATCGGAGAGCTCATCAAAATCGGGCATTGTGGAGATATTTGGCCCTTTTTTGAGCTCTTTATCTTTTCCGTTCTTAGTAGGCGCAATCAGCATCTCTTTATTGATTATGTAATCTTCCGGGTCGCTGTATTCCGGCCACTTCATATCAAAGAGTTCCTCCAGACGTCGCGGGTCGGTAATCTCTCCCGTCAGAGCTGAGGCCGCTGCCGTTTCCGGGCTCACCAAAAAAACCGAATCCTCCTTGGTTCCTGACCGATCCGGGAAATTACGGGGCACGGTTCTCAGACTGTTCTGTCCGCTTGCAGGTGCCTGCCCCATCCCAATGCAGCCATTGCACCCGGCCTGGTGTATTCTGGCACCCGATTGCACCAGGTGGAGCATGACACCGCTCTTGACCATATTTTCAATAATCTGCCGTGACGTGGGATTGACATCCAGGCTCACATCATCATCTATTTTCCTGCCTTTCACGATCTCTGAAGTGATCCAGAAATCACGAAATCCGGGATTGGCCGACGACCCGATGTATGACTGATAGATCTCTTCACCCTCCACTTCCGATACCGGAACCACATTTCCGGGACTGCTGGGCAGGGCGATCAACGGCTCCAGGTCGTCTAAAACAATCTCTTCATGGGCATCATATGTTGCCCCGCTATCCGCCTTTAACTCACTCCATTCATCCTCGCGAAGGTTCTGCCCCATAAAGCGGCGCACCTCCTCATCTGAGGGAAATACCGACGTTGTCGCCCCCATTTCAGTGCCCATATTGGCAATCACATGCCGGTCCATCGTATCCAGCTCATTCAATCCATCTCCGTAATACTCAATCACATACCCCAGTGCACCTTTCACATCGTACCTGCGCAACATTTCAAGAACCACATCTTTTGCACTGACCCAATCGGGCATTTTGCCAGTGAGCTTCACCCCCATTACCTTCGGCATTTTCAGATACATCGGCTCACCTGCAATGGCAAATGCCACATCGAGTCCGCCGGCACCGAGTGCAAACATCCCCATACACCCCGACGCGGGCGTGTGGCTGTCTGAACCTGCAAGAGTTTTACCCGGCTGGGCGAAATGCTCGGTATGTACAGGATGGCTCACCCCATTTCCCGGCCGGCTGTACCAAATCCCAAACTTGTCGGCTGCCGACTTCAAAAAAAGGTGATCATCCGGATTTTTATTGTCGGTCTGAAGCAGGTTGTGGTCAACATACTGACATGAAACTTCAGTTTTTGCCCGATCCAGTCCCATCGCCTCCAGTTCCAGCATAACCAATGTTCCGGTTGCATCCTGTGTGAGGGTTTGATCAATTTTCAACCCAATTTCCGACCCGGCCTTCATCTCTCCGTCAACCAGATGCGATTTAATCAATTTCTGTGTTACATTCAATGATTCAGCCATAATAATCCCTTTTTAATTAACCTTCTTACATAAAAAAGGTTATTAAAACCTGTTTCGTTTCATACCATCTATTTCTGAAACAGTTTCATTATAAACTTGCAGTCATTTTTATGTAAATATTGATTTTCCGAGTTTGTTAGGAATTTTCGGCAATTTTTCCGTTTATTTGAATAAACAGATCATCTGCAGTATGAACTACCGTGAACTCATAGATCAGCTTGCCGAATCTACCGGCCAATCGAAGGCTCAGACCAAGAAGCTTCTGGAAGATGCTGTCTCTGTACTCAGCGATAAACTGTCTGAAGGCACGGGAGTTACGGTTCCCAAACTTGGCACCTTCA
>JBJHCX010000126.1:0-4907 GCA_050486245.1 Rhodohalobacter sp.
TAACCTGTGCTCCCTGGCGCTTGAGTGCCTCGGCCGGATGGATGACGGCATGGTGTTCGATCGGAGAGGTGATTATTTCGGTTTTGCCTGCCGGGCTGAGGGCTGCAAAAACCCCCTTGATAAATGCGTTATCGCTTTCGGTTCCGCCGCTGGTAAAGATAATTTCAGACGGTTCGGCGCCGATCAGCCGGGCAATCTCTTCACGCGCGTCTTCAATGGCAACCTTGCAGTCGCGCCCAAACTGGTGGGCCGAATTGGCATTGCCGTAGTGGGTGGAGAAATAGGGCATCATCTCCTTGAGAACTTCCGGATCAACCGGAGTTGTTGCTGCATTGTCAAAGTAGATGGAATCCATAGATTGCTGTTTATTTGATGGTAATTATTTGAGGCCAGCAATAGCCGGCTCATTAAAATATCACAAATGAAGAAGAAAAGCAGTTTTGAGATTGAAACCTATAGGGTGTCCATACACAAAGCCAACCTTTCGAATTAAAGGGATAAAATAGAGATCAGAACCTGAACTTTTCTTACCTTTACGCCCGTATAAAAAAATCTAAATTTCAGATCATACCATTATGCCTTCATCTGCACCACGGGAACCGGAAGTGACTCTCGACCTTGCCATTGAACATGGCCTCAATGAAGAGGAGTTCGAAATGATTAAAAACTTCCTGGGCCGTACACCTACATTTACCGAGCTGGGTGTCTATTCGGTCATGTGGAGTGAGCACTGCTCATACAAGAACTCAATCCTTGAAATTAAGAAACTGCCCCGTGAAGGAGAACAGCTTCTGGTGGATGCCGGTGAAGAGAATGCAGGGCTGGTGGATATTGGCGGCGGACTCGCATGTGCCTTTAAAATTGAGAGTCACAACCACCCGTCGGCCGTCGAGCCTTATCAGGGTGCGGCAACCGGTGTGGGAGGCATTCACCGGGATATCTTTACGATGGGTGCCCGGCCGGTCGCATCCCTGAATTCACTTCGGTTCGGATCCATGGATACACCAAGGGTTCGTTACCTTCTTGACGGAGTGGTTCGCGGAATTTCCGATTACGGCAACTCATTCGGAATTCCAACGGTTGGCGGCGAGATCTATTTTGATGAGGCGTATGAAGGCAATCCGCTGGTGAATGCGATGAGTGTCGGGATCGTAAAGCATGGCGAAACCGCCTCTGCCATCGCCAAGGGGATTGGCAACCCGGTGCTGATAGTAGGTGCGAGTACCGGACGCGACGGGATTCACGGTGCAACGTTTGCCTCCGAGGAGATCAGCGAAGAGAGTGAGGCGAAGCGTCCAAGCGTTCAGGTAGGCGATCCGTTTACGGAGAAACTCCTGCTTGAAGCCAGCCTGGAGGCGCTGAAGACCGGCGCGGTTGTCGGCTTGCAGGATATGGGGGCGGCCGGTATTACCAGCTCCTCATCCGAGATGACTGCACGGGGCGGACAGGGTATGAGGCTTGACCTCGATAAGGTGCCAATGCGTGAGGAGGGTATGACCGCTTATGAACTGCTGTTGAGTGAGAGTCAGGAGCGAATGCTGGTCGTGGCAGAAAAAGGCCGTGAACAGGAAATTATCGATGTATTTGAAAAATGGGACCTCAACGCAGTGGTCATCGGTGAAATCGTTGAAGGCGACAAGCTGACCTACCTGAAGGATGGTGAGGTGAAGGCTGAAATTCCGGCCGACTCCCTCGTGCTGGGCGGCGGGGCACCGCAGTATAAACGGGAAGTTAAAAAACCGGACTATATCGACGAGGTTCAAAACTTCGACTTTTCAACCCTGAAGCATCCGGAAGACCAAAACGAAACACTGCTTCGTGTACTGGGTTCTCCGAATGTGGCATCCAAGCGGTGGGTGCATGAGCAGTACGATACCACGGTTCGAACCAATACGGTCAACGCTCCCGGGGCATCCGATTCAGGCGTGATCCGGATCAAGGGAACCCAAAAAGGCCTTGCCGTCAAGACAGACTGCAACGGACGCTATGTCTACCTCAATCCGCGCAGAGGCGGCCAAATTGCCGTTGCCGAGTCAGCCCGAAACGTGGTTTGCAGCGGTGCCCGGCCGGTTGCCGTGACCAACTGCCTGAACTTTGGAAATCCATACAAGCCTGAGGTCTATTGGACGTTCCAGCAGTCGCTTGCCGGAATGGGCGATGCCTGCCGGGCGCTGAACACCCCGGTTACCGGCGGGAATGTCAGTTTTTACAATGAAAACCCGAAAGGTGCAATCTTCCCGACCCCTGTAATCGGCATGCTGGGCATTGTTGACGATGTTGAGAACGATGTGATGACACCCGAATTTAAAAACCAGGGCGATGTCATCTATTACGTCGGTGCTGACCGCAAGGGACTTGGCGGATCTGAGTATGTCAAAGCCGTACACGGCCTGACAACCGGCGACGCTCCCGAACTGGATCTCGATTTTGAAGTAAAACTGCAAAAAACGATACTTCAGATGATTAAGTCGCACCGGGTAAACGCAGTGCATGATCTGTCGGATGGCGGACTCGCTGCAGCCCTTTCTGAAATGGCGATACACTCCGGCCTGGGAGCCAGGGTTTCATTGGCATCGCTTGGCAGCAACACAACAGAGATTCTCTACAGTGAAGCACAGTCTGGTGTTGTGGTCACCGTGCCGGAAGCGGCGGTTGCTCAATTTGAATCGGATGCCGAAAACGCAGGCATCCCGTACTATTCACTGGGAGTTGTCAATGGTGATTCACTGGCCATTGACAACATTGTCAACCTGCCGGTTCAGAAGCTTGCCGACGTGTATGAGTCGGTCATTCCAAAAGCGATGGAGCAGTAACTGGCTGTAGAACCTGTAGATTTACTGCATGACAGGCAGGGAAACGGTCATAGCATAGCTGGAAATACTATGCTATCGGTTACCGGTCTCGGTAGCCGGCAGTGACTGCAGATAGACAAAAAGCCCTTGCAACTCTTCATCGGTCATCTGTCCGAATACCCTCCAGGGCATGTACTGATTAGGGAGCTCCCGGCCGTCAGGGGTAATCCCGGTTCTCATGGTCGTGATAAACTCAACTTCATCCCAATCTGCCAGTCAGGAGGTGAGCCGGGGATGCGTCCGCCAGAAAAACCGGCTCCGTGACACCCCGTGCAGGTGGCTCCCACATATTTGCCAAGCTGGATCGGCGTTCGGTTCACGACAGGTTCGGGAACCGGGCGGGTATGATCTATGATCCGGGCGGGAAACAGGTGGATGTCACGGTCAAAAAAATACATGACCCTGAACGGAAGATTGATTCTGAACTCGGGCATTTCATTGTCGACCGGTTCGAGTGACCGGATATAAGCAATGCAGAACCCATTTAATGATTTTCATCAGTCACCCTCTGTCATAATTTTTATTAGTCAATGAATGACGGTAGAGAAAGAATCAAACCCATTCAATACCAGTTAATACGCATTTTTATATCAGCAGAAGTTCGTAGTTCAGAAATGAGGGGGGATAAAAAAAGGCGAATCAACAGGATTGCTGATTCGCCTTTAGAATTTGTATTGAGGGAGATGAGCGGTTACTCTTCAGTCACCGGACATTTGGCGATGGCTGTTTTATAACTTTTTCGGATGATCTCAATCCCTTCGTTAATTTGATCATTGTTTACTGTGAGCGGCGGACGGAACCGGATCGTTTTTGTACCGCAACCCAAAATCATCAGATTGTTATTCATACACTCTTTCACCACTTCGTCACGGGCGTGAGAGTTGGGCAGGTCCATTGCGCAGAAGAGGCCTTTGCCGCGCGGGTTTGAGATATGCTCAAACTCATCGGTCAATCCGCTGATCTGTTTTTGCAGATGCTTACCGACAGAGGCTGCATTTTCTACCAGTTTATCCTCTTCAATTACTTGCAGGATACGGTCAAATCGCACCATGTCAACGAGGTTGCCGCCCCAGGTTGAGTTGATCCGTGAGGAGACGTGGAAGCAGTTGGTTTCGATATCATCGACCCGTTTGCTGGCCAGAATACCGCAGACCTGGGCTTTTTTACCGAATGCCAGGATATCAGGCTTCACATAGTATTCATGGGCCCAGAATTTCCCGGTGAGTCCGACGCCGGTCTGTACTTCATCATAGATGAGCAGTGCGTCAAATTCATCACAAAGGTCACGCAGCGCCTGGTGAAATTCGACGCGGAAGTGGTTGTCGCCGCCTTCACCCTGGATCGGTTCGAGCAGAATACAGGCGATGTCATCCTTGTAGGTTTCAAAATATTGACGGGCCTGAGCCAGGGCCTGCTCCTCTTCCTTGATTACCTGCTTTTCATTGTCGCCGGTCAGCGGAAATTTGGCGGCCGGCGTATGAATTCGGGGCCAGTCAAATTTAGGGAAATACTTCACCTTGTTGGGGTCGGTGTTGGTCAGAGACAGGGTGTAGCCGCTTCGGCCGTGAAAGGCCCTGTCGAGGTGGAGGGCTTTGTGGCCCTTTTCTGTACGATACCCTTTTTTAAAGTTCTTCTGCACCTTCCAGTCAAAAGCCACTTTCAGTGCATTTTCAACTGCCAGGGCACCGCCGGAAACGAAGAATGCATAGGGCATGTAGTCGGGAATACCCACTCGCGAAAAGGTTTCAATAAAGTGGGCCATCTCTTCCGTGTAGACATCAGAGTTGGAGGGCTTGTTGATCGCTACCTGGCCCAGTTTGGAGACAAAATCGGCGTCTCCGGCCAGTTTATCGTGATTCATTCCGAGCGGGTTGGATGCAAAAAAGGTAAAAAAGTCCAGGTAGTCTCTGCCCGATGCAGAATCGTGGAGGTAGGCACCTTTACTTTTTTTAAGGTCGAGAACCATCTCATAGCCATCGGCAAGTATATGTTTTTGAAGCGTTGAGCGGACGTCTTTCGGTTGTATCCCTTTCATGTTATGCAATGATATTTTAA
>JBJHCX010000127.1:0-4857 GCA_050486245.1 Rhodohalobacter sp.
ACCGATTTCGTGAAGTTGTGGGATATCGAAGGAACGGAGTGCGAAATTACGATACGGCGAATTACTAACAATTAATCATCATCATTATGGCATCTTCAAAAGATTCCAAGACAACAGATCGAATCAGTCCTTACAATGACGAGGAGCTGGAATATTTCAGACAAATCATCCTGAAGAAGCGTGAAGAGTCAGAGCAGGAGCTGAATGCCCTGCAGAGAACTCTCCGTGAAAATATGGAGAATTCATCTGATGAATCGGCATACTCTTTCCATATGGCGGATGCCGGTACGGATGCACAGGAGCGTGAAAAAACGTATATGCTGTTCAACCGCACCAAAAAGTTTATCCGTTACCTGGACGACGCCCTGACACGTATCGACAATAAAACATACGGTGTCTGTAAAGTAACCGGCAAAAAGATTGCCAAAGGAAGGCTGGAAGCCGTTCCCCATACGCAGCTTAGCATCGAAGCAAAACTGAAACGCAGATAACAGAACGTTCCGATTTGTCTGAAAAAACGAAAAAGCTGCTGGTATTTTCAGTACCGGCCCTGATTGTGCTTGTCTTGGATCAGATCACCAAGCACATTATCCGTACAACACCCGACCTGCATCGAGTCGAACTGATTGAGGGCTGGCTTGCATTCAACTTCACCAAAAACCCGGGAATGGCTATGGGAATGGACTGGCTGTCTACTCCCGCCATCAGCGTGATTGCGATCACCGCAACGATCGGAATTGTTATCTATATCGTCTGCACGCTCAATAAATCGAATTTCGGTTACCTGATCTGTATGGGATTGATCATCGGCGGAGCTCTCGGAAATATCTATGACCGGATCTTTATGGGACTGGCCGGCGGATATGGAGGGGTGCTTGACGGGCATGTTGTCGATTTTATTCACTTCACGCTTACCATCGGTGAAACCCCCGTATTTCCCTACATCTTTAACGTTGCGGATATTGCTATCACCACCTCTATCATGGTGCTGCTGGTTTTTCATAAAAAAATTATGCCGGTAGAGGAGACGCCGGCAAGCGAGAGTAAGCCAAACCCTGAAGCAGGGTAGAGGGCATGTAGATAGAAGTCTTGAGTCTTGAGTCGTGAGATGTACTTCTCCACTTCTCCACTTCTCCACTTCTCTACTTCTCTACTTCTTCACTTCATCACTCCAGCATCAGCTTCTTCAGGAAGCCCTCTTTCGTTTCATGCCTGTCGAGCTTTTCCTGGGGGTGATCGGTATCGATATGGTCCAGCGGAATGGCTACCTCTTCGGTCATTTCAAGCCCGAAGCTCTTGAGTCCGATTCGTTTCACCGGGTTGTTGGTGAGCAGGCGCAGCTTGCGAATGCCCAGCATGTGCAGGATCTGCGCCCCGATTCCATAATCACGGGAATCCATTTTGGAGCCCAGTTTGGTGCGGATCTGCTCTTTGTTCATTCCGTCATCCTGGAGCTTGATGGCGGTGATCTGATCAACGGCGCTCAGTCCGTGACTAGACTGGTCCATGTAGAGTATCACGCCATGATCTGAGTTGGCAACCATCTTCATGCACTGCTGCAAAATTCCGGTTTTGTCGCTGCGCTTGCTGCCAAAGATATCGGCCAGCGGATTGGAAGCGTGAACCCGAACCAGGACGGGGTCGTTTGGCCCCCATGATCCTTTGGTAAAGGCCAGGTGCTGCTCACCGGTCAGCTTCTCTTCAAAGACATGCAGGTCAAAATCGCCGTAGATTGTAGGCATGTCGACCGAAATTACGTTTTTGATGAGTGACTCATGCTTCATGCGGTAAGCGATCAGGTCTTTAATCGTGATCAGCTTCATGTCAAACTTTTCAGACAGCTTGATGAGATCCGGCAGCCGGGCCATCTCCCCGTCATCATGCATGATCTCACAGATAATGCCGGCCGGAGCAGCGTCGGCCAGGCGCGCAAGATCAATGGCGGCTTCGGTGTGTCCGGCGCGGCGCAGAACACCGCCTTCGACTCCAATCAGCGGAAAAACGTGTCCGGGACGCCTGAAGTGCGATGGCCTCGCCTTGGGGTTGATCATCTCGCGAATCGTATTCGCCCGGTCAGGGGCAGAAATTCCGGTGGTTGTCAGTTCTTTGTGGTCAACGGAGATGGTGAAAGCGGCTTCATCGGGGTCAGCTCCCTCCGTAACCATATACTCGAGCTGAAGCTCTTTGGCACGGTGGCGCGTGATGGGCACACAGACCAGTCCCCGGCCATGTTTTACCATAATGTTGATCGCTTCAGGGGTGACCTTGTCGGCCGCCATCAGGAAATCGCCTTCATTTTCACGGTCTTCATCATCCACGACGATGATCATTTTACCGGCGCGAATATCCTCAATGGCCTCTTCAATGGTATGGAAAGGAGTGTTTGACATGGCAGACTGCATAGTAAATAACTGCCCGGATGCTGGTTCGGGCAGTCTGGGGATAAATTACTTCTTATTTGGATTTACATCCGTGATGGATCCTTTTTGGAACCGGGCTTTCACGCCGCTGTCAATTTCCAGCAGTACGGTGTCCTCTTCAATGGAGTTGACAATACCGAACATGCCGCCGGAGGTGACAACCTTGTCGCCCTTTTTCATTTCGCTGACTTTTTGCTGAATCTCCTTCTGGCGTTTGCTCTGTGGACGAATAATAAAAAAGTAGAAGACGAAAAAGAGGGCGCCGAGGAAGATCAGGTTAATCATTGCACCGTCACCGCCTTCGGGCGATCCCATCATGAAAAAAGCTTGAAGTAATGTCATATCTGTTTAGCTAAAAGTTTATATGTTCAGCTTAACAAGATACACTTTTTCCGAAGGGAGGGCAATTGAAGTAATAACGCGGTTTTCCTGAATTCATAACTTTTACACGACTCGAATATCAGCCCTGCTGAGATTTAAAAACCGGAATGAACTCCTTGAGGGGCATATGATCCGATTTGACGTGCTCATTTTTGCTGCGTTCAAGAGTCATTTCATAGGTCACCTGATCGTTGCGGTAGTATCGCTTTTGATAGTAGATCGGTTTTTCACCGATGGTATAGGTGATCCGCTCAATCAGAAACAGCGGTGTATTCGGGTCAACGTTAAGATGAAGGGCCAGTTCATCGGTCGCCGCAGTGGCAGAGAGCCGATAGCACCCTTTTTGTACCGGGATGTCATATTCATCTTCCAGAACGGAATAGATGGTTTTGTCCGTGAGATCCTTTTGATCCAGAAGCTGTCCGTAGACCATGGGCAGCCAGGTGGTGTCATAAGCTATCGGTTCTTGATTCCCGAGGCGCAGGCGGTCTATCTGCAATACTTTTTGGCCTGTTTCAACCCCCAGCCTTCCGGCCACCCATTCAGGGGCGGGAATGGCCTCGAATGTAATCACTTTGGAGGATGCTTCAATGCCTGCCTGAGCCATATCTTCATCAAAATCGGTCAGCCTGACCAGATTGTGCTTTTTCCGGTTATCACTGACGAATGAGCCAAGGCCCTGACAGCGGTAGATCATCTGTTCATTTTCGAGCGACTGCAGGGCGCGCCGGATCGTGACACGACTGACATCAAACTTTTTAGCTAGTTCATTTTCAGACGGCAATTTTTCATCCGGGTTGAACTCTCCCTGTTCAATCTGTTCGATCAGCCACTGTGTAATTTGGGTATGTCGGGGAATTCCTTTCTTAAGAATCATGGGTCACTGTATTTATTTTTACCTCAAAATAGAAGAAATTACAGATAATATCAATACTTGTATTTACATGTATTCTTTTATAAACTGTTTATGATCAGAAAACCCTCAATAACCAATAAGACAATGAAAGATTATAAAAGCGTTACGGGGAAGCATGTCAGGTCGGCCGAAACAAGGCCATATACAGCACACCATCAAATAGTTGTAATCGGGGGCGGAACGGCCGGAATATCCGTTGCCGCACTGCTGAAAAGGAGGTTGAAGAAGAGTGAGGTGGCTATTATCGAGCCGTCATCCGACCACTATTATCAGCCGCTATGGACGCTATCGGGCGTAGGTGTTGTCGATAAGGAAAAGACTCACAAGCCAATGGCGGAAGTGATCCCGAAAGGGGTTGTCTGGATCAGGGATGCGGCCTCAGAGTTTGATCCCGACAACAATCTTGTAATCACTAAGAGCGGCGATCAGCACTCATACGATTATCTGGTGGTTGCTCCGGGTATACAGATTGACTGGGATGCGGTGCCCGGCCTTGCTGAAGGACTGGGCAGCAATGGAATCTGCAGTATCTACTCCTACCGGTATGTCGATTATGTATATGAGTGTGTAAAGAGTCTGAAAAAGGGAATTGCACTGTTTACACAACCGATGGGTCCGTTTAAATGCGGCGGAGCTCCACAGAAAATTATGTATATGTCGGGAGATACCTGGAAACGAGCCGGTTACCTGAAAGATATTGATATCCATTTTACAAGCGGGGGATCTGTCATCTTTGGGGTACCTGAAGTGGCAGAAGAGTTGAAAAAACCACTGGAGAGATACTCTGTGCAGACCCATTTTCTGCACAGCCTCAAAGAGATTAAAGCGGATGAGAAGGTTGCCGTATACGACATATATGAAGATGGCAAAGTGGTAGGTGAGAAGGAATTTACGTTTGACATGATTCATGTGACTCCCCCAATGAGTGCCCCTGATTTTATTAAGGGCAGTCCGCTCGCAAATGCCGAGGGGTGGGTAGACGTTGACAAGCACACCCTGCAGCATGTCAAATTCCCGAATATTTTCAGCCTGGGCGATGCCGGCAGCACCCCGAATGCCAAAACGGGTGCCGCCGTTCGAAAACAGGCAAAGGTGGTCGCCGCGAACCTGGTGTCACTGGTTACCCGGGGTGAACTCGAC
>JBJHCX010000128.1:0-4830 GCA_050486245.1 Rhodohalobacter sp.
GCCAAGGGCGGCCAAAAACTGCCAGCCTGAATACTATTTAATTACCTATAGAGAGAACGACAACCTCCGGGCTTGTTCAACAATGAGATATGTTGCGGCTAGCGCAACATATCCTTATTCGTTATGAGCTGACTATTACTTTGACTTGAATTCATAATGCTTGCCACCTAACCAGCAATGAACCCGCTCTGGGTCAATGCGATATTCGAAGTCATTTGGCCTCAAGGAATCGTGTATTACCCACTCTGGGCCAGGAGCCGAAATTACTTCGATTGATTGAAAGGTGCCACCCCTTATACGAATTTGACTTGCTTTATTGCAAGCTGGACAAATAAAACCAAGCGCTTCCATTTGCGGATAAGAGTAATGGCAGCCAGCTAATATTTGCTCGGCCTTAAACTCACTTTCGCAATGATGGCACTTTAGTTTTCCGTCCATGCTTCAATCTCGATTTGGCTCATAACGCCAAGCACACGGGCGCGAGCTTGCGAGCGTCCCGCCGCCGCTTGCGGTGGCGTAGTGCTGCGACTGGTTATGTGAGTCACACTGTCCAGTCACGATTCTGCAGGACCACCCGATAACCATCAATATCCTCGAAGGTTTTACCCACCACGTCCCAGTAATTGTTGTAAGCCTCCACCTGCACAAAACCGGCACTCACCATTTGTTTGCAGCAAGCCTCCCAAACTGACGGATCAGAAAAGTAGAAAACTAGTAAATTGTCTTTGGTGGGCGCTTTACCTACGGTTGTACCCTTGTGGTGGGTGAACTCCAAATGGTAGCTGTGCTGCGCGTGGCCAATAATTGCCCCATCAAAGCCATTATGCCCTTCAAATGTACCCAGTAGCTCAAACCCGAGCCCGTCTACGTACATTTTGGAGACCGCTGCCAGATTGTCGGTAGGTCTCGCTACTCGTAATTTTGCTGATTTCGGAATCATATGGTCCTTCAGATTACTCTTCGTGCTGCGGGCACATAACGCCGCCAGCACGCGCGGCTTTGTAGTGAAGGCGCAGCCGCAACGAAAAAGCCGTCGCTGTGCCTGGCCTTGTTAACAGACACTCCGCTCACTGCACACCTCGATAGTAAACTTTACCTGACTCAATAAAGGCTTGAGCCTCTTGCCAAGCCTTTACGTCCGCTCTTTTTGGAGCCTTGAAGTCTACCCCCATGAAGAATGCCTGGCCCCCACAATCTGGGCATTTGTATTCACGGTGGCTCTCAAAATGCTCCGCTGCCTCAGCCTGACCTTTTCGCTGCTCCGAAGTCATAAACCGATTAAATGCTCCCGGAAACTGAGGTCGCTTGAAGCTCTTTCGGCAATGAAAGCATGCATATTGATGCGGAATACCTTTGCTCTTCATGGGCACCTGTTAACGCCCGGCTTTGGGGCGGACTTGGAGCCGCGTAGCGGCGGAAAGGCCGTCCCAGCCCCGAAGGGGCGACAACAGCCGATTGTATGATGGAATTTCCATAGTTTTCACTACCGGCCCCAAGCGATATAGTGAGACCCAAACCTGCAGCAACAGGTTTTCAGCATGGCAGCCCGGAACAGCCTGGGCGCAGCTATGTCTAGCCCGTTAACCAGCGTGGGCGCCATGCTGACTCCAATTTTAACTCGAACAGTCGAAGGGGCCTCGAGCCCGAATTTAGCAAGGGTGAGCCATGAATACAACTACTAATGCTAAAGCCAGAAACACCGAACGGCACGTCGGCATTGATGTGGGTAAAGCCATGCTCGATGTTGCCATCTATGAAGTCGATCTTTACCTCCAGGAGCCCAACAGCTCCGAGGGCATTCGTCGACTTATCAACCGTTTAAAGCGCTACAAGCTGACCCGCGTCCTCGTGGAGGCGACCGGTGGCTATGAACGTGCCTTCGTGGAAGCTTGTGTTGAGGCCGAGCTTCCGGTTATCGTCGTGCAACCCCTGTACATCCGTCAGTTCGCTAAGTCCCAAGGCATTCTGGCCAAAACAGACAAAATCGATGCGCGCTTGATTGCGGAATTTGGCGTCAAGCTACAGCCGGACGTCAAGCCGATTTGCAGCAAGAAAGTCCGTTATATCAAAGACTTATTGGCTCGGAAACGCCAACTGAATATGGCCCGCACGCAGGAGCTCAATCGGTCCCACAACGCCGTGGCCGCCATGAAGGCAACACACAACCGTCTGATTAAGGTACTCGATAGAGAAATCGAGTGGGTCAACACCAAGCTGGCCAAAGCTGTCGCGGAGATCACCGAGTGGCAAAGACTCTATGAAATCCTCAGTTCTGTCCCTGGTGTTGGCGACGGGGTGGCCTACACCCCGATGGGAGAGCTGCCAGAGCTCGGGTCACTCTCGAATCGCCAGGTGGCTGCTCTGTGTGGCCTGGCACCGTTCAACCGCGACAGCGGAGCCATGCGTGGCAAGCGGCGCATTCGAGGCGGCCGCGCTCCGATCAGGACCGTGCTCTATATGGCGATGATGTCAGCTATTCAGCACAACCCGGTGATGAAGCGGTTCTATCATTCGTTGGTCAACGCCGGCAAGCACAAGAAGGTCGCGCTGACCGCTTGCATGCGCAAGATGGTGACGATTCTCAACGCCATGGTTCGCGATGATCGCCTATGGCAAGAAACGTAAATTCTTAGCCTGCAGGGGTTGACTTGGGATCACAGTCGCTTGTTAGGGCTCGGCCTCTGTGAACTACCTTGCATTCCTTTCACCCCTTTGGCCACAAAGTTCGTTTGTAAGCGAGATGCTCTGCTGCATTTTCAAATGACGGCATGACAGTGAGCTTTGAGACATCAAGCCTATAAAGCAAACGCAGAAGGTTATCTGCTTCATCCGCTGGCAATGAAAAACGAATCAAGGGAGAACGTGTGTATAGTGTTCCCGGATCCCGCTCATTAGCTACGGCATCCTCGATGCTAGGCCACTTGCCATTTTCAAGGAAATACTGATTGGCATTTTTGATTAGCGTGAAGGCACCACGCTGAGCCCTTAGAAAGTGATTGCCTGCTCTTGGAGCGGAGACATATTTCAGGCTGCTCACTTTGCGAAGAAGCTGTGTGCCGAGACAAATAATTGAGAACTCTGATTGCACTCGATCAGAACCGGCTAGTGCTGATGCCTGCTCGGCAGCGAAATAAGCTGCTATTAGGGGCGATTCAGTCCAGTCCAAAAGTCTGGTTGGAACACCGTAATGCTGTGCCATTGCCATACTTGTCAGAAACTGCGGGGCTGGAAACTCTGAATTCAATTCAATTTCTTGGTCTGAATTCAAATCTTCAAAAATTTTCTGGTGTAGCGCCAAAGAGTTGTAGTCAAGCGGGGTATTGATCCCAACCTTATCAGCTGACTCTAAGAAGAGTTGAACAGCTCTTAGTTCCGCATGAATATGTAGTGCCAAATACCCCCTTCGCTCACTTTCCTCCGGAATCTTCTGGCCAGGTGGTTGAGGCGTGAAATTCTTGAGCACATCAGGTGTGCGATGCGCTGATGGTATAAGAGACCATTCCTTTCGCGCCTGCCCACGAAATAGATATCCACTTGTGAGTCGCTCACTGACATCAAAAAGGCTTTTGGGAGCCAGAATGTTTTCATCGAGAAAACAATCAATTAGCTCTCTAGCACTTTTGAATGAAATATCCTCGTCAAACATCTGTGTTCCTTCAGCTAGCCCTAACGCCGTGCACACGGGCGCGAGTTTACGAGCGTCCCGCCGCCCCTTGCGGCGGCGTAGTGCTGCGAATTGTTATGGACTTGTTGATGCACTGTAAAACTTATAAGTTGAACCACTCAAAAGTAGAGTTTTCCTTTTCACTATAATTTCATCTCCTTCTTTTAGGACAACCCCTCTAGGAAGAGTAATATCTAAGAGCTTTCCTTCAGCAAGTCTCACCCTCGCACTTGAATACGAGAGGCTATAGTTTGAGCTATTGGTGATTCCTAAGCTAACTACGGTGGCTTGCAGACGCTCCTCTTCGCCCGAAGGCACATTGAATGTGCACGTCACAAACAGTAAGATCGACAGAACTAGAAGTACTAAGACGTGAAAGTTCCAGCCGGCAAAGTAGAACTTAATCTCTTGAATTTTATTCATAGTTCATACGCTCCGCTAATGTGCGCCGCCTGCGGCGTCACCATTCAGCGGCTTGTATGATGGAATTTCCATAGTTTTCACTACCGGCCCCAAGCGATATAGTGAGACCCAAACCTGCAGCAACAGGTTTTCAGCATGGCAGCCCGGAACAGCCTGGGCGCAGCTATGTCTAGCCCGTTAACAAGCGTGGGCGCCATGCTGACTCCAATTTTAACTCGAACAGTCGAAGGGGCCTCGAGCCCGAATTTAGCAAGGGTGAGTCATGAATACAACTACTAATGCTAAAGCCAGAAACACCGAACGGCACGTCGGCATTGATGTGGGTAAAGCCATGCTCGATGTTGCCATCTATGAAGTCGATCTTTACCTCCAGGAGCCCAACAGCGCCGAGGGCATTCGTCGACTTATCAATCGTTTAAAGCGCTACAAGCTGACCCGCGTCCTCGTGGAGGCGACCGGTGGCTATGAACGTGCCTTCGTGGAAGCCTGTGTTGAGGCCGAGCTTCCGGTTATCGTCGTGCAACCCATGTACATCCGTCAGTTTGCCAAGTCTCAAGGCATTCTGGCCAAAACAGACAAAATCGATGCGCGCTTGATTGCGGAATTTGGCGTCAAACTACAGCCGGACGTCAAGCCGATTTGCAGCAAGAAAGTCCGTTATATCAAAGACTTATTGGCTCGGAAACGCCAACTGAATATGGCCCGCACGCAGGAGCTCAATCGGTCCCACAACGCCGTGGCCG
>JBJHCX010000129.1:0-4821 GCA_050486245.1 Rhodohalobacter sp.
CACCTTCTGTTGAGTATTACACTGGGTACAGTCGCAGTGAAATGATCGGCAAAAATGTCACCGACTTTTATGAAGAGCCGGAAGACCGGAAGAAACTGATATTCGAAATAGAGAAAAGAGGCCGAATATACGACCATGAAGTTCGCTTCCGAACCAGGAGCAAGGGGCAGCTGTATGTCTCCATCAATGCACATCTTACGAAAGGTTCAGATGGAGAGTTAAAAATAGAGGGAGCTCTCAGAAATATTACAAGCAGGAAAAAAGCGGAAAACAAACTTCAGGAATCCAACGAAAAACTGCTTGAACTGATCAGCCAGAGAGACAAGCTCTTCTCTGTGATCAGCCACGACCTGAAAAACGCACTTGCCGGCCCCTCCGGCCTGTACGATCTCATTCTTGAAGAATATGATGAACTCAGCAAAGAACAAATTCATGAATACCTGACCATATTGAACCGAAACACCAAAAATGCCCTGGAGCTTCTTCTCGATCTTCTGGCGTGGTCAAAGAACAAGTTCAAGGATGTTGAGACAAACTTCACATCGGTAGAACTGCCCGGCCTGATCGATGAGGTTGTTGAAAACATCCAGCCTCTTGCAGATGAAAAGGGTATAGAGATTCAAAATCAGATTGCCGGTTCGTGCTTATTCACAGGCGACAGGGAGATGGTTAAAACCATTGTTCGCAACCTCATCAATAATGCGATTAAATTCTCTGAACATGGCCAGAAGGTGCAGGTGTCGGGAACCAAGAGCGATGAAGAGATCACCCTTTCGATATCAGACAGTGGAATCGGCATGACTCAGGAGACCATCCGGAAGATCTTCGATAAATCGATCAACCACACCACCTCCGGCACAAATGGAGAGAAGGGATCGGGACTCGGCCTCGACCTCTGCATTGACTTTGTGGAATCTCACAACGGTAAAATCTGGGCTGAAAGCACACCCGGCAGCGGCAGCACATTCTACGTAACGCTGCCCAGAGAGCAGCAGGATTGCTGATTAATACAGCACAGGCGATTCATCTTTCGGGTTCATATTCTCATGAAATCCGGTATCTTTGCGTTGAATGAAAAACATTGAACTCAACCGGCTATGTCACTCCTGCTGATATCAAAAACACGAGACATGAATCCGCTGCGCAAGGCTCTGCTCAGGGAGGATCCCAACCTGGATGTCGATGTCTGGCCTGCTGTTCAGCACGCCGACCGGGTACAGTTTGCCGTAGCCTGGAATCAGCCAAAAAACGCCTTTGACCGCTTCCCGAACCTGAAGGTCATCTCGTCACTCGGTGCGGGGGCTGATCATCTGTTGGGCGATTCGACTATCCCGCAGTCTGTTCGGCTGACCCGGATCGTAGCTCCCTCACTCTCATCACAGATGGCAGACTATGTCCTCACGGCACTGCTCAACCTGGTCCGGAAAACCGATCTCTACTACCGGCAGCAAAGACGAGGTATTTGGAAAACGCATCCGGCATACGACAAAAAGGAGCTTACAGTGGGGGTTATGGGGCTGGGCGAACTGGGCCGCGCGTCGGCTCTCAGGCTGATTCAAAACGGATTCGCTGTCAATGGCTGGTCCAGATCCAAAAAAAATCTGGACTCTGTAAAGTGTTACGGCCGCGATGACTTCGGCCTGTTTCTCTCAAAGTCCAACATTGTGGTCAATCTGCTGCCACTCACTCCTGAAACCGAAGGGATTTTAAACCTCGAGCTGTTCAAAAGCCTGCGGAAACCGGCATTTTTGATCAATGCTGCCCGCGGCAGCCATCTCGTTGAAGAAGACCTGATCTATGCCCTGGATACCGATATCATCCAGCATGCTGTATTGGATGTGTTTACCGAAGAGCCCCTGCCGGAGTCTCACCCATTCTGGGGACGGGAAAAACTGACCCTTACCCCACATATCGCTTCGGTTACCGACCCCATAGAAGTGGCCCCGTTCATCATTGACAACTACAAACGCATGCTCTCAGGATTGCCGCTGCTGCATGAAGTAAACCGGGAAAGAGGGTACTGAAAGGCGCCTAAAGCATAAAATAACAACCTGTTCCCTCTCGAAACATTTGTTCTGCATTGGATTATAAATATGTAAAGTGTTGACGTTAAATTTTGTAATTTGTCACATTAACAGATCATATGCCATCCCAAAAGAATGACACTTTACTGCCAACATGCCAGTCATGACCAAATTGAACAGCTTGCTCGAAAGAGCGCTTAGCACGGCAAAAATCGGGTTTTGGACACTCAGCAAAGAGCATGGAGCTGTAGATCTGAGCGATAACGCAGGTAAAGTGTTTTGCTACCCTCCCGGCCAGCTGCAGGTTCACTATTCAGAGCTGAAAGAACGCTTTGCATCCGAAGAGGACCAATGCCGGTTTCATTCATTTATCGAAGAGGTGTATCAAAAATCGGGGCAGAGCGAAGGAATCTTTCAGATTCAGTGTCCGGATACCGAAGAGTTTAAATGGATCCGGTGTATTGGTCAGCCCGACACCGATGCAAGGGATGATGTGACGCTTTTTGGAACGGTTCAGGATATTACCGAGCACATTGAAACCGAGCATAAGCTGGCCGAAAATGAACGCCGGTATAAAGTCATTACCGAAAAAACCTCTGACGGGATCATTATCATTGAACGGGACCGGACCATCTTTGCCTCTCCCGGTTTTCTTCGCATGATGTGCTACGACAGTTTTGATGAATACCTTCAATCTACACGGGGTAAACTCAGGCCGGTCATCCATCCCGATGATATCCCGCGGATCAAAAAGAAGTACTATAAAAACCTGAAGAAGCAGGTACCCTCAGCTACGTACCAGTTTCGGGCAAAAACAGGCAAGGGAAATTATATCTGGCGTGAAGACCTGGTAGACTATGAGTTTGACGAACAGGGCACACTGCTGAAAACCTACGCCGTTTGCCGTGATATTACAGCCAGAAAAAGAGATGAAGAGAGACTTCGGGGCGCCATTGATGAGAAACAGAGGCTGGTTTCAACCATTGTGCACGATATTCGCAATCCTATATCGGCCAGTGTCTCCCTCCATAGTATCCTGCTCGAGGAGCTCGATAATGAGGAGCACATTGAGCTTGTTGAGGCCGCAAACCGCAAATTGGAGTTCGCCCTTCACCTGGCCAGCGAATTGCTGGACCTTTCATCCATGGAGAGCAAGTACTACAAGATCAATCGCGACTCTGACAATCTCCGCAAGCTATTTAAAGAGATAGAATCGTCATTCCAGCCCAAGGCACAGGAGCTGGGTATACTGCTCTGGATAGAAATCGAAAAAAACCTCCCAAAAATCTCGTTCAATTTTGAAAAATTGCGCCGGGCATTGAACAATCTCATTTCAAATTCGCTCAAGTTTACCGATAAGGGCGGTACGGTTCGTATTTCGGTTACAAATGAACCGGCGTACATACAGATAGCGATCTCAGATACGGGTATCGGAATTCCAAAAGAGTACATCAAGAATCTTTTTGACAAGTTTACCCACGCCAAAAGGATGGGACTTCGCGGTGAAGAGTCGACGGGCCTTGGCATGTCAATTACCAAACAGATTATCGGCCTTCACAAAGGCAAGATCTCCGTAAAGAGTACGGAGGGACGCGGAACCACATTTTATGTTCGTCTTCCAAAATAGTATCTTTTCAGACCAGACTCTCTTATAACAGACCCAATCTCAATGGCACACCGTACTTCCCTTCTGGTTTTACTATGTATCCTATTATCGGCTTGCGGAAGAGATGACCTCGGACAGGCGCCTCTTCCCGACAACTATGATGCAATCTTTGAAGATTGGCAGGAACGCAGAATGCAAAGCCTGACAAACCCTACAGGCTGGATGCGGCTTGCCGGAATGTACTGGCTCGAAGAGGGGACGAACACGTTTGGCACTTCCGATACCGTCGATATCCAATTCCCGGCAAATACCCTCCCCCCATATGCCGGAAAACTCATTCTGGATGACAGCGGAGTTACACTGGAGTCTGCTGAAGGCGTGGAAATCACAGTTGACGGCCAGCCGGGCCCGTCAGCACTCGTCTATGATGGTGAGGATGCCCCGGCTATGGAGTATGGATCACTCGAGTGGCTCATTATTGAACGAGAAGAACTGATTGGAATTCGGCTCTATAACAAGGAGAATCCGAAGGTAGATGAATTTACCGGTTTTGACCGCTATCCGCTCAAGCAGGAGTGGTACCTGAAAGCCCGGTATATCCCTTCAGACGAGGGCGCAACCATTCCGATCGTAAATGTACTGGGCCAGCTGGTGGATACTCCAACCCCCGGATCTGTTGAGTTTTCGGTTGACGGTGAGATCTATCGGGTTGACGCCCTGGAAGGCACCGATCAGATGTTTCTGATCATCGGCGACCTTACCAATCGGACGGAAACCTACCAGGGAGGGCGGTACATCTATATCGACTATCCGGAAGAGGGCAGCGAGTACACCATCATTGACTTTAATAAAATCTACAATCCTCCCTGCTCCTACAATCTCTATACCACCTGTCAGTTGCCGCCCCCGCAAAATCGTCTCGATCTGGCTATCACCGCCGGTGAAAAACGCCCTGTCGGGTGGGACGGGCTGGAAAGCCCCTGACATCACCAGCCGTAGCGCTCTGCCCGGTCCGGCTTCTCTTACATCCCATCCAGGATCATGTTAGAACAAGGCCTTCTGACGCGATGAAATGGGAAAATGTACAGGTTTTGGATAGCTGAAGAGGGGATGTTTGCTGCCCGGCAGTCCGGTCAATTCGATAATCGGCAATCCAACATATCAGGCAGGTTACACTTCTGCCTGTCACAT
>JBJHCX010000130.1:0-4787 GCA_050486245.1 Rhodohalobacter sp.
AGCACATCTACATTACGGTTGGCATATTTATCTTTGGTGAAGATGTAGTGGTCGGGGATGATGACCAGTTTATCTTTGTCCCACACTTTGGCATCATCGCCAAATTCGCGGTGAAAGATAGAGATTGCCGGCGGACCGCAAACATCGTGCGTCATCAGTACATCCACGTCGACCCACACGTTATCGCCCGGTTTTACCCGGTCGCGTCCGCTGTGATTGGCAAGTATTTTTTCGGTAAGTGTCATTCCCATGATTATGGTGTTGTTTTTTAGGTTTTATTTTAAAAAATGTTTGGTATCAAAAATTTGCTCTTGAGCGGATAAAAGCACACTGGCAAAGGTGAAGCCGTTTGACCCAAGCGAGGCAGGGGTGTGTTCCGTTAGGCGCTCTGCACCCTGCCCAACACACCCCTGATCCGCCCGCTAAAAGCTCACGGATCTGTCCCCTCTCGAGAGGGGATTTTATTCCCAATCAGCCAGAAGATGCCGCCCTCCCGTGATCCTGTGCTGGAAAATCCATCATCATCGACAGGATCGAAATCAGGTCAAACTCCTCGATGGTTTTCTGTTCATCCGCCAGTTTGGTAACCTCGCTGTAGACCCGGTTCAGGTCCTCTTTATTAAGTTTGTAGCCCAGCTCCTCCAGTTTTTTGCAGAGGGCATGGCGGCCGGAGTGTTTGCCGATCACAAGCCGGTTGCAGTTCAATCCGACCGATTCGGGGGTCATAATTTCATAGGTGAGCGGGTTTTTCAGCACACCGTGCTGGTGGATTCCCGCTTCGTGGGCAAATGCATTTTCACCCACAATCGCCTTGTTGGGCTGCACTCCTTTTCCAGTGATCTCCGTCAGCATCCGGCTAGAGGGGTAGATCTGCGAGGTGTTCACGGAGGTGTCAAAATTCATATCGCCTTGGCGGGTTTTCATCGCCATGACCACCTCTTCGAGTGATGCGTTGCCCGCCCGTTCGCCGATGCCGTTGATGGTGCACTCAACCTGCCGGGCTCCGTTCCGAACGGCCATAAGCGAGTTGGCAACGGCAAGTCCGAGGTCGTTGTGGCAGTGTACGCTGATCACCGCTTTGTCGATATTGGGGATCTTCTCATGGAGGGTCCGGATCAGTTCGCCGTACTCCCAGGGAAGGGCGTAGCCTACGGTATCGGGTACGTTGATGGTGGTGGCTCCGGCCTCGATCACCGCCGTAAAGATGTCGGTCAGGAATGTCGGATCGCTCCTGGAAGCATCTTCGGCAGAGAACTCCACATCGTCGCAGTGCGACTTCGCATACTCAACCGCTTTGACGGCCGATTCAAGCACCTCTTCGCGTGTCATCTGCAGTTTGTGTTTCATGTGGATGTCGCTGGTTGCGATGAAGGTGTGAACCCTTGGCTTTGCGGCAAACTCGAGGGCTGAAACGGCCCGCTCCAGATCCTCCTTGCGGGTCCGGCAGAGCGCTGCAACACGGCTCTGTTTTACGGTTTTGCCGATTTCGCGTACGGTTTGGTAATCTCCTTCGGATGCGATCGGAAACCCGGCCTCAATCACATCGGCACCCAATAGTTCCAGCTGTAGGGCAAGGCGCAGCTTTTCACTGCGGTTCATGCTGTAGCCGGGACTCTGCTCTCCATCCCGGAGAGTCGTATCGAAGATGGTGATGTGATTGTTCATTGGATTATGATTGTTTGGTTTGCGTTAAGCTCCCTCTCAAGGAGGGGAGATTCTTAGCTTGTTAAAATTTCATTTTCGTTAAAGGATTTAATCTCCTTCGGTTTGCTGTTCTGGTTCATCAGGAAGTAGGTGATTCCCTCGGAGAGCGCCTGCCAGCTGGCATCGATGATGTTTTCGGAGACGCCGACGGTGCCCCAGCTCTTTCCTTCATGGGCGGAGTCGATCAGCACCCTGACCCGGGCTCCCGTTCCGTTGCGCTCGTTGAGCACCCGTACTTTGTAATCCTGCAGTTTCATTGCAGAGATTTCGGGATAGAACTCACAGAGTGCGCGGCGCAGGGCGGCATCGAGGGCGTGAACGGGCCCGTTCCCCTCGGCTGCACTCAGCTCCACACGGTCGTTGACACGCACCTTGATGGTGGCTTCAGATCGGGATTCACCCTGTGCATTCCGCTCCATGATGACGCGAAACCCTTCCAGGTCGAAATACCGGGGCGCCTGCCCGCTGATCTGGTTGACCAGCAGTTCAAAGGAAGCCTCTGCAGCCTCATATTGATATCCTTCATTTTCAAGCTCTTTCAGCCTGTTTACGATCTGAGAGCTCTTCTCGGATGTTTTGTCAAATTCAAATCCGAGCTCGCCCGATTTGTAGGAGACATTGCTCTTGCCGGAGAGATCGGAGACCAGCACCCTGCGGCGGTTGCCAACCTCTTCGGGACGGATATGCTCGTAGGTCACGGCATTCTTCATCACGGCACTGACATGAACCCCGCCCTTGTGTGCAAAAGCACTCTTCCCGACATAAGGCTGACGGTGTTCGGGCGAGAGGTTGCCCAGTTCGCTGACAAACCGGGACAGGGTTGAGATCTGCCCGATCTGTTCGGCAGGTACGCAGTGCATCCCCATCTTGAGCTGGAGGTTTGGGATGACCGAGCAGAGATTGGCGTTGCCGCACCGCTCGCCATAGCCGTTTACCGTTCCCTGGACATGAACGGCGCCGGCATCGACCGCAGCCAGTGCGTTGGCCACGGCCAGCTCACAGTCGTTGTGGGTATGAATGCCCAGGGGGGCATCCACCCGTTGCCGCACTTCCGACACAATCCTTGAGATTTCATGAGTCAGCGTTCCGCCATTGGTGTCGCAGAGAACCAGGGTGTCGGCTCCGGCCGATTCGGCCGCAAGCAGGGTCTTTACCGCATACTCCGGATCACTTTTGTACCCGTCAAAGAAGTGTTCAGCATCGTAGATCACCTCCTTGCCCTGCTCCTTCAGGTGTGCTATGGAACCGGATATCATCTCCAGGTTTGCATCCGGGGAGATGTTGAGTGCCTCCTCAACGTGGAGCAGCCAGCTTTTGCCAAAAATGGACACGGCTGGGGTTTCCGCCTCAATCAGCGCCTTCAGGTTCGGATCGTCGGCAGGCCGGTTGCCTGCACGGCATGTGCTGCCGAATGCCACCACTTTGGCGTGCCTGAACCGGTGCCCTTTTGCCTTTTCGAAAAAAGCCATGTCTTTCGGGTTCGATCCCGGCCATCCCCCTTCGATGTAGTGGATCCCAAATTCATCAAGACGCCTGGCAATCCGAAACTTGTCGTCGGCCGAAAAGGATACTTTCTCCCCCTGGGTGCCGTCGCGAAGGGTGGTGTCGAATATCTGGATGGTTTGTGGCATGTGGTTGGTTTGCTGTTGTGTGATTGATAAATGGGTTTGACGCGCCCCCCCAATGGGGGCTGTCAGGTTTATGGAGTCACCGGGAGGAGAGTGGATTGAGCTTTCATGCGCTATCTCCTCTGATTCATCACTCTGCGGGTTCAGGTTCGGGCTGGGAATTCTGGTTGCCCGGAATCCAGTTCATCATCGAGCGGAGCTCTTTTCCAACCTTCTCGATCTTGTGATTGCCAAGATTGTCGCGCATCCTGTTCAGGTTGGGCAGGCCGTCGTGATTCTCGGCCATCCACTCATCGGCAAATGCCCCGCTTTGCACCTCTTCGAGAATATTCTTCATCCGCTTTTTGGTGTCTGCGTCAATCACACGGCTTCCGCGGGTCAGTCCGCCAAACTCGGCCGTATCACTCACCGAGTAGTACATCCGCTCGATCCCACCTTCATACATCAGGTCGACAATCAGCTTCAGTTCGTGAAGGCACTCGAAATAGGCTATTTCGGGCTGGTAACCGGCCTCCACAAGCACTTCAAATCCGGCCTTGACCAGTTCGGATGCGCCTCCGCAGAGAACGGCTTGCTCGCCAAACAGGTCGGTCTCGGTCTCCTCTTTGAAGGTGGTTTCAAGAACGCCTGCACGGGTGCCTCCGATGGCGCTTGCATAGGCAAGGGCGGTCTCTTTGGCCGATCCCGATGCATCGTGGTGCACGGCAAACAGGCAGGGCACGCCCGATCCCTCGGTAAAGACGCGGCGGACCAGGTGTCCCGGCCCCTTGGGGGCAACCATAAAGACGTCAACGCCTTCAGGCGGCACAATTTGTCCGAACTGGATATTGAATCCGTGCGCAAACATCAGTGCATTTCCGGGTTCCAGGTTGGGTTCGATACTCTCTTTGTAGACACTGCCCTGATGCTGATCGGGGATCAGGACCATGACGATGTCGCCCGCTTTCGCTGCTTCGGCGGTCTCCATGACGGTGAGTCCTTCCTGTTCGGCATCGCTCCATGAGGAGCTCTCCTTTCTGAGGCCGACAACGACGCTGACCCCGCTGTCTTTCAGGTTCAGTGCATGTGCGTGCCCCTGGCTTCCGTAGCCGATAACGGCTACCGTTTTACCTTTTAAAAGGCTGGGGTTTGCATCTCCGTTGTAATATGTTTTTGCTTTCATTGGGTTGAGTTGTTGTTGGGTTGTCTAATTAAAAAGGGTTGTTCAGATCAGTTAATATTCACGGCACCCTGAAACTCCCGTTTCAGCGCCACGCTTCCGGTACGCGACATCTCGGTGATGCCGTACGGTTTCAGGACCTTGATCATGGCATCCACCTTATCGGTATTGCCGGTCACCTCAAGGGCCAGTTTGTCGTCTGTGATGTCGATCACCTTCGCTTTAAAAGCCTGGGCAATGAGCATGATTTCGGGCCTGCCCGCCTTGGCGGTAGAGACCTTCACGATGGCCAGCTC
>JBJHCX010000131.1:0-4742 GCA_050486245.1 Rhodohalobacter sp.
CCGGTTCAGCAAGCAGATAGGTCCACACCGGATTCCATCTCCATCTGGTAACAATCTGATCATAATTTCCCCAGATACCCCGCAGGCTCTCGAATGATGCCAGGAACTGTGCCTTGAAATGAGATCTCTGCGGCCACTCTTTCATCACCCCTGTCACGGTAAGTGCAATTCGGCCTTCCAGGTGGAGCGTTTTTCCTACAGGATCTTCATTGCCAAAATAGATTGAAGCCATCTCTTCAGAAATCACGACTGAATTTGGCTCTTCCAATACCCGGCCAGCATCCCCCCTTATCAGTTCAATATCAAAAAGGGTAAACACTTCCGGGTCACTGAAGAAAAAGTGACTCTGCCGGATAATCCTGTTGTTGTCCGGGTTTTTAATCGATACACTTTCACTATCCATATTGAAGAAACGGACAGCGGCTGTTACAGATCCACCCAGTTCATTGTCTATCGTGCTTTTCAAGGGAAGCGGTGTCGCTGCCGACCGGTCATCCTCCACTCCGTCATTCAGAACAGATTGTGTAACCCTGTAAATTCTCTCCCCATTTTCGTGGTGACGGTCGTATGAAAGTTCACTGATCACATATAGCCCGATCAGCAAGCAGCTTGCCACTCCAATTGCCAGCCCTGTCAGATTAACAGCTGTATATAGCGGTGTCTGCTTCCAGTTTCTGAATGCGACTTTAAAAACAACAAATAGTTCTGCCCTGCTCAACCCTGTACCCTAATTTTACAGTTCTCCTATACCATGCCTTACATAAGAAGAGTATCGAAGCGCCCATCTGTTACAAAAAAATTCTTTTTTTAACATTTGAACCTTTCATTTACTCTCCTTAATAATCCCTTTGTAAAGATTGAGTACATTTAAATCATCACATTGCCGAAACTATTCCTCCATGTTTGACAGATCATTCTTATATAAACTTGTTGCAGCAAAGATGCCATTTGGGCAGTTCAAGGGGAGATACATCACCTCTCTGCCGGTACATTACCTGGAGTGGTTCAGCCGCAAGGGTTTTCCAAATGGAGAGCTCGGGCAGTATTTGTCGACCATGTTTGAAATCAAGACCAATGGCCTTGAAGATCTGATTGCACCGATTATCCGGGAGACCCGGCGAAACGATCCTAACTATCTATAATATTTCTAAATAAACCGTCTATGTTAGTTCTTGTCATCAATTGCGGGAGTTCATCCGTAAAGTATAATCTCATTGAAACCGAGGATGCGAAGGATGTCTGTAAAGGGATCGTTGAGCGTATCGGGGCTGTGACATCCATCGTCAAGCATGAACCGGAGGGGAAAAAGCATACCAAAACCACGCGGGTCATTGCCAATCATGAAGAGGCGCTGCAGGAGATTATGAATTACCTGCTTAACGAGGATAACGGCATCATCTCGTCTCCTTCAGACATCAAGGCCGTGGGCCACCGTGTGGTTCACGGAGGTGAGATGTTTAAAGATTCAGTTCTGATTGATGACGATGTCACCCATGCCATTGAAGAGGCTTTTGACCTGGCTCCGCTGCACAATCCAAATAACCTGAAGGGGATACAGGCTGCCAAGAAACATCTGCCCACCATCCCCCATGTTGCCGTATTTGATACGGCATTTCACCACTCACTGCCGGCCAAAGCCTATCTGTATGGGATTCCAAACCGGCTCTATCGCAGATACAAGATCCGGAAATATGGGTTTCACGGAACCTCACACTACTATGTGAGCAGACAGTATTACAAACTGACGGAAAAGCCTGTTGAAGAGACGAAAGTCATCTCCTGCCACCTGGGCAACGGCGCATCGCTGACAGCCATTGAAGGGGGCAAATCGATCGACACCTCCATGGGCTTTACACCACTCTCGGGTATTGTTATGGGTACCCGCAGCGGAGACCTTGACCCATCGATACTCTTTTACATTATGGAGAAGGAGGAGGTGACCATGAACAGCCTACATGCGCTGTTAAACCGTCATAGCGGACTCCTTGGGCTGAGCGGTTATGCCAGCGACATGCGTGATCTGATTGCGGAAGCGGAGAACGGCGACCGGCGATGTCAGCAGGCCATTGATGTGTTCTGTTACAAGGTAAAGCAGTATATCGGATCGTATATTGCCACGATGAACGGCTGTGACGCCATTCTTTTTACGGCAGGCATCGGAGAAAATTCACCCTATATCCGGGAGAAATCAGTTGCAGACCTGGACTACCTGGGCATTAAACTTGACAGGGAGAAGAATGAAAAGGCTGAACGCGGGAAAATTGAAAAAATAAGCAGTGAAGATTCAAAGGTTGAGGTCTATATCGTGCCCACCAATGAGGAGCTGGTCATTGCCATTGATGCCGCTAAAATTGCACAGGCTACGCAGCAGTCACCCTGGCTGTAGGTTTCAATTGGCCAGCTCACTGACAACAGACCTCAAACCGATATTCAGTTTTGTCATTTTTTTGAAATTTAACTGTTCGGGAAGATCGTTTGCCGTATGGTAATGGGGATCTCTGTAGGGCAGGGTGTCGGTAATCAGAAATGCGGGAATATCGTGCTGCCAGAATGACCAGTGATCTGACCAGTCGGTTCCCGGAACCCATCCCGGCAGGGCCACGCCTTCGGCCGGCAATGCCGCTTCGGCCCTGAATGCTCTCAGAGACTGTTTCATCAATCGCATATCCCGAAAACGGGTAACAAATGCGATAAAGTTCGCTCTGTCCGGATAGATCCAGCCAATTCCCGGCAGAGGGTAACCCTGGCTGCCCGGTTCATCACTGTAAAACCCCAGCCCGTCCATAGAGAACATTGCGGTCACATGTTCACCCCGCCTCAAAAGCTCCCCGGCATAGGCGTAGCTTCCCATGTCTTCCGTTTTGAAAAAAGGCGGCTCTTCATTGGCAAATGCGAGGAAACGGATGGTTCTCTTTTGCGGATGGTCTGAAAAATAGCCGGCCAGAGCCAATAGTGTTGCCACAGCCGAAGCGTTATCATTGGCGCCGGGCGATCCCGGCACGGTGTCGTAGTGCGCCCCCACTATCACGATCTCATCAGGCATTTCCGATCCCGTCAGCTCTGCAATGAGGTTGTCGGCTGTTTGGCCGCTGTAGATACCTCGTGATAAACGGTAGCTCTCACGCCGGGGTTCATAGCCCAAATCACGAAACCGGCCTTCTATCCACGATGCCGCGGCCTGCATGGAACCCCGCCGGTGCATATTTCTCTCGCCGATCTCTTCAGACAGGTATCTGACATCAGCTTCCAGGGTTCGTTCTAGTTCCATCGTTATTGAATCGGGCGGATCTGCGGTTTCACTTTTATCTCGTTCAGGCATCCATGCCCACCATGCTGTGAATGTGATGACAAAGAGTGTTAATAAACCCGCTGCAATGATTCCCAGGCTGATCCACGGCAACCTCTCTCGGTCCCGTTTAAAACGAATACCGGTTCTTCCGTTCATGGATTTAACAGGATTTCGAATGATAATATTTTAAATCAGGATGCTTGTGTTGCCGCTTGTCACAGGCTTTACCATCGGATCATAAACAGGCCGGGTTTAACGGTCTTCGTATCCATCACGTTCTGGGAATCAGTATGGCACTGATCACTTCATCTTCTCTGTTTCTGATCTCTTTAAGTACTTGATCAGACGGTTCAGCGTCCAGCTGAATCGTGCAGCAAGCTGTCTTTTTGCCGTCAAAAATGACATTCTCCAGCTCTTGTGCATTGATATGGGCCTCTTTCAGTTCGTTCATAACATTGGCCAATACACCGGGCTTATCGTAGTGGCGCACCACAAGCTGCCAGGGCGATTCGGTATGATCACATCTGTTCAGCCAGTTTCTCACAACACCTTCCTGCTTATACATTCTTACGATATCCACAGCATCATTGGCCACCGCCAGCTGAGCCTGCAGGGTACTCGCACCAATGTGATGCGTAACGTAGGCATGTTTCAGCGTTTGAAACCGTGAATTAAACGAGCCCTCCTTAAACTCCGGTTCATCACTGAAAACATCCAGTCCGGCATAAATACGCCCGTTTTCCAGTTCAGAAACAAGGGCTTCCTCATCCACAACACCGGCCCGTGATGTATTGATAAACATGGCACCGTCTTTCAGCGCAGAGAGAACCTTCCTGGAGATGATCTCTTTCGTCTGAGGCGTCATCGCCAGATGCACACTTAGGATATCCGCACCTTTGGCAACTTCTTCAACCGAATCTGCATACGCCACACCCAGTTCATCTGCTCTTTCAGGGGTTAGCGATCGTGACCAGGCGACGACCGGCATTCCAAACGCTTTCGCCCGGGTGATCACCTCCTGTCCTATCATTCCTGTGCCAATAATACCGATCGTTTTTCCAAAAAGTCCGTCTGCTTTTGAATAGGCAGCCTTGTTCCATCTGCCTTCTCTGAAGTCGATCACGTTATCCCCGATATATCGATCCAGCGACAGGATCAGCCCCATGGTCAATTCAGCGACGGCTATTGCATTTTTACCGGGACAGTTGGCCACATAGATCCCCTTCTCATTGGCTGCATCAATGTCGATATTATTCACGCCGGCACCAGCCCGGATGATGAGGCTCAGTTCAGGGCTGTTATCAATACACTCTTTAGAAACGACCGTGGAGCGCACAATGAGCACATGGCTCTCTTTCAATCCATTCGACAACTCATCGGATGTCAGTTTTGGTTCATTTTGTACAGTGATTCCCAATTCCTTCAGATTCTGTATCGCCTCATCAGGCAGTTT
>JBJHCX010000132.1:0-4709 GCA_050486245.1 Rhodohalobacter sp.
AGAAACAGGGTAAAAAGCGTACACGCACGTATGGCGGAGCTCAAAATATCGACCTCTCTGTTAAACCCAAACTGGATTTGAGAGGTAAACGGGGTGAGGAAGCGATTAAAGAGTTAACCCTCTACCTCGATAAAGCGATAGCCCGAAATCTTAAACAGGTTGAGATTGTCCATGGCAAAGGTGAAGGAATCCTGCATAAACTGGTCAGTGAGTATCTCGAAAAACGGGAAGGGGTACTGTCGTTCGACATCGCCCCGTGGGACAGCGGCGGATCGGGCTGTACAATCGTCAACCTCAGCTGATCAATACCGTAGATGCAGCAGCGATGAATTGCCATGCTCATCGATCGTAATGATGAGAATATTTCCGTAATCCGACTCATCAAATTTGGATGTAAAGTGCTCTCTGCCCAACAGTGCATTTGCAAACATCGGGGTTGAATTGGAGTGTCCGCTGATCAACACTTTCTCTCCCTTATGTCGCTCTATCCATCCGGATACGGTTGATTCTGGGGTTCTGTGATCATACTCTGCCAGGTCTAATTCATTCAACTCTGCAATTGGACGGGCTGTCTCCATTGTACGAATCAAAGGCGTTGAGTAGACCGCATCAAAAACGGTATCTACAAATAGATCGTGCAGGCGTGCAGCACGCTCATATCCCTGCGGAGACAGATCGGGATCATGGCTGTCATCAACCTTTTCAGCATGCCGAACGAGAACAAATGTAGTCAGTTCCCCTTTGTCGCGGCCTGTATCAGCCCGGGTGTCGGCATGAACGGGATAGATAGAGAGGAACAGTGTGCAGATCACTAATTTTATCATTATTATCGCGATTTGATTTAGATTTTATACATTTAAAGACAGCAGTCATATCTCACACCCCTACACTAAGACGTCCGGTGTTGAGCTAAAATAAATGTTCTGCCTGGAATAGTAACCTTCAAAACATTGCCATGCGATTCTTTCTGATTTTAATCGCTATCCTATTCACAACAGCCTGCACTATGGAACAGAGCGACCCTTTTGACCTGCAGGGCCACCGCGGAGCCCGCGGATTGCTGCCCGAAAATACCATTCCGAGTTTTCTGAAAGCGGTTGAACTGGGAGTGACCACTGTTGAGTTTGACGTTGTTGTTACAGCCGACAATAAGATTCTTGTCTCTCACGAACCCTGGTTTCATCATCACATCAGCACAAAGCCTGATGGGACTCCTGTTACGGAAGAGGAGCAGTTGGAATTTAATATCTATCAAATGACCTACGAAGAGACCCGCCGGTTCGATGTGGGCAAACGGGGCAATCCCAACCATCCGCATCAGCAGCCGATGGAGGCTGCCAAACCCCTGATGAAGGATGCCATCCGGGCTATTGACAACTATACCGAAGAGAACGGCCTTCCTCCCGTGCAGTTCAGCATCGAAACCAAAAGCCGGCCGGAGTGGTATGGAGAGATGGTACCGGGGCCCGAAGAGTTTGCACGGCTGATGTTTGAAGAGCTGAGCGAACTGGATGTGCTCGACCGGACCATTATCCAGTCTTTCGATCCTTCTACACTGATCGCCTTCCGTCAGCTGGCACCGGATGTTCGCCAGGCAATGCTCGTTAACCAGCCTGTACCCGAAGAGATCTACCTGGACCTGCTCGGGTATACACCCGAAATATGGAGTCCGGATTACAATCTGCTGTCTCCACAGCAGGTGCAGCAGCTGCAAAGCCGCGGCATGAAAGTCATTCCATGGACCGTTAACAGCACACAGGAGATGAGAGCCCTGATTGAAATGGGCGTTGACGGACTCATTACAGACTACCCTGACAGTGCCGCAGTACTCTTAAGAGAAATTCAGTAACACGCCGGCTCACGGTTAACCTATCTGAAACCGCGGTTTACGATCTGATATCCTGCAGCTCTTTGGCCAGAGAATTCCACGACCCGTAAGCTGTTGAGGCCGGCGTAATGCCTTCACTCCGAAGCAGTTCATCTACACCGGGGCTTCCCGCGATCACCTTCTTCTGTGACAGGCTTAGGTCCGGAAAAGCCGTTTTAATTCGGGTAAATGCTGAACGGGTATGAACCAGCACCGTATCGATATCGGCCCCATTAACCGTTTTCCTATAGGATGACAATTGATCCTCATCCAGTGAAACCTCCCTGCAGACGGTAAATTCGGCTATGGGCATCTGCAACTCCAGAAGCAGGCCGGGCATCTCATCGGTTTTCTGTTCCGTTGTCGGATAGAGCGTAATCCCTTCCCGTGATATGCGCAGCATAAACTCCAGAATATCGATCGGCTTGGCATGTTGCCGGGGCTGAATGGCCGGAATTCCATTCTCTTCGAGAAAGATGGCGGTGGGTTTATCGATCGCCAGGTTGATACAGTTGATCACCTTCTTTTCGAGTGAATTCTGCCGCACCCACTCCGTAAAGTAACGGGCATTTCTCAAATTACCGTGAATGATAAAGGTAAAGTCTGCAAACCGTTCCAGAATTTCATCCTCCTCTTCAGCCAGGGTATGGTATTCAAAATTCTCGAGGGGAACATGCAGAATATCTTCTGCGATCTCCCGGTTTAACTGCAGAAACGGTGCTGCAACGTCTTCATTGGCAGTAAATAAAATCATAGATTAGCTTAATGAATATTGATTAAAACATATACCCGACACCGGCATAGATACGTACAGACTCTTCTGAGAAACCCATTTCTCCCCGGAAGATAAAATCAGGATTAAACAGGGATATCGCCCCGCCAAAACCGAATGTCTGTTTCCAGTTGTCAAATATACGATTACTGTCATTTTCGGAAAAAACCCTGCCGCTATCCCAAAAAAGTTGTCCGCCAAATTTAATCTCCCCGTCAAAAATGGAAAAAAGCCAGGTTCTGGCCTCTAGCACGTGAAGCAGGGAACTGTCACCCAAAAAGCGATCGAGGTGGTATCCTCTCAGCCCATATTTACTTCCAAGCATCGGCTGCCTCCATACGGGCGACTCCCCAAACCGGTGTGCAGCTTCAATTTTCTGGGCAATGACAATCGACCCAAACAGCTCTGCGTAATTACGCAGTTCCAGGTTGAGCCTGGCGTAGCGGTAACGGCTGCCCGTGTGCGGACCGGCTGTTTCAACCCCCAATTCATACCGGTAACCTTCTCTCGGATCAAATTCGCTGTCACGATCATCCAGAATGATTCCCGCTGACAATGCGCTGACCCAACTGTCTCCATCGCCGGTCGGCTGATCCTGGTAAAACAGGCTCTCCTCATTCCGTTCACTTGCATCGACGAATGAAAAGGTGAGACCTGCGAAAAGGTCAAAGATCCCGTCAAATCCATAATTCATTACGGTTTTCCTGCCCCTGTAGTCCAGTTCCAGAATCCGCTTTTTATAATAGTAATAGTTTTGGTCATAGAGTTCGTCTGAAAAAGGCGTACGGTTTCCGATGCCAAAATAGTTGGCTTGATTGTAGCTCTCGGCAATCAGTGAAAATTCGCTTCTGATCTCCTGACCCAAAGTTTGTGTCCGCTCATAGTTCAGTTCACTTAGAAAGTCGCCCCGCCAGGATGCAACAACATCTGCTTTAAGGTTACTCAGAAACGGTTCATGGTCACCGGAATAGTTGAAGCGTTGCATGACCAGTCCGCCAATCAGCCCCGTATCGGAGCTGTAGCCTGCCACAGGCAGAAAGGAGAATCGAGTGTCACTCTCTTCTCCCGGATCCTCCGGTGACGGTATGATTTGAGCATGGGTTTGATCGGGCCACGTCAGGGCGATACCCGCAACGATGAGCCAGAAAAAGCATCGTGATAGTACTGAAATTTTCATGCCCCAATATATGGATCTCTGCGCTCTCTTTTTACAGTGATCCCTCACTGTTTTGAATTCCATAGTTTCTCGTTAACCTGGCGGCAGCACACCATCCGGCCGTTACTTCCAGCGTATCGGATCGAGCCGGTAAAACTCTTTGTACAGCAGGTACAGATCCCGGTTCTCCTCGAGAAACCGCTGGGGTTTTTCAAAAAAAAGCTCCGTGGCCACTGAAAAGAACTCAGCCGGATTAACGGCACCATACTCATCAAAAACCGATTTGCCCCCCATGCTCCGGTTGAACCGAAGGTCACTGTACGCCTTTGCCAGAGACCGGGTCCACTCATCTTCGCGCAGGGTCTTTCCCTCGCTGTCAATTCCGGCTGTCAACCCATACCGATCGTCCAGAAAGTGGGAGAATTCATGGTAGATCAGATTTTGTCCCGAATCCTTTTCGGAACCGTACAGCTGATTGTCAATATCTGCCCATGACAGCACGATAACACCGCCTTGCCAGTATTCACCCTTTCGCGACTCATACCCTTCAGATATAATTCCTCCCTCATCTTCGTGGAAGACCGGGGCAACATAGTCGTCAGGATAGACCAAAATCGACTGAAGGTCGCCGTAATAATCTGATTTCTCTTCCAGAATGAGCACCGATGCGTAAGCGGATATCACAATTTTTATCCGCTCATTCATCTCCATGCCGCCGCATCCCTCAAAATACTTCTCCCGCATCAGTACCTGAATACGCTGCTGTATTACATCCTTATAACGCTGTGGAAGCCGCCGGTAAACCGGCACATCCTGTTCAACAATACGAAGCCAGTTTTCGGGAAAAGGGCGGCTTTCAATCCATTTTCTTCTCAGCAGGCTAATCAAAATCGAAATTTAAAGGGTTATCGGTA
>JBJHCX010000133.1:0-4692 GCA_050486245.1 Rhodohalobacter sp.
TACCGATAACCCTTTAAATTTCGATTTTGATTAGCCTGCTGAGAAGAAAATGGATTGAAAGCCGCCCTTTTCCCGAAAACTGGCTTCGTATTGTTGAACAGGATGTGCCGGTTTACCGGCGGCTTCCCCAGCGTTACAAGCACGTAATTCAGCAGCGTATTCAGGTATTAATGCGGGAGAAGTATTTTGAGGGGTGTGGCGGCATGGAGATGAATGAGCGGATTAAAATCGTGATATCTGCTTACGCATCGGTGCTGATTCTGGAGGAGAAATCGGATTATTACGGCGACCTCCAGTCGATATTGGTCTATCCTGATGACTACGTTGCTCCGGTATTCCACGAAGATGAGGGCGGGATTATATCTGAAGGGTATGAATCGCGAAAGGGTGAATACTGGCAGGGCGGCGTAATTGTACTGTCATGGTCAGATATTGACAACCAGCTGTACGGTTCAGAAAAGGATTCGGGGCAAAACCTGATCTATCATGAATTTTCCCACTTTCTGGACGATCGGTATGGCCTGACCGCCGGTATTGACAGTCAGGGAAAGACCCTTCGCGAAGATGAGTGGACCCGTTCACTGGCAAAGGCGTACAGCACCCTCAGGTTCAACCGGAGCATGGGAGGCGGATCGGTTTTTGATGAGTATGGCGCTGTAAATCCGGCTGAGTTCTTTTCAGTGGCCACGGAACTTTTTTTTGAAAAACCCCAGCGATTTCTCGAGGAGAACAGGGATCTCTACCTGTTGTACAAAGATTTTTACCGGCTCGATCCGATACGCTGGAAATAGCTTCCTGCCATATTGCCGATGCATTCGGTGGGTCAAAACAGTAAGGGATATCTGAAAAAAGAGTGCAGAGATCCCTATATTGGGGCATGAAAATTTCAGTACTATCACGATGCTTTTTCTGGCTCATCCTTATGGGAGTGGCCCTGACGTGGCCGGATCGGGCCCATGCTCAAATCATTCCGCCGCCGGATGAGCCTGGTGAAAGGAGCGATATTCGATTCTCCTTTCTGCCTGTTGCCGGGTACAGCTCCGATACGGGACTGATTGGCGGACTTGTCCTGCAGCGTTTCAACTATTCAGGGGATCATCAGCCGTTTCTGAGTAACCTGAAAGCGGATGTTGTCGCATCCTGGAGGGGTGACTTTCTCAGTGAATTGAACTATGAGCGGACACAAACCTTGGGGATGGATGTCAGAAGCGAATTTTCTCTGATCGCCGAAAGCTATAATCAGGCCAACTATTTTGGTATCGGCAACCGTACGCCATTTTCGGATGAACTCTATGACCAAAACTTTTACTTTTATAAAAAAAGAATTCTGGAGCTTGACTACAGGGGCAGAAAAACCGTTATGAATTATGGTTTTGACGGGATGTTCGATCTCTTCGCTGGGATCACTTTTTCGTTTGTCGATGCAAATGAAAGGGATGAAGAGAGCCTGTTTTACCAGGATCAGCCGACCGGTGAAGGTGACAGGTGGGTCAGTGCTTTGTCAGCGGGAATCATTCTGGATGATCGTGACAGTGAATTTGAACCGAGAGAAGGGTACCGGTATGAATTTGGGGTTGAAACGGCCGGCCTGCACACGGGAAGCCGTTATCGCTACGCCAGGCTCAACCTGGAGCTGCGTAACTATGTGGAGTTGTTTGGCTCGATTGTCATTGCCCAGAAAATTGAAGCTGCACACCGGTTTGGGGAGTCGCCCGTATGGAGGCAGCCAATGCTTGGAAGCAAAGTTGGCCTGAGGGGATACCACCTCGACCGCTTTTTGGGAGACAGCTCGCTGCTTCACGTATTGGAGGCCAGAACCTGGCTTTTTTCCATCTTTGACGGGGAGATTAGATTTGGCGGACAACTTTTTTGGGATAGCGGCAGGGTTTTTTCCGAAAATGACAGTAATCGTTTATTTGACAACTGGAAACAGACATTTGGCTTTGGCGGGGCGATATCCCTGTTTAATCCCGATTTTATTTTCCGGGGTGAAATGGGCTTTTCAGAAGAGTCCGTTCGTATCTATGCCGGTGTCGGTTATATGTTTTAATCAATTTTATTTAGCAAATTCTATGATTTTATTGACTGCCAATGAGGATGTTGCAGCACCGTTTCTGCAGTTAAGCCGGGAAATCGCAGATGAAATTTTGCATATTCCCCTCGAGAATGTTGAATATCATACCCTGGCTGATGAGGAGGATGAAATTCTTGAACGGTTTGCAGACTTCACCTTTATCATTCACGGCAACCTGAGAAATGCCCGGTACTTTTTGGAGTGGGTGCGGAAGAATTCACTCGAAAAGAAGGTGATCAACTGTATCAACCTGACGGTCGACAAACCAACCGCCACCTTCCTCGAAGAGAATGGAATCCCCGCCATTCAGCCAAGGCAACATGCCAAGCCTATTGATATACTGGAGTTTATGCTGCGCATATCACGAGAAGGCATTACACTCTATCCGACTACGGAACAGAAAACCGATGAGATGCCCGGCCTGCTTCTGGAGTTGCAGATGCCCATAGCCGAATTTACCGTATGCAGGGAGGTTTCACTGGATGAGGGACAATTGTCATCCTATAGAAAATCGGTTAATGAGGCCGATATCGATACGGTGCTGGTTCACACCCGTTCAGCATACACCCGTATTAAAACGGCTTTTCCGGATCTCGATCTGTCACAGAAAAAGGTGATTGCAGGAAGCCCCGGAGTGGAAGAGCTGCTTCGGAGTGAAGGCATTACACCGGTCTCTTCAGCTTACGGTTCGTGGATTTCCCTGGCCAAAGAGCTGCAGGATATCAGGTCGTAAGCCGCGGCTTCATATAGGCTTTCCGTGAACAGGCGTGTTACTGAATTTCTCTTAGGAGTACTGCGGCACTGTCTGGATAGTCTGTAATGAATCCGTCAACTCCCATTTCAATCAGGGCTCTCATCTCCTGGGTGCTGTTAACGGTCCATGGAATAACCTTCATGCCGCGGCTTTGCAGCTGCTGCACCTGCTGAGGGGATAGCAGGTTGTAATCGGGACTCCATATTTCGGGTGTATATCCGAGCAGGTCCAGGTAGATCTCTTCGGGTACGGGCTGGTTTACGAGCATTGCCTGGCGAACATCCGGCGCCAGCTGGCGGAAGGCGATCAGTGTAGACGGGTCGAAAGACTGGATGATGGTCCGGTCAAGCACATCCAGTTCGCTCAGCTCTTCAAACATCAGCCGTGCAAACTCTTCGGGCCCCGGTACCCTCTCTCCATACCACTCCGGCCGGCTTTTGGTTTCGATGCTGAACTGCACGGGAGGAAGGCCGTTCTCTTCGGTAAAGTTGTCAATTGCCCGGATGGCATCCTTCATCAGGGGTTTGACAGCCTCCATCGGCTCCTGGCGCGGATGATTGGGATGGCCGCGTTTGCCGACATCGAACCGGCGGGTCTCTTCATAGGTCATCTCATAAATATTGAAACCCATCTGCTCCTCTTCCGCAACTGGAGTCCCATCAGGTTTTGTGCTGATGTGATGGTGAAACCAGGGCTCGTGAGAGACAAGAATTTGGTTGTCGGCTGTGACAACAACGTCGAACTCGACGGTGTTCACGCCCAGTTCAACCGCCTTCAGAAAACTTGGAATGGTATTTTCGGGCAGCAATCCGCGGGCTCCGCGGTGTCCCTGCAGGTCAAAAGGGTCGCTCTGTTCCATAGTGCATGCTGTTGTGAATAGGATAGCGATTATAATCAGAAAGAATCGCATGGCAATGTTTTGTAGGTTCATATTGCGGGCAGAAAATTTATTTCAGCTCATCACCGCACGTCTTGTGTAGGGGTGTGAGAATTGTCTGCTGTCTTTAAATGTATAAAATCTAAATCAAATCGCGATGATAATGATAAAATTAGTGATCTGTACACTGATCCTCACCCTTTTCCCTGTTCATGGCGATACCGGGTCTGATGCAGACATCAACAAGGGAGAGCTGACTACATTTATCCTCGTTCGGCATGCTGAAAAGGTTGATGACAGCCGTGATCCCGATCTGTCGCCTAAGGGATATGAGCGGGCAGGGCGCCTCCATGATCTGTTTGTGAATACCGGTTTTGACGCGGTCTACTCAACGCCTTTGATTCGTACCCGGGAAACCGTCCGTGCAATTGCAGAGCTGAATGAATTAGACATGGTGGAGTATGATCACAGAAACCCCGAATCAACCACAGCCGGATGGACAGAGCGACATAAGGGAGAGAAAGTGTTGATCAGCGGACACTCCAATTCAACCCCGATGTTTGCAAATGCACTGTTGGGCAGAGAGCACTTTTCATCCAAATTTGAGGAGTCTGATTACGGAAATATCCTCATCATTACAATCGATGAGCATGGCAACTCAGCGCTGCTGCATCTCCGGTATTGATTAGCTGAGATTGACGATCGTGCAGCCCGATCCGCCGCTGTCCCATGGGGCGATGTCGAACGACAGCACACCCTCCCGCTTTTCAAGATACTCACTGACCAGTTTGTGCAGGATTCCCTCGCCTTTGCCATGGATGATCTCAACCTGTTTCAGGTTTCGGGCAATCGCTTTATCAAGGTAGAGGGTTAACTCTTTAATCGCTTCCTCACCCCGTTTACCTCTCAAATCCAGTTTGGGTTTAACAGAGAGGTCGATATTTTGAGCTCCGCCATACGTGCGTGTACGCTTTTTACCCTGTTTCT
>JBJHCX010000134.1:0-4600 GCA_050486245.1 Rhodohalobacter sp.
ACTGAATCAAAGAATACCCAACCGACCGAAAATGACCACCTCTTTGAAAACGATTTTGTGTATGTGACCTCCGAAGGTGATGTCGTTTTAAAAAAAACAAGTCTGTTTGATGAGAGAACTCTTGCCAGGGTAGATGCAGATTCGGTTGAGGCTCAAATTGAAGCCTTTGAAAAAGCATTTCAAAACCTCCGGGAAAAATTGGACAACTTTATGGATGGGGCCGAAGAGTTGATCCGGGAAGATTCGGCAGCCGCACAGGAAAAACTGAATGAAATTCTGAGCGATCTATCCGAATCAGAAGCGGTGGGCGATTTTGAAACTCTCGCCAAAGAGGCCCGTCAGAGGTTTGATGAGTTGGCCGAAAGGGTAGGCAGTGAGTCCGAACATGAGGAAGAGCCGGTTCGTGATGAGAAAGAGGAGCCAAGTGCCGGGGCCGGCAAGGACGATGAGGAAAAGGATGAGGATACGGCAGAAGAGTACTATACTGCCCTGGCCGAAAAGGCAAAAGAAATTTCAGAGATGACAGACTGGGCCTATGTCTCCATGGAGTTCGATCACATCGACAATCAATGGGGTGAAGGGCCTGATTCGGGCGATTTTGACATTCAGCCGCTTCGGGATCAAATTGACAAGCTCAAGCAGGCGTTTGAAGAGAAAAAAAGAGAGCACTATGAAGAACAGAAAAAAGTGCGGCTGGAAAACCTGGAGAAAAAGAAAAGCCTGCTGAAAGATCTTCAGGAAATTGTTGAAGAGAAAAAATGGAGCCATACCAAAGAGGTTGGCCGAATTAAAAACCGGTGGGAGCAGCTAAAGCCCATACCTGCTGATGAGGCCGAAAAACTGGATTCTAAATTTGAATCCCTGGTGGCCACTTTCGATGAGCACAAGGTAGACCGCCTGGTGAAGAAGAAGCAGCAGGAAGAGGATAACCTGACAGGCAAACTGGTGATTCTGGAGAAAATGGAGGCCTTTGTAACCGGCCTTAATGAGTCGTCAGACTGGAAAGAGCAGGAAGATAAATTTAATGACCTGACCAAACAGTTTAGGAAAATTGGCCGTGTACCGACCGAGAAAAACCGTGAAGTGTGGGATCGCTATCACAATGCCCAGGATACGTTTCACTCGATGCGCTTCAAGCACGACGGCAAATACAGAGATCAGATTGAAAAATTTCTCTCTAAAAAGAAAAAACTGATCGATGAAGCCGAAGCACTGCTGGATGCCGATGACCTGGCCGATGCAGCCCGGCGTGTCAATAAGCTGCACCGGCGCTGGAAGAAAGTTGGAAACCTTCCGCAAAAAGATGAAAATGAGTTGTGGGATCGGTTCAAAGCGGCTACAGATGCATTTAACCAGAAAAAATCTGATAACATTGACGTCCTGAGAGAGCAGGAGGATCAAAATTATCAGGTAAAACTGGATATTATAGAACAGGCCAACCGGATTAAAGATTCTGAAGATTGGGAAGAGACCCATAAGGAGCTTCAGGGGTTGATGGACAAATGGAAAGCGGTCGGGCCGGTGCCCAAGAAAAAATCTGGCAAGATCTGGAAGAAATTTAAAGGTGCGATGGATCATTTTTATGATCGTCGCAGAGACCATTTCAAAGAGGTCAAGGAGGAGAGAAAAGATAACCTGAAAGAGAAAGAGGATATTCTGGCTTCACTTGCTGAACTCAAATCGCATGACGATCCGATCGAAGCGGTTGAGCTGGCCAAGCCGCTGCAGGAAGAGTTTAAGAAAGCGGGGTATGTTCCCATTAAGCATAAGAACAGGTTGTGGAAGGAGTACAGAGAGACCTGTGATGTGATTTACGACAGATTTCGCGCCGCTAAAGCCGCCGTTGATGTAGTTGGAAGAGAAAATGTTGAAAACTTCTCGGCCGATGATATAGCTGATATCCGTAAAAAACAGAATGAGGTCAATAAACTGAGAAAGCAAATTGGAAAACTCAGTAATGACCTGATACAGATGAAGGAGTCGTTGAGCTATTTTAAGCCAAGCGGAGGCTCAAACAGCCTGCTCGATGATGTGAAAGCCAAAATTGAGAAAGCTGAAAATGAGCTGGAGACAAAAGAGGATCAGCTTGCCGATCTGGAAAAGGAGATCGACCAGATTAAAAAAGACTCATAGTACTGCAGTTTATTTTCTTCTATTTTATTATCGTGTTATCAGGCATGCGGTTATATAGTCAAATGGAGTTTGAAATACCCATACTCAAATATCGCACATGTACTTGCTGTACACTCACACAAGGAGAAAATGTATGGCATCCTCAACCCGGTAGATGCAACCGTTGTATTTTCCGGTAACGGGGGAGATGCGGACAAACAGCTTTCCACTCACCAGCCCGACCTGCTGGTTATCGATAAATCTTTTCTGGATCTGTTTGCAAATGAATTTGATAACATTGTAAAACTGAGGCCGGGACTGAAGTTTGTGCCTGTTCTCTACCTGGGCACACGGGATGACAAGGGCCTGGGGGTACTCCAATACTTTAATAACCTTCAGATTTTCAGGGATGGGTCCGGGCTGACTGTCGCTGCATCCAAATTGCTGTCTCCCTCTATCAGGGTCCGGTTTTGGGGGGTGCGAGGTTCAACTCCATGTGCCAACTTTGAGAATATTGTTTACGGGGGAAATACCAGCTGTCTTGAAATCGACGCTCCCGGTATGGAAGAGCTGCTGGTTCTGGATACGGGTACGGGAATCCGGAACCTTGGGAATTACCTGAAGCGGAGAAATCATAAGAATATTACAGGCAGAATTTTTATTACCCACCCGCACTGGGACCATATTCAGGGATATCCCTTTTTTAAACCCTTCTATTCCGCAAATAACAGATTTTCCATTCATCTTCCGGAACAATACCGGGGAGGCGCACAGGAGATCCTGTCAGGTCACCTGACAAAGACGTTTTTCCCGGTTACACTCGATATGCTGGATGCACAGATTGAATACCATACACAACAAGAGGAGCTGCAGGATTATGGCCGGTACTCTGTAGAATATATGGTTGCGAACCATCCGACGAAAACAGCAATGTATAAAGTTCATATAGACGGCCGCACGATCATCTATGCCCCTGATAATGAACTGCCAATTAAAACGTCACCGATCCGGTTTTTGGAAAAGTTCCGGGAGTTTATCGAAGGTGCCGACCTGCTGATCCATGACGCACAATATACAATGCACCAGTACCACAATCGCGTGGGGTGGGGGCACTCATCATGGGAAAGAGTCCTTGAAGTGGTGAAAGGGTGCAATGTGAAAAAGCTCTATCTGACCCACCATGACCCCGATACGAATGATGATGTGCTGAAACAGCGTGATCGAAGGCTGCAACAGTACAAGGGGGCTCCGTTTGATCACATAACCCTGGCGCGTGAAGGGATTGAAGTACGGCTTCCGGTAGGTGAAGCGGCTTCAGTTGACTCCTTAGGTGAGGAGAGTACCTACAGATCCTGAAGGATATAAAAAAAGGCAACCCCGCCAGGAGCTGCCTGTTTTCCAGTCAAAAAATACAGGTCTCACAGGAATATTCTGACTCCAATTCCACCATTGACACCAAAGGTGGTTTCAGGGGCCAGATCAAGGGTAGGTGCCACTTCAAAAAACATGGTCAGGCGAGTGTCAGGAAAGAGATACTGCAGGCCTACGGGGATACGGGCACCAAAGCGCGAATTGTCGGCAAAACGTGCACGTGCACCAAGGCCGTAGTAAAATGCCAGTCCGCCCGTGTCTACATCCAGCCAGTTGTGCCGCAGATAGTCGGCGTGAAGATGAACCGATCCGCTGTCACCGAATGACCACGCAACGGCAGCATCAATAGCCGTATTGTCAGATTGCCACATTTTCAGGCTGAGGCCGGTCGGCTCACCCAGGATAATGCCAAGCTCCGTGTTGCTGTGCCTGTTTTGTGCATCAGCGGAAGAAAAAGCTCCCCAAATAAGCAGCGTTGAAAGCGTTAGTAGTACTATTTTTATCTTATTCATTGCGGTATAGGTTTAGTTGCTTGAGTCAGTAATGTTTAACTTACTACCCATAATAAACAAAAATGTCAGATGAATGTTCCATTTTAAGTTGCTGTCAGCAACTGTTTTCCATGGAGTGTCTGGAAAAAAAGTGGGGCAATCACGCATGCCTGGAAAGCAGATGCGAATGAAAAAAAACAGCAGAATCATCATTTTTGTGAAAAATGCTGAGCCGGGGAAAGTGAAAACCCGGCTGGCAAGGTCTGTTGGAAACAGTACCGCTATTGGTGTCTATCATCAATTACTCGAAATCACAGAACGTGCAGTTTATCCGGTGAAGGCTGAAATTGTGGTGGCATACTCCGGGTATATCGATAAAAATGACCTGTTCGAAGCAGAAAGATATCTTAAAATGGTGCAGGAAGGAGGTAATCTGGGAGAGCGAATGCAAAATGCATTTGAGAAAAGTTTTAGGGGTGGAAGTCAGAAAGTAATCCTGGTTGGCAGTGACTGTCCTGAAATCAAGTCAGAACATTTTTCAAAAGCACTTAATAAACTGGACCGGGCAGATGTTGTGCTGGGACCGGCCCGTGATGGCGGGTACTATTTAATCGGGCTAAAAAAAT
>JBJHCX010000135.1:0-4586 GCA_050486245.1 Rhodohalobacter sp.
TACCCGTAATCCCCTTCATAGACCCAGTCGTCAATATGGGTAACATTGTACCCGTTCAGCTCTTCCGGAATCTTGTTTTTCAGCTTCTTCGGAATCAATACCTCAGAAGGCTGAAGGGATTGCAGCAGACTGTCGAGCTCTTCGCGGGCAATCTGGCTGAGGGCAAATTCACCGGTTGAAATATCAGAAAAAGCAATACCTGCCGTACCTCCGGCCCACCAGGCCGATACAATATAGTTGTTACGCTTGTGGTCGAGCAGCTTCTCCGACATGGTCACGCCAGGCGTGGTGATTTCGGTGACCTCACGGTTCACCACTTTCTTCCCGGCTTTCTTGGCTGTTTCCGGATCCTCTGTCTGCTCACAAATCGCAACCCGGTATCCTCTCTTCACCAGCTTGGGCAGGTAGGAGTCAAGCGCATGATACGGAAAACCGGCCAGCGGGGTCTGATCTCCCCCGTTATTCCGTTTGGTCAGGGTAATCCCCAGCTCCTTGCTGATCAAAACCGCATCATCGGCAAAGGTTTCATAAAAATCGCCGACCCGAAAAAGCAGAATGGTTCCGGGATGCTTCTCCTTAATCTCAAAATATTGACGCATCAGCGGCGTCTGTTTCTTCTTCTTTTTACTCATTCAGGTATCGCAGGCTGCCGGTTTGTATTTAAGATTGTTTCCACACGGTGAAAGGTATTGAATTCTCTCCAACTTTTTGAAAATCGCTTTGGATCCTGCCAAGATGTTCAAAACTTTTTAAATCATGCTGATTTTCCTTACTCTAAAGCTTGGCATGTTGGCTTTTCCAACTGTTCAGGGCATGATTCTACAGAATGAAATTTTTAGACAAACATAAGTTTCGGACATACTGGAAGCGGGTTGCAGATCTCATCATCAGGAAACATGTATTTTTTAATGCATCGGCCATCACTTTTAACCTGATTATCTGCTCCATTCCGTTTACCCTGATCCTCATCTCGATCATCGGCTACGTGCTCTCCATTGAAGCGGCCTTTGAGGAGGTGATCCGGTACGGGCGCGAGCTCCTTCCCCAGTTCGACTATGAATCATACAGCGGTGAAGTGTTTCAGGGCAGCATCACCCTCGAATCGCTCATAGAACCGCTGATCGGAGCCCGAACCATCTTCGGAATTATCGGTATCGTGGTGCTGATGTTTTTTGCACAGGGGCTCTTTCACACCATGAAACACGTGCTCTTTGAAATCTTCGAGATTGAAGACCGCAAGCATCCGCTGATGGAGCTGGTTCACAACTTCTTTGCGTTCGGGGTGATCGGAGGCGTCTTTCTCTTTTTCAGTTTTGCCATTTCAATCGTCTCCCTCTTTTCACTCAATGAGTTCACCATTCCCTATACCGATATCGTCATTGAACTGGGCTGGATGGCCGACCTGCTTACCAGTGTTGTTCCAATCCTATTCACACTCCTGCTCTTTTATGCCATCTTCAGATATATCAGCGAACGGAGGATCAGCCGGAGGGTCTCCCTGCTCTCATCGGTTATCTACACGCTTCTCTTCGAAATCGCAAAATATGGAGTAAGTGTCTATTTAGAATATGCACTCACCGCATACCGTTACTTCTATCAGGGGTATACCATCCTGATTATCATCGGATTCTGGGTCTTTTACTCAGCTGTCCTATTTGTTGTCACGTCCATTTTTGCACGTGCGTTTCAGGAGATCTACCTCAGGGAGCCTGTAACCGATAGAAACCCATATACCGAAATCTCCTGAACATGCAACCCGAAAACCTGCTTTCCGATTCGTTCTACAGGAATCCGGATGTCACCGATGTGGCCAGAAAGCTGCTGGGCAAAAAGCTATGCAGCACGGCCGGCAGCCACTTTACTTCCGGCATAATCTCTGAAACGGAGGCCTACTGCGGCCGGAACGACAAAGCCTGCCATGCCAACAACGGCAGGCGCACGCCCCGGACGGAGGTGATGTTTGGCGAACCGGGCCACGCCTATATCTATCTTTGCTACGGGATCCACCACCTGTTCAACGTGGTGACCAACCGCAAGGGACTGGCCGATGCGGTTCTGGTCCGCGCAATCATCCCGTTCGATGGAGTTGAACGGATGCGGGTTCGGCGCGGTGTCAAAAAGGATTCAAACCTGGCCAACGGACCCGGGAAGTTTACCCAGGCGATGGGAATTACCACCGAATTCAACCGGTGCCGGCTGGCGGGTCCGCCAATCTGGATCGAAGAGACCCCTATCGAGGTGCCCGGCGGGAAGATCCGCGCTTCTACCCGCATCGGTGTTGACTACGCAGGCAAAGATGCCGAGCGCCTGTGGCGATTTACACTCACCAAACCCCTGGAAGAGGAGATCCGGCAGCTTCCTGTCTGATTTTTTCGATTATTCCCTAATCACATTCACACTTTTGCTTTTCAACTCTTATATTTAGCACGTTGAAATTAAAGGCTACCAGACTCATGAAAAAACAGACTTTCTATATCATTACAGGTTTCATTCTTTTTGCAGCCCTTTCAAGGCTGCTGCCGCATGCGTATAACTTTACGCCAATCGGTGCCATTGCACTTTTTGGCGCTGCCTATTTTGCGCAGAAGAAGTGGGCGCTGATTATACCATTGGCTGCTATTTTCATGTCTGACCTGATCCTGAACAACACCGTCTATGCAGCTTATCACGAAGGATTTGCCTGGCTCACCGGAGGTTTTCTCTATATCTACGGAGCCATCGGGATGATTGTCATATTGGGATACTATCTCCTGAAAAAAGTCACCATCGGACGTGTCATCGGCGGAGCATTCGGTGCGGCCGTTGTTTTCTATATCGTGAGTAACTTTGGAGTCTGGCTCACCAGTCCGATGTACCCGTTAACCGCTGAGGGACTGATTGCATGCTATACGGCTGCCATCCCCTTTTTCCACCATACACTTGCCGGCAACCTGATCTATTCCGGCGTACTGTTTGGCGGTTATGAATATTTAAAATCAAGATATCCCTCACTGCAGCCTATTGAAGCTGAGGTTTAATAACTACATTTTTTGTGAAGAAACGAATCATCATCATCGGTGCCACCTCCGGCATCGGTGAGCATTTAGCCCGCCATGCCGCAAATCAGGGGTATATTGTGGGCGGCACCGGACGCCGGGTAGAACGGCTGAAGGAGCTGAAGGAGGAACTCGGAGAGAGCTTTCACTATCGTGAGATGGATGTGACGATGTTTGACAATGCCAAAGAACAGCTTCACAGCCTGATTGGCGATATGGGCGGCATGGATATCATAGTGCTCAACGCGGGGATCTCCAACCACCCGGCATCCTCTATCATCGCCATGGAACAGAAAGTGATCGATGTCAATGTGAGCGGGTTTGTCCAGCTCTTTGGTGAGGCTTTTCAGTATTTCAGGGATCAGGGGCACGGACAACTGGTGGGCATCTCCTCAATTGCCGGGCTCTTTGGCTCTTCACGGGCTGCCCCGTACAGCGCCTCCAAGGCGTTCATCTCTACCTATATGCAGGCGTACCGGCAGCGATGCAATAATATGAGGGCGGATATCCATGTAACCGACATTAAGCCCGGTTTTGTCAAAAGTGAGATGATTGAGGGCAAAAAAGGCCTTTTCTGGGTTTCAGAGACCGACAAGGCCGTAAGACAAATGCTCCGTGATATCGAAAAAAAGCGTGCCTACTCTTACATTACCCGCCGCTGGAGGTTGGTTGCCTGGCTCATCAAGCTGATGCCAAACTGGGTCATAGACCGATTATAGAGCTACAAGACTCCTGACGGAAAGCTACAGCAACAGATAGAGCAGAAACAGGATAAACGGAAGGGTAAAAATCCAGTCCGTTGAACGATATTTCGTCGTTTCTCTCATCATGTTTTTATTTTTTTATACGGCCGAAACCTCCAAAAGGTTCCCAATTGCGGCGCATATCAACCCAGCCAGCCCTCCCGGTCGAGGCTTCGATACTGTATCGCTTCTGCAATATGGCTCGAACGCACCTGCTCCGAGCAGTCAAGATCGGCTATGGTTCTGGCCACCTTGAGAATGCGGTCGTATGCCCGGGCCGACAGCCCAACCGTATTCATGGCTCTCTTCATCAACTTTTCACCGGCTTCATCAATCCTGCAAATCTTCCGGGCCATTTTAGTACTCATCTGCGCATTGCAGTGCACCCCTTCGATCCCCATAAACCTTCGGCTTTGGATCTCGCGGGCAGCGATAACCCTCTTGCGGATTTCGGCCGAGCTCTCCCCTTTCGACCGAGCTGAAAGTTCCTCATAACTCACCTTGTCTACATCGACATGCAGATCAATTCGATCGAGCAGCGGGCCGCTTATTTTATTCAGGTATCGCTGCATCTGCACGTGGGTTGTGTTGTTTTCACTCTCGGGGTCAAACCAGTCTCCGCCTGGCGAGGGGTTCATCGAGGCCACCAGCATGATCCGGCTTGGGTAGTTCACGCTCATTCGGGCCCGCGAGATACTGACATTGCCATCTTCAAGCGGCTGACGCATCACCTCAAGGGCGCTTCGTTTAAACTCGGGCAGCTCGTCCAGAAAGAGCACCCCGTTATGGGCCATTGAAATCTCACCCG
>JBJHCX010000136.1:0-4561 GCA_050486245.1 Rhodohalobacter sp.
CAAAACAAAAGAGCCTATTCTTATCTTACTCAAAAAAACGACGCAAGGTTGCAAAACAGGTTGCAAAACGTGCAGAGATAAATATGTGACTTGGGAGAAAAGAGAGCTTACGATTACCGGTAAAATGGGCTTTGTTTATGATTTTGAATACACCATTATCGGGACTACTTGCGAGGATATTTACGATGCGTGGGCTCGGAAAATGGTGGATATAACTGGTTTCATAAATAGAAAATAATCGCTGCATTCGACATTCAATATTCGTTATTCTGCGATCGCACACCCCTCCCGGCAAGCTTGTCGGGACAGGCTTTTTTTAAGGGGGTAGTTCAAACTTCTGCGCCTCTACACCCTGAACCCTACTCCAAATCTCATCCCTTCTTATCCTCTTCGACGTAGTCACGCAGTACTTTATGGAGAATCCCGCCATTTCGGTAGTAATCAATCTCAACAGGAGTATCGATCCGGCAAACCGTATCAAACTTCAGCACCGTGCCATCTTCTTTTTTCGCTTCCACTTTAACGGTTTGTCGTGGTTTCAATTGATCATCCACATGAATGGTAAACGATTCGCTGCCGTCCAGACCTAAACTCTCATGAGTTTCACCATCCGTAAACTGCAGAGGTAATACTCCCATTCCGACCAGATTGGAGCGGTGTATACGCTCATATGATGCGGCAATAACCGCTTTCACTCCCAGCAAAATGGTTCCTTTGGCTGCCCAGTCTCTGGATGATCCGGTTCCATATTCGTGCCCTACAATAGCTACGAGCGGAGTTCCACTCTCCTTATACCGGTTAGATGCATCAAAAATAGTGGTAATTTCACCGGTTGGATGGTATTTGGTAAAGCCACCTTCTGTACCGGGGGCAAGTTGATTTTTGAACCGTACATTGGCAAACGTACCGCGGGTCATAACCCTGTCATTCCCTCTCCTGGATCCGTATGAGTTAAAATCACGCTCTTCAACTCCGTTCTCAATCAGATACTGTCCGGCCGGACTCTCTTTCTTGATATTCCCCGCAGGCGAGATATGATCCGTGGTAATTGAATCACCCACTTTCACCAGTACCCTTGCATCCTTGATTGGCCGGATCGGATCGGGCTGTTCACTCATTCCCTGGAAGAACGGAGGCTCCTGGATATAGGTGGAATCTTCTTTCCACTCATAAAGCTCACCGCCGCCAACCGGAATATTATCCCAGGCTTCTGATTCAAAAATATCGCTGTACATCTTATCAAACAACTCCGGACGAATCGCTTCATCTAAAAACTCGGTAATCTCTTCGCTGGTTGGCCATACATCTTTCAGCCAGACATCATTGCCATCCCTGTCTTTTCCAAGCGGTTCATTCGACAGATCAATATCGACGGTTCCGGCCAGTGCATAGGCCACTACCAGAGGCGGAGAGGCCAGATAGTTGGCTTTCACATATGGATGGATCCGTCCCTCAAAATTTCTGTTGCCTGAAAGTACACCGGCAACGACCAGATCACCCTCTTTTACTGCATTCTCAACAGCTTCCGGCAGCGGACCTGAGTTTCCAATACAGGTTGTACATCCATAACCCACCAGGTTAAATCCAAGTTGATTCATATATTCGGTAAGGCCTGCTTCATTCAGATATTCCGTCACAACCCGCGATCCGGGTGCCAGTGATGTTTTCACGTAAGCCGGCACCTTCATCCCCTTTTCAACCGCTTTTTTGGCAATAATACCCGCCCCCAGCATCACACTTGGGTTCGATGTATTCGTACAACTGGTGATCGCAGCAATGACCACATCCCCGTGCTTCATTTCAATCTCCTGGCCATTCTTGAATATTCCTTTATTAGCCAGTTTCTCCTGAGTAAGGTTAAAGCCCATAGTCGGATCATCACTCGTCAGGGATGCTTCAAACGTTTTCTTCATGTTGGGCAGGGTGATCCGGTCCTGCGGACGCTTGGGCCCGGCCAGAGATGTCTCCACATCTCCCAGGTCCAGTTCCAGCACATCTGTAAAGACAGGATCAGGTGTATCATCGGTTCTGAACAACCCCTGCTCTTTCATATAATGTTCAACCAGATTCACCTGCTCATCTGAACGGCCGGTTCGGCTCATATATCTCAGTGCTTCTTTGTCGATTGGGAAGAAACCCATAGTGGCGCCATATTCCGGAGACATATTGGCGATGGTCGCTCTGTCCGGAAGGCTCATGTTACTCAAACCCGGCCCGAAAAATTCCACAAATTTGCTTACCACACCGTGGCGGCGCAACATCTCGGTAACCGTCAGGGTTAAATCAGTAGCCGTAATACCTTCCCGAAGTTTGCCAGTCAGTTTCACACCAACCACTTCCGGTACCAACATATAGATCGGCTGACCCAGCATGGCTGCTTCCGCTTCAATTCCACCAACGCCCCAGCCCAAAATACCCAGGCCGTTGATCATGGTTGTATGAGAATCGGTGCCCACCAGTGTATCCGGATAAGCTACGGTTGAACCGTCCTTCTCCTTGCGTGTAAACACGCCCTTTGCCAGGTATTCCAGGTTCACCTGATGAACAATACCACGTCCGGGAGGTACTACGCGGAAATTATCAAATGCCTCTTTACCCCACTTCAAAAATTCATAACGCTCTCTGTTGCGCTCCATTTCGCGCTCCACATTAAACATAAAAGCATACTCCTGGCCAAACATATCGACCTGTACGGAGTGGTCAATGACCAGATCAACCGGAACCTGCGGGTTAATTGACTGTGGGTTGCCTCCCATTTTTTTCATCGCAGAGCGTAGGGCGGCCAGATCCACAACAGCCGGCACACCGGTAAAATCCTGCAAAACCACACGGGAAGGTTTGAAAGGGATCTCACCGGCCGGATTTTTGGCATTATACTCAGTCAGAATTTTGATGTCCTCTTCAGTGATTGCATACCCATCACACTCTCTTAGAACAGCTTCCAGTAAAATTTTGATTGAAAATGGCAATTTACTGACCTCTCCATAACCCATCTCTTCCAGTTTTTTCAGACTGTACAGATGCGCCTCTCCTGTTCCTGTATTAAATGCTACTTTCGTTTTGGCAAGTGGGTTTTTGGATTCCATATAATTCAATTCCTCTGTATTTTTTCGTCAATCTCTGTTCCAATTACTATAGCCTGTAAAAATAAGAATTATTTTTATGAAATTCTCCCGGATCAACGGGAAACCAAGATGCCCAGTGCAGGCGGTCCAGCGACACCTCTCCGACAACTAACCTAAAAAACGGCTCCCGTATCCACAAGACCGGCCCTAACCCCAGGGATAAATCCCTGGGATACAATAACTGTCACTTGCACAAAACCCATATTGTAACCCGGGGATGCAACCCTGGGGCTAAGGCACCCTTCACAGACAGTAACGGCACGCTGCAGGTAGTCCAGCGATATCCCTCTAAAAAAAATGTAAGGAATGACAATATTTCGATTCATACTCTAAAGACAATATGAATACCTAATAGTTCATTCATGGCAACTACCTTTCATCAATTATATATCCAGACTGTCTTTCCGGTTAAATATAGAAATGCACTCATCCATCCAGATTGGAGACCAGAACTATTTGCCGTTATGGGCAATCTAATCAACGAAACAGGCTGCAAAACACTCATCGTGAACGGAGTTGAAGATCATGTGCACTGCTTTTTTGGATTAATTCCCTCATTAAGCATATCTCAAGTAATGAAATCAGTCAAAGCAAAATCCACGAAATGGATAAACGGTCATAAACTATCTTCAATCCGTTTTGAATGGCAACCCGGTTTTGGGTGCTTTTCATACAGCCGATCACATATAGACAACGTTTATCATTACATAAGAAGGCAAGAGATCCATCATCAAAAAAAACCTTTTCAAAAAGAGTACATAACTATGCTTAAAAAATCCGGGCAAAAATTCAATAACAACTTTCTCTTCCATGAACTGCTATGAGAACAGCACAATCTCTCTTTACAAAACTTATAAAAACTGACTCCACCAAAAGTATACCGGCCCTAACCCCAGGGATGAATCCCTGGGATACAACATCTGTCACTTGCATAATACCCATTTTGTAACCCGGGGATTCATCCCCGGGGGGCTAAGGCATGGCACTCAGCGCAGTCAGGGACACGGCACCCTGCGTAGGCAGAGTCATGGCACTCAGCGCAGTCAGGGACATGGCACCCTGCGCAGGCAGGAGTCAACACACCCAGCGCAAGCAGGAGTCAACGCACCCCGAGCTGGCAGAGTCATGGCATACTATGCAAGCCGGGAGGGATATGGCGCACTATGCAGGAAGAACCACAGGGTACTGACTGCAATATGGCGGCACTATATAAGGTTACACGCATACCAATCTTGCAACATTCATCTCAAAACAACAAATTTCTTTTGAATAATTATTGCATACGACAAGATTTACTCTTATTTTTTTCGACTTATCAATTTTGCAATATAAAGAGAAATCCGTGAATACGATTAGTAATAAAACATACAATGCAACGCCATCCACTATTGAAAAGAAGTGGGTCCTGGTAGATGCTGCAGATCAGCCCTTGGGCA
>JBJHCX010000137.1:0-4545 GCA_050486245.1 Rhodohalobacter sp.
GTGAAAACCGCCTGAAACGCGTGGAAACCGCCACCAGGCGCATCGACTACGCCTACGACCCCCAGGGCAACCGCATCAAGCGGCGCGTCACGGAGGGCGGCACCACCACCGAGACGCAATACCATGTCGACCGGGAGCGGCTCTACAGCGAAATCGTCACCGAACGCACCCGAATCAATACCGGGCCCTGGCAGGAGAGAACCTACCTGAATACCCCCGATGGCCTGGGGGAATTGATCAGCGAAGTACAAGGTGATACCGTCATCCATCACTACCCGGACGGTCACGGCAGTACCCGGCTGACAGCGGATGAAACCGAAACGGTGCTGGCTACGCTGCACTACGACGCCTTTGGCAACCGCACCAGCGGCTCAAGCAACGTCAGTCATCAGTACACCGGGGAGTATTTTGACGAGCACACAGGCTTTTACCACCTGCGAGCCAGGGACTACGACCCAAGGGTGGGAAGGTTTATCAGCATGGATGCCTTTGAGGGGATACTGCAGGATCCGCTGACCCGAAACAAGTATCTCTATGCCCATGCCGATCCGGTGAATAACCGGGATCCGAGTGGGTATTTAACACTTGGTGGGATGGTCAGTGGCATTGGCAATATTGCTCTCAGAATCGCACGGCCAATCGTAAGCTTTCTAAGAGTTGGCAGAGTGAACGGAATACGAGTTGAAGCTCCGCTTCGTGCACGAGTTTGGCTTAAACAATCTGTTCCTAGAGTGCAGACGAGGTTACCTCCAGGATGGGGGAGAGGAAATATTTCCAGAAACGCAGGCGGATGGAGATGGTCTTCGGGAAAGGGTAATCATCTGAGAGTACAAAGAGGAAATAGCAGTAGTCCTCACCCAGCTCAGAGACACGATTATGTAAAACTAACCGTCAACGGCAGAGTAATAGGCACAAACGGTAGACCCTTACCCTCAGGCAATGCAGCGGAAGCACATATTCCCCTGCGCGATTGGCTAACGTGGGCATCATGGAAATCTCCCTTGTAGAGGCTGGTTAAATTGAACGAGAAGAAATAAACGCAATCAATGTTCTGAAGTTTATTTCCTCACCAAGCGAACAAAGAGGAGTACCATCGCATTGCTCAGAAAGCGCTCGCTCCTACTGAAACCATTGGGTAATGATTTGGCTATTTCCTTGATAAGAAGGTTTCTCACTTAACGAGATATTCAGAAAATACGAAAGGAGCAACCTGATGTTGTTCAACAGGTTCTACAAATACAAGCTACCGAATTAACCCAAGCGGCGTGAACAAAGGGGCACAGGCAATTCCTGAAAAGACGCACGGCCATCGCCGCAGTGGTTCTAAGCAAGCTTGGATAAGATAACCTTCTACTGGAAAACCACCAACAGGCCTCCAGAATGAAAGACGGAACTTCTCCGTCTAATAGTACTATTAGGTGAATTCATGTCGGGTATATCGGATACTCTTTTAAAGCAGAGACTTCGAAACAGGATCATCGAAGCACTGGCCTCGTTTGCTGATGAAGGAGCGGTAGGTTCTGAAGGAACGAATGAAATAATCGAAACTTGGTACGATTTTGTGGGCGGTGATCGAATGGCATTCTACGACTCTCCCGTATTTAGCTCCGAAGAGATCAACGCCATTACGCGCTTTCATAGTCTCCTTGAACGCAGTTATCGAGAGATACCAGCCACTTGGAAGCCAGAAGAACTCGCAGACTGCAAGGAGTGGTCAGTATTGACCAAATCCGCTCTTAGCGAGCACGCCATATTTATGAAGCGAGGACTTTTCGATGAAGAGAGAGAGATCATCTAAATAATCTGAGCGCACAGGTGGCACGAACATATCGACTCAAGCGATCACTACCCGGACGGTCACGGCAGTACCCGGCTGACGCTGGATGCCAGCGAGGCAGTACTCGGTACGTTGCACTACGACGCCTTTGGCAACCGCACCAGCGGCTCAAGCAACGTCAGTCATCAGTACACCGGGGAGTATTTTGACGAGCACACAGGCTTTTACCACCTGCGAGCCAGGGACTACGACCCAAGGGTGGGGCGGTTTATCAGCATGGATGCCTTTGAGGGGATACTGCAGGATCCGCTGACCCGAAACAAGTATCTCTATGCCCATGCCGACCCTGTGAATAACCGGGATCCGAGTGGGTACATGACTATGAATCAGATGATGACAGGGCTTGCTATCGTTGGGACACTTAGCCTTGTTACGGTTAACTATGCTTTGAATTTGTATTACGACAACACTTTTAATGGCTCGTTTCGAGTTTGGGACGCAGTTGCTATTCAGGAGTTTAATGCCAGAAGGCACCATTCGGTTGAAGGCTTCGCTTATTCCGTAAGTGCGCCGGCAGTTGCAACGCATGTATCGACCAGCAATATAGGCCCGCATAAGCACCACCCCATCCCGATGTATTTGTGCGGTGGCATTAAGCAAGAACCCAATATGGTTGAGCTAACATTCAATCAACATGTTACAGTGCATAACGCCCTAGCGGTTGTGAAAATATCATTTGAGGTTGCCCACGGTAGAGCCAACGATATAGTATTTGGCGGACGCCGCTCGCCCGAAGTGCTTAGTTTAGGAAGAACTCAGCAAGGCAGGATGGCAATTGCTTCAGGAATTTCTGCAGCATATGTACCTTATGGTAGCTGGGGGTTTCCTCTGTTGAGAGGTGCATTTGAAAGAGAGAGGAGTAGATTTATATCAGGTCAAAATGTACATCCATCCTGTGGAGGCTAGGCTGAATGAGCGTTTGGAAAGTAACGAAAGAAAACCCAGAAAACCTGATTTCTCTGGATTGGATGGAGTACTGCGAACAGTATCGGTCGAACAAACCCACAATGGTAATAGTGGATTTCCCTGAAGCGGCTTTATCTTCTATTAGCTGCCTTCCTCCTTTCCGTGCCACGTTCCCCGTTTATATGGACTTTGGGAGAAGTGCCTTAGTGGAGTGGGATAGGTGTTCTCGCCTCAATGGTAACAAATATAAAAAAATTATTTCCAAGTTGGCACAAAGGTTAGGAGTTAATGCAAACTCCTTCGCCGTGGAATCAATGGGTTTTTCGAACTGCGCCATACATAAGTTTATGTATGGAGAGCCAGATCCATACAAGTGGAACTTGGAGCACAGGTCTGCTTTAGTACCTACGGATATTCGTGATGATCTTATAGAATATTTGCATATATGGCTGACTGAAATGCAGAGTGATCCATTTTGCCATGCGCCTAATGAGTTGAGCGTCAGAGATTGGGTCATTTCCTATAAGATTCCAGAGCATATAGACGAAAAAACCGGAATGGCTGTATGGAGGGATGAACGCTATATTATCCTGTTTCAGGAAACCGCATTGTTTTCAGAGAAAAGCGGTGCTATACGTAGAAATATGGCTTCAAAAAAAGAGTTGAAATCAATTTTTTCCCGGGTTCGAGAGGATCTTATCAAGGAAAAGAAAGCGATATCTAGCGCGAGTAAAAATTCTATAATACGGCATCGCGGGACCGATTTGATAGCAGGTCTTATACCTTCTGGTCTTTTTCCTGGACACGTTCATGACAATGCATGTTTAGTGCTGGCGGACTCAGACGAAATAGATACCGACTTTATGGGTACTATATATGAAGTATGTGTTTTGCGATCAGAAGTTATAAAGCTAAGCGGATCATTGGGGTTTTGGAATTCCGTAAATCTTTTTCTTGATGTTGCAAGCGATAATCGAATGCATGGATTAGAGGAAAGTGGCATTTCCGTAGAAATGGCCAGAAGCAAGGAATACCGAGACGCAATAGCAGCTATTGAAAGAAACTGCGAATCGTATCGAAGATCTATGCTCGAAAAGTATAGATTTCTGTCCTGCAATCCCATCGATCGTGGATTTCTGGGTTATCTCAGCTGAGAGAACGGAAGACCCTCACGGCGACAACGTCATCCTGTATAGTTGGGACGCCAACGGTAACCTGATTGAAAAACGCGAAGGCGAAGGCGACGCTGCCGCCGTCACCAGCTACCACTGGAACAGTGAAAACCGCCTGAAACGCGTGGAAACCGCCTGAAACGCGTGGAAACCGCCACCAGGCGCATCGACTACGCCTATGACCCCCAGGGCAACCGCATCAAGCGGCGCGTCACGGAGGGCGGCACCACCACCGAGACGCAATACCATGTGGACCGGGAGCGGCTCTACAGCGAAATTGTCACCGAACGCACCCGAATCAACACCGGCCCCTGGCAGGAGAGAACCTACCTCCATACCCCTGATGGCCTGGGGGAATTGATCAGCGAAGTACAAGGTGATACCGTCATCCATCACTACCCGGACGGTCACGGCAGTACCCGGTTGACAACGGATGAAACCGAAACGGTGCTGGCTACGCTGCACTACGACGCCTTTGGCAACCGCACCAGCGGCTCAAGCAACGTCAGCCATCAGTACACCGGGGAGTATTTTGACGAGCACACAGGCTTTTACCACCTGCGAGCCAGGGACTACGACCCAAGGGTGGGGCGGTTTATCAGCATGGATGCCTTTGAGGGGATACTGCAG
>JBJHCX010000138.1:2500-4515 GCA_050486245.1 Rhodohalobacter sp.
AGGCGCAAGTGGTAGGGGAGCATTGTGGCAACCGCAGAAGGTCGACCGTAAGGACGGCTGGAGGAACCACAAGAGATTATGCTGACATGAGTAGCGAAAATGCGGGTGAGAAACCCGCACGCCGAAAGCCCAAGGTTTCCTCAGTAAAGGTAATCTTCTGAGGGTTAGTCGGCCCCTAAGGCGAGGCCGAAAGGCGTAGTTGATGGGAAACAGGTTAATATTCCTGTACCACCTGCGAATGCGATGGGGGGACGGAGAAGGGTAGGTCGGCCGGGTGTTGGACGTCCCGGTTTAAGCGTGTAGGCGGGAGAGGTAGGCAAATCCGCTTCTCCATTTGAAACGCCAAGGCGTGATGACGAGGGCTTTAAGCCCACAAAGCGATTGATCCCATGCTTCCAAGAAAAGCCTCTAAGCTTCAGTTCGCAGGTGACCGTACCGCAAACCAACTCAGGTGGGCGGGCAGAAAATGCTAAGGCGATTGAGAGAACTCTGGTTAAGGAACTCGGCAAAATGACACCGTAACTTCGGGAGAAGGTGTGCCTCCATCAGGTGTAGCGGTTCGCCCGTGAAGCCGAAGGGGGTCGCAGAGAAATGGCGGTAGCGACTGTTTACTAAAAACACAGCACTCTGCAAACTCGTAAGAGGAAGTATAGGGTGTGACGCCTGCCCGGTGCCGGAAGGTTAAGGGGATTTGTCAGCGCAAGCGAAGCATTGAACCGAAGCCCCGGTAAACGGCGGCCGTAACTATAACGGTCCTAAGGTAGCGAAATTCCTTGTCGGGTAAGTTCCGACCTGCACGAATGGCGTAACGACTTCCGCACTGTCTCAACCAGAGGCTCAGCGAAATTGAATTCTCGGTGAAGATGCCGAGTACCCGCGGCAAGACGGAAAGACCCCGTGAACCTTTACTACAGCTTGGCAGTGACGTTCGGGATAGCATGTGTAGGATAGGTGGGAGACGTTGAAGCCGGGACGCCAGTCTCGGTGGAGTCGTCCTTGAAATACCACCCTTGTTGTTCTGGGCGTCTAACCTCGGCCCGTGATCCGGGTCAGGGACACTGCCTGGTGGGTAGTTTGACTGGGGCGGTCGCCTCCCAAAGTGTAACGGAGGCGCGCGAAGGTTCCCTCAGGCTGATTGGAAACCAGCCGTAGAGTGCAAAGGCATAAGGGAGCTTGACTGCAAGACATACACGTCGAGCAGGTGCGAAAGCAGGTCTTAGTGATCCGGCGGTTCTGTATGGAAGGGCCGTCGCTCAACGGATAAAAGGTACTCCGGGGATAACAGGCTTATCTCCCCCAAGAGTTCACATCGACGGGGAGGTTTGGCACCTCGATGTCGGCTCATCGCATCCTGGGGCTGAAGTCGGTCCCAAGGGTTTGGCTGTTCGCCAATTAAAGCGGTACGCGAGCTGGGTTTAAAACGTCGTGAGACAGTTTGGTCCCTATCTGCCGTGGGCGCAGGAGATTTGAGAGGATCTGTCCTTAGTACGAGAGGACCGGGATGGACGAACCACTAGTGTTCCTGTTGTCACGCCAGTGGCAATGGCAGGGTAGCTACGTTCGGAAAGGATAACCGCTGAAAGCATCTAAGCGGGAAGCCCCCCTCAAGATGAGATCTCCCCGGGAGCAATCCCCTGAAGGTCCGTTGGAGACGACAACGTTGATAGGCTGGAGGTGTACGCAGGGTAACCTGTTCAGCTGACCAGTACTAATCGACCGTGCGGCTTGACCATAAAAAGTTTTCGTGAGGAAGGGGGCGAGGTTCGCCTCGCCCCCGACTTCCATAGAGCGAGAAGGCAAACCAAAACCTTGTCCACGCGCATCATCAAAACGTCTTAGCAATTGCAACCGAATTTACGCTTTTCGGTGGCTATAGCGCAGGGGCCACACCTGTTCCCATCCCGAACACAGAAGTTAAGCCCTGCCGCGCCGATGATACTGCACGGGTGACTGTGTGGGAAAGTAGGTCGCCGCCGAAATTTTTTCGAAAAAGGCCCCTCGCCAGAGGGGCCTTT
>JBJHCX010000139.1:0-4485 GCA_050486245.1 Rhodohalobacter sp.
CCTTCAATATTTCCATCGAAAGCTACGCCAACCAATTCGCCCTTCCGGTTTAAAACCGGGCTTCCGGAGTTGCCTCCCGTGATATCATTCGAACTGAGAAAATTTACGGGCAGGCTGCCGTGCATATCGGTATATGGGGAGTGGCTGCCGGTTGGTTGATGCATGAGCAGGCGTTCCGGGATGTAAAAGGGTTCACGGCCGGTATGTTTCTCTTTCATGCCTTCAAATGTGGTGAAAGGAAGATAGTAGACCCCGTCTGCTGGCCGGTATCCGGTAATCTCGCCGGCACTCAGGCGAAGGGTGAAATTCGCATCGGGATAGAGGTAAGGGTCGTCAAGCATCTTCAGGATTCCTTCCGTGTAGCGCTGCTGTGCCGGTTCGAGGTAGCGAAAATGACGGAAGTAGTTGTCACGACTCTGTTCAAACATCTCCTGAATATCGCGGGCAATCAGAAAAAGGCTGTCGGGCGGTTGAACTTCGGCAAAATCGGATTCATACGAAGAGAAGATCCACTCGTATGCTGCCCCGGGGTTCGTCAGAATCGATTGGTCAAACTGCCGGTCTACAAAGGAGTGAATTTCGCTTTTAAGTGCCTCAGGTTCAGTGGATTCAAAAAATTGATAAAAAACCAGGGGGCGCCGATCTTCAGGCAGCTCTGTCATGGCGTCCAGGAAACCGGTCAATTTTATCCGTTCTGCCGGGTGGACCATACTGTCGTTGTACATTCTGACGGTGTCGTATAGTTGAAGCCTCTCTTCAGAGGGGATATACAGCTCGTCATCCGACAGGTTTGTCTCATAAAAATCATTTAGCAGGGTGCCCAGCTGCAAGACATTGCTGAACTGAAGTGAGTAGAACGTCAGGTAGAGGGCATCGCCTGTTTGTGCGGCGATTCGGTAACTCTGCTCAAGCTGAGGGAGTACTCTTCCATACCTCAGCTTTCGAAGTGAGTCTGATTCTGCCCACTCTTTAAACCGGCTTTCAAAAGCCTTTTTACGATCGGTGATGCCAAGCCGCTGAAATCCGTCTTCAATACCGGTAAAATATTTCAGGGAATTTGAGATAGACGCTATTTCAGCAGAGTTTTCAATGGCTTTGTAAGGATCCAGTTCAGACTCCTTTTCCAACCCTCTGAGGTAAGCTGAAAAAGCTTTTTTAAGCGTTGAGAATTGATAGTTCTCATAATAGTGAAAGGCATAACTGCTTTCATACCGGTAAGTTGTCCCGGGGTAGCCCAGCGTCAGGGTGAAATCACCCGGCTTCAGATTACCTGCACGAACCGTCAGGGAGTGGCCAGGCGTGAAGGGGATGTTGCCGGGACTGTACTCTTCGGGGCTGCCATCGGGTGCTACATATGCACGCAAAAATGCAAAATCAGGAGTATGGCGTGGCCACATCCAGTTGTCTGTTTCGCCGCCAAACTTACCGATTGATTGTTCAGGGGCGTACACAAGGCGCACATCTCGAATCTCTTGATATGTTGAAAGCAGGAATCGATTGCCGCTCCAGTAACTGTCAATTTCTACAAGCTTTCCGGGTGAGCGATGCCTGTAGTACTCTTTAACCCGTTCTTTTGCCACGGCTATTTCCATGGAGCGCTCTGAATGGGGCAAGTCGGAGCTGATAGATTCCAGGATTTGATCGGTTACATCGATCTGTTTTACCGGAACGGTTAGGGTGTAACCGGGTGCGGGCATCTCCTGATCCATATCCTCTGCATAAAATCCGGTTTGCAGGTAGTTATGTCCTGCATTTCTCGCGGATGCAATGGCATCAAAGGCAACATGATGGTTGGTCAGAATCAACCCGTTCTCTGATACAAAAGAGCCGGTGCCACCTCCCTGATCGCCGATATTGATTCGTATCACCGCATTGTGAATAGAGGGGTTTTCGGGATGATAAAGATCGTCTGCTTCCAGTTCCAGCCCCCTTTCAGTGAGCATTTGATAGAGGTTTCCTTCCAGTTGAGGCATGAGCCACATTCCGGCATGGTCAGGAGTTGGCTGATAGGGATCAAGGACCGGCTCTTGCACGGCCTGCTCTTGCGAGGCGCAGGAGTTCAGGAAGATGGAAATAAATGTGAGAGCCCCGAATAATAGTAGCTTGTAGTACATAAAATCGAATGTTGATTCTGATAGGCTGCTATAGCTATACTATGGCAGTACACTGTACAACTTGTTTTCGTTAAAATATAAAGATATCCGACAATCAGATGATTTATAAGCAAAAATATTACTACCTCTGTAAAACTCCGCTCAGTGCCGAAGGACCGGAAGATGTTGAAGTTGTTGAGCGAGCTGATAACAGCAATGAGTTTCCGGCGCTTTTTCAAAAGTTTGAAGAGTTAAGGTCACACGCTTTTAATGAGGATAATATTTACAGCATTGTCCGTGCCGATGATATCTATGACCTGCTTCGAACCGGAACGGAAAAAGAAGCCAAAGAGATGGCATACGAAAGAGCTGAACCTGAAATTATTACCAACCTTCAGCACCGTGTGATGCAGGGCAGTGATAAACATGCCAAAGCCATTCTGAAAGAAGTCCACCAGATAGATGCCTGATACAACCCTTTCCCGGTCAGCCGGTTGATTCATTGCTGCAGCAGATATTCTATTCTCTTTCGGGAATGATTGTTTATTCATTTTTGTGTTTTAGGTAGATGATCAAAAATGATAACCAATATATCCGGAGTTTGATATGTCTGGCATTCAAAGCATCAACGGAAAAGAGACCATGGAAATCAATATTGGAATTTCAAGCGAGCACAGGGAGAGGATCGCAGCAGGGCTGTCACAGCTTTTGGCAGACAGCTACATGCTCTACCTTCAAACCCATAACTACCATTGGAATGTAACCGGTAAGCTGTTCCATTCGCTTCATACGCTATTTGAGGAGCAATATTCTGAGCTGGCTGAAGCTATAGATGTTATAGCTGAACGCATTCGTGTACTCGGATACAAGGCTCCGGGAACCTTCAGGGAGTTTGCTGAACTTACATCGATTGATGAGGATACTGATCAGCCTGAAGCCCTCGAGATGGTCAAAAGGCTGGCAGAATCACATGAAACGGTTTTAAGAACGGCAAGAGAGGTACTGCCTTTTTGTAATGAGGCCGGTGACGAAGCTTCCCTCGACTTATTGACACACCGGCTTGATGTTCACTCCAAATCGGCCTGGATGCTCAGAAGCCATTTGGAATAGTTCACATTAGAAAGACGATATAAACATTGTGCCCGGCTCTCTGCACCGGGCATCTGACATTTAACGATCAATTAAATTTACAGGAGATTCTCTTAATGGAAGACATGCTGGGTGGTTTGAATGATGATATGATGCCGCTGCTTGTTGAGCACGGACTGAGTGTAATCGGTGCGGTTGTCATACTGATATTGGGTTGGATGCTGGCCGGGTGGGCCAAGAAAAAAGTTGTAGCCCGTGCATCCAAAACAAAAAATATTGATGATACACTGGTGCCGATCCTGGGCCAAACTACAAAAGTCCTGATTATGATCGTGACGGTACTCGCGGTCCTGGGACAGTTCGGCGTAGAGACGACCAGTATCATCGCGGTATTGGGTGCCTCGGCCCTTGCTGTAGGCCTGGCTTTGCAAGGTACGCTCAGTAATATAGCGGCTGGGGTGATGCTTCTGTTCCTGAGGCCTTTTAAAGTGGGTGACGCCGTAAATATTGGAGGAACGATGGGCATTGTGGATACCATCGGACTCTTTACAACAGAGTTGCATTCATTCGACAATATTGGGATATCAATGCCGAACTCAAAAGTATGGGGTGCCGAAATACAGAATATCTCCAAATTCGGCACAAGGCGTGTGGATATGGAGTTCGGCATCGGGTATGGTGATAATATGGACAAGGCAATCGCCATCATACAAGAGATACTGGATGAAGACGAGCGCGTTCTAAAAGAGCCGAAACCGTTAATTGCCGTCTCCAACCTGGGCGACAGTTCGGTGGATATCCGAGTCCGGCCGTGGACAAATTCTGCCAATTACTGGCCGCTGCTTTATGACATTACGAAAAAAGTGAAAGAGCGGTTTGATGAAAACGGCGTCAGCATTCCGTTTCCTCAAAGAGACGTGCACCTGTTTAAGAAAAACTGACATACCTTGACTTTCCGGCTGTTTGGTTCAAGCCCCGGTTCGCCGGGGTTTGTCGTTTTAAAAATATCAGCCGGGCCGGGCATAAAGTGGTTTGCTTCATCCAGAAGAGGGAGAATGAGGGCATTATATGGGCGAATTGAAGGTTGCGAGAGTAGATAATCTTGATTAAACTATGTAGCTACGAAATAGAAGGCTCTGGGCCGTAATTTTGCAACTTAAAGACGTATCTGTTTTGACTGAATCAAAGAATACCCAACCGACCGAAAATGACCACCTCTTTGAAAACGATTTTGTGTATGTGACCTCCGAAGGTGATGTCGTTTTAAAAAAAACAAGTCTGTTTGATGAGAGAACTCTTGCCA
>JBJHCX010000140.1:0-4479 GCA_050486245.1 Rhodohalobacter sp.
CGATTTTAACAATGCCATTGTCAATATTGCCGAACAGGCCAATCCAACGGTTGTAACCATTACCACCCGCCAAACCGTGCGGCAGCGTCAGCAGTCGCCTTTCTCACTCTTTTTTAACGATCCGCGCTTTGACCGTGAAAGGGAATTTCAGCGACGCGGACTCGGATCCGGCGTGATTGTATCCAGCGACGGATATATCATTACCAATAATCATGTGATCGACAATGCCGATGAGATCAGGATCAAGTTTTTTGAAGGGGACGAACTGGATGCTGAAGTTATCGGAACTGACCCGGCTACCGATATCGCTGTCTTAAAGGTAGACCGCGGTGACCTGCCTGCAATTCCGCTTGGCAACAGCGATGAGCTGCGTGTCGGCGAGATGGTTTTTGCCATCGGATCACCCCTGAGCGAAAATTTTGCGCATACCGTATCGATGGGGATTGTCAGTGCAAGCGGACGTTCAACACTCGGCCTGAGCCAGTTTGAGAACTATATTCAAACCGACGCGGCCATCAACCCCGGCAACTCCGGTGGAGCCCTGATCAATGTGGATGGCGAGCTGATCGGTATTAATACCGCGATTGCCAGCCGGAGCGGTGGCAGCCAGGGGATCGGATTTGCCATACCTGTGAATATGGCCCGCGATGTGATGGAAGCCCTGATCACTGACGGACGCGTAACACGCGGCTACCTGGGACTGAGCTGGGGCGGAGATGTTGACCGAACCATGGCACGTGCACTGGGGCTCGACAGTCCGCGCGGTTTTGTTGTTGGAGATGTGGTTGAAGACGGGCCCGCAGGCCGTGCAGGACTTCTGGATGGAGATGTGGTCCTGAAACTGAATGGCGAGACTGTGAGGAACTTTGATGACTTCCGTGTGGCCATTGCAAGTAAACAGCCCGGAACGGAGGTTGAACTGGAGATCTATCGTGACGGTGAGCGCAAGACGCTGACCGTAGAGCTTGGCGAAATGGATGCTGAAGAGATTGCGGCTGATATGTCGGCAACGGATCGTGAGGACCTGAAGGAGAAGCTTGGGTTTGAAGTCGGTGAGCTGACCGACTCCATCCGCCGTCAGCTTGGCCTGGAGTCGCATGTCAACGGCGTTGTGGTTACCAATATCGGCCAGGGCAGCGGCGCATACCGCCAGGGCCTGCGTCAGGGTGATGTTGTGTCACAGGTTGCCGGAACAACGATCGAATCGCCCAACGGATTCTACGGTGCAATTCAGGGCTTGCTGGACGAAGGGACCGATGTAGCTCTGCTAAGGGTGAACCGTCAGGGACGGAACATGTTTGTCGCTTTTGAGTTACAATAACTGATTTAGTTAATGGTTAAGGTTGAGCCCCTGCCGGATATCTGGCAGGGGCTTTTTTTATTTTATTTTTTTGTCAGCCCGGGTATCAAACGGGTTGCAGCACATCTCAGGGTTCTTTTTATTGACATGCCAGGGTTCAATCAATCCGTCAGGTTTTCTGCCAATAAAGCAATTTTGCGGGGCATGGCATTGATTTTGCAAAAGAAATAAGGCGAAACAAGAAACATCTACGTCATGGAATACAAAGATTACTATAAAACGCTGGGCGTCTCGCGTGATGCCACTCAGGATGAGATCAAGAAGAAGTACCGGAAGATGGCGGCTAAATTTCATCCTGACAAAAACCCCGGCAATAAGCGTGCAGAGGCGAAGTTCAAGGAGATCGGAGAGGCCTATGAGGTGTTGAAAGATCCTGAAAAGAGAAAGCTGTATGACCAGGTGGGCTCTGACTGGAAACGGTATCAGCAGGCCGGCGCCGGGGCGGATGATTTCAACTGGGGACAGTATGCCCGTCAGGGCGGCGGACGCCAGCGCGTCAATATCAATATGGAGGACCTGTTTGGAGCCGGCCGGCATGGGGGACAAGCCGGCGGAAGCCCGTTTTCCAGCTTTTTTGAAACCCTTTTCGGAGGGGGCGGATTTGGCAACGGGGGAGATCCGTATGCCCGGTCACGATCACAGCATGCCCGTCAGCGGCAGGCCGTTCCGGATACGGAGGCAGAAATACGGGTTACCCTGGAAGATGTGATGAAAGGGGCGGAGAAAAACCTCCGGATCGACGGTGAGAAAGTGAAAATAAAGATCCCCGCAGGTATTGAAGATGGCAAAAGGCTGAAGCTGAAAGGAAAGGGTAAACCCTCTGCAACAGGCGTGAGGGGAGACCTGTTTCTGAAAGTTAACATCGACGTGCCGGAAGGGATTGAGCGCAAGGGAAAGGATATCTATCAGACCGTTCCGGTACATGTCTCAAAAGCGGCATTGGGTGGAGAAATTACAGTGTCAACACTGAACGGGCGCGTAAAACTTACACTGCCGCCGGAAACGGAAAACGGAAAGATGTTTCGGCTGCCCGGCCGGGGATTACCCGTCATGGGAACAAGCGAATCGAAGGGCAACTACTATATCAAGGTAGAGCTCAAGCTTCCGGATAAACTGACGGATAAGGAGAAGGAGCTTTTTCAAAAGCTGGCCGATCAGAGAAAAATCCTGTAGCCGGCACCAACAGTGCGGAAATGACCGATTTTTACGATATGGAAACCGTAAAGATCGTACCTTCTCTCTTGTAAGGGTTCACACATTATCATCATATCATCTAACTTTTTTGACAAAATGAAACTGATTTTACTTCTGGCCGGATTCCTGTTGTTTACCAATAACAACCATGAATCGTCAAAATGGGGACAGCTCGGGCACTACGTGACCGGCGAAATTGCAGAGTATCATATGACCGAGACCGCTCGTGAACGGGTCAATGAAATTCTGGGCGACCGATCGCTCCAGATCTCTACGGTATGGATGGATGACATCCGTTCAGACAGCCGGTATGATCACACACGGACCTGGCACTGGGCGACCATTCCCGATGGCATGACCTATGAAGAGGCTGAGCAGGATGAAGGCGGGGATATTATCTGGGCACTGGAAACCCTGATTGCCAAACTGAAAGAGGGCGGGCTGACTGAAAAAGAGGAGCGTGATAAGCTCCGGATGGTGATCCATATGATTGGAGATATCCATCAGCCGCTGCATGTGGGTACCGGTGAGGATATGGGCGGCAACCAGGTACGGGTTCATTGGATGGGCGATAACTCCAATCTGCATCGCGTCTGGGACAGTGATATTATCAACTCACTGCAGATGAGTTACACAGAACTGGCACAGGAGCTGAATACCGCCACACCCGAACAGGTTCAGGAGTGGCAGAGCGCAACCGTGCGTGACTGGGCGTATGAATCGGTGAGCTACCGCGACAGAATCTATGACCTGCCCGACGACCTGCGCATCGGCTGGGAGTACCGCTACAATAACGTCGACATCGTCTTCAAAAGACTGCTGCAATCCGGTGTTCGTATGGCCGGTGTGCTGAATGAGATCTACGGGGAGTAGGTTCCCTGCATTCATCCAAATGATCCTTTCAAGGGTTCCAAACCCCTGGAGGGGTACTTTCTATTTTAACGTTTCCGCAGCCTATGCATAAACCCTCATTCATCTACTTCGATCTTGACAATACGCTTTTGGATCACACTTCTGCAGAAGCCGAAGCACAGAAGAAGACCTATCAGAGTTACCCTGAACTGCAGGAGGTTCCGCTTGATGAATGGCTCGCCTCGTATAAGGTGATCAATCACATGCTCTGGGAACGGTATCAGCGGGATGAGATTGGCCGGGCCGGCCTGCAGAGGGCCCGCTTTCGCGATTCAATGGCGCAGCTCGGGCTGGATGCCGGACGAAGTGAAGAGATCGGCGAGTTTTATATGGAGAGCTATCGAAACTACTGGAGCTGGATTGACGGGGCCAAAGAGGCCCTGGCAGAGATCAGCAGTTCGTTTCGAACCGGGATTATCACCAACGGGTTTAAAGAGACACAGCAACTGAAGTTTGACAAACTGCACCTTCAAAACTACTGCAATCCGCTGCTCATTACCGAGGAGATCGGCAAAATGAAACCGCATCCCATCGTGTTTGACGTGGCTACGGAAAAGGCCGGCGTTGAGCGCGCAGATATCCTCTATGTGGGCGATTCCTACTCCTCGGATATCGTGGGAGGAAAAAATGCCGGATGGGCAACAGCCTGGTATACCGCCCTTGCGGATAAACCGTCTGCGGCAAACAGCGAAAACCCTGTTCAGCCCGATTTTGAATTTGAACAATTTGATGACCTGCTTCACTTTTTAGGCCTGTCCTGATACCCGGCCAAACTGTTTTGAACCCCCATGATTCTTTCCCTGGCCTATACGGATTGAGGCCTGTCGTCCCCGCATCATCATTTTGCAATGATTACCCGGGGAGTGCATTGGAAACGCTATCAGCAACATTGAGCTTATTGCGGATGCCGGGGTTTCAATTAAACTCAGATTCAACGTATTTTAACTATCATACCGAATAAACTTAAGTTCAAGAATATAAAACAATGGCTAAACGAACACTGAAAGACGTTG
>JBJHCX010000141.1:0-4472 GCA_050486245.1 Rhodohalobacter sp.
GCCGCACGGTTACGGGCATATGACAGCCCCTGATCCTGCTCGCTGACAAACCGGAAGTTGAGCTCTGGGTGTTGATCTGCAAACTCTTTACAGACACTCTCTGTGTGATCGCTGCAGTTGTTATCGACCACCAGCAGCTCAAAGCGTGACGGGTCGGCCAGCTGCCTGGCAAGTCCCCCAAGCGTATCCCGGAGGTAATCAGCCCGGTTGTAAGTGCAAATGGCAATCGTTATGGATATCTGTTCTTTCATCTGTATTTTATCTGACCGAAAATATAACCATTTGAAACCAGAAGAAAAGTGAGCGAACAACCTTTCGTAACTGCCATCATCCCGACCCGCAATCGTCCGGAGCTGCTTCGCCGTGCCATTGATTCTGTGACTGAACAGACCTGGGAGAACCTTGAGATCGTTGTCACTGACGATGCTTCTGACGATTCAACCCCCGAACTTCTGAATGAAATGAAGGCAGAACTGCCAAACCTCAAGGTTGTGCGAAACAGGGACCCCAGGGGAGCGGCGGCCAGCCGGAACATCGCCATTGAGCACGCTTCCGGAGAGTATATTGCTGGACTGGATGATGATGATTTCTGGCGCCCCAAACGGATTGAAAAGCTGATGGAGTCGTTTGAAGAGGGCTATTCGGCGGTCACGTCGAACGACCGGCTCGACTTTGGTGAGAAGGAGATAGTATGGAAGAAGAAACCGGTAATAACCCTGCAGGATCTGCTCTTCTACAATCAGGTGGGCAACCAGGTGCTGACCCGTAAAAAATATCTCCTCGAAGTCGGCGGTTATGACGAAAAGCTCCCTTCTGCACAGGATTACGACCTCTGGATACGTCTGGCTCACGATTTCGGGCCTGTTAAAACGGCCCCGCACACACTGCAGGTTGTGAACATGAGCGACGATCGTGAAAGTATCACGACATCCGACAGACAGGTGGAAGGGTACGTAGCCTGTTACCAGAAACACCTTTCAAAAATGAACGCTGAACAGAGAAAATACCAGGAGTACCGGATCAAACTGGCCAAAGGTGAACAGGTGGGCTGGATTGAACTATTTCGTTCTACCCCGTCACACCTCTACATCAAAGAGGTGACCCGAAAACTCTTTTTATAAACGGAACCGAAGCTGTGGGCCGGTAAGGATCAGTCTGTTTCAAGTTGTAACCGTTTACCCAGTTCAAAATCGAACGAGTCGGGGCGAAACGGGATAAATCCGTTGCCGGGAAAATTGGTAAGCTCACCGAAATAGATTTTCTCATCTATTGAATAGAGGTCAACCCGAATAAAGTTAAACTCTTCAGACAGAGTCTCTGCAACATCGATCATCTTTGCCAGGTTTTGCGGTTTACGCAACACACCTGTGTGATTTGGATAGAGCGCTTCAGCCTGCATCAGGTTAAAATTCCGATCGTACAGATTCCTGCGCTGATGTTCAAACCGGCCAATATCCACCTGAATCATCTCCACCTTCCCGTGAAAACAGAAAAATTTATAATCTTTTGGGATCTCATCATGACGGTTCAGCAGCAGTTCTTCTGCAAGGATGGTTCGCGGCGCCCCTCTGTAGACCCACTCCCTGCCAAACGACGCATAGTCGAACCCCTGCCACTTCTGAATGGTCTTTCGCAGGGCATCAAAGTCATGGCTTCTTTTATCAGTCACCAATTCCACCATCCCGCAACCGTGGTTGGCTTTCAACACAAACTGATCTGGCAACGTCTCCCAATCCCGCTCTGTAAAGGTTTGAGTCACCAGGTGGAGCGGAATCAGATATTCACTTCCGGCTTTCTCAGCCACAAACTCTCTGGCCGTTAACCGGTTGGCGGCTCTTCTGCGCAACTCATTGCGGTTGTATAGTTTAAGGTATTGGATCTTTTCGGTTAACGCCTTTGGGGAGTCCAGGTTCAGTGGCCTTCCCGTCTCAAAACGGTATCGGAATCTGGCATACTGCCTGTCGGTCAGAAGCCTGTGCAGCCCTGCCCAAAAAAGTTTCTGTGCAATAAGGTCAAACACTACGAAGCGGGTTCGGATTCCGGGCCTGTGCGCCTCTCCCTGTAAAGAGTAAAAAAGCCCAGGCCAAAAGAGAGCAGTAACATCATGGTTCCTGCCATGGCAAGCCTGTTTCCGACTGTGTACCATTTCGGTTCAAGAACCATGCTCAAGGTATGGTCACCGGCCGGAATTTTAAATCCGCGAAGTACATAGTTTGTACGGATTACATCAATCTCCCCGCCATTCAGGGTCGCGGCCCACCCTTCCGGATACCAGATTTCACTGAGTACCAGGAACCCATCAGATTCTGCAGAAATCTCGAGCGAAATGCGATTGGCGTTGTATTCGGTAACCCGAACCGATCTTTCTGCTTCAGCAAACGCAGAGGGTACAGATTCATCAGCAACAAAGGCGACCTCAGACGCATCAAAGTCACGCGATACAGACTGCAGCACATCCGGCTGAGTACTACGTATTTCTACGGAGTTTACAAACCAGGCTTTTGGCAACACATTCTCATTTTCGATGACGGCACCATCCTGTTCATTATAGACCGTGTTAAAACCCGGGATATTGATGGCACCCTGGGCTGAGATAAACCGGATATTGAGCATATTCAGAACGCCGGTATTGATTCCGTTTGGCCCTGAAAAGAGTGCTTCGTCAATCAGATCCTGGTAATAGCCAAGCTTGGCGCCGGAATATCCGCCGGCCGATGGATAGAAGTAGGATGGAATTGCATTGTTGAATGGGTTGTCAAGCAGCGGGAGTACTCTGTATTTCCACTCCTCGTCTGTTGCCACCTGCCCTGCCAGGAACCGGTCAAGCGGTCTTTCCGTCCGCGAAATCATCTGCTCACGGTCAAGCTGCTGATCAACAAGTGACCGTTCACTCATGTATCGCTGATCCACCCGAAGCAGATCGTATGCCAGCAGCACCGGAAAGATCATAGCCGCTACTGAAGCCGGCACTTTTTTGGCCTGTACGGCAAAGATCAGTCCTGCGCCGATGATCATAAAGAGACCGAAGCGCAGGGAATCACCGCGTGCCTTGTCCCGCCGTTCTGGAATGACCTCATTGTCAAGGTAGCGCGACACAGCCTGTGCCACTCTGGGATCTTCTGCCGGCACTTCATTCTGTGCTGCAATTTGTGAAGCGATCTGCTCGCGCTCACCCGGTTTTTCAAATGAAAGAAACTGAAACCCGATCAGTACGGCAACTGCTGCCAGGGCTGCAGCTGCATAGACCGGCTTTTTCCACTCTGCACCCTTTACTTTCTGCTTGAACTGATCTGTAAGCCAGTCTAAACCGAACACCGCTGTGACCGAAAAACAGTAGACGGTCACCATCAGCCACATTTCAGGGACCCTGAATTTGTTGAAGAGAGGAAAATATTCAAACATCAGGTTGTTCAGCACACCAAAGTGTTCACCCAGTGAAAAAAGGAGTGTAGCAATACCGGGCCCCAGAAATACCCATTTAAGCTGATGCTTCGATTTAAATATTCCAATGACAAAGAAAAGAAAAGCCAGGGCACCAAAATAGTGAGGTCCGCTGGTAAAGGTTTTAGGCCCCCAGTAGAGCTCAGACCCCCCATACGCACCCGGAATGAGAAGCGTTAGCAGCTCACCCCATCCCTGCGACCACTGAAATGCGTAATCCCTTGCGAGTCCGCCAGACCCGGCCAGTTCAGAGCCCCCGCGCATACTGTAGGGTGAATACTCCATCGTACTCCAGTAGAGCTGTATCGCGATCAATGTGGATACGGCGGCAGCCCCCAACAGCCACCCTGTATTAACTGCAAACTTTTTTGTGTGTTGCTGCCGGACAGCTTTAACCAGGTCGTAGATATAAAGGGTGCTCAGGGGAAACAGAAAGAAGTAGGTTACCTGCGGATGGTATGCCCGCAAGTGAAGGGTCAGCGCCAGGGCAAAGATAGAGATGGCCATCCACGGGTTGATCTTTGACCGGGTCAGTAAAAAGTATCCGTTATAAAGCCAGGGAATGTAGATATATGCAAGAAACTTGGCGTTGTGCCCTGCACCGATGATAATCGGGATATAGGTCGTAAATCCGATAATGATGGCACCAAACACCGCAGATAGCGGTTTAGCTCCCAGAAGCAAAAACATCAGGTAGGCACCCCCCAGCAGGATCCACATTTCTGCAGCGGGATAGATAAACTGGAGGAATCGAAGAAGTGTATTATCCAGATTGCTGATTTGCGGAGGATGGGAGATGGTTGTGGCCGGCATCCCTGAAAACATATTGGAAGCCCAGTGAGCCGGTTCATCATACTGCCTCTGGTGCTCAATAATCGATTCGGCACCGGCCCGCCATTGAATCACATCATGTCCGATATATTGCTGGCCGCCAAGTACGGTGGGGTAGAAAAGGATTACCGGCAGTAAAAAGAGAAAACCGAGACAGATCAGGTGTTTTTTAGCCGATGGAATCTGATCCCAAAATCCGG
>JBJHCX010000142.1:0-4417 GCA_050486245.1 Rhodohalobacter sp.
GCTGCGCAGTTTATTGGCCAGTGTATTGAGATCGTCAAGCTTTGAAATGGGCAGCGGCGGGGTAACGATTTCATAAGGCACTACGGTTGAGGCCATCTCAAGAAGGGAGCTCTCAAAATCATCCTTGCGTTTCACCTTTTTGAGGTTGAGACCCACTTTTTGAAAGTATTTTTCATACCTCTTCTCTCTGAAAACACGGGCATCCAGCTCCAGCTTGAAGGTGCCAAACCGGGTATCGGGGATACGGAATTCGAAGGTTGAAATTTTGATCACCTCTCCTCCAAAAAGCTCCCGGACCACCTCGGCCGCCTGGCCCATTTCGATGCCGGTAAACTCCAGTTCAAACCCCGCCCTTCGCTCCTCGCCGTCAGGATTATGGGTTACGGGAGGTGTATGGAATGGTTCTGACAAAATTTTGGATTAACGTTGCGTATTGAACCGCATAATCAGGGGAAAACGGTTACCGTCTGCGGGTTCGGGTTTTTCCCGAAGGAACTGTAATTCAAACAGTTCTCCGTTACGCCACGTTTCAATAAAGGAGTCATAATTTCTGGAGCCCGGATTTCCGCTCTGTCCGCCGGGATAGACTCCGTACCCCCTCACGCCTTCCGGATCGAGCTCGACAACCATTCGCCAGGAAGGGCCATGGCTTCCCCAAATGGCATTGACAGATTCGTTGCTGCCGTCAGTAAAAAGGTCGGTTACACCCAGGCCCGGAATCCGTCCCACATGATTCAGGTTGGTATTGTTATAACTCCCCCAAAGCCACTGTTCCGGATTTGGGCCAAAACGATCTGTGAGCCGTTCAACAGCTTTTTCGAATGCCGGCCAAACCAGGTCGTGAAATGTTTCAATCTGCTCCGTTTCGGGATTGTTAAACCAGACGGATTCCGGATTTGTCAAAATCAGGTCGACTGTGACATCTCGAGCCGGCTTTCGCATCGGGTACTCTTCATTCAGCTTGTTGTCCCATATCAGGCTATAGAGTTCACGCCACCACTGCCTGAACAGGGATGGGGCAATTTCATTGCGATCGTTCTTGTAGTTCCAGTCGGCCAAAAGCTCAATCAGGTTGTACTCCTGCAGCCTGTACTCATCTGTGGCGACAGCATCCAGGAGTGCGGGGAGAAGGGTATAGGCGTGATAGCTGAACGTGTCAGAGAGCAGTTCGCGGAAGTCATCTGCCGTCATGTTGTCCATTTCACGCAGGCGGTCGTTAATTCGCCTTCCGCGTTCGTAGGGTGCGAACGATTCGCCAAGGTAGTAGGGGTAATCTTCGCCAGCAGGATATTGGTTTGCGGCGCTTAAAAATCCCCGTTCCGGATTGAGTGAATAGGGGTTCTGTTCATATGGAATAAACCCGTTCCAGTCGTATCGTGAATCGGAACCATCGCTTACGGTTCTGCCCTGATGCTGCCACTTCAGGGGCAAGGCACCGCCGGTCTGTATGGCGATGTTGCCGTCGGTACCGGCATAATTGACATTTTGTGCGGGTGCCCGGTAGGTGCGGAAAGCGTCCCGGAAATCCTCATAGCCGGTTGCACGGTTCAGCATATAGAAAGTGCGCAGTTCATTCGACGGGTCGTGGCCTATCCAGCGCAGTGCATGATTTTGCTGAACGATGTCGTTCAGCGAAGTCTCCTTTTCCGTTTCGTAGACCGGCCCGTGGTGCGTGAAAATCAGTGTATCCTGAATGACGCTGCCGGTTGACGAGGTAATGGTCTCAACCCGCTTTGATACCGGCAGCCACTCGCCATCATGCAGGTAGCGCTCTTTGTTCTCATCGCGGAATGTGATTTCAAACCAATCCATCACATCGGCTCCGGTATTGGTTGCACCCCAGGCAATCTGTTCATTAAAACCGACGATTACCGTTGGCGCGCCCTGCAGACTCACTCCGTAAACATTCTGATCAGGGGTGTGCAGCTGTACTTCATACCAGATAGAAGGCATGCTCATGTTGAGGTGCATATCGTTTGAAAGAATGGGGTACCCGCCCTCTGTTTTTGTCCCGGAGACAACCCAGTTGTTGCTGCCATTGTAGGGGTGGGGCTGCCAGGGTTCGATCGGTTCGGTATAGGAAGCCAGGAAGGGTTCGTCAGGGGCACTGACCGGCAGGGGATCAAAATCCCATTCGGTCTCCTCCGGAACAATGGGGTCCATCAATGAGGGGCGTTTGCTTAGAAACCGGTTTACAAATTCTTCACCCATCCGTGCCAGGGTATTTGTGGTGGCTACAGCCTCGGAGCGGGCAGCGAGCATCTGCGTCATATACTTCAGAAGCAGTGCCGTATTAAGGGGTTTCCATTCGGCAGGAGTGCTGTTCAGGATTTTATACTCAAGCGGATAGTCTTCATAGGCCAGTGTAGAGATATAGGCATTGACCCCGTCGGCATAGGCTTCAATTGCACTCAATATGGTTTCATCCTTTTCAATCTCTGTCATCGCCTGTTCGGCGCCGTAGAGCATTCCGAGCCGGCGCTGGTTCCGGTCATACTCGAGAAGGTCGTCACCCAGCCATTCAGCCAGAAATCCCCCGGCCGCACGCACCTGTAACTCCATTTGAAAAAGACGGTCACGCGCCGTGATGTAGCCCTGGGTGTAGTAGAGGTCGTAGTCATTATCTGCAAAGATGTGGGGCACGCGCCGGTCGTCATAGAAGACCGTCACACCGCCATTCAGCCCCGGATGATTGAAGCTGATTTCACCGTTAGACTGCTCTTTTTCGGCATTGGCCCAAAATCCATGAAGGGGATGGAAAAAGCTGCCTGCAGGAGGCAGCGAACCCAGTGGCATGGAGTAGATCCAGAGCAATAACACCAAAAGGCTGAACGTTAATATAGCAGATATTTTTTGGGTCATTGATGATCTCATTACGCTGTTAACAGGAACAGGGCAACATTACCAAAAATGAATGAGATGAGAAAGCAGATCCTGAATTTTTAGCAAAATTCCATACAGTTATTCCCAACAAGCAGGAGGCCGGATGTAGAAGTCCGGCCTTTCTATTTTTTTACCATCCCGGGCGACAATCCTTCTTTGTGTTGGAGACCGAAGAGTACGTCCGGATATCAGAGTATGTGATTCGGAATGGGGATGAGAATATGGATTAAAACGTGAGTACGATTCCGTTTTTGAGCTCATAGGTCAGGTTGGGAACGTCGATGACCGGTTCAAAATCGTACATCAGGGTAAAGTTAACCCTGAAGATGAGATTCCGGCTGATGTTGATGTTGAGCTGGTTTTCGGAGGTTGCCCTGGGCTTGAAAAAATTGTCTGGGCGCGCCTGGTAATATCCGATGACGGTGACGGAGGTCTGCGGATTGATTCGTCCGCGTATGGAGAGATTGCTGGTACTTTTCAGAAGGCTGTTTTCGACAGAGAGATGATCCTCGACGCCCCACTCTTCATATTCAAACATCAGGCCGGTTGAGATGTGTCCGCGTAAATTGGGCCTGGAGAGGAAGGTATACTGCACCCCGCCGCCGGCGAGTGCACGATTGCGAAGCCCCAGGTTGTTGTTGTACTGGTACTGCAGAAAGAGTTCAGGGGAGAGGCTCTCTTTTCGCAACAGGGTTGTGCGCAGGTGGATATAACCGTTGCTTACCAGAGATTGGCCGTCTACATTCACCAGGTCGATGCTGCTCAGAAGCAGGTAGGCGTGCCGGGGCGAAAAGTAGGCCATATTGGCCTGGTTGCCCACTTTGATGATCCGGTCGTTATACTTGTTCAGGGCAAAGTCGGCCCCGATTTCACCGGTCCACCCGGTGGTGTCGGCCTCAGCCCGAACACGCTCCACATTGAGAACCTGTGCCGTGGCCTGTTCTGTCAGAAACGTGAGTATGAGTAGAAAAAAGAGTGTTGTGTAGAAGTACTTCATTTGATTATTGCGTTGAGTCTAACGGTGAGAGGGTCGTTGTGGTTTTAATAAAGATGAAAGCATTGTAACGATCAGGGATAACGGTCTGTACATAGTTGCCGCCTTCATCTGCGGGATTGTAGGTGACCCCGATGGCTCTGTGCGGCACTGGCCTGCTGAGGGCTTGAGTCAGGTTTGCATCTGAAAATGTGACCCAGAGCTTCTCATGGCCAATCTGTTCAAGTATGGATTCCCAGCTCCCATCCCGGGCATTGGGGATCTGCATCTCCTGCATTTCACCTTCCCAGCCGTAGGCGGCGATCACATGCCCGTTATAGGTTCCGAACCCGATTGCAAAGACCTGTTCGGCTCCAAGGTCTTCACGGCTCAGCTGACCGATATTGACCATTCCGGCCCTTCGCATGTCGGTAGCCCGGGCATCACCGATATGTGTATTGTGTGCCCAAACAGCCCCCCGGCTCGTTTCACCGTAATATTCGAGCAGCCGCTGTGCGGTAAGGTAGAAGTGACGGGCCCGGTCATTCCAGGATGAGCCGT
>JBJHCX010000143.1:0-4396 GCA_050486245.1 Rhodohalobacter sp.
TCCCATTCCGAACACGGCCGTTAAGCTCCGCAGCGCCGATGGTACTCCATACGGGGTAGAGTAGGTCGTTGCCTCATCACTTATCTTGAAAAGCCCTCTGTCGCTCCGCGACAAAGGGCTTTTTTTTAACCACACCCCCACACTCCGCTCATTGAACCCTTTAACGATCATAAAACAAAAACTTTGTTTTTATCCGCTATGGATATTCGTTGGCCAATTCACCCCTGAAAGCAAAGGTTCTCTATATTTTCCTCTCTACCTGATCGATCATGCCGGGATACCAGTGATGGAAATTGTCTGCTCGTATCTGCTCCCGTATCTGCTCCATCAGCCATAAGTAGAATGTAAGATTGTGCTGTGAGGTGAGCTGCATGCCCAGTATTTCATTGTTCTTGATTAGATGATGAAGATAACTCATTGAATACCTCTGGCACAGATCAGATGGAAAATCAGGATCCAGCGGCTTGTGATGATGCTTCCATTTTGCATTCCTGACATTCACCTTGCCATTCTTTGTAAAAATCATACCGTTGCGTGCATTGCGTGTCGGCATTACACAGTCAAACATGTCTATCCCAAAGGCAACATTCTGAATCAAATTGGCAGGAGTTCCCACACCCATCAGATAGCGTGGCTTCTCTTCAGGCAGATAATCAGTATTGTAATCGGATATCTCATACATCAACTCTGTAGGCTCTCCTACACTAAGGCCGCCTATGGCCAGTCCCTCAAAGCCTAATGAAGCCATATATTCTGATGACTGTTTTCTAAGGTCTTTATATACCCCTCCCTGAACAATCCCAAATTGATGCTGCCTGTGCCCATAAAGCGGTTCGGTATGCAGAAAATGTTCGCGTCCGCGTTTTGCCCAGCGATGTGTTAAATGCATTGAATTTTCAACATAGTCATATTCAGCAGGCCATGGCGGACACTCATCGAGAATCATCATAATATCCGATCCCAAAATCCGCTGGGTATCAACTACATTTTCCGGAGTGAATAGATGCTTTGACCCATCAATATGACTCTGGAAAGTAGCTCCCCTTTCAGTCAGATCACGATTCTCTGAAAGGGAAAAAATCTGGTACCCACCTGAATCGGTAAGTATAGGCCTGTCCCATCCCATAAACTGATGCAAACCGCCTGCACTCTGAAGGATCTTATTTCCGGGCCTGAGGTAGAGATGATAGGTATTGCCCAGAATGATCTGTGCATGGATCTTGTTGACCAAATCATCCTGGCTCACTGCTTTTACGGTACCCAATGTGCCAACCGGCATAAAGATGGGTGTTTCAATATTTCCGTGATCTGTCGTTAATTCGCCAAGGCGGGCTTTCGTCTGTGATGCAGTTTGTATTAAGCGGTACAATGAATTAAACTATTTTTTATAAAGATAACACTGTATTTTCTACGGAATCGAATTCGGGGATAAAATACGGATCATAGTTGTCGTATAACAGAATAATTAACTCTGCGTTTTCGAAAGTCACTGACCAGTTTAAAAAAGACCGGAAATGAAAACGGGTACACTTGTAATAATTCCGACATATAATGAGGCTCATAATATTTCGAGACTGCTTGATGATATTATGAACCTGAATATGGATATCCATGTTCTGATCATTGAGGATCAATCGCCCGACGGCACGGCAGATTTGGTTCGAAAAAAAATGAGGGAGTATCCGGGACTTATTGAGATGATAGAGCGTGAGGGGAAACTTGGCCTTGGCACAGCTTATGTACGCGGTTTCAGGTATGCATTGGAACATGACTATGAACAAATCTGTGAGATGGACGCAGATTTTTCACATAACCCTCAGGATTTGCCTAAATTGATTGAAAAGGTGAAAAGCGGAGAATTGGATCTGGCCATCGGGTCACGTTACGCAAAGGGGATCAGTATTGTAAACTGGCCGCTTAGCCGACTTATCCTATCCTATTGTGCAAATCTATATGCCCGGTTTGTTACCGGAATTCCCGTCAAGGATACCACGGCAGGATTTAAATGTATTCACCGAAAGGTACTGGAGACGATTAACCTCGATCGAATACGCTCAAACGGATATGCATTTCAGATAGAGATCCATTTCCGCGCCTGGAAAGCAGGCTTTAAACTGGGTGAAGTGTCCATTATCTTCAGGGAGAGAGAAGAGGGAGTTTCCAAAATGTCAAAAGCCATCGTCAGGGAAGCCATTTGGAGGGTCTGGTCGCTAAAGTTTAGAAGCCTGATCGGTCGTCTGTAATGACAGAACGATAACGATTCGGTAAGAGCCTAACGTTTCAATCTGCTCGTTATCATTGTTTTATGTACTATCTGTACTTTACGGAACATCAGAGGCGATCCGTTCACCCGGAGAACTGTTTGATATCGTCATTTCGATTGCCCTTAAATCTCCAAAAAAGCTATCGGTAGAGTATTGAGCCAAACGAGACGGCACTGTCGGTTTTTACTTCATCCCACCAATGGTAATTGATGATCTCACCTTTGATGTCGCCCTGAGCTTTCAGATAGATGAAAAGCGGGGGGAAACCACATATCCGGGTTGAATCGTAATGAGATGAAATCTGTTGTAAAAGGCTGGACGCCTTTCCAGTGACCGAATGCTGTAAAAATTGTTGGTCAATAGGCTGTACCTTCTCTTTCAGAGTTCCGGCGGGCACGGGATCACCAAACTTCTTGCCAACGTGAGACAGATCACCACTGATCAGGTAGAAGGTGTCGTCATCATGCAGTTGTTGAATGGCCTTTGTAAAGTTGTTAACCCGTTCAGAAAATTCACCGGACTGATGATAGAAAAGTGGATCCAGTGAGCCCACAAGGATCGGGACAATCTTATACGGATGCTTCCAGATATGGGATAGCATTAACAGGTGCATCTCTATACTGTGCTCCAGGCGATGAGCACGGTCAGACAGGGTGAAACCCAACTCACCGGAACAGCTGTCGAGTGATTTCAGGTACTCACTGTCGGGTTGGAAAGCATCATCCAACACAGTAAACGTTTTATTTGAACCGATAAATGGGTAGTCATCGTACAGGCCGGGGAAGTAGCCGGAAAAGTGGCTGGTTGCAAGTATCACAACCCGTTTAGGCTGAAGATTCCTGATTCTTGAGAACGCTTCGTAATATTGTGTTAAGCCAACCCTGAGGTCAATGTGAGGAGCATAGAGTGCCGCAGGCTTTTTGGAAGCTGGCTGTGCCTCAGGCCTGAAGCCTGAATCAATCTCCGACAAAAGCCGGTTTAGTTCTTCACCCGATTGCGGGTAACCCTCATCCGTCAATACAGGCTTGCGAATGTCTGACGATTCAAAATCCTTTTCCATTCGTCCGGCAAACAATTTCAGATGCCTGGATTGTAAAATACGGTTTTGATCAAGCATCTGGATAAACTCCAGAAGCTGGTCATCCGATACCTGTCCATTCAGCATATCCTTTATTTGCCTGACAGACGTGTGCCCGTTGATCAGGCCGAGTATCGGCTCTACGCTTCGGTCTAGGGCAAAGTCGGGTGATGCGTAGCCAAGGACATCATGCAGGTAGATGAGCTCTCTGTTATCCAGTTGTACGGGGATCTGCCGAAGGTCTCTGCGAACTTCAGGGACAGGGCTTGTGTAGGAGTCGAATAACAGGGTGTCATTGATCACTGTTCTGTCCTCTCATTTTCCAGCAATCACAATTTTTTCCATACTTAATACAGATTGGATGCTCTGGAGGTTCCGAGATCCGTGCTTTACAGGCATTGCGTCCATGGTGAATCATCAGGTGTGAAAGGTTGGTCCAATGTTCCCGGGGAAAAAGGGCCATCAGATCTTTTTCGATCTTGTTTGTGTTTTTCTTTTCACGTGTCAATCCAAAACGGTTGGAGAGTCTTTTAACGTGTGTGTCAACAACAACTCCCACATTTTTATTAAAAGCATTCCCCAGTACAACGTTTGCAGTTTTACGTGCTGCACCCCTCAATTTCAGCAGACCTTTCATGGTATCGGGCACATTGCCGTCAAACTCTTCCACAATGGTTTTAGAGGCTTCTTTCAGGGAGAGCGCTTTGTTTCTGTAGAAACCTGTGGATTTCACCAGCTCTTCCAGCTCTTCAAGCGGTGCAGCCGACATCTCCCGGGCATTCGGGTAGGCTTCAAACAGAGCCGGAGTAACCTTGTTGACCCTTTCGTCTGTACACTGTGCACTTAAAATGGTGGCAATTAAAAGTTCAAACGGATTTCGGTGATTGAGCTCGCAATGGGGGTTTGGATAGTGTTCATAGAGTTCGTCTAATATCTGTTGTGCCCGTTCTTTCTGCTTTTTTGTCTTTCTTGGGAGTTTGGCCACCGTCTGTTACCTCTGAGCGAATTAAAGTTAACATTCCATTTGATTCTGCGCTGTCACCTAAGGTAGTTT
>JBJHCX010000144.1:0-4395 GCA_050486245.1 Rhodohalobacter sp.
GCCATATCCATGCTCCTCCTCCCACGCATCGCCTCCGCATGAGGCCAGAAGGGTGACGGTTGTCATTGCGATAAATAGTGTCTGTAGTCTTTGTTGAATGGTCATGTCTTATGATACAAATTTGAGACATTTTATGCCTGTTGAAGTGGAGAAGCAAAAGGCAAAAGGCAAAAGGCAAAAGGCAAAAATCCCAAATCCCAAATTCCAAACTGGCATGAAAACCTGTTGGCACTGGGACAAAAGTGATTCGTAGCGAAGCGAAGAACCGCGGTGTGAATAGTGAAAAGTGTTGATGCCTGGAATATGTTGACTGCGCCCTTTTGCCTTTTCACTTTTGCCTTCTGCCCACTGAAAAGTTATTTTCTGAGAAACGCGTGTTGGCCGGCGGTCATCAGGTCGCGCCAGGTTTGATTGAGTCGGCTAGATCGGATGAGCACATCCATTCCGCTCTGCTGGTAGATTTGAAATGCGGATACTCGGCAGGCCTCTGCCAGGTCGGTCGCTGCACGGTTTGTCTCGGTCAGCAGATCCGGATCGATCGTCCGGCCTTTTTCACACAGCTCCCAGATTTTATGGACAGAGTCGGTTAGCCGGGTGTGTTGGGTCTGGATCGACACTAGTTGTTCTTCACAATCCGCATCCGACTCATCGAGGAATGCACGGGTGATGCCGAGCATGGAAGCGGCCAGGGTAGCGGAGGCAAACTGCATAAAAGGAAACCGGTAGAGGGTTCGTCCGGCATACTCGGGTTGTGCCATCATCGTAAAGCTTCGCCGGTGTGGCACGCGGACATTTTCAACCTCAAAATCGTGACTGGCGGTAGCGGTGAGTCCGAAGCTGTTCCAGCTGTTGCGGACCATCACCTCGTCCGGGTAGAACGCCATTGCGCGCATCTCCGGTTCATCCGTACTGCCGTCTGCAATCACACAGGTTGCGGTGAAGAGGGTGGCGTAGGGGGCTCCGCTGGCATAGAGCCACTCACCGGATACCTGAAACGATTCGCCATGCGGACGAGCCGTTCCGCCGGGGTATCCCGAACCGGTGATGAATGCGTTGTCATCCGCAAAGACCTCACGTGCAAACTGCGGATCCATAAAGGCCCCGAAGATACCGGCGCCCGCACCCAGTGTCAGGTTCCATCCAAAACTGCCATTCAGATAGGAGGCCTGTTCAAAGATCTCCATCAGCGATGAGACCGGCAGCTCCGCTCCGCCCAGCTCATCGGGTACGGCCAGGTGGTAGAGTTTCTTCTTGCGAGCCAGCTCCAGCAACCCCGGAGTCAGAACTCCGCGATCCTCTGCGGGACCATTTTGTCCAATAAGCAGGTCTCTCTCAGCATCGGTAAACAGGTTTTGAGCATGAATCATGAGCAGTGAGTTCAATAGGTGATGATCGGTTCCAATTTTTGAAGGGGACGCAAGGTAACTATTTTTGGAGTGAAGAAGTAGAGGAGCAAAAGGCAAAAGGCCCCGAAGTCTCGGGACTGCGAAAAAAACGCGCAGCAAAAGGCAAAAAATCCAAATCCCAAGCACCAAATTTCAAACCAGCATGCCATATCTGTTGGTAATATTGGCGTTGAATTCTGTAAACCCAGAGCATTTTACCTTTTCGCACCGCGGTTCTCCGCTTCGCTACGAATCACTTTTGCCTTCTGCCTTTTGCCTTTTTTCCACTGATCACTGAAATAGCGGCAGAAGGAAAAATCTGCTTGAAATTTTGTTCAATTCGCTTAAATTAGTTCTATGGCCGGGGATTTCAACAGATCCTGGCCGGGAGGTACTATGCGAATGCGAATCGCTCAATTGGCTCTTCTTCTGTTTCTGATACCGGTGCTGGCCGGATCGGGAAATGTGCAGGCTCAATCGCCCGGATACACCATGATCGAGGGGCGCATTTTCAACAGTGATACGGGTGAACCGCTGATGGAGGCCCATGTTTTTCTCTCCGGGACGAAAATTGGCACCATCACCAATCCTGCCGGACGCTTTCGGCTCACGCGGGTTCCGGCCGGGAACCATCGCCTGGTTGTATCGATTATCGGCTATGGCAGGGAGTCGATGCAGATAGAAGCATCGGCAAATGAGACGCTGAACCTTTCCATTGGGTTGCCCCCGGTTGTCTACCAGCTTGGCGAGATCTATGCGGGTAACCTGGACGAACGCTGGGAGCGTCACCTGCAGCGGTTTGAAAGACTTTTTCTGGGAGAGTCGCAGCTGGCCGACTCCGTCCGGATCCTAAACCCTGAGGTCCTGCGGTTTGACACCAACTTCTGGGGACGCTTTACCGCCGAGGCTTTGGCTCCTCTTCAGATCGAAAACAGGGCACTGGGATATCATATCACTTACTATCTGAGCGACTTTTACCACAATGGGATTGTGACCCGGTGGGATGGCGATCCGCTCTACAGGGAGCTGACTCCGGCCGACTCTGCCCAGGCTGCATATTGGGAAAAAAATCGAAGAGATACCTTTTACGGCTCCCTGCGCCACCTGTTGATTGCCCTGGTTGAAGAGAGGGCCGAAGAGGATGGGTTTGTACTCTACAACATGCGGCGCGGGTTCCGAGGCTTCTCCGATCATGACAAGTTCAGGATCGACGGATCCCGGCTGATTCGTCCGACAGACGACGATCATCTCTATCACCTGCGCTTTTCCGGCCGGCTTGAAATTGTCTACACAAGAGCTGCAGAAGACCCGCGGTTTGCGCACTGGTCGGGTGAGTGGAATCGCGGCCGGGCATCGGTTCGAACCTCACATCTGGAGCTCAACAAGCGTCCCCTGACCACCGATCCCGATGGCGAGATCTCTGAAGTCTACGGCGCCACTCAGTACGGCTACTTCGCCTTCCAGCGCCTGGCCGATGCCACCCCAAGAGAATACCGCCCTGAGGATTTTTAGTTCAGGGCGCAAGGTTCAGGGCTTGACAGTGTACAGTTTACAGTGTCAACAGTGGGGAGAAGGCAAAAGTGAAAAGGCAAAAGAGAGCAGTCAACCTATTCCAGGCATCAACACTTTTTCACTTTTGTCAAAGTACCATCAGTTTTTCATACCAGTTTGATATGGTGCTTGGAATTTGGGATTTTTGCCTTTTGCCTTTTGCCTTTTGCCTTTTGCCTTTTGCCTTTTGCCTTCTCCACTTCTCCACTTCTCCCCTCCCTCACATCCTGTAAACGATCGAGTTGACATTCATACCGGCTCCGACGGAGGCGAGGATGATATAATCGCCGGGATCGATTTGGTGGCCATTCATCTTCTGGCGCAGGATCAGGTCGAGCAGGGTGGGTACGGTTGCCACGCTTGTGTTGCCCAGCTTGCTGATGGTCATCGGCATGATATCATAGGGGATCTCGGTTTCGCCAAACAGTTTGAATGTGCGTTGTAAAATGGCTTCATCCATCTTCTCGTTAGCCTGGTGGATCAGCACTTTGCGGATATCGTTCAACTCCAGACCCGCTTTTTCGATACTCTCCTTCACCACGCCCGGCACGTTCGAAAGGGCATACTGGTAGAGTTTTCTCCCATCCATCTTCAGGTAGAGGGTGTCGTCGTGCTCGTCATTATACGACCGGTTCATGGTGAGATAAAAGGCTTGCGAGGCGGTGTCGGTGCGGGCGGCGTGGCTCACGATACCCGACTCGCCATCGGTTCGGGCCTCGAGCAGGGTGGCACCGGCTCCATCGGCATAGATCATGCTGTCGCGGTCGTGCGGATCACTGACGCGCGAGAGGGTTTCCGTCCCGATCACCAGGGCCGATTTGGCATCGCCGCTGCGCAGGTAGTAGTTCGATTGGATCAATCCCTGTACCCATCCGGGGCATCCAAACGGGAGGTCGTATGCGATGCAGCCGGGATTCTGGATACCCAGCTTGTTTTTGACCCGCGAGGCGAGGGCCGGAACCATGTCGACCCGCCGGTTGCCGGCACGCACATCGCCAAAATTGTGGGCGACGATGATATAGTCGAGCGACTCCCGGTCGAACCCGGCCGACTCCAATGCAGCCTCAGCCGCTTCTGCACCCATATCCGATGCCAGTATATCATCATCAGCATAGCGCCGCTCCTCAATGCCGGTGATCTCCTGGAATTTCCGGATGATCTCCTCATTCGGTTTATCAAATGGAGCCCCGTTACGCTCCAGAAAGGTATGATTTAAAAAATCGCGGTTGGTAACAACACGGTCAGGAATAAAAGAGCCGGTTCCTGTAATGACACTTCGAATTTTTTGAGCCATAGCTTAAGAACATTTATGAGCAAGTTGAGCAGTTAGGGTTGTTCATAAATGAGATATACAAAAATAAACTTCAAAAATCGAATTCAGAGTTTCAGAACTGTCCTGACGGGAACAGAGAAACGGAGAAACCGAAAAACAGATTAACCGAGAAATTGGGTGCAGGGC
>JBJHCX010000145.1:0-4372 GCA_050486245.1 Rhodohalobacter sp.
CGCCCCAGGGGGATTATCTGCTCAAATCCTTTTTTCGCCTCTTCTGCCTTGCCGGGTGCAAACCCCTCTTCCAGAGAGCGCATCATCCGGTTATCAACAGGTGACGGATGAATTGTATTCACGCGGATCTTATCGGCAGCTCCCTCCAGGGCTCCTACTTTCATCAGCCCGACGGTAGCATGTTTGCTGGTTACATATGCACTTACATTGGGCGTACCCTGCAGCCCGGCAACTGAGGAGGTGATAATGACACTACCTCCGCCTGACTTCTTCATATGTGGAAATGCGTGTTTCATACCGAGCCATACACCCTTCACATTGACGCCCAACACATTGTCGTACATCTCTTCCGGATACTCTGTAATCGGCTTGACAACCCCTTCAATGCCGGCGTTCAGAAAGAGAACATCGATCCTGCCAAACAGTTCAACGGCTTTGTCAGTGTATGCTTTAACCTCATCCGACTTGGAAACATCTGCAGCAAAAAAGTGCACATTATTCCCATTTAAACCTTTTGCCGCCTCTTTCAGGGCCTCTTCACCCAAGTCAACCAACAACAAGCCGGAAGCGCCTTCATCCAGCATTTTACGGGCCGTTGCCAGGCCAATTCCGCCTGCACCGCCGGTTATGACAACATATTTATTTTTTAGTCTCATCGTTTTCCTCTCTATTAAAATGAATAGTTATTAAAAATATGAAGAGCCGAACCTACGACTCCTCAAAATCCTTCTCCTCCGGACGGAAGGTGATCACCGGCTGTTTCACATACTGGGCTACTTTTTCAGCCGTAGACCCAAGTATGAGATGAGCAAACCCACTGTGACCGTGAGTAGCCATGATGACAATATCAGCCGATTCGGAAGCGTAATTCTCAATCTCGTAGTGAGCGGATACACCCTTCTCTATTTTGGTGAAAAGTTGTACTGATCGGCTGCTGTCTCCATCAGATATTACAATTTCATCCTCATACGTTACCCCGGTTCGCTGAACGTGAATATTTTCAATTTTCCTCTTTGCCAGATAACTGTTCAGACGGTCAATAATCGCCTCATAAATTGAAATGGCTTCACCTTTTGCAGGAGATCGGGGAATATCTTCCGAAATGCTTCCATACAACTCAACTACATGGAACAGGGTCAGATCCGCCCCGAATGAGTCGGCCAGGGAAGCGGCGAATGGAAATGCCGTCAGTGACAACTCGGATGTATCTGTGGTCATGACAATATTTTTCACATCATCGGCATTAAAGGCTGACCCTACCGAGAAGACCGGAACTTTCGACTTCCGGATCACACGCTCGGTCACACTGCCGCGAAGCATTTTGGTCTCATCCTTGCCCTTTGCACCAATCAGTATCAGATCATAGTCATTCTTTTTGGCATGCTTTACGATCACATCAGATGGGCGCCGCTCAATCTTAACAATGACCTCACCTTTATTCTCATCTTTAATGTACTGATCCATCGCTTTCTGCAGTTTCTGCTCTGCTTCATCTATGATCCGGGGATAGACATCTTTATTCATGTCGAGCGGAACCCCGATTTTCTTGATACTCTCATTGAAATACCTGAGAGTCGGAATGACATGAATGAAATCGATCTTGCCCCCAAAACGGTCGGCCACTTTTTGCGCTACCGCATAAGCCCCTTCTGCTCCCTTTGAAAAGTCTGTTGGCACTAAAATTTTATTAAATGAGATCATGATGTTGTTAGCTAATTTTTAATTAGAGAAATAGATTCAAATAATTGAAAAACGCTACAACTCAATTAGATGAAGCATGACTTTACATGTAAATTTTAAAGTTTATAGCTATTTAGCAAGTAAAACTTTTCTAACAGAGCAAGTTTTCAATATTCTGGACTCTTTTTCCTCAGAAAAGCAATTGCATAGATCAGTAGCAGGCCGAATACGCCTCCTGCAATACCGCTTGTACGATCAAACCGGTTCTCAATTGCAGACTCTCCCCAGGGCAATACAGGTGTACTCGAAATCAATTTTCGCGACACCTTCTCCACCTCAGCCACCTCCTCATTCAATCCGTTAACTTCTCTTGTATAAATCGCCGCAATCCGTTCATAGCGCGGAGCCTCGGGTACCCGGTCTTGGTGCAGCAGCTCTTGTACTAACGGGTCGTTAATAGAGAGTACCTCAACACTTCGTACCGACTCCTGAAACTCTCTCTCCTGAAAGGGCCAAATGACATAGAGTGATCCGATTAAAAACCCGATCAGCGTAAGAATCGTCAGGGCATGATATTTTTTCAGCAGCCAGGAGAGTATCCGGGAAAAGAGCACCAGCCCCGTCAATGCCCCAAGAATGAATGGAAGTAAATTGAACGCTGCCTGAACGGTCTCGTCACCGCCAATGGCCCCCAACTGACTCAGGATGTAGTCATATTTTCGAAATATCAATAAAATGTACGATCCGGATATTCCAGGTAAAATCATGGCAGAGATAGCCACTGCACCGCTCAGAAAGATAAAGAAGAAGTTGTTTGGAGTGTCGGCCGGCACCAATGTAACAATCCAGAAACCGACGGCCATACCGGCCAGCAAGGGAAGTGCAGCCTTTGCATTCCTGAATGGTTTATCCAGCTCGGCAACCAGCAGAAACACAGACCCCAATATTAACCCGAAGAAGAGTCCGTAAACCAGCTCCGTATGCGTAAACATATAGATCTGAAGGGGTACAATCCTAGTAAAAAAGATGACCGCCAGCACCATTCCGGTAAAGAGAAGAAGTAAAAACTTCCAGTGAAAATACTCAAAGACCTTCCTGAAACGCAGGGTAAATACGCTTTTAACCGTGTTGGCATCCACACTTTTAATGGCAAATATCAGACGGTTATAGATGCCTGTAATCAGTGCCATTGTTCCGCCGCTAACCCCGGGTACGATATCGGCCGAACCCATTAAGAAACCTTTTAAAATCAGGTATGGAGACTCTTGCCAGGTTGTGCGGTCTGAATTGCGGGGTGCCTTTTTTTCTGCTTTCTTCAATCGCTCATTCACTAAATTACGGAGTCAGATAAGGTTACTTACATCTGCCATGCAATGCAACCTTTAATCTCGGTTCTCAATATGGGTTACAGCATCCTGTTCATAATACTTTTGGGCTTTGTAAAGTGAAAGCACCGCTCCGGCAGAAGAGACCATCACGACGGTAGCAATGGCGTGTGATACCGCCTGTGGCCCCTCAAACAGATAGTCCATAAGCCAACCGGTTACCGGCGGACCCAAACCGAAGCCTGCAATACTGATGATAAACAGATAGAGTCCGCCGGCCAGAGCCCTCTGTTTCGATTCTACAAAATACTGAATTATTGCAGCAGCCACACCATTGTATGAGGATGCAAACAGAACGCCGATCCCCATCAGCCAAAATGCAGTTGACGGATCAGAAGAATAGAGTCCGGCAATATATAAGGGACCGCCTATCAACGCGGCTGCAATACCCGCCCAGTAACGCCTTGCCGGTTTTTTGCCCGCAAGAAAATCGGCCAGCTTACCCGAAAGGATCACCATACCACCCACTCCAAACATAAACCACCCATACTTTGCAATCAGATCGGGCCGCTGATGCTGGTCGTTAAACAGGTTTCCAATAAAGGCCAGAATTGTATATCCCATGCAAGCCAGCAACGCAAATCCTGTAAGGTGCCACCTGACTGAGGGCTTTCTAAGCATCGCATACAGGTCCTGCAGAATATTGTCCTCGCGTTCAACACGCAGCCTTCGCGTATCCGGTTCCTTTACCAAATACCAGGTAACGGGTGCAAGTATCAAACCCGGCACACCCACAACGATCATCGCAACCCTCCAGTCATAATGCATCGATATCGTTCCGCCTGCCAGAAACGAGAGACCGATACCGATAAAAATGCCACTGGCATAAATTGAAAAGATGGTTGCCCTTTTCTCGGGAGAAAACGCATCAGCCAGGTAAGAATAGACTGCCGGGCTCAACATTGCCTGGCTCAATCCGACAAAAATCCGGGCCGTTACCAAAAACGTAAAAGAGGCTGCAAAGCCGCTTAGAACCGTCATCAGGCTCCAGATAAACAACCCGATGCAGATCATCGCCTTTCGGGAGGTGCGATCGGCAATGCGGCCCATCGGAATTCCCGCCAGGGCATAGATAAATGAAAATGCGGGGCCGTAAAGAATCCCGATCTGAAAATTACTCAGCATCAGGGAGTCGCGAATCTGCGTACCCAGTACAGCGACGATCTGACGGTCTACAAAACTGAGGATATAGATCAGGGTAAAAAGTAATACCGTTCCGATTGCGGCATATTTTTTCATCAAATCAGTCGGGTTGTTTAAATTTGTAAGATGACAAGTTTAAGCATATTACTGCCGAATCGGAAGCT
>JBJHCX010000146.1:0-4367 GCA_050486245.1 Rhodohalobacter sp.
CGGGTGAGATTTCAATGGCCCATAACGGGGTGCTCTTTCTGGACGAGCTGCCCGAGTTTAAACGAAGCGCCCTTGAGGTGATGCGTCAGCCGCTTGAAGATGGCAATGTCAGTATCTCGCGGGCCCGCATGAGCGTGAACTACCCAAGCCGGATCATGCTGGTGGCCTCGATGAACCCATCGCCAGGCGGAGACTGGTTTGATCCCGAGAGTGAAAACAGCTCAACCCACGTCCAGATGCAGCGCTATCTGAATAAAATAAGCGGTCCGCTGCTTGATCGCATCGACCTGCATGTTGATGTGGATAAGGTGAGCTATGAGGAGCTTTCGGCACGGTCGAAAGGGGAGAGCTCGGCCAACATCCGAAAGAGGGTCATCGCTGCCCGCGAGATCCAAAGCCGCAGGTTCATGGGAATTGAGGGGGTGCACTGCAATGCGCAGATGAATACAAAAATGGCCCGGAAAATTTGCAGGATTGATGAGGCCGGTGAAAAAATGATGAAGAGAGCGATGAATACGGTTGGGCTGTCGGCCCGGGCATACGACCGCATTCTCAAGGTGGCCAGAACCATAGCCGATCTTGACTGTTCGGAGCAGATGCGATCGAACCACATTGCGGAGGCGATTCAGTATCGAAGCCTCGATCGGGAGGGCTGGCTGGGTTGAGTCGTGCCGCTGCGGGAACCTTTTTGGGGGGTCGGCCGTATAAAAAAATAAAAACATGATGAGAGAAACGACGAAATATCGTTCCACGGATTGGATTTTTACCCTTCCGTTTATTCTGTTTCTGCTCTAGCTGTTGCTGTAGCTTTCTGTAAGGAGTGGTTTATCTACAACCGGTCTATGACCCAGTTTGGCATCAGCTTGATGAGCCAGGCAACCAATCTCCAGCGGCGGGTAATGTAGGAGTATGCACGCTTGTTTTCGATGTCGCGGAGCATCTGACTGACAGCCTTGTCGGTTTCAGAGACCCAGAAAAGGCCTTTTTTGCCCTCGATCATCTCACTTTTTACAAAACCGGGCTTAATGTCGGTTACATGGATATCCGCCCTCATATTATTGCACCGCTGCCGGTACGCCTGCATATAGGTAGAGATGAACGCCTTGGAGGCGCTGTACGGGGCAGCCCGTGAAGAGCCAAAGAGTCCGGCAATGGATGAGATGCCCACCAGTTGTCCGTATCCCTGATCCCTGAAAAATTGAAAAGCCTCACCAAAGAGCTGGACAAAACCGCTCACATTGACATCGATCACTTTCTGTTCCATGGCAATGATAGAGGAGGCCGGGTGGTTGGAGATCCCTGCATTTAGAACTATGATATCCATGCCGCCCATATCGCCGATCAGGCTGCGGAGCTGCTCTTTGGCGTCGTCAAACAGCGTGACATCCATCTCACGATAGTGAAAGTTCTCTCCGAGTTCCTCCTTCAGCTCCTTCAGCCGTTCTACCCGGCGTCCTGTGCCGCCCACAATATACCCCTGATGTACGGCATGGCGGGCTAAATGCTCACCGATGCCGGAGGTGGCACCGATGATGATAATTCGTTTCTTCACAAAAAATGTAGTTATTAAACCTCTGCTTCAATAGGCTGCAGTGAGGGATATCTTGATTTTAAATATTCATAACCGCCAAACAGTACGCCGGAGTAGACCAGATTACCGGCAAGTGTGTGGTGGAAAAAGGGAATGGCAGCCGTATAGCATGCAATCAGTCCCTCAGCGGTTAACGGGTACATCGGGCTGGTGAGCCAGACTCCAAAGTTGCTCACGATATAGAATACAACGGCCGCACCGAATGCTCCGCCGATGACACGCCCAACGGTGACTTTTTTCAGGAGATAGTATCCCAAAATGACAATCATTCCGATGGCTCCGTAAATGTAGAGGAATCCACCGGTGAGCCAGGCAAATCCTTCATGATAAGCTGCATAGACAGTGTTGTTCAGGATCAGGTCAGACATGAAAATGGCAGCCAGTGGTATGATCAGGGCCCACTTCTTCTGCGCAAAATAGGCAGCGCCAAAGAGTGCAATTGCACCAATCGGCGTGAAGTTATATGCATGCGGCAGCAGCCTCGCAAGGGCTGCGAAAAGGATGAAACCGGTAATGATGTAAAATGTCTGTTTTTTCATGAGTCTGGTAGCCTTTAATTTCAACGTGCTAAATATAAGAGTTGAAAAGCAAAAGTGTGAATGCGATTAGGGAATTATCGAAAAAATCAGACAGGAATCTGCCGGATCTCTTTCTCCAGGGGTTTGGAGAGCGTATATCGCCACAGGCGCCCGGCATCTTTGCCGGCGTAGTCAACACCGATGCGGGTGGAAGCGCAGATCATCCCGTCAGGCACCTCGATGGAGGCCTCTTCGATCCAAATCGGCGGTTCCATCAGCCGGCACCGGTTGAGTTCTGTGGTAATTCCCATCGCCTGGGTGAACTTTCCGGGTCCGTTGGCCAGGTTTGAATCCTTTTTGGCACCGCGCCGAACCCTCATCTGTTCAACTCCATCGAACGGGATGATTGCGCGAACCAGAACGGCGTCGGCCAGCCCATTGCGGTTGGTCACCACGTTGAACAGGTGGTGGATCCCGTAACAGAGATAGATATAGGCGTGGCCAGGTTCGCCGAACATCACCTCCGTTCGGGGCGTGCGCTTGCCGTTGTTGGCATGGCAGGCTTTGTCGTTCCGGCCGCAGTAGGCTTCCGTTTCAGAAATGATGCCGGAAGTATAATGACCGCCTGCCGTGCTGCACAGTTTTTTTCCCAGCAGTTTTTTGGCCGCATCGGTGACATCCGGATTCCTGTAGAATGAATCGGAAAGCAGGTTTTCGGGCTGCATGTTCAGGAGATTTCGGTATAGGGATTTTTATCGGTAATACGCTCTTTGAGGTAGATCTCCTGAAAGGCACGTGCAAAAATGGACGTGACAACAAAAAGGACAGCCGAGTAAAAGACCCAGAATCCGATGATAATCAGGATGGTATACCCCTGATAGAAGTAACGGTATGCGGTGAGCGCATATTCTAAATAGACACTCACTCCATATTTGGCAATTTCGAAGAGGAGGGTGTAGATAACTGATGAGAGCAGGGAGACCTTCCGGCTGATTCTGCGTTCGCTGATATACCTGAAGATGGCGTAGAAGAGCAGGAGTGTGAAAAGGATCGGGACTACACTGGTAAGCAGGTCGGCCATCCAGCCCAGTTCGATGACAACATCGGTATAGGGAATGGTGATTTCGTTGAGTGAAAAGAGGGAGACGATTGAAATGGCAAAACTGAAAAAGAGGAAGACGCCCCCGATCACACCGAATGCAAAGAAGTTGTGAACCAGCTCCATCAGCGGATGCTTGCGGTCTTCAATCTCAAAAATTTCGAAGAGCACGTGTTTCATGGTGTGAAAAAGCCCCTGGGCAAAAAACATCAGCACCACGATACCGATAATTCCGAAGATGGTTCGGGCTCCGATCAGCGGTTCAATGAGCGATTCGAGGGTGATGCTGCCCTGAAACACTTCACCGCTGTATGATTCATAGTCGAACTGGGGGAGGAGCTCGCGACCGTACCGGATCACCTCCTCAAAGGCCGCTTCAATGGAAAGGACGTATCCAATGATCGAGATCAGGATGAGGGTAAACGGAATGGAGCAGATAATCAGGTTAAAGGTGATCGCCGATGCATTGAAAAATACATGTTTCCTGATGATGAGATCTGCAACCCGTTTCCAGTATGCCCGAAACTTATGTTTGTCTAAAAATTTCATTCTGTAGAATCATGCCCTGATCAGTTGGGGAATCCAACAAGCCAAACTTTAGAGTAAGGAAAATCAGCATGATTTAAAAAGTTTTGAACATCTTGACAGGATCCAAAGCGATTTTCAAAAAGTTGGAGAGAATTCAATACCTTTCACCATGTGGATACAATCTAAAATATAAACCGGCAGCCTGCGATACCTGAATGAGTAAAAAGAAGAAGAAACAGACGCCACTGATGCGTCAATATTTTGAGATTAAGGAGAAGCATCCCGGAACCATTCTGCTTTTCCGTGTCGGCGATTTTTATGAAACTTTTGCCGATGATGCAGTCTTGATCAGCAAGGAGCTGGGGATTACCCTGACCAAACGGAATAACGGGGGCGATCAGACCCCGCTGGCCGGTTTTCCGTACCATGCGCTCGACTCCTACCTGCCCAAGCTGGTGAAGAGAGGATACCGGGTTGCGATTTGTGAGCAGACAGAGGATCCGGAAACAGCCAAGAAAGCCGGGAAGAAAGTGGTGAACCGTGAGGTCACCGAAATTACCACGCCTGGCGTGACCATGTCAGAGAAGCTGCTCGACCACAAGCGTAACAACTATATTGTATCGGCCTGGTG
>JBJHCX010000147.1:0-4344 GCA_050486245.1 Rhodohalobacter sp.
ATAAAGCCGGTGTCGCGGAAGAATGCCTCGGCCCGCAGATCGCTCAATGACCCGATGAAGCGGATATTGGTTCGAAGGGGCTCGGGTACGTTCCAGACCATCTCACCGCGAGCCGACCCTTCAAAGAAGCGGGCAGTCGCTTCGTCAAGAATAATCTGATCGGGGTTCATCCGTCCGGATCCGCGCAGTTCTGTAATGGGCATGCCAAAAATAAGCAGGCTGTCGATGCGGGCAGATACATCGGCTGTAATCGATGGCAGGTCTATGGGCAGGGGCTCATCGTCGGCCTCCTCATCCCAGTCAATCATCTCGTCCATATTGAGCATGCGGCTGTGATATCTTCCGGAGATATGGGGTATCGTTTCAACCGATTCGTGCCCCTCTTCCAGGAATCCGAGATAGCGCTCCAGGGTACCCTCAAGCGAGATGTCAGAAACCCCATACTTCATGGAAAAATCTTCCAGGTTCATCCTGTCGGGCGAGATGGAGAGGATGCCGCGCAGATCGGTCACCGGCAGGGGGATGGAGTCGCCGGCAGCACGTACATTCTCTACCTGAAGGGATCCGTTCAGCGCTATCTGAAGCGGGTCGCCGGCCGGGCCCTGCGCCCTCAGGTTCATGACGGCGTTGCCGGTCAGTTCCTGGATCCAGGGTTCCAGTGAGTAGTAGGCAGAGATGTCGTCAAAGACCGCATTCCCGTCAAAGGTCAGGTCAAACTCAGGGTCGCTGCCGAGGTAGTTGGTTACATTGCCATTCATGGCCAGTGCATTCTGTCCGGTTTTGAACCGGGCTTCACGGATGGAGAGGCGGGTTCCGGTGGCTTCGGCCAGGAAGGTGATATCCTCGAGCGGATAAGCCGCAATGCTGTGTGCAATGTATCCGTTACGGAGTTCAATGGTGCTTTGACGAATCAGCGATTCGATCTGTTCAGGGTCTGGGCGCCCCTGTAGAGCAACCATCGCTTCAAGCTGTCCTCTCATGGTCAGGGTGTCTTCATCAATCGGGTAGAACTCCTTGATGGTGGCCAGGTCAAAACTCAAATTGGCGGTCAGGTCGACATTTCGCTGCTCTTCATCGAGCGGCTGGTTAACATGTCCCTGCATGCTGAATTGGTTGGAAGCGGCCTGAAAACCGGCGCTGGAAATATCAACCCTGTCCTGGTTCGCTTCTATGACGGCGTTAATCTGTTCGATCGGCCGGGGCACATCTGCATATCTGAGAAGCCCCTCAGTGAGACGGAAGGTGCCATTGAAGGCAGCTTGTTCAGGCTGGTCCATGCGTCCGCTGGCCGAGGCATTGGTCTGAAGAATACCCGCCAGCTGGTCTATACCGAACTCTTCGATCGGGTAGAAGCGGCTGATGGTGGCCAGGTCGATATCCCCGTCAAGGTCGAGGGAGAAGAGTGCATCCTCTTCAAGTGGACGCTCAAGCGATCCGTTTGCGGTAATCGTGTTCTCTGCAGCCCTCGCACGGAACTCGCGAATGGTAGCCAGGTCGTTGTTGATCTCAATGTTCAGTACGATATCCTCGATGGCATCGGGGAGATCCGGATTTTGAAGGTATCCGTCGGTTACATCCAGGATGAGGTCAAACCGGGGGAGTTCACCTTCTGTCAGCCGGCCTGAAAGGGTGCCCTGAAGCCGCAGTGACCCGCGGGTTTCAAGCCCGGCCAGGTGTTCGTCAAATTCAGGGGGAGCCAGCCGCAGCAGTTCTCCGAAATTATCTGAACTGGAGGAGAACTCCAGGTCAAGCCCCGGTGCGTCACTGCTCCAGCCGGAGACCGTTCCGGTCAGGTTCAGGGCGAGCCCGCGAATGGAAAATGTCCCTTCTGTCAGAGTGAGCAGCTCATTCTCCAGGTCGACCGTAGAGGTTTGGTTCAGGCTCAGGGAGAGGTTTTGGATATAGTTTGTCCCGTCGACCGAAGCCGAAAGGGAGTTCAGGCTGGCATCGACCGTGCTCTCTATCAGGTCGGCAAAGCGGAGTGAGATATCGGCATCGAGCCCATGCATAAAGAGCTCTGTCACGGAGGTCTCATCCCTGTAATTCAGTTCGGCATTTCGGATGGTGAAGCGGGGGATGTTGAGTGAGAACCGGCTTTCATCCACCTCATCGGGCTCTTCATCTGCCAGGGCCAGAAGAAAATCGATATTGGTCGTCGAATCCGGGTAGACATGGTAGTTGAAGACCGGGCGTTCAACGGAGAGGCGTGAGATGGAGAGTTCACTTCGCAGCAGCGGCGTCAGCTCGATCGCCATCAGCAGCTCATCGATCGAAGCGAGGGTGTCGCCGGCAGGGGTGGGCATCAAAACCCCGTCAAGTTCAATTCCAAAGCGGGGAAAGGTCCTGAAAAAAGTGAGTGACATTCTGTCTGCCTGCACGTCTGCCCCGGTGGCCTCTCTGACTTCCGGCAAGATCATGTTTTTGAGCCTGTCGTCCGTAAAATAGAGGTTGAGTCCTACGATCAGGATCAGAAAAAAGATGAGAAATCCCGTGAGGATCTTGAAGAAAGTTTTCATGGTTCTCTGATTATTTTAAATGGATTGGATCCAACAAGATAAAACGTTTCCCGAAATAGTCGAATGCTATTTTAACAAGTGCAGACAATCTTTCATTCAGCCGGTAAAATAAAAAAAGCCTGCCGCCGTGTAGGGCAGCAGGCTTTCAGAAATGTCGGTATCGGGTTAACCCAGTTCTGATAGAGCGCGGTCAATGCGCCGGATGACGGCCTCTTTGCCAAGCAGTTCCATCGATGCGAAGAGGTCGGGGCCAAAGCCCTGTCCCGTTACTGAAATGCGCAGGGGCATCATCAGCTTGCCGAAACCGACGCCGTTCGCTTCAATCACCTCTTCGAGGGCCGATTTCAGCCGGGTAGCTTCAAAGTCAGAATCTGACAGGGCTTCCACTTTCTCTTTGTACTCCCGTACAAGCCCTGCACTGTCATCTTTCCACTTCTTGAGTGCTTTTTCATCATACTCTTCGGGGTCGCCGAGGAAGAAGCTTCCCATCTCCAGGATCTCATCGATCTTGCTGACGCGGTCTTTAAGAAGCGAAATGGCCTCGATCAGAAACTCCTGCTCAGGCAGTTCAACACCCCTCTCTTTGGCAATGGGCTGCAGGCGCTCTGCGATCGTTTTGTCGGTCTCTTCACGAAGGTAGTGCTCGTTGTACCAGAGCAGCTTTTTGTGGTTAAAGACCGCACCGCCCTTGCTCACCCGGTCGAGCGTGAACAGGTGGCAAAGCTCATTCAGTGAATGGATCTCGGTGTCGTCGCCCGGGCTCCATCCAAGATAAGCCAGGAAGTTGACCAGCGCACCGGGCTCGTAATGCTGTTTGATATACTCTTTGGTGTTGACGGGAATGCCCTCCTCTTCCGCTTTTCTTTTGGAGAGCTTGCCTCCGCTTGGCGACATGATGAGAGGCAGGTGTGCCATTTTGGGCGGTTCCCAGCCAAAGGCCTGGTAGAGCAGAATGTGCTTGGGCGTGCTGCTGAGCCACTCTTCACCCCTGATGACATGGGTGATCTTCATCAGGTGGTCGTCAACCACATTGGCCAGGTGATAGGTCGGCATGCCGTCCGATTTAAGCAGAACCTGGTCGTCAAGCCCTTTCGACTCAAATGAAACGTGTCCGCGAATCAGGTCTTCAAAACGGATGGTTTCACGCCGGGGCACTTTCAGGCGTACAACATACTCATCACCTGCATCGAGCCGTTTTTGGACTTCATCCTGCGACAGGGTGAGGCTGTTTTTCATCGACTGACGCGTCACGGCGTCATATTTTGGTGACGGGTTGCCCGACTTTTTGAGCCGTTCACGCATCTGGTCAATCTCATCGGTGGTGTCAAATGCGTAGTATGCCAATCCACTCTCAATCAGTTGCCGGGCATACTTGTGATAGATCTCTTTCCGCTCACTCTGGCGGTACGGGCCAAGGTCGCCGCCCTCATTGGGGCCTTCATCGATCTCCATCCCGCACCATCGCAGCGACTGGATGATATCCTCTTCAGCTCCCTCGACATACCGGCTCTGATCGGTATCTTCGATTCTGAGTATAAACTTTCCGCCTGTATGCGATTTTGCATACAGGTAGTTGTAGAGTGCTGTTCGCAGCCCGCCGATATGAAGAAAACCGGTGGGAGAGGGTGCGAAACGTACGCGTACTGAGCCTTCCATGTTATCCATTTGTGTTCAAAATTTGTTAGCCTTTGAAAATACGGGGATTTACAGCCAGAGGCTAATAAAATCCCGCAAGTTTGAAATGAACATTTTTTGGTTAGATTTATGTTACAGAGAGCGATCATCCCTTTATTGTTGGGTGATTTTGACAGATAACCAAACCGGGCAA
>JBJHCX010000148.1:0-4339 GCA_050486245.1 Rhodohalobacter sp.
TAGAGATGGGAATGGATCCGGTCCATTTTGGGATCATCATGGTGCTGAACCTGAGTGTAGGCCTTTGTACGCCACCGGTGGGGAGTGTGTTGTTTGTGGGGTGCGGGATTGCCAATATTTCCATCGCCAAAGTGATCAAGCCGCTGATACCACTGTTTTTGGCTATGGTGGTTTCGCTGTTGCTGGTCACCTATTTTGAAGGGCTGAGCCTGTTTCTGCCAAGGCTGTTTGGATATTAAATTGACTTGAGATTGATTATATGAACACAAATCCTGAACATCGTCAGGATTCTGAGCGAATCATTCAGACGTTTACAAAAGAGTACCCGGGCCATGAATTATTTCATGAGTCATTGATTGTACAGAATGGAGTTTTCTATATGATGACCAAATCGGGGGGAGAACGTTTCCTGTGGTTGCTTTCTGAGTCATCGTCAAATATTGATGCCCGGTTTTCAGGGGAGCCGCTATCAACGAATGGATATGTGGTGCTCAAATGTGCTGTGAATCACCATAATGCCAAATTATTGAGAGAGCATTTTCCATTCACGAAACCGGTCCTGATAGGCAAACAGAATTCGTACGGCCTGGGCGACCGGCTTGGCAATGCAGGTGTCGCTCACCTGAAAGCGATTCGAAAAACATCATTCAAGCCTGTTTTGGCACAACAATCGATCCGTGAACTGACCCGCACCAACCGAACGGCGGAAGAAGTGCTGGATGCGGCAAGCTGGGCTGTTTTTCAGGCGGGGTTCAAAGATGGATTTGGTGCAGACGGGGATCACCTGAAATCCACAGAGGATATCGACCTGATGGTAAAGGCCGGTTTTACGATGTTTACGATCGATCCCAGTGATTATGTGATGAATGAGGCACTTAAATTGAATGAAAATGAATTGGTAAGCCGTTTTTCGGAGCTGCCCTGGGAAGAACTAAATGATGAGCCGGATGCGATCCTCAGCAGATATGAGGGTAAAACCGTTGAGTTGGTAAATGCGACGATTGGCCCGGTATCCGGAGAAGATTTGATGGTCTCTATGGTCAAATACGGAAAGGTAATTGCCCATACCAAACGTTTATCAGACTATCTGAAAAATAGCTATCCGGATCATCCCGCCGAACTGGAACTATCGGTAGATGAAACCGATGAGTCAACCACACTTTTTGAGCACTATCTGATCGCATCAGAGTTGTCCAGGCTGGGTGTGGATCTGGTGAGCCTGGCTCCCCGTTTTTGTGGGGATTTTGAGAAAGGGATCGATTTTAAGGGAGATCTGGAACAGTTTAAGAATGAGTATAGCGACCATTTGGCGATTGCGGAGATGTTTGGTGGATATAAACTCAGCATTCACTCGGGAAGTGATAAATTTTCGGTATATGAAGCCGTTGGGTCGCTGAACCGGGGTGCGGTTCACGTGAAGACAGCCGGGACAAGTTACCTGGAGGCACTCCGGACCATTGCAGAGGCCGAGCCTGATTTTTTCAGGGAGATACTGGAGTATTGCAGAAAGAGATTTGATGAGGACAGAAAAACCTACCATATTTCCGGCAGGGCAGAAAATGTACCGGATAGCCAACATTTGCAGGATCATCAACTAAAAGCACTGTTAAATGATAATGATGCAAGGCAGGTACTGCATGTGACCTATGGTTCGGTGTTGGCCGGCAAGGATACGGAAGCGGCACCATTTAAAAGGCGGTTGATGGATTGTCTGGAAAGGAATACAGAGCTATATGAAAAGAACCTGGAAATACACTTTGACAAACACCTGGCACCTTTTTGTTAGGTACAATGTGCAAAGAAGTGATCGGAGAATATTGATTGATGATTGATGATTTGTGAAGTAGTGCCTTCTGAGATCATAATTCGATATTCTGCAATCTGAGATCAAGCCCTGCGCATCAGGGGGAAATGAATTCCTAACCCGAATTCGGGTTACGGGTTTTAGTGTTAATAATTGTATACTTAATAAAAATATTTAATCATGAAAAAAAGTAAAGATCTGTTTTCGCTGGAAGGTAAAGTAGCAGCAGTTGTTGGTGGTAGCGGTGTTTTGGGAGGAGGAATGTCCCGGGCGCTCGCCGGAGCCGGTGCAAAAGTGGCCATTTTTTACAGCGGAAACAGAGAGGGAGCGGAAGAAGTGAAAAAAGCGATTGAAGATGAAGGGGGAACTGCATTCATTGTTCAGGCTGATGTCAGAAATGAATCATCCCTGAAAAAAGCTTTTGATGAGGTCGTTCAACAGTGGGGACAACTGGATATCCTGGTGAATGCTCCCGGTGTGAACTCTGCGACTCCTGTCATGGATATCACGGAAGATGAGTGGGATGGCATTCTGGATATTAATCTGAAAGGAGTCTTTTTTGCCAGTCGCCTGGCCGCGAAACATATGATTGAGAATGGGATCAAGGGGAGTATCATCAATATTTCATCCGCCTCGTCCGAAATACCATTATCCAAAGTGTTCACATACAGCATTTCCAAGGCGGGTGTAAATAATATGACCCGTTTTTTGGCGAGAGAATGGGCGGAGAACGGTATTCGGGTGAATGCCATCTTGCCGGGATTCTTTCCGGCCGAACAGAACCGAAAAATTTTAACGAAAGAGCGTACGGATTCCATTTTTACCCACACACCGATGAACCGGTTTGGGGAGGCGATGGAGTTATCGGGAGCTTTGATCTGGCTTGCATCCAATAAAGCTTCCTCCTTTGTAACAGGAGCCATTGTACCGGTGGATGGCGGATTCACATCAATGACGATCTGAGTTAATCCGTTTGAATCCGGATATATTTTGAAATAGAACTTTATGAGCATAAGGATATGAAGAAGGAACAGGTATTATCTGTTATTGAAAAGCACAAGGCTGTTGCGGTATTACGGTTACCGGACGAATCACTGTTTGAACCGGTCATGGATGCACTGATAAGGGGTGGTGTGCATGTGTTGGAAATCACTCTGACGGTGCCAAACGCCATTTCGTTGATCCGGAAGGCTTCGGAGCAATATGGTGATCAGATATTATTAGGTGTGGGATCCGTATTGACCGCAGATCAGGTCAGCGAAAGTACAGAAGCAGGAGCGCAGTTTGTAGTGAGTCCGGTGACCAAAAAAGAGGTGATCGGCCGGGCGGTTCAACTGAATAAAGTGATGATGGCGGGTGCGTTCACACCGACCGAAATACAACAGGCCTGGGAGTGGGGGTCGGATATCGTGAAGGTATTTCCGGCAAACATTACCGGGATGGATTTTTTTAAAGCAGTTAAAGCACCGATGCCACACCTGAAATTGATGCCCACCGGAGGTGTGACCCTGACCAATGGCAAGGAATGGCTGAAAGCAGGAGCCTGTGCTGTGGGTGTTGGTAGTGCACTGATTTCAGAGGAAGATCTGAGGAACAGAGATTTTAGGGCGATTGAGGAGAAGGCGAAGGTTTTGGTGAAAGGGATTCGATCGCAGAATGTCGATTGATGAATGATGATTTGAGAAGTAGTGACTTCTGAGATCATGATTCGATATTCTGCGATCTGAGATCAAGCCCCGGGCTTCAGCCCGCTGGGGCGCATAGACCAATGGCAAAGAGTGGCTGAAAGCAGGAGCCTGTGCTGTGGGTGTTGGCAGTGCATTGGTCTCGACTGAGGATCTGAGGAACAGAGATTTTAGGGCGATTGAGGAGAAGGCGAAGGTTTTGGTGAAAGGGATTCGATCGCAGAATGTCGATTGATGAATGATGATTTGAGAAGTAGTGACTTCTGAGATCATGATTTGATATTCTGCGATCTGAGATCAAGCCCCGGGCTTCAGCCCGGGGCGCATAGACCAATGGCAAGGAATGGCTGAAAGCAGGAGCCTGTGCTGTGGGTGTTGGTAGTGCACTGATTTCAGAGGAAGATCTGAGGAACAGAGATTTTAGGGCGATTGAGGAGAAAGCGAAGGTTTTGGTGAAAGGGATTCGATCGGAGAATGGCGATTGATGATTGATGATTTGTGAAGTATTGACTTCTGAGATCATAATTCGATATTCTGCGATCTGAGATCAAGCCCCGGGCTTCAGCCCGGGGCGCAAGGGTTATATTTCCAGTTTGAGGGTTAGATATGGAGAAAATGCAAGCTGATCAATTCGTCTGCTTGTAAATACATCGAAATAGAATATATTTGACTGATCGTAAGTATTGATCACACCTATCTGCATATTCAGGTTTGAACCGTTAGCAGCTAAACGGAAAGAACGTTCCAAAGAAACATCGAGCCGGTGTACGGTTGGCATTCTGCCCAGGTACGGTTTATCGACGACGACGCGGCGGGTTCCCCTGTCTTGCCTCACATCAGGCAGACGCAC
>JBJHCX010000149.1:0-4201 GCA_050486245.1 Rhodohalobacter sp.
AATCGGAGGAGTTCGGGGATATCGAACTGATTGGCCTTTCGACTCCGCGCGGCGTCTTTGGCGGAACCTCGAGAAGCTGGAATCAGGAGGAAGCCTTTGACCATTTTGTGAATCTCATGCTCGAAGACCTGAAAGAGGCGATGCCGGTAGACGGCGTCTACCTCTCCCTGCACGGTGCGATGGCTGTTCGCAATATCGAACGCCCGGAAGCTGAAATAGCCAAACGGTTCAGGGAAGTTGTCGGACCGGATGTACCCATAGTCGGGACGTTTGACCTGCACGGCAATGAGGATGAAGAGTTTTTAAAGTGGGCCGACGGAGCCTTTGTCACCAAGAGATTTCCGCATTATGATGCTTACAGGCAGGGTGAACGCGCATCCCGGTATATCAGAAGCATGATACGGGGCAACTATGAACCGACAACGGCTACACGCCGCCCGCCAATCCTGACTGCCACGGTTCTGCAATGGACCGGCCAGTCGCCCATCATGGATGTGATGGAACGAGCCCGTCGGTGGGAAGATCGTGAATCCGGTGCCTATGTGAATGTATTTTTAGGTTTTCCGTGGTCGGACGTCCCAACCGTTGGAACCAGTATCCACGTGATGACCAACAATGATCAGGAGCTGGCCGATGAAATTGCAACCGATATGGCTGAATTCATGTGGCGGGTTCGAAGCGACTGGGCACACGGTGAATACCCGGAACCCCGCGAAGCCGTACAGATGACACGCCAGGCCATTGCCGCCGGTGAGACACCGGTTGTATTGGCCGACTACTGGGACCGTCCCGGCGATGCCACCTGGACACTTCGGGAGCTGATCGACCAGGGCGTTTCAAACATCCTCTATTCAGCGCTGACCGATGAACCCGCACTTGAAGCGATCTGGGAACAGGACCTGCAGCCCGGCGACCCTTTCGACATGGAAGTGGGCGGATATACCGGTGAGCAGGCGGGTCAGCCGGTGAGAATTCAGGGTGAACTGGTGTGGCGAGGCTCCCGATGGGGCTACGATAAGGCAGCCGCCATCTCTTTCGGTGATGGAAATATGCTGCTCCTGGCTCCGGGTTACCAGCAGAACTCAACACTGGGCAGTTCACGTGTAGGGCCGGTCGACCCGTACGAGTATGATGTCTATGTACTGAAATCAAGGGTTCATTTCCGGCGCGGATATGATGAAAATGGGTACGCTCAAACCATCATTATTGTAGACGCACCGGGCGACTGGTTCGGCACCATTCGTCTGGATGCGCTCGACTATCAAAATGTAAACCTGAATGATTTTTACCCATTCGGAAATCCGGATTATGATCCAAGTGAATCTGAATAAATGTATCGCAGTACTCAACCTAAGCCCAAAAATAAAACAATCATGCGCTCAATAACCTTGATAAAATCTCTTTTACTGATAACATTCATTACACTCTCAGCTTGTGAGTCCGCTCCGGAGTCGGCAGAGATGGCCTTCCCGGCTGCTGAGTGGGAGTGGATGGAGAGCCCGGCCGAAAATGGCTGGTCTGCCGAAGGGCTCCAGGCTGCACGCGACCTGACCGATGAACTTGACACATCTGCAATTATGATTATTCACCGCGGGAAAGTGGTAGACGCGTGGGGCGACCTGGAGTACAAATTCAGGAGCCACTCTCTGCGTAAAAGCTTTTTGAGTGCCCTTTATGGAATTCATGTTGAAAGCGGTGTGATCGACATGGATGCCACCATGGAAGATCTGGGAATTGACGACGTTCAAGGCCTGAGCGATACAGAAAAGCAGGCTACCGTTCAGATGCTGCTCCAGGCACGATCAGGTATCTATCACCCTGCTCTGTTTGAAACGGCTGCGATGACCGCGGCTAAGCCGGAGCGTCACTCACAGGAGCCCGGGACACTCTATCACTACAACAACTGGGATTTCAATGCTGCAGGAACCATCTATGAGATGAAAACCGGCGAGCTGATCCACGAATCCTTTAAGACACGGATTGCCGACCCGATCGGAATGCAGGATTATGTTCCCGAAGATGGCCGGTATGTAACCGGTGAAGAGTCGCAGCACGCAGCCTACCCGTTTGTGATGAGTGCACGCGACCTGGCACGGTTCGGACACCTCTTCCTGAATGACGGTGTTTGGAATGGAGTACGGGTTCTGCCTGAAGGATGGGTAGAAGAGAGCACCTATGCACACTCGGTTCTGGAAGAGGAGCGCGCTGACCGGGGCGGTTACGGATATATGTGGTGGGTAGAAGTAGACGGACGCCACTTCGGAAGCGTTGAGTCAGTGCCCGAGGGAACGTATACCGGTCGGGGTGCTCGCGGACACGTACTGGCCGTAGTGCCTTCAATGGATCTGGTGTTTGTTCACAGAACCAATACAGCGGTATCGGGCCAGCGGACTTCTTACGACGATATCGGCCGTGTTTTTGACCTTGTTGTCAAGGCGTACGATCCATCCTGAACGAACGGTTAAACTAAATTAAAATTACAATCGACTAAACGATCAAAACGATGAAGAAAACATCCATTCTGGCCATACTTCTATTGTCTCTGTTCTCCGCGGAAGTAGTGGCCCAAAACCTGGTCATTGCCGGGGGCGGTCCGTTAAGTGATGAAATCCGGAGGCACCTGGTCTCGCTGAGCGATAAAGTAGATCCGCAAGTACTCATCATTCCCCACGCCACGGCACCCGATAATTGGGTCAGCCGGGGCGAGCAGCAATCCGGAGTATTTGCGGAGCTGGGGGTTGAGAACAGCATAGCTCTGAATCTGGATGATCGACGTGCGGCCATTCGCGCCATCCGTGAGAGTGATGTGATCTGGATGCCTGGCGGAAGCCAGCAGCGGATGATGAATGCACTGGATGAAGCCGGTGTATCGGATGAGTTTCGCCTTCGGGTAGCTGAAGGCATTCCCACCGGAGGAACCAGTGCCGGCGCTGCTGTCATGTCGGATGTGATGATTGCCAACAGCAATCGCGATGAAGAGACCGGGGCCCTTATTCCGGTCATGTCAAATGGTTTTGGCTTCTGGCCGGATGTAATCATCGATCAGCACTTTTCAGAACGCAACCGGCTGGAAAGGCTGGAACATGCAGTGCGTGACCATCCCGGCCTCACCGGCATCGGCATCGATGAAAGCACGGCCGTGGTATACAACGGAACAGATTTTCGGGTAATCGGAGAAGGAACGGTGACCGTGGTCAAAGCTTCATCAGATGGTTCCGGCAACACCGTCAATACAATCCTCTACCCGGGCGACCGATACAACATTCAATAACCATAACAAGTAATGATATTCACCATGATTCAACAGTACAAATCGAATTTACTATTAACACTAATCGCCCTCTTTTTACTTACCGCACAGGCGTGCAGTGCTGAATTTGAACCCGGTATTGATCCCGGGGCAAGCTCCTTTACCTTTGACAGTTATGAGCCCCTGCAGGATAAACCCATTGAGGTGTATACGTATCGTCCGGAGGGCGACTTGTCGCAGATGCCCATTCTGTTTGTCATGCACGGCACGCTCAGAAATGCAGACACCTACCGCGACAACTGGATCGATATTGCCGATGAGTACGGAGTGCTCATTGTCACACCCGAGTTTAACAGCGACGACTTTCCCGGTGCCCGCGGATACAACCTGGGCGGCATGTTTGACAGAGACGGAAGCCCTGTGGACGAAGCCTACTGGGCATACTCCCTTATTGAGCCGATCTTTGACGACGTTCTCGAACGGACCAACAGCTCACAGGAGCGGTACGATATCTTTGGCCACTCGGCAGGTGCCCAGTTTACACACCGGTTCTTTCTCTTTAAGGAGGACCTGAGAACCAATCATGTAATTGCAGCAAATGCCGGTTGGTATACCCTGCCAGATTTTGAAACAGAATTCCCGTACGGTATGAAAAATACTGCAATGGACTCTGAAACCGTGATTCAAAGACTGGAAAGCCGCCTGATGCTGCAGCTGGGTGAAGAGGATAACGATCCCAATCACAGTCAGCTGCGAACCAGCGACAACGCAATGGCACAAGGTGACCATCGTTTTGCACGGGGACACAACTTTTTGGAAGCAGCACAACAGGTAGCTGATGAGCACAATACTGAGCTTGGCTGGTTTATCCGGACAGTGCCCGGAGTCGGGCACAATAACGCCCAGATGGCAATCGATGTGGCCGACTACCTTTTTGGCGAAGATTAATCA
>JBJHCX010000150.1:0-4118 GCA_050486245.1 Rhodohalobacter sp.
TTTACGCATCTCTCTGCCCACCTTTTCCGAGATGTGTCCGCTGATACCGGTATCAATCTCATCAAAAATCATCACCGGCAGGTGGTGTTCGCGGGCCAGGATCGATTTCAGCGAGAGCATCACCCGGCTGATTTCACCGCCTGACGCGATTTTGGCCAGCGGCTTGGGAGCCTCGCCCTTATTGGTTGAGATATAGAAGGCAACCTCATCGCATCCATCAGGGGTGCATTCAACGGGTGATCCGTCGATTTCAATCCATCCTCCTGAAGAGGTGATATACTCAACATCCACCCGAAACTGTCCATGTTCAATTCCAAGGCCTTTCAGGGCGTCAGCGATATCATCCGACAGTTGCTGTCCCACAGAGATGCGCACCTCATGAAGCTCAGACGCTCTCTGCCTGAGCACCTCTTCCTGGCCTGAGATCTTCTTCTCAATTCGTTCAATCTCCAGGTCAAAATTCTCCGCCACATTGAGTTCACGTTTGATCTCATTGTAGTAGGAGATCAGTTCGGGGATATCCCTCTGATACTTCTTGCGGAGGCGGTTCAATTCAGACTGCCGCTGGCGCAGTGTTTCCAGGCGCTTCGGGTTGAACTCTATCCCCTCACGGTATCGCTCGGCAAACTGAACAGCCTCCTGGATACTGATTCTGGCCGTTGCAACCTCATCCAGGTAGGTTTGAAATTCCGGTTCGATTCGTGACATATCCTCCAGGTGCAGCTTGATCGTATTGAGCAGCTCGATCAGGTTCACCTCATCACCGTTTCCAATCTCTGCGATCGCTGCTGCTTTTTGGTCGAGGTCTTCCGCGTTATCGAGCAGATTCATTTCTGCCTCCATCTCCTCCTCTTCATCGGTGTCAAGCTGAGCCGCTTCAAGTTCTTTCACCTGAAACTGGTAGAGCTCCATCTTCTCGCTGAGCTCACGCTCTCTCCTTTTCAGGTTGTTCATCTCTGTCTGCAGCGCAGACATCCTTTCATATTCATCCTTGTATGCCTGTTTCACCGGCCGAACCGAATCAAACTGATCGATTACCCTCAGGTGATTCTCATCCTTCAACAACATTTGATGATCATGTTGGCCGTGCAGGTCAACCAGCTGGTCACCCACCATCTTTAACACGGAGATGTTCACCGGCGTGTCATTGATAAATGCGCGGCTGCCGGTCTGTCGTATTTCACGGCGCAGGATCAGCTCTTCAGCCACCTCCACGGCACTCTCTTCCAGCAGGCTGAACAGATACTCATTCTCTCCTACAAATATGGTGGCCTCGGCAATCGCTTTTTGTGCCCCCTGGCGGATCACTTCGGTATCCGCACGCTCTCCCAGAATCATATTCAGTGCCCCGATAATGATCGATTTACCGGCACCTGTCTGACCTGTCATGATATTGAGGCCCTCTTCGAACTGTACATCCAGTTCATCGATAAGGGCAAAATCTTTGATGTAGAGTGATTTAATCATATTGGCAGAGGTTGGTTTCAGAAATAAGATCGCCTTGAGCCTGTCTGATAACAACACCCAAGATAAAAAATCCTTCTGATAATACAGGGATTTCAAAACAGCTTTCCTTGCATCACTTCGGGAAACCCTTTCACCAATCTGTGGTACTGCGATGATTTGTTTTGCCACCGAATCACCGAAGCACGGAATGGCACCAGGAGTTCATGGAAGGTGGATTGTTTTGACATCTATAAGACACGGGATCTCAAACATCCTTTCAAAAAACTTTTCTCCCTCCTCCGTGAATTCAGTGCTTCCGTGGCTATTACACAATCCCGGCACAACTGTTACCTGGCCTGGCGCCACCACCAACCGCACTTCAACAATCTGCGGTTCTTCGGTTTCTCTGCGTGACTCTGCGAGAACCTATAACTCTTTTTTCTCGCTGAGTTTCGCAGAGGGTTGCGCAGAGTTTCGCTGAGCAGCTTAATCATCACAAACTCCAATTTGCGGTTCAGGAACCCGAATCACGAAACACTACGCCCCTCATTTGTAGTGAGCAGTTTCAGGTAGATCGCGATGACCGCGATGCCAAGCAGAAAAATCATCCCTTTCACCACCATCCATCCCACTCCAAGCCATCCGGCCAGTGCCGGCTCTGCAAAGATGAGTGCGGCAACGGCGGCCATCAATGCAAAACTTTCAGGGAGGCGGTAGGGCACCTCCATCACCCTCTTGCTGTAGATGCCGAGGGTTGTGGCCATCGCTCCGTAGCTCAGCATGGTTGCGACGGCCGATCCGGTCATGCCAATGGTCGGTATCAGGGCCAGGTTCACTGCAATGGTGATCACAGCTCCCATCAGTGTGATTTTATAGAATACCCGGGTTTTCTCCCTGATGAAGACACCCGATGAGAAGTTGATATACCATCCATGAAACCAGTAAGCCAGCAGCAGATAGGGCACAATGTCGAGTCCGCTCCAGTACGCACTGTCAATCAGTGTGGCGCCGGTTCCGGGAATCGGGATGGCAACAATCTGCTCTTTCAGCAGTGCCACACCCAGAAACAGGAGGGCTGAGAATGCGTTGTACCAGACAAATGCCTGGCCGAACAGTTCACGCGAGTTTCCATCTTTTGCGTGTCGCATAAAAAAGGGCTGCCAGGCCATCCGGTACATCTGTACCAGCAGCAGCATAAAGACGGCCAGTTTATAGCAGGCGTTGTAGATTCCCACAACATCCTCCGGCGTTGTTTCAGCTCCGTAGAGCCGTTCTGCGTTTTCCGGGTCCATTGCATTGAGCAGAAACCGGTCGAGCATCTCATTGATCACGAAGCCGATGCCGGAGGGTACAAACGGCCACCCGAATTCGAATGCCGTCTTCATCCACTGCTTCCTGAAAGAGCCCTTCAGCAGGTCGGCTGTGGCAATCCAGACCAGGACCGACATGACCGATGCGCCGGCGAGGTTTGCCATAAAGACGGCTTCGATTCCCCAGCCCAGGGAGAGAATCAGGTAGAAGTTGAGGGCGACATTGATCACCACATTCAGTGATTTCAGCACTGCATAGAGGTAGGCGCGCCGGGTAAGGCGCAATTCTGCCATTGGCACAATGGAGAGCGTATCGAACCAGAGAATACCCAGCATCAGCAGAAAGATGGCTGATGTTTCGGGTGTAAGGCTCATGAACGGCATCAGAAGCGGCATGGCCAGATAGAGCGCCAGGCAGAGCAGGGATGCAAAGGCCAGGAGTCCGGTCTGGAGGGTTTTAAAGACCGATGGGGCCTCTTTGCGGTTTTCTGCGTAGCGCAGGTAGGCCGATTCCATCCCAAACGTAAAGACCACATTCAGAAAAGCGATGGCCGCATAGACCAGCCCGATCACCCCATACTGTGCCGTATTGAATACGCCGGTATGCAGCGGCACCAGCAGGTAGTTGATAAACCGTGCCAGCACGCTGCTGATGCCGTAAATCAGGGTATCGGAAAAGAGTTCCTTAAGTTTCTGCACAGGTTAGTGTTTAGCCAGTAGTTTGAGGGCTGCCTCTACCCCCAGCAGGTAGCTGTCGGGCCCAAATCCGGTAATAATGCCGTCCATCGCCCTGCCGGTGATCGATCTCTCGCGAAACTCTTCGCGCGCATAAATATTTGAGAGGTGTACTTCCACTTTGGGAATGGTCAAAAGTTCCAGGGCGTCATGTATGGCAACCGATGAATGGGTAAACCCTCCCCAATTGGCAATCAGTGCATCGGCAGAGTCATCACGGGCTGCCTGAATGGCATCAATCAGCTCACCTTCGTGATTGCTTTGGACAAATGTAAACTCAATGCCCGGAAACTCCTCCGTCAGGCTGTTTTCGATATCGCGCAGGGTCATTTTTCCATAGACGTCGGGGTCTCTTTTACCCAGCAGGTTCAGGTTGGGGCCGTTTAAAACTACAATTTTCATCTTCAGGGCTCCACTTCTTTAGAGATCAGGGCGGCCAGCTCTTCCATTCTCTCACCCGAAACGCTCACTTTATTGCGGAGCGATACCTCTTGAGACTCCCTGTAGATGGGCACCAGGTGAATGTGTGCATGCGGCACTTCCAGTCCTTCGACAATAACGCCGGTGCGAATCGGTTTCAGGGATTTGTCGAGTGCCGATGCGATCTTTTTGGCAAACACCATCGAC
>JBJHCX010000151.1:0-4035 GCA_050486245.1 Rhodohalobacter sp.
GGTCAGTGAGAACGTGAGTAGAAGGAGTGCTGAAATAAGTAGCTTACGTTTCATGCGTAGTGGGTTAGGGTGAGCAGATGTTGATGGGTTAAAAAGCGGTTCGGCTGGCAAAGGCACGGCTCAGGGTAGCTTCATCGATATATTCGAGTTCGGTACCCATCGGGATGCCGTATGCAATCCGGGTTACGTTAATATCATAGTTGAGCAGAAGCTTGTTGATGTAGTATGAGGTGGCTTCACCTTCTGCATCGGGGTTCAGGGCCAGGATAACCTCCTGAACCGGCTCGTCATGATCGGCAATGCGTTGCAGCAGCTGCTTGATCCGGATGTCATCCGGGCCGATGTTGTCGAGCGGGCTGATGGTTCCGCCAAGAACGTGATAGCGTCCGCGAAACTCATTGGTTTTTTCAATAATGTAGACGTCCTGAAACTCTTCTACCACACAGATTACCCCGTTCATTCTCTTGGGGTTACTGCAGATTGAGCATGGGTCGCTGTCGGTAATTGTGCCGCATACGGAGCAGCGTTTGACAGATTTTTTGAGCTGAACCAGGGTGTCGGCAAGTGTTATAACCCGCTCTTCGCTCTGTTTGAGCAGGTGGATGGCAATTCTCTGGGCCGACTTTCGCCCGGTTCCGGGCAATTTGGCAAGCTCTTCGATTGCTCTTTCTAAGACTTCAGAAGTTATTTGCATCTATCAAGGGTAGGATTTAGCAGAGTGCAGCTTTTACAGGCCAAATTTACTAAGGTCCATGCCGGGGAGTCCGCCGCCGGGCATCATATCTTTATAGACATCCTGCATCTTTTGTTTCCCGGCTTCCTCGGCTTTTTCAAGGGCTTTGTTTACTGCGGCAACGACCAGGTCTTCAAGCATCTCCTTATCGTTCGGGTCTACCATATCTTTGTCAATTTCTATCGACAGAACCTCGCGCTTTCCATTGGCTTTTACGTTTACCATCCCGCCGCCGGCATCAGCCTCGACCGTTACTTCGCCAAGCTTCTCCTGGGCTTCCTTTACTTTACTCTGCATTTCATTCAGTTTGCCGAACATATCGGCCATATTAAATTGACTCATAGCAAATCATCGATTTATCGGTTTACATTCATTTTCATAAGGTAACAACTCTAACGGACAAAAGGTTTAAAACGGGCCCTGCAGGATGTTAAAGGATATTAGTATTCGAGTTCGGCACCAAACAGTTCTACGATCTTGCGAAGGTGCGGATCCTCTTTCTGAATCTCTTTGAACCTCTCATAGGGGCTGATTACCTTTTTCTCCTTCTTCCCGCTATTTTCCACCCGACACGAAATACGGATAAAGGTGCCTGTGCACTCTTTAAACAGGGAGGATAACATCTGCTGGTTCTCTTCAACCATTTTTACGGCAAACTCCGTATCGGCCGAAACATGGAGATCGGTTCCCCGAAGCTCTTTAAGCTGCAGGCGAAGAATTTGAAAGTAAAGCAATTGAGGGGCCTCATCTTTCACCTTGTTCAGAAATGTTTTCCAGCACCCTTCAACCTCCTCCAGTGTTGACAGGTTTTTGGCCTCGGTTGTTTGTGCCGCCGGTTGGGGTCTGTTTTTTTCACCCTCACCGTTTGAACTGCTTACGCCTTTCTTAAATCCAAGGCTTGGCCTGATGGAAAGAAAGTCGTCAGGCTCTTCTTCAGGGAAATTTTCATGGGTGTCGGATGGGGCGGGTACCCTGTTTTTATGGGAAGGGGGAGGGGTGTTCTCCGTTTCAGGTTCCCTGGCTTCGGTAATGGGACCGGCATCCGGGGTGACCGGTTTCACGCCAGGCTGTTCGTTATCCGGCGCACGGTGTTTCTGACCGGATGGATCCGGTTCAGGCTCACTTTTAGGCGATGGCAGGCTCTCAGAGCCCCCCCTGGATGTCAATCCGGGCGAAGAACCGGGAATTATTTGGCTGCTATCGTTTTTTTTTAACTGCTCGAGTTCATGGATCAGTCTCCCGATCTCATTAGACCGGCTCATGTGTATTAGCTTGAGCATCAATATTTCAAAATGGACACGGGGCTGCTGAACCTCTTTAATTTTAACCTGTGCTTCACTGACCAGATGCAGCATGCGCATCAGGTCTTCTTCCGAAAAAGCCGCGGCAGATTCCCGGTAACGTGCCTTGGTGTCAGGGGTGGCTTCAACGAGGTACATTTTGTCGGTCTGTTTGGCGACGTAGAGATTGCGCAGGTGTTCGGTCAGTGAGACCAGATACTCCTGGATGTCGGCGCCATTTTTAATCAGGCTGTCAATCAGCTCCAGGCCGCGATTTGAATCGCGGCTTTGAACGGCATCCGTATAGTCGAATAACTGGTCGTGGCCCACCACGTTCAGTGCCTGCAGCAGTTCCTGGTGCTCGATATTGGTTCCGCAAAAAGCGATCGCCTGGTCCATCAGGCCGAGTGCGTCACGCAGCGCTCCGTCAGCTTTTTTGCCGATAATATGAAGGGATTCATCATCTATTGAGATCTGTTCGGTCTTGCAGATACCTTTCAGCCGTTCCACGATTTCATTGACGCTGATACGCTTGAAGTCAAATCGCTGTACCCGTGACAGGATGGTGGGCAGCACCTTGTGAGGCTCGGTGGTCGCAAAAATAAAGATAGCGTATGGCGGCGGTTCCTCCAGGGTTTTGAGCAGGGCGTTAAATGCCTGCTTGCTCAACATGTGAACCTCGTCAATGATAAATACCTTATAGCGCCCATTTTGAGGAGGCACTCTCACGGTTTCCCTGAGCTGATGCACATCCTCCACCTTGTTGTTGGAGGCAGCATCAATTTCTACAATGTTCAGGGTTTGATTGAGCGACTCGCCGTCGACGGAGTTGTCAATTTGATTGATGGTTCGGGCCAGTACACGGGCCATGGTGGTTTTGCCAACGCCTCGAGGGCCGCAAAACATGTATGCATGTGAAATGCGGTTTTGGCTTATCGCATTTTTAAGCGTACTGCTTACATGATCCTGTGATACAATGTCATCAAAAGATTGCGGACGATATTTTCGTGTTAAAGCGCGGTAGTTGTCAGCCATCGATAACTCATTTAAGGTTCGGGTGTAATGTACAAAAATTTGGGCCTTTTCTCTGAATTGAAAAGTTCGGTTTACGAAAGTCAGCCGGAATCGGAGAGGGTATTGGAGTAATGGTCGATTCTGCAAAGCTCACCTGGAATGGGTGACAAGTTGAAAAAGGACAACCAAAAAATAGCTGTCATAATTGAAACAATTTTCCGTTTGAACTTAAATGGCCAATACTAATTAAGTTTTATCCAATTCAATGGGTGGTATTTTGTTTAAAATCCGTTAATTTGTGCAGCCTCATGCATCCGTTCCGAAAATACATATCGACCTCACTGGTTTTCCTGCTCACACTCATACTGGCTGAATTTCTTCAGGCTCAGCCTCAGCGTGCATATGAGCGGGGAATCGAAGAACTTTACAGAAATAATGTAACCCGGGCACTTGATATCTGGTACCAGGCATACGACGGTGCCGGCGGTGTCGATGCCAGAATAGGCTTCGAGTTTATTCGCGTTGTTACCGAGCGTGACCTGGAGGAGTATTATGACCAGGCTACAGAGCTCTATTACAGGGCCGTTACGGATGGCGAGGGTATGGATAGCCGAATTGCCATACGCCGGGAAATTGACCGGTTACGCCCGATTGTCGGAGAGGGAATCTACAGGCAATGGGATGAGTGGTGGAGTGAGCGTGATGAACGGCTTGGATCTGACATGAGAGGTTACTGGATACAGATGGACCCGACTCCTGCACGAGTGGCGAATGAGCGACTGATCGAGCACTGGCAGCGCATTGCAGCCTCTCAGAGACAATTCACCAGGAACACCAATACGGTTTATAATACAGACGACCGATCGCTGATCTATATTCGTTACGGAGAACCTGACAGAAAACGCAACGGTATATTGACTCTGCAGAGCGTGAATATGAGGGAGTGGCTTCAGCGGCAGGTGAATCCCTATCAGGTGACCGAACGGGAGAGGCAGGGCGGACAGGATG
>JBJHCX010000152.1:0-4010 GCA_050486245.1 Rhodohalobacter sp.
AAAAGTGGCACGAACATCTTGTCCGTGCCACTTTTTGAAATGGTTACGCGATGAGAGGCTACCTGTAGGTTTTCAGGCAGGGTCTCTTCTCACGATCCGCGATTTACTTCTCTTTACCCATGTATGGATAGGTGAAATCGGTCGGACCCGCATAGGTCTCTTTGATCGATCTCATGGAGATCCAGCGGTAGAGGTTCACCATGCTTCCGGCCTTGTCGTTGGTACCCGATTTGCGGGCGCCCCCGAACGGCTGCTGATTCACCACCGCACCGGTCGGCTTGTCGTTGATGTAGAAGTTGCCGGCGCTGTTCTTCAGGCGGTCTGCCATCAGGTTGAGTGTGTAACGGTCGCGTGCCCAGATCGCCCCGGTGAGCGCATACTTTGAGGTGTTGTCACAGAGTTCAAGTGTCTCTTCGAACTTCTCATCTTCATAGACGTAGATCGTCAGAACCGGGCCAAAAATCTCCTCCTGCATGGTGCGGAATTTGGGATCTGTCGTGACGGCAACGGTCGGCTCAATGAAGTAGCCCTTGCTGTCGTCATATCCGCCGCCTGCCAGGATTTCAGCATCATCCGACTCTTTGATGTAGTCGATGTAGCCGGAGATTTTGTCGAACGCCTTGCGGCTGATCACGGCGCCCATGAAGTTGGAGAAGTCCTCCACATCACCCATCTTCACTTTCCTGACTTCGGCCTTCAGCTTTTCACTGAACTCACTCCAGATTGACTTGGGTACGTACATGCGGGATGCAGCCGAGCACTTCTGTCCCTGGTACTCAAACGCACCGCGAACAGTGGCGGCTACCAGCCGGTCGACATCGGCGCTGTTGTGTGCAAAGATGAAATCCTTGCCACCGGTTTCACCCACAATACGCGGGTAGGTGCGATACTTGTCGATATTCTTTCCGATCGTCTTCCAGAGGTGGTTGAAGGTTCCTTCAGAGCCGGTAAAATGGAGTCCGGCAAGGTGCTCGCTTTCCAGCACCGGGTCGCCAACATCGGCGCCTTCGCCCGGCAGGAACTGAATCACACCGTCGGGCAGTCCGGCCGCCTTCAGAGCTTCCAGTACAAACCAGCTCGAGTAGACCGATTCGATGGAGGGCTTCCAGATCACCACGTTTCCGCACATCGCCGGCGCTGCAGGCAGGTTCCCCGCAATCGCGGTGAAGTTGAACGGGCTCACGGCAAAGACAAATCCTTCGAGCGGTCGATACTCAAGGCGGTTCCACATCCCGTCAGGGGAGAAGGGCTGATCCTTGTAAATTTTGGTGAGGTACCACGCATTGAAACGGAAGAAGTCGGCCAGCTCGCCCACCGACTCAATCTCCGACTGGTGCGGTGTTTTGGATTGTGCCAGCATGGTGACCGCATTCATCTTGGATCGCCACGGACCGGTGATGATATCGGCAGCACGAAGGAAGACTGCGACACGATCCTGCCACGGGGTTTCGGCCCACTGCTTACGGGCTTCCAAAGCTCCCTCTATCGCCTGCTTCACCTCCTTTTCACCGGCCAGGTGCACGGTTCCCAGCTTGTGGCTGAGGTCGTGCGGCGGGTGCAGATCTACCGTGCGACCTGTTGTCACCTCCTTGCCATTGATCACGGCAGGAATGACCAGCTCCTCTTTTTTAAGTTGTTTGAGAGTTTGTTTCAGCTGATCACGCTCTTGAGTCCCCGGAGCGTATGAGAGATAGTGTTCGTTTTTAGGCTCTTCAATATGGAAATATGCGTTCGACATGGCTCCTAACTATTTGTTGAATTTCAATTCTTGTTATTTTTTCTATCCTTTAAATATAGGAACATGAGGCCGAAATAGGTAATTCCCTAAAAGAGAATCTCTGTACTTTGGTACGTCTGATGAGATGGCGAGTATCGCTTAATATTTATTGAACTAAAGTACTCTGTGGGATTTTTTAGAATTAATTCTCTATAATAGGTAGGTTAATCCTATGTAAAAATAGTGAGGGAGGGGGAGGTGATTGAAAAAGAAGATCTCGGAAAACTAGCAGATGCAAGATTAAAAGATTCAATCATTCTGTGTAGCAATAAGAGATATGATGGTGCAGTTTATATTTGTGGTTATGTTATTGAATTAGGCCTCAAGCTAAGAATATGTAAAACATTAAATTGGGATGGATTCCCAAGCACCAACAAAGAGTTCAATGACTTTCGAAGTTTTAAGACACACAACCTTGATGTTTTATTAGCGTTATCCGGTGTAGAGGAGATGATAAAAACGGAGTATTTTCCTGAATGGTCTTCTATTGCAGCCTGGGATCCGGAAGCCAGGTATAACCCAATTGGCACAATAGGCAAAAGTGATGCTGAACTTATGATTGAATCTGCCAAAACACTTTTAGAGGTATTATGAAACATATCATTCAAAAGTTTAAAACGATTGAGAAGGAGCTCTCTAATGAAAGAGGTTCCTTTAACCTCTTTGCACTATTCTTAAGAGAAGAGTCAGCAAATAAATGGGATTTATTGGTTTCAGCAGATTGGATATTGGCAGATAAGGCTGAATCCCTGAAACTTGTTACGAAAAAAATTCAACACCATCTGGACAAAAAAGAGTTGGTTAATTTGTCACGGGTTGTTTTAATTGATGAAAATAATCCTGCTTTGGAAGCATTTCAGAGTGCTGTTAATGTGGAACATGGCAGTGCAGAAATTCAGGACAGTAATTTCTTTGGGCTTCAAATTAAACACGCTTTTGTAATCACTTCCAGGAGTAATAAAGCTGAGGTTGGCTGAGTTGGTATTTAATGCCAAAGTATTCTCAATAATAAGTTTTCATCCTACTTAAACCGGTATCTCACAAACCCTTCAATCGCTTCATATTCTGCCAGCCCAAGGGCATCGTACAGCCGTGCGGTCTCGCGGTTGCGGTCTTCCGATCGCTGCCAGAACTCCCTGGCATCGGTGCCGGGGAAGAGGGGACGATCTTTCTGTGACTGATGCTTGAAGATGGCGCGCCGCTTTCGCTTTAGCTCAATCGGACTCAGGGGCACCGCCATCTCGATCTCATTGACATCCCACTCCTGCCAGGCCCCGCGATACATCCAGACATAACAGTGGTCCGTCCAGTCGTCGCTCTTGCACACCTCAAGCGCCTCGAATACCGCCTTGAGGCAGACGCGATGGGTTCCATGCGGATCCGACAGGTCGCCCGCCACATAGATCTGGTGCGGCCTGATCTCTCTGAGCAGATCTACCGTCAGGTCGATATCCTCCTGCCCCAGGGGCTTCTTTTTCACCCGGCCGGTCTCATAAAACGGCATGTTCATGAAGTGCATATTTTCATCGGGCACGCCGCAGTAGCGTCCGGCAGCCTTGGCTTCCCCTTTGCGAATCAGCCCCTTGATCGTTTTGATTTCGGGTGAATCGACCTGTCCGGGCTCCTTCGTTTTCAGGAAATTGTTGATTTTGGACAGCAGGGTATCCGCTTTCTCATCGTGCATGTCAAACACCTCGGCGTAGTCGGTCACAAAATCGGCAAACCGCACGGCCTCATCATCAAAGACGGCGATATTTCCCGAAGTCTGATAGGCCACATGCACCTCATGTCCCTGGTCGGCCAGCCGAATCAGCGTGCCCCCCATTGAGATGACATCATCATCGGGATGCGGACTGAATATCAGGGCCCGCTTGGGAAACGGCTCGGCCCGCTCGGGACGGTATTTGTCATCCTCTTTGGGTTTGCCGCCGGGCCACCCTGTGATCGTGTGCTGAAGTTCATTGAAGATCCGGATATTGATGTTGTACGCCGGACCCTTTTTGGTGATCAGATCGGCCATGCCGTGTTCGTTGTAATCTTCATCAGTAAGCTTCAGGATCGGTTTCTGCAGCTTCTGACAGAGCCATACAACCGCCTTGCGCAGCAGCTTGTCATCACTCCAGTCGCATTTGGTTATGAGCCACGGGGTTTTGATGCGGGTCAGTTTTTCGGATGCGGCGCTGTCGAGAATGACAACGGCATCGTTATGATCCTGCAGGTATGTGGCGGGCAC
>JBJHCX010000153.1:0-3994 GCA_050486245.1 Rhodohalobacter sp.
GGTCAGTGAGAACGTGAGTAGAAGGAGTGCTGAAATAAGTAGCTTACGTTTCATGCGTAGTGGGTTAGGGTGAGCAGATGTTGATGGGTTAAAAAGCGGTTCGGCTGGCAAAGGCACGGCTCAGGGTGGCTTCATCGATATATTCGAGTTCGGTACCCATCGGGATGCCGTATGCAATCCGGGTTACGTTAATATCATAGTTGAGCAGAAGCTTGTTGATGTAGTATGAGGTGGCTTCACCTTCTGCATCAGGGTTCAGGGCCAGGATGACCTCCTGAACAGGTTCGTCATGATCGGCAATGCGTTCCAGCAGCTGTTTTATCCGGATGTCATCCGGCCCGATATTGTCGAGCGGACTGATCGTGCCGCCAAGAACATGATAGCGGCCGCGGAATTCGTTTGTTTTTTCAATGATGTAGACATCCTGAAACTCTTCTACCACACAGATAACCCCGTTCATTCGCTTGGGATTACTGCAGATTGAGCATGGGTCACTGTCGGTAATGGTGCCGCACACAGAACAGCGTTTGACAGATTTTTTGAGCTGTACCAGGGTGTCGGCTAGTGTCAAAACCCGCTCCTCGCTCTGTTTAAGCAGGTGGATGGCAATTCTCTGGGCCGACTTTCGCCCGGTTCCGGGCAGTTTGGCAAGCTCTTCGATGGCCCTTTCTAAAACTTCAGAAGTTATTTGCATCTGTCAACGATAGGATTTAGCAGAGTACCGGCCTTGTTACAGGCCAAATTTACTGAGGTCCATGCCGGGGAGTCCGCCGCCGGGCATCATGTCTTTATAGACATCCTGCATTTTTTGTTTCCCGGCTTCCTCGGCTTTTTCAAGGGCTTTGTTCACAGCGGCAACGACCAGGTCTTCAAGCATCTCCTTGTCGTTCGGGTCTACCATATCTTTGTCAATTTCAATCGACAGAACCTCGCGCTTTCCATTGGCTTTTACCTTCACCATGCCGCCGCCGGCATCTGCCTCGACAGTCACCTCGCCAAGTTTCTCCTGGGCTTCCTTTACTTTACTCTGCATTTCATTCAGTTTGCCGAACATATCGGCCATATTAAATTGACTCATAGCAAATCTTCGATTTATCGGTTTACATTCATTTTCATAAGGTAACAACTCTAACGGACAAATGGTTTAAATCGGGCCCTGCAGGATGTTAAAGGATATTAGTATTCGAGTTCGGCACCAAACAATTCTACGATTTTGCGCAGATGCGGATCCTCTTTTTGAATCTCTTTAAACCTCTCATACGGACTGATCACCTTTTTCTCCTTTTTCCCGCAATTTTCAACAATGCACGAAAACCGGATAAAGGTGCCGGTGCACTCTTTAAACAGTGAAGATAGCATCTGCTGGTTCTCTTCAACCATTTTCACGGCAAACTCCGTATCGGCCGAAACGTGGAGATCGGTTCCCCGAAGCTCTTTAAGCTGCAGGCGGAGAATTTGAAAATAAAGCATCTGAGGTGCTTCATCTTTCACCTTGTTCAAAAATGTTTTCCAGCAATCCTCTACCTCCTCGAGTGTCGACAGGGTTTTGGCAACGGTCGTTTGTGCCGCCGGTTGGGGTTCGGTTTTGTTGTCCCCACCGTTAGAACTGCTTACGCCTTTCATAAATCCGAGGCTGGGCTTGATAGAAAGAAAATCGTCAGGCTCTTCCGCAGGTAAACTCTCAGGGGGAGCGGATGGGGCAGCCACTCTGTTTTCATAGGAGGGGGGCGGTGTGTTATCCGCTTCAGGCTCCCTGGCTTCGGCTGTGGTTGTGGTGTCTGCAGTGGCCGGCTGGATGGGCGGCCGGTTGCTTTCCGGCGCAGAGGTTTCCTGTCCGGCTGGCTCCCGATTGGGTTCACTTTGAGGGGCTTCCGGACTCTCAGAACCCTTATTGGATGCCAATTCGGGCGAGTTGCCGGAGGCTATTTGGCTACTGCCGTTTTTTTTTAACTGCTCAAGCTCACTGATCAGCTTTCCGATCTCATTAGACCGGCTCATGTGTATCAACTTGAGCATTAATATTTCAAAATGGACGCGGGGCTGCTGAACCTCTTTGATTCTGACCTGCGCTTCACTGACCAGGTGCAGCATGCGCATCAGATCCTCCCCGGAAAAAGCTTCGGCAGATTCGCGGTAACGTATCTTGGTTTCTGGTGTGGCTTCAACCAGATACATTTTGTCGGTCTGTTTGGCGACATAGAGATTACGCAGGTGTTCGGTCAGTGAGACCAGAAACTCCTGGATATCGGCTCCGTTTTTAATCAGATTGTCAATCAGCTCAAGCCCGCGGTTAGAGTCACGGCTTTGAACGGCTTCCGTATATTCGAATAACTGGTCGTGCCCCACCACATTCAGTGCCTGAAGCAGTTCCTGGTGCTCGATATTTGTTCCGCAAAATGCGATTGCCTGGTCCATCAGGCCGAGTGCGTCACGCAGTGCTCCGTCAGCTTTTTTTGCGATGATATGAAGTGATTCATCATCTATGGAGATCTGTTCGGTTTTGCAGATTCCCTTCAGCCGATCAACGATTTCATTGACGCTGATTCGCTTAAAGTCGAATCGCTGAACCCGCGACAGAATGGTGGGCAGCACCTTGTGAGGCTCGGTCGTCGCAAAGATAAAGATGGCGTATGGCGGCGGTTCCTCCAGTGTTTTGAGCAGGGCGTTAAACGCCTGCTTGCTCAACATGTGAACCTCATCGATGATGAAAACCTTGTAGCGGCCATTTTGCGGCGGAATCCTGACAGTCTCCCTGAGCTGATGCACATCCTCTACCTTGTTGTTGGAGGCAGCATCAATTTCTACAATGTTCAGGGTCTGATTGAGCGACTCGCCGTCGACCGAGTTGTCAATTTGGTTGATGGTGCGGGCCAGCACACGGGCCATGGTGGTTTTGCCGACGCCGCGGGGCCCGCAAAACATATAGGCATGTGAAATACGGTTCTGGCTGATCGCATTTTTAAGCGTACTGCTTACATGACCCTGTGATACAATATCATCAAAAGATTGCGGACGGTATTTTCGTGTTAAAGCGCGGTAGTTGTCAGCCATCGATTACTCATTTTAGGTTCGGGTGTAATGTACAAAAATTTGGGCCTTTTCTCTGAATTGAAAAGTTCGGTTTGCACAAGACAGCCTGAATCGGAAATCATGATCAGATGAAATATGAAAACCGAAAGCATCTGCCATAATTGGAACATTTTTCCGTTTGAGTATTATTGACCTATAGTTATTAAGTTTTAACCAATTCAAAGGGTGGTATTTTGTTTAAAATCCGTTAATTTGTGCAGCCTCATGCATTCGTACCAAAAATACATATCAATTACAGTGGTTTTCGTGCTCACTCTCTTGCTGGCTGAATTTCTTCAGGCTCAGCCTCAGCGTGCCTATGAGCGGGGAATCGAAGAGCTTTACAGAAATAATGTAACCCGGGCACTCGATATCTGGTACCAGGCGTACGACGGTACCGGTGGCGTGGATGCCAGAATAGGGTTCGAATTTATTCGCGTGGTTACCGAACGCGACATGGATGAGTATTATGACCAGGCTACGGAGCTCTACTACAGGGCTATTTCGGATGGCGAAGGCATGGATAGCCGAATTGCCATACGGCGGGAGATAGACCGGTTGCGTCCGGTTGTCGGAGAGGGAATCTACAGGCAATGGGATGAGTGGTGGAGTGATCGTGATGAACGGCTTGGATCTGACATGAGAGGTTATTGGGTTCAGATGGACCCGACTCCTGCACGAGTGGCGAATGAGCGACTGATCGAGCACTGGCAGCGCATTGCAGCCTCTCAGAGACAATTCACCAAGAACACCAATACGGTTTATAATACAGACGACCGATCGCTGATCTATATTCGATACGGAGAACCTGACAGAAAACGCAACGGTATATTGACTCTGCAGAGCGTGAATATGAGGGAGTGGCTTCAGCGGCAGGTGAATCCCTATCAGGTGACCGAACGGGAGAGGCAGGGCGGACAGGATG
>JBJHCX010000154.1:0-3964 GCA_050486245.1 Rhodohalobacter sp.
TAGGCAGTATCGGTTGGGAGCAGATGGGCTACTTCCTGCTTCTTTCGGTATTTGCATCAGTGGCCATTATCCTGTCCAACTTCCTGTCAAATACGGTAACGGCCTCCCTGCTTATCCCGATCGGTATTACACTGGCTACTTCCGGTATTATCGACGGACCGGCAGGGACGCTTGTGATCGGGCTGATCATTGCCCTCAGCACCAGTTTTGCGATGGTCTTGCCGATATCCACCCCGCCCAATGCCATTGCGGTGAGCACCGGGGTGATCAAAACGAAGGATATGATCGTAGCAGGGTCGATCATAGGACTCATCGCAATCGTACTGATTCTGCTGCTGAGTAAATTTTACTGGCCATTCATCCTCTAAACCCAATGCTTATGAAAACGGAAATTGTAATTATTGTCGTAGAAGATGAGCCCGAGGTACTGGACTCCATCGTTCGTGATATCACAGAGTTTGAAGAACACTTCAGAGTGGAGATGGCAGATACCGCCGAAGAAGCTGAAGAATTGATCGCCTGCATGAAAGAGGACGGACATTTGATCGGGCTGATACTCTGTGACCATGTGCTGCCGGGTAAAAACGGGGTGGAACTGCTTGTAGAAATGCAGCAGGACGATTTTACCACGAATACCAAAAAAGTTTTGATAACGGGTCAGGCCGGACTGGATGAAACGGTCAAAGCCGTTAATGAGGCCGATTTGAAGCACTATATTGCCAAACCCTGGCAGAAAGATGAACTGGTATCCATTACACGCAGGCTGTTGACAGACTACGTTATTGAGAACGTGAAAGATCCGCTGCCATATATGCAGGTGCTGGATGCTGAAAAAATAGCCGAGGCACTTCGCTCAGGCAGGAAAATTACAGATCAATGAAATTCAGGCTGGGAACACAGTGGCTGGAAGATAAAACCCGGGTAATAGAACTTTTACAGCGTATGCTGGAAGAGAAAGGGGTCTATAAAAAGTATATCCTTGATCTGGGTACAGACACTGTGCTCTTCAGGGAAGGGGAGCCCCTGAACAATATCTATATTTTATTGGAGGGATCGGTGGAGCTATACAAGCGAAAACCGTACACAGAGATCGATATACCGCTGCTTGAGCTTCCGGAAGGCTCACTGATCGGAATTGTATCCTTTACCACCGGGCTGCCATCGCTGACAACGACAAAAACCCGTGAAGAGTGCCGTTTTCTGCGAATACCGAAAAGAGATGTGGATCAGCTGATAGAGGAGAACCCGGAGCTCGATAACTATCTCGACGAACTGATCATGGCGAACCTGCTGGAGCGATTCCGGCAGACCCTTATTCTGCAGATGAAACTTGATTCAGCCAACAGCAAGCTCAATAAAGAGAGAAATGAGTTAAAACAGGCTTATCAAGAGCTGCAGGATACCCAGAAGCTGCTGGTTCACCAGGAGAAGATGGCGACGCTGGGCCAGTTGGTTGCCGGATTTGCCCATGAAGTGAATAACCCGACAGCTGCGCTCTTGCGCTCGACCGATTCGATGGAGAGGCATTTGCGGAATATGTTTCAGGGGGCCGGGGAGAAGGGTGACGATATTCTCCAGACCGGGAAGCAATTTTTTGAGATTGGCCGCAACGCCGGTTTTCCCGATACGAAAACGGTCAGGGAGAGGACGAAAAAACTGAAAGAGGTCTTTCCGGGTGCAAAAAATGCACAGATCCGGATGATGGCCCAGATGCCCGATGCGCATGCCGAATGGCTCTATAAAATTACCAAGGATGAGCCGGATGTACTACCCTATCTGATTGGCCAGTTTGAATTTGGCAGGATGTTTCAAAACATTGAAACGGCAGGGGAACGCATTGCAGGACTGGTAAAATCGCTCAAGAGTTACAGCCGCTCAGATAACGAAGAGCCATTGGAGTGGATCGACATCCGCGAGGGTATTCATGACACGCTTCAGTTAACCAGCAACCGGATAAAGTATTATGACCTCTACCTGGACCTTCCGGAGGTTCCGCCGCTGCGGGCCGATGCCGCTGCTCTCAACCAGGTGTGGACCAATATCATCCTGAACGCGTCGGATGCGATGGGCAAGCAGGGAAGTTTGGATATCCGGTGTGGTGCAGAGAAGAAACAGAACGATGAAGGGAGAGAGGAGCAGGTGATCTGGGTCTCGTTCAGGGACTCCGGGCCGGGCGTGCCCGGGGAGTTGCAGGAGAAAATATTTGAACCGAAATTCACCACCAAAAAGACCGGGATGAAATTTGGCCTGGGCCTGGGCCTTTCAATCTCACGGGATATCGTTGAGCAGCACGGCGGATCCATTCGGGTTGAAAATGCACCGGAGGGCGGGGCACGTTTTATCGTTGTCCTTCCCGTTTCATACCTTGGTGAGCGTGTTCAAACGGGTTAAACCGAACCGGGTGTTCCATTTGAAGGGAACTGCAATGTATGGCATTTACAATGTCAGATTAGGTTATTATAATTATTTTGTCACAATTGCCCGCTTCAGGTGTCTTGTTAATGAGGAAATAGTTTCTTATTACCCCCTGTAAAGAAAAATTCAGAAGATATCACATGCCCCAGTTTCGCTTAAAAGCCATTTCCGCTGCAGGAAAACCCATTCAAACCGAATTTGAAGCTCCCAGCAAAAAAGAAGCACAGAAAAAGGTTAAAAAGCTGGAGAACAAAAATGGTGTCCAGGTAAAGGCCCTCGAGAAAAAAGCGACCTTCATCTACAAGGTTCAGCGCCCGGGCAAGCAGAAACAGACCGGTGAGCAGGAGGCCTACAGTAAAGAGGAGCTGGAGCGTGCACTCTCGAAGCTGGGTTACAAGGTACTCAGTGTCAACAAAAAGCTGTTTGACTTCAAGGGAGGGGTGCCGACAAATGATGTTGTAACGTTTGTAAGCCTTTCGTCAGACCTCTTGCAGCAACAGCTGCCATACGATGAAATTCTGGGCCTGCTCTATGAAGATACCCAGAATAAGCGGATGAAGGAGGTGATCAAGGATATCCAGAAAGACCTGAAAGATGGTAAAGAGGGCCAGGAAGTTTACGGCAAGCATGAGGATGTATTTGGAAAGTTTGCCGCTTATATGCTGAGTGTGGCATCCACATCGGGTAATATGGCGCAGGTCTTTGACAGTACTGCCAAGTTCCTGGAGCGGGATGCAGAATTCAAAAAGAACCTTCGCCGCTCACTTCTGATGCCCACAGTAACGGTATTGGCCGTCATTGCTACGATTCTCTTCTACGTTGGCTACATATTCCCGGCAACGGCCGAGCTGTTCCTGGAGTTTGATATCAACCTTCCCCCCATGACGGCGGCAACCCTTGAGTTCAGTTACTGGCTGGCAGATAACTGGATCGTGCTGACTCTCTCATTTGTCATACCGCTTGCTGCATTTTATTGGTACGTTCAAACCCCTCAGGGAAAACTCAACCTGGATCGCTATATCATCAAGATATCCGTGATCGGGGATCTGCTGCATAAAACAAGTATTGAAATATTTGCACGTGTCTTCTATACGCTTTACAGCGGATCCGGCCAAAATATCGATGTGATCAAGGTAGCGGCCGAGGCGTGCCGAAATACCTATATGGAGAAACAGATCAAAGAGATTGCCATTAAAAAGATGCTGAAAGACGGAGCCGGGCTGGTCGAATCGTTGGAAGAGACCGGTGTCTTCTCGACTACGGCCATCAGCCGGTTCAGGCTCGGTGCCGAATCGGGAGCGCTGAAAGAGAATGCCAAACAGCTCGCCGAATATTATGAAATCCAGACAACCTATAAGATGGAATCGGTGATCGATACCATAAATCTCTTTATCAACCTATTTATTATGGTTGCTTTGATTGCAATTACCGTCGTCTCGTCTGAATCGGCACTGATCGATATGAATTAACCGCAAGAACGGTTCACAGGCAGCAAAAACATTGCAGAGAAATCAGAACTTTTTTCATCAGTGATATCGGGCAGAGCAAA
>JBJHCX010000155.1:0-3928 GCA_050486245.1 Rhodohalobacter sp.
CGCTTTATAATAGATGAAGGCAACCGACAAAATAAAACATCTGACTTATGCGAAAATTCATACTGGCTATTGCAGCCACAATCACATCGATCTATATGCTGGTGTCATGCAGCACGATTCAGGAAGCAACGTATCGCGGGGTATCGACGGCGGTGGGAGAAGCGGTTGAGCGAGAAGTTTACCGCGGGGTGAGCAGCATGCTTGCCGGTTATACCAGCGGCATGCTCTATCAGCTGGCTTATACCCAGGCTTTCATGGTTGGCGGCTATGCGATAGGAGGAGAAGACTTTAATGAAGGCCAGGGGTCTACCTGGCGAATCGAGGCGAGCGACGGTGAGGCGACCAACAGCTTTACGACCGAGCGGGCGCTGCTGAAAAAAAATGATGACGGTTCGAGTTGGTGGTATTTGAGGTATCAGCCCGAAGGTGAAGATGCCATTGAGTATGAGATCAAAATGAATGCTGCAATGCAGCCGCTCGAGATGTATATGAAGAATCCGGAATCGGGTGAGGTTGATCACCATGAATTTGATATCTATGATCAGGACCGTGAGATGGAAGAGCAGCAGAAGCTGGAAGAGGATGGATATCACACCGGCTATTTTCACCTGGAAGATTGGGAGCAGTATCGCGAAGGCACCGAGCGTTTCCGTGTCGGATCGTTTACGTTTGATGCAACAATTCTGTTCTATGACGGCAAGACCGACGACGAGGATGAAGATGTGGAAGTGCGGTGGTGGGTAGCCGAAGGTGTGCCGGGCGAACTGCTCAAGTATGAGATGAAACAACTCAGCCAGCCCGGGGGAGCGAGTGGCGAGATGATCGATCTGAGAGATGATTACCGCCCAAAGTTTGCCTCCTGGTAACGCAGGCAGGATATCTGTTCAGGAAACGAAGTGTCCCTATAAAAAATTAGCAACTCTCCGTTCAAAGAGAGTTGCTAAATATCATCTACAGACGGCTATTACCCCATTTGCACTTTTAACTTACTTTTATCAAGAAATTCCTGCAATAAGTAAAAGACTGTAATTTTAATTACGTAAAAATACGTAGTCGCTTCGGGTCAGGTAATTTCTTTCTTTTCAAGTGCATAGCGTACCAGTGCAGCCGTATTTTTGATTTTAAGCTTGTTCATGAGGTTTGACCGGTGGGTTTCGACTGTGCGCGGGCTGATATAGAGCATCTGGGCAATTTCGGAACTGGTGTATCCCTCGGTAATCAGGTTGAGAATTTCAGACTCCCACTTGGTGAGCGGCTTGCGATTGGCGGCCGGTTTTTTAGCCTGGTCAGCATATTTGTCGGCCATTACCCTCGACACGGTTTTGCCAAAAGCTTTCTCTCCGCGTGATACATCCCGGGCGGCGCTGATGAGCTCGTCGGCACTGCAATTTTTTGTCAGATACCCCTTCACTCCGGCCTTGAGCGATTGGTTTAGGTGCGTTACATCGGTAGAGTAGGTCAGGACAATGACGTTGGGGTCAGGATTGTTTTTTTTGAGCATCTCCAGGATCTCATGAATGTTTGATCCTTCCAGGTTGGATGAGATGACACAGACAGCTTCAGGGTGGTTTTGATAAAGCTGAATCAGGTTTCTCACCTTATTTGGGAGGCCGGCAATTTGAAAGGCTGCATGGCTGTCGAATATATCTTTCAAACCATGTCGATAGACATCAAAACTTTCAGCTATGATAACCTTGATTTTCCCCATAAAATCATGGTGAGTTGAAATGGGTTGGACAATGAATATACTTTTTTATTTGAAAAAGTAAAGTATTCCAATATTAAAATTGATGAATCTTCTGATTTTTAACCTTTACGCCTAACTTTTTTATTAAAGTGCGTTGACCATAAGAGAGATGCCAAGCAGGCTTTTCACACTCCAGAGAAGGGTTCTGGCCCAGTTCAAACGTGTAAGCATCTGCACGTTTTCTGGTGAGTAACCTTTCGTTAACCGTTTGTGTAAGGGGACCATGAACAGAAATGTAATCAGCCAGATTAACAGTACCGCAATGAGTCCGGCAAGGTGCAGTATGAAGTTTGAATCGGAATAGAGAACCAGTATGGCCGATGTGACCAGCTCTGCCACCATCAGCGGTATGACCACAATGGAGATCCGTCGCTGATGAAATGCCATTGAACGGTCAAATCGGCTGGGGTCAATAAAGTTGAAAAACGGGTAATGAACCAGCTGGATCGTCCAGATCAAACCGCAAAGTGCAAAACTGGAGAAGATATTCAGGATCTGGATTTCGGCCATCAATCTTATAAGCGAATGGTTGCAGGATTCATTATTTTAGCAGACTTAAACAGAAAACGATTTTTAACGGATTAAATCAAACTTATATGAGCTGGTTACGAACTCATACCTGCGGTGAGTTAACAAGTAAAGATAAAAACACAGACGTTGTTTTAAATGGCTGGGTTTCCACACGCCGCGATTTAGGTGGAGTTATTTTTATCGATCTTCGCGATAGATACGGTATTACACAAATTGTATTTGACGAAACCAACCCCGAGCTGCACAAGGAGGCAGAAAACCTGAGGTCCGAATTTGTCATCGGCGTCAAAGGCCGTGTGATCAGCCGAAGCGACGAGACGATTAATCCGAACATGAAGACGGGAGAGATTGAAGTGGAGGTGTCTGAATTGAAGATCTATTCAAGGGCAGATACTCCGCCGTTTGAAATTAAGGATGAGATAAAAACCAACGAGGAGACGCGCCTTCGACACCGTTACCTGGACCTGCGCAGGCCGGAAATTCAGAAGAATCTCATGCTCAGATCTGAAGTCTGCCGCACAATCCGGAATTTCTACTACGATCGGAAATTTTCTGAGGTTGAGACCCCGGTACTGATGAAATCAACCCCCGAAGGTGCACGCGATTACCTGGTGCCCAGCCGGGTAAACCCGGGCAAATTTTTTGCCCTGCCTCAGAGTCCGCAGACCTACAAGCAGCTGCTGATGGTGTCGGGCTTTGACCGCTATTTCCAAATTGTAAAGTGCTTCAGGGATGAGGACCTTCGAGCCGACCGCCAGCCTGAATTTACCCAGGTCGATGTGGAGATGTCGTTCGTGGATGAGGAGGTGGTTTACTCGGTTCATGAGGAGCTGATGAGCCGGATCTGGAAGGAGCACATGGGTGCCGGGATTCAGACCCCGTTTCGGAGGCTGACCTACGATCAGGCGATGAAGAGATATGGATCTGACAAGCCTGACCTTCGGTTTGATGTAAAAATCCATGATATCTCGGACGACGTTGCTTCATCTGGATTTAAAATTTTCAACTCAACGGTTGAAAAAGGCGGACGCGTTCTCTCAATCACCGTCCCCGGTGAGGGCACCATGGGCCGGGGGGCACTGGACCGGCTGACCGAAAAGGTTCAAAGTGAAACCGGTGCAGCCGGGATGATATTTATGAAGCTCAATGAGGGTGAGATCACCTGCAGCGTCGGCAAGTTCCTGGATGAACAAACCATGGCAAATATGGCCAGTACATCAGAAGCGAAAGACGGCGACCTGGTTCTGATTCTGGCAGGCCCGGCTCCCGATGTCTACAAACAGATGGGAGTCTTGAGATTGATTGTTGGCAGGCAGTTCGGACTGATTGACGAGTCGAGAACGGAGTTCTTGTGGGTCACCGATTTCCCGCTTGTTGAGTGGTCGAAAGAAGATTTGCGATACCATGCACTGCATCACCCGTTCACCTCTCCAAAAGATGAGGATATGGATAAACTGGAAGCTGACCCTGCAGGGGTTCGGGCCAGGGCATACGACCTGGTGCTGAACGGAAATGAAATCGGGGGCGGATCCATACGTATTCATACTCCGGAACTCCAGCAGAAGATGTTTGCGTTATTGGGGATCGGCGAAGAGGAGGCTGAAGAGAAGTTCGGCTTTCTGCTGGATGCCTTTAAGTACGGGGCACCGC
>JBJHCX010000156.1:0-3922 GCA_050486245.1 Rhodohalobacter sp.
GCGATGCGGCCGGAAGAGAGGTTTGGAGCGATATCAGCTGCTGTATCTATGTCGTCATTTTCCATAGCTTCAGCAAATTGGTCACGGTAGGCAAACAGAACTTCAGGTTCAAGTATCATAAATTGTCAGGAGAGGTTAGTTAGTATTTCTAAGATTGATAACAGGCACTTTTTAATTACGTGCTGATTTTGCAAAAAAGAAAATTATCTTTCCGGGTAATTGGTTAAAAAACAACCCTGTCATTTGTTTTAAATGGATCTGAAGATGAAAACGTTTGTTTCCGTGCTAATCCTGGTTCTGTTCATGGCCACTGATCTTCTTGGGCAGGGATTTAACTCGTTTAGCGGACGCAATCACCCCTATCTGAACTGGAATGTTGCTGAAACCGAGCATTTCCGAATCATATATCCAGAAAGAGTTTCCGGACTGATTCCGCATGCAGCGGCCATTGCAGAGGAGAGCTACAAGGCGCTCTCTGAAAACCTGGACGTCAGCTTTTCCGGGAAGATACCGATCTATCTCTCGGATGAAGATGAAATTATCAACGGGTTTGCCAATCCGATTGGCAAAGGGTATACCATGATCTGGGTGAACCTGAATGATTACGCAGAAACCTGGACCGGAAGTGAAAAGTGGCTTCGAAAAGTGATTGCACATGAACTGGGGCACATTTTTCACTTTAAAGCCGTCTGGTCTAATATGGGGCTGTGGCAATATGCAATTGCCGATCCGCTGCCAATGTTCTGGACTGAGGGAATCGCCCAGTACCAGACCGAGAAATGGGACTCTCAGCGGGGTGATCGATGGCTTCGGAAAGCGATCTTTGACAGCCGCCCGAACTATCGCGACGGACAATCGATCGAGAACCCGAGACTGATGTATGCCGTGGGGAACTCCCAGCTTAGGTATTTTACTGAAACTTATGGAGACAGTTCACTGGTCAGCCTGCTGCACCACCGGGAAAAACTACTGGGCGGGTTGCTGGAGTACCACGACTTTTATAAAGCGTTTGATGAGATTGTGGATGGCGGGTATCGCGAATTTTATGAGGAATGGCGAAAGCACGTCAACGTCTACTACAATACCCTCGCCTCACAAATGGAACGCACCGATTCACTTGAAACAGAACGGCTTGACCTGCCCGGACAATTCACCTTCGATCTGTCGGTTAGCCCGGATGAGAGCCGGTTTGCACTGCTGGCCCTGGAGTCGATCTCCCGTCCGGTTCGCCATCTTTATATCGTTCAAAATGACACGCTGCGGAGAAGCCGAAAGGCTGCTGAAGGAACCATAAATGCCGACCTCTCCTGGAGCCGTGATGGTGAAACGGTCTACTACTCGAGGAGGGTTCGGGGCGATAACTCGTCGATTGTGAACGATATCTTTCAGCTGAACCCGGAAACGGGAAAGGAGGAGCGTATCACGCACTCCAGGCGTGCACGCTACCCGGTGGAGGGGCCCACTGAGAATACCCTGCTCTATGTCGTGAATGAGAACGGCACCGGCAACCTGTTCCTGCTGGACCTGCAAACCGGCGATGAGCAGCGGCTCACAAACTACAGGGGGGATGTTCAACTCATACATCCCAGGTGGGTGGCCCGCGAACAATCCTGGCTGGTTCACAAGTTTGACGAACACGGCAACCGGCTCATGGTGCTGATTGATCCGCTGTCGGGCCGTGAGAGAACCCTGGATCACGGCCATGACGACAACCGAAATTTTGTATTAAGCCCAGACGGCAACAGGGTTGCCTATACCTCGCTGAGAGATGAGGTGCCCAATGTCTTTATCTATGATTTTGAAACGGGCGGTGAACGGCGAGTCACCAACCTTTTTACCGGCGGGGAGGTGTTTGGCTGGCTTGAGCACACTGAAAATGACACCCTGGTTACCGATAAACTCCTGATTAAAGCCAGTGAGACCAAACGCCGGGATCAGCTCTGGATCATCGATGCAGACCGGGAAGTATATGACGCAACCGGCACCCTTCCGGAGGCTTATGCTTCCTGGCGCATGAAAGAGCCCCCGGCGGTGATTCCCTATCGGATAGAGCCGGATGAAGGTTTGATTACCGATCGCTACCCCTACCGCTCGTTCAGAAACATTACACATGCAGCCTCTGTTGTACTGCCCTACTATAGCGATTCGGAAAACTGGGGACTCTTCGGAACAACGGGCTGGGTTGAACCGCTTGGGAAGCATATCATTGCCGGCACCGGCAACCTGTCAGTTGGCGATACGGACAATTCGTACGGGATTTTGTCCTATGTGAACAACCAGTTTTATCCCACATTCGCGGCCTCTGTCTACAAAATTCCGGGCAGTGCCTACTTCTATGGCGACCGGTTTCTGGTAGAAGAGCTGACGGGAGGGGATCTTACAATGACCCTGCCGGTCGACCGGTTTGAAGGCCCGTACCGCAACGGATCGGTGATGGCCAGGGTCCGGCATGCCCTGGTCAGGCCTTACGAGCAAGAACGGTTTGCAGACTCCTTTCCGGCACCTGCCCCGCAGAGTGCACGCCAGACAGATGCCAGTGTGGGATTGAGCATTGCCAAACAGCGTCCGTGGCGGGATAATGTGATCCATCCGCTGGATGGATGGGGTGTCAGGGGGCTGCTCACCGGTGCGGAACGTATTCTGGGCTCTGAAGTGCGCTTTTTGACTGCCGATATGAGTGCTTACAGCATACTGCCGGCTCCGGGACTCCACAGGATCTATCTCTATGGAAGATTTCAGCAGCAGTGGGGGCGTTCGCTGCCACAGGATTTCATCGGCTTTTCGCGGCTTGACAATATCAACCTGGTGCTGCCTGGGCAGGTGCCCGTCGACCTGTTCCAGCAGGCCGAACGGGTACGCGGATATCGCAGCTTTATCGCAGGAGACCGGGTTGCCTTTGGAAGCCTGGAGTATCGAATGCCATTTCTGCCATCGTTGAACACGACAATATTGGGGCTGGTTGATTTAGGATCAACATCCCTCTCACTGTTTACAGACGCCGGGGTTGTATGGAATGCCCGGTTTGACGACGGATCGGTTGGCACCGAGCAGCGCTGGGGAGCCGGTGCCGAGCTGAAAAATACAGTCCGCATACTGGGAATTCGCCTGTCGCACGCCCTGGGCATCGCCCAGCCGGCACAAGAGCTCTTCACCGACGCCGATACAGACCTCTACTACAGAGTCCGCGCAACCGTCCCGTTTTAAGCAAGGTGCGGGGCGCAGGTTCAGTGCGCAAGGTACAAGTTCCAGAGCGAAAGGCTCAGCTTTCAAGGTGCAAAATCAGCTTTCAAACGTTCCCCCTTCGAAGGGGGAACTCAGTCGTCGTCTTCCTTCTCCACTTCTCCACTTCTCCACTTCTCCACTTCTCCACTTATCAAATCCCCCTTCGCAATCCTCTTTCGGTAAACCTCCACGCTTCGATAGAGACGTTAATCTCCCTGTCGCTCCAGGTGATCTCCGTTTGACGGTTTTCGCGCAGATCATGCATCGTCATGACCGATGGGCTCCAGAGCCGGTCGGTGATCTGCTCCAGGTTATCGGCCTCCAGGCGTTTGATCTGTTCGCCTGCTTCGTTGTAATAGTGGATCTTTTGAAGTGCGTACTTCTCCTTGAGAATTTCAAACTCAACATGCGTGTACTGGTCGGAGTCGGGTTTATAGGCTCTGACGAGGTAGTAGCTGTCATGGTCTTCGAGCCACTCAAACTCGTAGTCGTCCGGGTTCTGGTCGCCCAGGTCTTCATAGGTGAAGTCACTGCCCATAAACCGGTCGCCTCGCTCTGCCGCTCCGATGGTTTGTATGCGTCCGACTGACGGCAGGTAGAGCCGCTGTGTGGTGGATCCATCCTCTCGAATGGATAAAAACCCGGTGCCGCGTACATTGCCGGGATCAGAAAAGATGATGAGATTTTTGCTGTTGTCGCC
>JBJHCX010000157.1:0-3908 GCA_050486245.1 Rhodohalobacter sp.
GTAACCATCACGCCGTCTACTTCACGGATATCACTTCCGCCCACTGCGATCGCCTCTTCTGTGGCAATGTAAAGGGCCGACCCGTCAGCCGGGTCTACCCCATACCACTGACGCAGCCAGTAATCATAAATTGAACGGCCTTTCATCAGCTTTTTGGTACCGGTAATAATCTCTTCCTGTGGCAGTGACCTGAATCTGTTGGTCAGTGTGGATGCCTGAACCAGGGTGTTCCACTGGAATTCCCGTGTACGGATCAGGCTGACATCAAACGTAAGCTCTACACCGCGGTTGTACATGGTACCCACGTTATCCGGGTAATCGGTGATCCCGGAAGAGAGCGGAAGCGGAACATCAAACAGCAGGTCACTGGTTTCACGATGGTACCACTCAATTGTACCGCTCAGCCGGTTTCTGAACAGGTCAAATTCAAGTGCCACGTCGGTCTGTGCATTTGCTTCCCAAACCAGGTTTGGATTTCCGGCAGTGCCCAGCAGAATCCCGGCTTCACTCGCATTGTTGTAACCCAATTCATAGAGAGCCTGGTATGCATAGAATGAGAGTCCGGCGTGCGATGTGTGCGAGTCATTTCCGACCTCACCGTACGAAGCGCGCAGTTTAAGGGAGCTGATCCAATCAATATTTCGAATAAAATCCTCCTGATCCAGCCTCCATGCACCGCCCAGAGACCAGAATGTAGCCCATCTCACATCATCGCGGAACCTGGACGATCCGTCGTACCGAAGAGATCCCGAAATATAGTATGTGCTTGCATAGTCATAACTTAAACGGGTAAAGAAGCCCTCTTTGCGGTACTCGCGCTTGTTTGAAGTACCGCTCATCAGGTTCACATAGTTGATCAGCTCTGTGTTGCCTTCAACTACCTGCTGCTGACGCCTCATGAAGGTATAATCACGCTCATACTGGAAGCTTTCATGTCCGGCCAGCGCCTGAATATTGTGATCCTGAATACGGGTCTGGTAGTTCAGAAGCTGGTTAAAGGTGATTCCGGTGTATACATAGCCATATCGGTACGCATCACCGCCCGGAGCCGCATCACCTATAATTGCATTTCTTGCACGCTCACGATTGTTATAGCGCCTGTCAAAAGTTGCATTCACTGTAAATGTGAAGTCATCCAGGAAATAGAAATCCGCAAATGTCCTCACATTGAGATTTGTATCCTTTCGCAGGTCTTCATTGAGAATATTTTCCCATACGGCGTGACGGCCCGAAGCTTCAGGACGGTTGTCTCCGAAATCGTAGGTGCCGCCCTCGATCAGCTCTCCGGTGAATCGATCCCGCTCATAGAGAGGATAGATGGGCCCCATCAATCGAGTAGCACGGTATGGGTTCACAAATGATGAGCTGCTCGAAACACCATCTACGGCTGCATTTGATTCAGAGGTCGCACCCGATAAGTTGAGTCCGGTTCTGAACCAGTCTCTTGGACGCGAGTTGATGTTTAATCGTGCATTTAATCGTTCAAAGTCTGAATTGATAATGTATCCGGTTTCATTCAGGTAACCGATTGAGGTGTAGTAGTTGGTGTTGCCAATCTGTCCGCTGTAGGCAATCTCCATATTGCTTCTCAAGCCGGTTCTCATCAGTTCATCCTGCCAGTTGTCATCATACATCAGGGTGGCACTCGGATTGAGGCTGCCATCGGGCATTACAATCTGGTCGGTTGGCACGCCAAACGGATTGTAGGCCAGGACATCAAAAACTTCAGCAGATGCCTCTTCCCGTGCGGTCTGGTCGTCCAGTCCGTCAGAGAAGATCTTTTTATTCTTCAGAGCTTCCCAGAAGAGCGGGTAGTACTGCATCGCATTCACCCTGTCATATTCCGGCACGGATCGGGTAACCACGCCCTGGCTCATTCGAACATCAACCTGTCCTTCCTGGCGGCCCTGCTTGGTCGTAATCATAATGACACCGTTTGCAGCACCTGAACCATACAGAGAAGTAGACGCTGCATCTTTAAGCACCGTGAGTGATTCGATATCACCCGGGTTGATACTGGCAAGCTGGCCTGTAAAAATAGCTCCATCCACAACAATCAGGGGCTCATTCGATGTGCCGACAGAACCGATACCGCGAACACGGATACGGGGGGATGATCCCGGCTGACCGCTGCCCGGTGAAATCAGCACCCCGGGTGAAGCGCCTTCTACAATTTGTGTCGCATTTGTGATCGCCCGCTGCTCGAACTGTCGTGCTGTCACCTGAGTGGCAGATCCGACAAATTCTTCACGATTTACAGCTCCAAATGCAACGACCAGAAGGCCTTCGCCCTCAATCACATCCATTTCGAGTGTAACATTGAGTTCACTTCGCCCGTCCAGGGCAACTTCCAGGGGACGATAACCGATGAAGGTAAAAACAAGTGTCTCCTGCAGGTTGTCAACTGAAATTTCATAAAATCCGTCACCGTCTGTTGAAACACCTCGTGTTGTACCGGCAATCTGAATATTTACGCCGGGAAGCGGCTCCCCGGTTGATGCATCCGTTACCTGTCCGGTTACCGTTTCCTGGACAGCCTCGTAGCCCGCTTCTCGCTCTTTAACAATCAGTGAACGGCCATTGGGAGCCACTTCGGTCATAAGGTTCGTGCCTTCCAGCAGGTCACTCAACACATGATAAATGTAGGTTTGGTCAAATTTTGCTGAAATAACCTTTTCAGGCACGATATCCGAATCAAAAGACAATCCGATTCTTGCCTGTTGAGCCACTTTTCTCAACGCCTCATCCAAAGGAACCTCATCCAGTTCCAGGTCAATAAAAAACTGCGAATAATTATTTTGAACCGAGGTCAAATAATCTTCACTACTGTTTTGTGCATTAGCATGAAAAAATGTACCGGGGTAGAGCAGCAGCATAAACATTATGCCGACACACCACTGTACCTTTTTCAACCTAATGAGTTTCCTCACAGAAATTGTAACGTAATCCATACTCACATCAGGTTTAATTATTATTTATTGTTTGTTCATTCTTAGTTAAAGTTCATATCGACATCATGATGCATCGGCATACCAGTGAACAGCATCCCCATCAATTTTCACATCGATTCCAAGTGTCCGGGCAATGGTTATTGCAATTTCATCCGGACTCTGCTCCGGGAACTCTGCCGTCAACCTCAGACTGTTCAGCTCGTTGTCATGAATAAAGTGCTCCTTTTCATAAATGTGGCCAAGCTGCCGAACCACATTTTCAAACTCTGTTTTTTCAAATGAGATTTTTCCATGAACCCAGCTCAGATAGTTGTTCACCGGCTGATAATCTTTGTGAAGTTCTCCATTTGTACGGTCATAAAAACCAATCATATCTTTTTGCAGGTGAATTTTTCCGAGGCTTTCGCGCTTCACAACAGAGACCTCTCCCTCCTCGACTGCAATCATGATCACATCGCGATCTTCTTTTGCCCGCACGAGGAATGAAGTGCCCAGTACATTCACATTAACACCTCCGGCCTCGATGGCAAAAGGCTTTTGTGAATCGTGATTCACTTCAAAGTAGGCTTCACCTTTCAGCACAACCCGGCGCTCGTTTGAGGCAAACTGTTCGGGGATCTGCAATACAGACCCGCTGTTCAGGTGAATTTTTGTTCCGTCTGATAGAGTCAATACTCTCTGCTCATTTCCTCCCGTAGAGTAGATGTAGGATGCACTCTCAATATTATTGGACTGATGGCCTGAGAGAATGTCGGACTGCGGGATATGAATAAGAACCGCGATGAGAAGTAGTGCTGCTGCCGCTAAAATCACCAGCGGCCGGCTGTCAAATTTTCGTTTTTTCCGGCTTATGATCGTACGCCTGATTCGATTCCACGTAAAATTGGGGCGTCCGCCGGAATTTCGGTACCGGTCTGCATCCTCCAAATCAGAATCGATCTTCCGGTTCAGATAACG
>JBJHCX010000158.1:0-3806 GCA_050486245.1 Rhodohalobacter sp.
TCGCGGTGAAACATGTTGTACTGGGGCTGTTCCATGAGCGGCGGACGCAGATGCTCGCGCCGTGCAATATGATACGCCTCGCGTATCTGTTCCGAGCTCCATTCGCTGGTTCCCCAGTAGAACGCCTTGCCCGACTTGATGACCTGGTTCATGGCCCAGACGGTCTCCTCGATCGGGGTGTATTTGTCGGGGCGGTGGCAGAAGATCAGGTCCACATAGTCGGTCTGCATCCGTTTCAGTGCGGCATCGGTTCCCTCAACAATATGCTTGTAGGAGAGGCCCGACTGATTGGGTCCGTCGCCGCCCCAGAAAATTTTGGTCGAGAGAACCAGGTCTGTCCGCCTCCATCCCGCTTTCTGGATGATATTGCCCATCATGATTTCAGATTGTCCCTCTGCATAGACTTCAGCGTTGTCAAAAAAGTTCACACCGGCATCATACGCCTCTTTCATGCAGTCGTATGCAACCTGTTCGTCAACCTGGTCGCCAAATGTCACCCATGATCCGAATGAGAGTGCGGATACTTTAAGTCCTGATCGCCCAAGAAATCGATAATCCATCTGTAGTCTCCAATCGTTTTATAATTTGTTGAATAGTATACACGGATTGTAACCAATAGATACGTGAGGTGCCAAGCACTTTTTTCACAAATCCTCGGAGTAATAATAGGGTAAACCATCGGTGATACCCAATGAGGACCTGTTTGAAGCACCGGCATGTTCCGTTCAATAAAAAAGGTGCTCCCGCTTATGCAAGATGCAGTTTCAGAACAGCAGATATAAAGAAAGCGTTCTGCCGGCAGACCTTCATCCGGCAGAACGCTTGAATCGCTGGGAAGAGATGCAGATGCCGTGTTATAGTGCTACGCGGATGCCTCCCATGGCCCACCGGCCGGGCATCGGAGCACCCAGAATCTCCTGGTACTGAGTGTCGGTCAGGTTCAGGATCTGGGTGTAGAGGGTAACGGGGTACCGGTCAGGGGTGTACTGAACCTTCAGGTTTGCGACAACATAGGAGTCGGGTACCCGGCCACCCACCAGTTCAGCCTCTTCGGCCGATCGTACCCGGTACGAAGCTTCAGGTGTGATCTGGATTCCGCCGATTCGCATTGCCGCCGTCAGGCTGAGCTGATGCGACGGGTGGTTGGCGATATACTTGGATACTTCCTCACCGTCGCTGGTAGTGTGGATATAGGTATAGCCCGCATCCAGTGAGAGCGTGCGCCTGTTGGCAAAACGGATATTCTGCGAGGCACTGATCTCGACGCCGCTCACACTGCTGTTGGCAATGTTCAGGGAGTAGAAGTAGTCGGCATCCTCCTGCAGGTTGTCGGCATTGTCAATATCGGATGAGTTGACAATGGCGTAGTCAATCAGGTTGGTTGACGAACGGTAGAAAAATGTCTGCGAAATGATCGTATTGGATGTTGCCCGCCAGTCAATCCCGGCGTCAAACGTATAGGATCGTTCCGGTTCGAGGTCCGGGTTTCCAATATTTCTCATCGGCGCCAGGTCGGGGATCTGTGAGGAGATATATCGTTCGGTAAAATCGCCAACCCGGATGGCACGTCCAACAGAGCTGCGAAGCGTGAACCGGTTCGTGTTGTAGGCCACGCTGAGCTGCGGAAGGAATTCGGCCCGATTGCGGGTGTGGAACTCCACGCGTGAGCTGGCCGTCAGGTTCAGGCCGTTGGTGAAGCCGGCAGATCCGATCAGATAGATCCCTCCCATGCTGTCATTATGGTCGCCGCGGTCGGTGCTTTCAATCTGCTTGTTGGTGTACTGGCCGCCAATCATCACCCTGGACGTTGCAACGGCGCTGCTGTTCAGATTGCCGGTGTCGATCTGGTGAGATGCATTCAGAAAGAGCAGTCCGGTGGTGTGCTCATTGGCTGGGATTCCGATGCGGGAGTTGAAATCAAAGATATCATTCACTTCCCGGTAAGAGGCGTTGATTTCGGTGCGATGGCTTCCGCTGTCGCGGGTCAGTGCGGTGAGTCCCCAACGGTTGGTGATCTGCTCAACCGATTCGTCAAATTCACTCCGCGTATAGAAATAGCGGGCGCTGAAATCGCGATCGTCATATCCGCCGCGCAGGTACCACGACCAGGAGTCGCTGATGCGGTAGGTGAGGGAGGAGCTGAGATTAAACAGCTCGAAGTAGTTGTCATAGTGGGGCTCATCCGAAGCACCCGCCTCATATCCCGGGTTTTCCAGGCGCTCGCCGTCTGAGCTGACACTGCGCAGAGAGGTACTCCAACGCAGGCGGTCATTTTGGAGCTCAAACGAAAAGTCTCCGATTTTCAGGTTGTTCTGGCCTGCAGCAACATCGGCCGTTGCGTGAGAGAGGGTGCCGCCGGGCGTATCCACATCACGCTCCATATACATTTTGGTTTTGATGTGAACCACCCCGCCAACGGCATCGGCACCGTAGGAGGCGCTGGCCGGTCCGCGGATAATTTCAATCTGGCCGATTTCAGCCAGTGACACCGGTATGTTGGCATTAAAATGGGCGGTGAGGGGATCGTTCAGCGGCACATTGTCGAGCATAAAGAGAACCTGTGAAAAGGTGCTTCCGCGCATTCCGACATCGGCCTGAACGCCAAAACCCTGGCGCGAATTGATGTTGACGCCCGGGATGGAACGCATCAGTTCATCGACCGACGTGACCGGCATCGCTTCGATCTCCTGCCGGGAAATCACGGTTACGCTTTTTCCGCTTTCAGAGATCGTACTGGTGATTCTGGAGGCGGTTACATCGATCGAGTCGAGTTCTGCAGTGAGCTGAGCCAGTACCGTAACTGGTAATAAAAACAGTGAGATAGTAGTTAAAATAACGATTTTCATGTGAACACAAGTTAGTTATTGAGTAAGGCCCGTTTCCTTTACCAGGCCTTTAGTGATTTTAGGATCGCCAAGATAAAGCAAAGTGGAGTGACGGGCAAAGTGGAGAAGTGGAGAAGTGAAAAGGCAAAAGGCAAAAATTCCAAATTTCAAGCACCAAATTTCAAACCAGCATGCCATATCTGTTGGTAATATTGGCGCTGAATTCTGTAAGCTCAGAGCTTTTTGCCTTTTTACTTTTGCCTTTTGCCCACTGATCACTGTTTAAGCAAACCAGGAGACAAGGAAGGCCACGGCCATGGCGCTGAGGGTTGAGAGGAGGGTACCGATCAGGATGTACTCGGCAAATGTGCGGTTTCCGAATTCGGGGTATCGGACCACCCCTTTGGCGGCCAGGATAAAGCCGATTGCCGTGTACTGCCCGGCCATTACGAAGAGGTAGACGAAGATTCTCTCCAGGAATCCGATCACACGTCCGGTTCGAAACTGACGGTCATCGATCTCCCGGGAGTTCTCGCCGATCGGGGCGAGTTCCAGTTTTTCGAGCAGGTACCGTATCAGCAGGTTGGCTTCGTTCAGGATCAGCAGAAAGCCGAACAGGATGGCCAGCAGGGGCACCGGTCCAGGCAGCAGGTGATACGTCTCGGGCAAAAGCAGCATGGCGGCTTCGGCCGAGATCCTTCCTGCCCAGTCTGAGATCTGGAGCACCCCGCCGATGCCGCTGAACACCCCGATCACTGCGATGTGAAGCAGAAGGGTGAACATCCGGTTGCGGCTGAGTTCGGCGCGATTGATTTCCGAGAAGTATGTAATCAGCGGGTGAAGCAGCAGGTAGCCGGCAAGCAGAAACCAGCCGGTATTTACCTGAAGCAGCGGAAGGGCAAGGAGGGGGATGAGCGTGATTCGAATCAGGTCGGACGGCGCGGTGATCCCCTTGTCGCGAAGCGTAAACCGCAGTCGCGA
>JBJHCX010000159.1:0-3782 GCA_050486245.1 Rhodohalobacter sp.
AGAGCTGCCGCCACTGACCACGTCCGATACGGCTGCAGCCATCTGGTACCCCTACCGCTGCTTTCCCGAAGAGAAAGCGTTGAAGTGGGGCAGGGAGACCCTGGAGGAGTGCTATCGATTGGCCGGCAACAAGGCTGCCGGGGTTTCCATTGTGACGTTTACGGAGTATCTGCCCGGCAACACGCCCGACCCCTGGTGGAGAAGTGCAGTAAAGCGGTTTGGCAGAGTGCAGGCAGAAAAACTACCCGCAATCTATCAAGACGGATTTCATTTTGAAGTGCCGTTTGTCGACTCCTCGTTGCATATGCCCTGGCTGGTGAAGCGGTTTACCGGGCTTGGCGGATCGATCCAGAAAGGTGTGATTGAGAGCTTTCATCAGGTTTCAGATACCAACATCATCGTTAATTGCACCGGTATCGGAGCCGCTCGGCTGTCCGGTGATCCGAAGCTCTACCCCGTGAAGGGACAGAGTGTACGGATCAAAGGGTCGAATGACGGCGGTTACTACCTCGACCAGCACGGCAAACTGGCACTCAGTTATGTTCTTCCGCGGTCAGGTGACATTGTCCTGGGAGGAACGGCTGAAGAACACGAGTACTCCAAACACACACAGGATGAGACAACAGAAAATATCATTCAGAAGGCAAAACAGCTCGATCATACATTACAGGTGGATGAGGTGATCGGTGTCACGGCAGGCCTGAGGCCGGCGCGCCCTGAGGTACGCCTGGAAGCTGTTCAAGTGGGAGAAAGTACCGTCATACACAACTACGGCCATGGCGGCGCCGGTTTCACCCTGTCGTGGGGATGTGCAAATGAAGTGGTGAAGCTTGCACAATCCTGATCCGGTGAAAACACGCTCACCTATTTTACATACCTCACCAGCTCCCACAGGTCACTCCAGACCCGTTCGCGGATGGAGTCGGCAAACGCCTCAAATTCATCTACATCCATATCGGGGTGTACCTGTTCGATGATTTCTCTTGTGATTCCCATCTCAATCTGTTCGAGTGAGCTGTAATAGTCGGCCGTGATAAAATTGTAATCGACGGTGGTGCCCGTCGGGAATACCAAACGGTAGAAGTTCCACCCATCCATACGCCCGGCCTCTCTCTGGTGGGTATGAAGCGGGGCTGCAATCTCACTTTCAAGTTCGAGATACTCGGTGAGCCTGGCAGGATCGGCATACATGAAATTGGTATTCATAAATCGGCTGGGACGAGCATTGCCGGAGGACACTTCTCCTTCGGTTTTCCAGAATTCCGATTTGACCGAATAGTGCAGCTTGATCAGCGGTGGCTGGGGCGATACGCCCGACGGCGGTGGATTTTTATCAAAAGCATTGAGGTCCGGACCGATATCAACCGAAACATAATTGTACCACATCCGGTTGCTGGAGTGCGGCACATGGTAGAGGCGCCACTCCCGTCCCTCACCCCTTTGAACCCACTCTTTTTTAGTGCCCTCCCACGCTTCCAGAAGGTTCAAAAACTGCTCCACTCCATCCCGGTCAACCTGGTAATAGGTTACCTTCATGTAGGCCTGGTCGCCGGACTGCGCCGATCCGGTTTCGGGAATGACATTCAATAGGGTGAAAAGAGCCGTAATGAGAAGCCCTAAGATTACATTTTTCATCATACAGGTGGTTTGGTTAGCATACAAAGGGGTAACAGCTGCCAACGCTGCTCCCCCTATTCACTGACGATAGCAAACCTGTGATTCACCAATATCCATAAAATGTTGGCACGGTTTGTCAGGAAAAGTCGATCTCCTTTTCGTCCGAACCGCCGAAATTTCGAAAAGAACACACAACACAACCGCGCCTATCTACCATAGACCACTTTCTCGGTTTTTCAGTTTATCGGTTAGTCTGTTTATCAGTTCCTGTAAGGATTACTTCTTAATCAGCCGAACGGCAATCCAGACGGTTCCGGCTACGATGAGGGCGGTTGCGACAAAGGGCAGGCCGAAGTAGATGGCAAAAAGAGCACCCCCCCAGGTGGGGCCGATCATCCGGCCGAGTCCCGAAAGCCCTTGCGAGGCTCCCATCACGGCCCCGACGTTATCATCATCGGCCTCTTTGGAGATGAGGCTGGTGATGGTCGGGGTATTGAGGCTTTTGCCCAGTGCCATCAATCCCAGAAAAAGTGCAAGGGTAAGCATGTTGTGCGAGAAGGGAATCAGTCCCAGCCCGATCACCATCAGGATATTTCCGGTCATGAACAGCTTCTCTTCTGCAAAGGTGCTGGTCAGCGGCTTGATCAGAAAACCCTGTACCACCACGGCAATAATGCCGATATAAAAGAACTGGATACCGACCTGTTCAGCGGTCATGTTGAGTTCTCCCTCGGCAAAGAGCGGAAACGCACTGTAGAGGCTCGACTCACCGAATGAAAGCAGGAAAAAACCGATGACCAGCGGAATCAGATACCCTTTTGAGGCTTTGCCGCGCTGATCGGCCAGCATTCGCCAGAATTTGGGTGTAAATACGCTCGGGCGGCGGAACACCTTCTCGCGCGGCTTGCTGGTATCCACGGTCTCGGGAAGTTTGAGCAGTACCATCAGAAAGCTGCAGAATGAGAGAAATGCAGCAAAGAACCCGGGCAGGGCATAGCGGTTCTCACCCATCCAGGCGGCAAAATCGGTAAAGCCCATATTGGCCACCATCTCATGAAATGCGGGGTGGATAAGGGCGGTGGCCGTTGCCGGGCCAATCACAAAGCCGATTCCGAAAGCGGCGCCGATCAGTCCCATCCCGCGGGCACGGTTGGCGCTGTCGGTCACATCGGCAATGTAGGCCTGCGCCGTTGAGATGTTCCCTCCCATCATGCCGGCAATGACCCTCGAAAAGAAGAGTACCCCGAGCGATTCGGCCAGTCCGAAGATAATATAGGCGATCACAGCCCCAAAGGTGCTGAGCAGCATAATGGGCCGGCGGCCGATGCGGTCTGACCAGCTCCCCCAGATCGGCGAGAAGATCAGCTGCATGAATGAATAGACACTGTAGAGCAGCCCGATCATCACAGCCGAAGCGGCAAACTCCTGCGCATAAAATGGAAGCAGCGGCAGGATGATGCCAAACCCGAGCAGGTCGATGACAACAACAAGAAAGACAGTTGCAAGTGCAGATTTATTCATGAAAATATACCGTTAAAGAGACGCGGTAAGATAGGCGCTTTGGATGTACATTTCATGAAGATAAAAAAGCGGATTTTGAAAGGGGCACATCGTGTGCAGAGGCTGTTCGAATCAAAAAGGCCTCCGCGGCTAATCCCGAAACCGTTTTGCCAGTCCCCTCAGCAGATATCGAAGCACCTGGTCGCCGCACGGTTTGTAGTTGCGGTGATTGTCATCCCTGAAAAAGGCACCGAGTTCACTCTTGCTGATCGAAAGACCCTCGCCCTTCAGGAGTTCGATGATGTCGGTATCCTTCAGTTTAAAGGCGACACGCAGCTTTTTAAGGACAATGTTGTTGGTTACCGGAACCTCAATCGGCTGCGGAGGGTGCTTGTCGCTCTTCCCGCGCAGGTGAAAAATCAACCCGTCCAGAAAGTGTGCGGTCAGCTTGTGAGGGGTGTCTTTTTCAATGACCGTTCCATCTATTTTGGTGATGGTGCCCTTGTCATCCTTAAAGATCTCCGACACTTCATCCCTGTCGGGCTGATAGTCAGCTAGTTTCAGGATGTCGGCTATTTTTGCATCCTGCAGATCTAAAATGTGGCGGATGCTTTTGATCACTTCGTCGTTGCGCATAGGTCATCTATCGGTTCGGATTAAACGGC
>JBJHCX010000160.1:0-3770 GCA_050486245.1 Rhodohalobacter sp.
TTAGTGGTTTAATGCTAGCCATATGATGACTCCTTAGGTATTAGGTTTTTTGTTAATCGTTAAATGGATTGTGGGCGCCTTGTAGTGGCGCTTGTTGTTCTGCTCATACATTTAGCAACATCCGTACCAAAAAGTCAGAAATGCCAAAAGGTGTTCATTCCGAAGAGATTTTCCCGGAATGTGACCAAATCTTCATGAAAATGTGCCAAGTTGTTCAAGGCGGGCTGTCAACTTTTCATACATGTCAGGTGTCAGCGCCTCTGCCCGCAAGCTGAAATCAAACTCCTCAGCCGGCAGATCGGCACCGAGGCGCTTCAGGGCGTTGCTCAGTTTCTTGCGGCGCTGGTTGAATGCCATCCTGACAACCTTTTTCAGGTTTTGATCGGAACAGGCCAGGTCAGGCCGGTCAAAGGTGAGCCGGATGACGGCACTGTCCACATTCGGAGGCGGAGAAAACACCCCCGGCGGCACGTCAAAGAGGATCTCCGGGCTGCTCATCAGCTGCAGCTGAACACTCAGTATGCCATACTCCTTGGTTCGCGGCTCGGCCACAATTCGCTGCGCCACCTCCTTCTGCATCATCAGCAGGGCACTCTGCACCTTTTTGCGGTGATCTAGAATTTTAAACAGGATCTGGCTGGTTATGTAATAGGGCAGGTTTCCCACGATATGGACCGGCTTCCCCGTTTTCAAAAACGTACTCCAGTCACATTTCAGAACATCTTCATTGACGAGTTGGAGCTTTGGATACTTCTCTGCCAGCACCTCGACCATACGCTGATCGATCTCGACGGCGGTGACATCGCCGTAGCGCTCCAGCATCGGAGCGGTTATCGCACCGGCACCGGGACCGATTTCGATAATCCGGTCACCCTTTTCTGCCGGAATTGCATCCACAATCTTGCGGATCATGTTGCCATCGGTCAGAAAATGCTGCCCAAGACTCTTTTTCGCTTTCGGGTATATTGACATACAACTAAAATATAATCGGTGAAGATCTGATCGTTTTTAATTAGATTGAGTGATTATACGCTCCACATGTTGTGGTAACCTGATGCAGACTGAATGTTTATCTGATAGTTTTCATTCAGTCAACATAACAGATTTTTCAATCAATTATGGCAAGGATCACTGCCCGAGGCATGACTGCCGGTTCTCACTAGATCTTTCATTTCACTGATGTTATGGAATTAAACCCTTTTGATACCGAACAAATCGGAATTCAAACGCTTGAAAAGAGCCTATTGAAGACCCGATCGGCACGCTCAATCAAGATCGGCCTGCCAAAAGAGACCTCCAACGATGAACGGCGGATCTCCCTGACCCCGGGCGGTGTATCCATTCTGGTTGCAAACGGCCATGAAGTGCTGATCGAGAAAAATGCGGGCACCGATGCACACTTTTCGGATGCTGAGTATGCTGAAGCCGGAGCCGAAATCTCTCACAGTGCCGAAGAGCTCTTTCGAAAAGCAGAGATGATTGTCAAAGTTGCGCCCCCCACCAAAACGGAACTGGGCTGGATGCAACAGGGCCAGGTACTGCTCTCGGCACTGCACCTGGGACACACCACCTCCGATTTTCTGGACAGGCTGATCCAGAAAGGGATCTGTGCCATTGGATATGAGTATATCAAAAGCCAGGATTCAGAATTCCCGATCGTGCGAATGATGCATGAAATTACCGGATCGATGGCGGTCCAGATTGCTGCGCACTACCTTGAAAACAGCAGTGACGGACAAGGCATTATGCTGGGAGGCATCTCGGGCATTCCTCCGGCAACGGTTGCCATCCTGGGAGCCGGCATTACCGGTGAGTACGCTGCCCGTACCGCCCTGGGCTATGGCGCCCAGGTCTTTGTCATGGACAATGACCTGGCGTTGCTGCGCAGGCTGGAAAACGCACTCGACCGCCGCATCATCACTGCAACGGCAAACCACCAGTATCTCTCAACCGCACTCGATTTTGCAGACGTGGTGATCGGGGCGGCCATGACCGAAGGGGAACGGGCCCCTTGCTGGGTAACCGATCCGATGGTTCAGTCGATGAAGCAAGGCAGCGTGATTGTCGATACGGTAATCGATCAGGGCGGATGCGTATCCACCAGTGTACCCACAACGCACTCCAACCCGGTCTTTAAAAAATATGATGTGGTACACTATTGCGTTCCCAACATCCCCTCGAATGTAGCCCGTACGGCCACCTATGCCCTGAACAATGTGATCGTCCCCTACCTGGTAGAGCTGGGCGATGCCGGGGGCATCGAAGAGTGCCTCTGGAAGAATACCGCCCTGCGAAACGGCACCTATATCTACAAAAAACATCTGACCAAAAAAGGACTGGCCGAACAGTTTGAAATGCCCTACCGGGATATTGAAATGCTGATTGCCAGCCAGATTTGATGGGAGTGGAGAGGTATAGAAGTGGAGAAGTATAAAAGTAGAGAAGTATAAAAGTAGAGAAGTGGAGAAGTGGCCTTATGCTGCGCGTTTTTTGCGCAGTCCCGAGACTTCGGGACCTTTTTCCCGCCTTTTGCTAAAAATATATTCGACCGATGTCAACATCCGAGTTAAGTGAAAAAAATTATCGCCGAATTGCCCTGATCAACTGGGGGATGTCTGTACCGCTGCTGCTCATTTTTGCCTGGCCCTACTATTTTCTCTGCCACTCTGTCGGGATATCCCGGGCAGTGGCGTTTCCGGGTGCCATTCTGTTTGCCCTCCCTTTCATGCTCACCATCCTTCACGGACACGTCACAATGGCCCTTGGGGCACTTCACCGCCACCACTACTACAACTGGCTTAAAGGGTATCCGTTTACCTATGGCGTGCTCTTTCATCCCATCATCACCGGAACCCGCCTCCGGCTCACTCTCTTTATTCTGAGCCTGGGGATCCTGGCCACAGGGTATGCACTGTCGTGAGGAGAGAAGTGGAGAAGTGGAGAAGTGAAAAGGCAAAAGGTACAGGTTTCAAGGTTCAGGGCGCAGGGTGTGGACTTGCACCGTATTCCATAAACCCTGCCCCTGCTGACACTGTCCACTGCGCTCTTTTGCCTTTTGCCTTATTCCACTGCTGGCACTGTTCACTGTAAAAGCTGTTTAATACGCTTTCCCCTTCTTGATATCCTCAACCACGGCCGGATCGAGGAGTGTAGAGGTGTCGCCTACATTCTCCAGGTCATTTGCGGCAATTTTTCTCAGAATACGTCGCATGATCTTTCCGGAACGTGTTTTGGGGAGTCCGCCGACAATCTGAATTTTATCCGGCTTTGCAATCGGGCCGATGATCTTGGTCACCAGGTCGTGAATCTCCGTTTTGAACTCCTCTGCAGATTTGGGCTCTTTTTCACAGATCATAAACGCAAAGATCCCCTGTCCCTTCACCTCATGCGGGTAGCCCACGATGGCCGTCTCGACCACGTTGGGGTGTTCATCGATTGCATTTTCAATCTCTGCGGTACCCAGCCGGTGACCCGACACATTCAGAACATCGTCTACCCGGCCGGTAATGCGATAGTATCCGTCTGCATCCCTGCGGCAGCCGTCGCCCGTAAAGTAGTACCCTTTATAGGTACTCATGTATGTTTTCAGGTAGCGCTCGTGGTCGCCCCAAACCGTGCGGGCAATTCCCGGCCACGGATGCTTGATACAGAGGTTTCCATTCACCCCGTTGCCTTCAATCTCCTTGCCGTTTTCATCCATCAGCACCGGAGAGATGCCGGGCAGCGGAAGTGTTGCAAAACCGGGTTTTGTAGGGGTAACCCCGGCAAGC
>JBJHCX010000161.1:0-3749 GCA_050486245.1 Rhodohalobacter sp.
TAGCTTGAGTGAACGGTCAGGCGGGCTATCCGATCTTTCATCCCCTCCCAGTCAAATACCAGGTCTCCGTTCTCATCCTCCTCCTCATCGCCGTTTTCATCACTCTTTTGTGCCTCACGGATTGCCTGCATCAGTTTGTAGTCTTCTTCGCTGAGGTTGTAATCATCCCACGCCTGCTGTGAGAAGAACATCGTATAGACATCCTGCTCGGTTCGTCCGCTTGTGGCGTAGCTTCGCAGCCCGTCCCGGTTAGAGAACCAGAGCATCTGTTTGCCGTCGTTCACCCACTTCGGGCTGCCCTCGCGATAGCCGCTTTCGGTGAGGTTGATCCGCTCGGAGCCATCGGCTGCAAGCAGCAGCACCTCACTGTTGTGAAGCAGTTTGCGCCACCCCACCAGCAGCCAGTTGCTGTCGGGGCTCCAGGTGAAATACTGGTCGCCTTCACGCATGTGGAACAGGTCTTCAGGAGTGAGGAGGTCGACGGTTTGTCCCGAATCCAGGTCTTTCACCCGCAGAGTGCGCCGCCCGGCGATATACGCCAGTTTACTGCCATCGGGTGAGAAAGATGGCATGTACTTATCCTCATCGCCGGTAACCAGCACCTCTTCCCTCAGCAGGGTTGAAGCGTAGAAAAACGGTTCACCGCTTCTCACCTTGGTGGTTTTGAAGATACTCCACTTCCCGTCGCGCTCACTCGCATAGACCACACCATCGCCATCGGGGGTAAAGCTGACAAAACGCTCCTGCTGCGGGGTGTTGGTGATCCGCTTGGTAAGGGTACCGTCGACCGATGTCACAAACACTTCGCCGCGTGCAATAAAGGCGATCTCTTTTCCGTCGGGTGAGATATCCATCTCCTGAACGCCTCCGTTAATGGTGATGTAGCTGTCGGGGTTGCTGCGGTTTTGCGTGCGAATGGTCACATCCACCCTGCGGGGCTCTTCGCCTTCGCGCATGGTATAGAGCTCACCGTCATAGCCAAACGCCAGGGTGCCGTTGCCGTAACTCAGAAACCGTACGGGATGAAACTCAAAGTGTGTAATCTGCTCGCGCTGGCCGGCATTACCGATCGGCATCCTGTAGATATTGAAACTGCCGTTCTCTTCACTCAGGTAGTAGAGAGACTCTTCATCTTCGGTAAATACCGGCTGACGGTTTTCCCACTCAAACTGGGTGAGCATCGTATGCTCGTCTGTTTCGGTGTCGTAGAGCCAGAGGTCTCGGGTAATGGCAGAGCGCTGATGCTTTCTCCACTCATTTTCACCGCCCTTTTTATCGTGATACACCATCCTCGATCCGTCCCGGCTCATTCGGGCATACTCGGCCGGTATCGTAAAGACCTGCCCGACGCGTCCGCCGCTGGCCGGAACTTTATAGAGCTCAGGCTGCGAACCGGCCGGAAACTGCCGGTGTTCGGCCCTGTCCATCCGGTTGGCGCCAAAAATGACATACTCATCATCATGAGAAAAGCTGTAGGGATACTCATCATTTGAATGGAAGGTTATGCGTTCGGCGGGCCCGCCGGCGGCATCCATCACATAGACGTTGAAATTGCCGTATCGGTCGGAGGCGAAAGCAAGCCTCTCACCGTCACCGCTCCAGACAGGCATAAAATCATGCCCTTCGTGGAAGGTAAGCTGCCGGGCTTCACCGCCTTCGGCCGGTACCACGTAAAGATCCCCTTTAAAGGTAAAGGCGATTTGTGAACCGTCTGGTGATATCGACTGATACCGGATCCACTGTGGATTTTCCTGGGCAGAAACAATTGCCCAGTTAAAAGATAAAAGGAGTAGCGTTATAATGAATTTCATCATGAAGTCGCGTTAATGGTGGTTTGTTAAATGTGGGAAAACTTGTCGAAAGTTTGCCACAAAATCACTTAGAAAAATGTAATGCATCAAAAGCTTTTCAGTTGTAAAACTTATTGTTCGCACGGATTGTTAGATAGAGTGCGTAAAATCGACTGAAACGCTTCTGAATTAGGTTAAAAGACCCTATTTTAAGCTAAAATCAGTTATCGCAAGAATTGTTTAACCCACAGAGGCCGAATACCCATGAAGAAGATAACCACACTGATGACAGGAATTTTACTGCTTGCACTTGCAGCCTGTGAGCCTCCTGAGCAGGAACAGGCGCAGCAGGAGCAGCGCCAGCAGCAGATGCAGATGCAGATGGTTCAGTCTACGGCAGAGTTCAACAGCCAGATGGAGCAGCTTCTGGAGCACTATTTTGACCTGAAGGACGCCCTGGTTGAATCGGATGCGGAGGCGGCAGCCGGCTATGCCGAACAGTTGAGAGAGTTTGCCGATGGAGTGGATGCCTCAAGCCTGAATGCGGAAACCCGCGCCCTTTGGGTGGGTTTTGGCGAGGTGATTGCCGGATCGAGTGCCGACCTGACCGGCCAGGCCGATGTTGACGATCAGCGCTACCACTTTGAGTATATCTCGGAGGCGATGATTGAGATGACCGTCACATTTCAGCCGGTGGGATATACCGTATACCACCAGAGCTGTCCGATGGTCCGCGACGGATCGGCCGACTGGCTCAGCCGCCAGGAAGAGATCAGCAACCCCTACCACGGCGACCGGATGATGCGCTGCGGAGAGACTATTCGACGGATTTAAAAAGTTCTGTTGCAAGAGTTTCATAACGGGACTGGAAATGATCTGTCGATCGAGACGGTTTTTCTTTCATAAGACTCTATAAAATCTTTAATTAAAGAAAAACCAATAAAACCCGTCATCCCCATGGATAAAAAGATAAAACTCTACGAGAGCGACGACATTACCGTATCCTACGACCTCAAGCGGTGTATTCATGCCGGTGAGTGTGTGCGCGGACTCCCCGAGGTTTTTGATGTCAATAAAAAGCCGTGGATTCAGCCCGACCGTGCCCGTGCCGAAGCGATTGCCGATGTGATCGAAAAGTGTCCGACCGGCGCACTTCACTATGAGATGAAAAAGAGTGAGCGTACCGAACAACCCGCCTCACGCAACCGGATCAGGCTGAATGCCGACGGGCCGGTCTACTTCTTCGGGGATATTGAAGTGCAGGATCACGAGGGCAACACCCTTCTGGAGGATACCCGGTTTGCACTCTGCCGCTGCGGTGCTTCCAACAACAAACCGGCCTGCGACAATACACACAAAAAAATTGAATGGAAGGCCGGTGCCGGCGCCAACAAAGAGAAGATGCCGCCCATCGGCGACGAGAAGCATGAGAAACTGCTGATCAAGCTGATGAAAAACGGGCCCGCCATCCTGGAAGGCAACTATACGATGGAGTCTCCCGAGCTGGGTAAGCACAGCTCCGGCAAGGGAGTGGCCCTCTGCCGCTGCGGCGGCTCATCCACCAAGCCGTTTTGCGACGGAACCCACAAAACCATCGGTTTTGAAGGCTAAAACCGGTTCAGCGCGGTGGCGCGTGATGATATCGATTCATGATGCCCCCTGCTGAACACAATAGGACCCTATGTCCGGCAAGTCACCGATACTCTTGTCGGAATTTACCTGAATGACAGTCCCTGAATGATGATGAGATTCAGCCTTTTATCCATTGCAGCCGCCTTATTCTTTCTCTCCGGGTGCGGGCTGTTCAGCAATCCCGATCAGCGCCTGATCAGTTTGAAAGGGAGCGAGCCCAACGAGCACGAAAAAATCTACTATAACCTGGCAGGGGCGATAGCATCCGAAAAGCCGTGTCACCTGATCTCCCCGTACAGTTACATTCTCGCGCCGGGAACAGCACCC
>JBJHCX010000162.1:0-3699 GCA_050486245.1 Rhodohalobacter sp.
TTCATCACGTTCAAGAGTGTGATATGAAAATTTCTTCATCACAATACCAAGAGGGCGAAACCGGTTTTAAGGCATTGCAGGAGCCGCTTTTTTTAGGCAGTTGCAGATCGTCAAACGCAAAAATTTGTATTCAAAATGGAATATCCGGTTCAACTTCTATATCCTTGAGCTCAATCAGAAATAAAAAAGTACGTTGATATGCTCAGAATCGGGATTGCCCTGCTCATTGCAGTTACCTTTGCTTTTATTTCATGTAAAAACTATCACACTCAGGAGTACGACCTGCTGATCAAAAATGCCACGATCATCGATGGCACCGGCACTGACGCCTATGAAGGAGATATTGTTGTGCATAACGGAATCATCGTCAAGGCAGGCGATGTAGACCGCCGTACGGTTAAGCCATTGAAGACCCTTGACGCCGAAGGCAAAGTGGTTACTCCGGGTTTTATCGATACCCATTCACACGGAAATCCGATCGACACCCCAAGATTTGACAACTTCCTCTCAATGGGCGTAACCACCATCTCACTGGGACAGGACGGACGCAGCCCCGGCACTCAAAACGTTGAATACTGGATGAGAGAAGTGGATATGAAAGGCAGCGGACCCAATATTATTCATTTTACTGGACACAACTCCCTTCGACGCTATGTAGAAGCCCCGCGCGAATCGGGCCTGGGCCAGGAGTACATTTCTGAAATGCAGCAAATCATTCGCGAAGCCATGGAGCTTGGCTCATTCGGCATGACAACCGGACTTGAATATGACCACGGAACCTTTGCCGATCTCGATGAATTGATCGCACTGGCTGAAACGGTGGCCGAATATGACGGAATGGTGATGAGTCACATGCGAAGTGAGGATGATGATAAAATTGAGGATTCAATCCGTGAACTGATTCAGCAGGGAGAGGGAAGCGGCGCCCCGGTTCACGCATCTCATTTAAAAATTGTTTACGGCAATGATCCCGCACAGGCCGATGCACTCATGGAGCTGATGCAGGAGGCCCGGGACGAAGGGGTGCAGGTAACGGGTGACGTCTACCCCTATGTTGCAAGCTATACCGGTATCGGGATTGTCTTTCCATCATGGGCACTGCCTCCCAATGACTTCCAGGAAGTGGTCGAAAATCGCAGGGCAGAACTGGCAGAATTTCTCCGAAATCGTGTTAACAGGCGAAACGGGCCGGAAGCTACCCTGTTTGGAACCGATCCCTGGGCCGGAATGACTCTGGCCGAAGTCGCCGAAGAACTGGATAAACCGTTTGAGGATGTATTAATTGATGATATCGGCCCAAGGGGAGCCGGAGCCGCTTACTTTGTCATGAATGAAGAGGTGATGCAGCGCTTCTTAACCGATCCGTATGTAATGGTGAGCTCTGACGGAAGCCCGACCATGCGCCATCCGCGTGGATACGGAGCCTTTGCCAAAATCATTCGAAAATATGTCAATGAACTGAACCTGCTCACCCTCGAAGAGGCAGTCCACAAGATGAGCGGCCTGCCCGCAGAGACCCTCGGATTGCTGAACCCTGCTGCTGTTGAACTGTCTCGCGGACTGATTCGCGAAGGTTTTGCAGCCGACCTGCTCATTTTTGACCCTGCAGAAGTTCGTGATACCGCTACATTCGAAGAGCCGCACACCTATGCCGAAGGGTTCGATTGGGTGTTTGTAAACGGTACCGCCGTTATAGAAAATGGGGAGCGAAATGATCAGCTGCCGTCCGGCGTGCTGCGCAGAACCATTACCGGAAACACCCAGTAATCCCAAACGTTTTATGATTCAAACGCTACGATCTTTCTCAATACTTATTGTCACACTTCTAACCCTTTCCTGTACAGGAGCGGATTATGACCTGCTCATTAAAAACGGCCTGATCATTGACGGCACGGGCGCTGAACCGATTGCAGGGCATGTTCTTGTGCATGATGGAATGATTGTTCGCGCAGGTGATTTTGACTCTGCCGAAGTGGAAGCGGCAAAAACGATCGATGCCGATGGCAAGGTGATAACCCCCGGTTTTGTTGATGTCCACTCAAGAGGCATTCCCCTGGAGACTCCCCGGTTCGACAACTTCCTTACACAGGGTGTAACCACCATTACACTTGGCCTGATAGGGCGCAGTCCCGGAGAGGATGATGTGAAAGGGTGGATGCGACAAATTGATCAGCGGGGAACCGGCCCGAATATTGTACACTTCACGGGACACAGCACCCTGCGCAACCTGACAGATGCACCGCGCGAAAGCGGTCTGGATGAAGCCACGATAGACCGCATGAGAGAACTCCTGACGGAGTCGATGAACGCGGGCTCATTCGGACTGTCGTACGGACTTGAATTTGAACCGGCCAGCTATGCAGATATGCCTGAACTGACAGCACTGGCAAACAGCGCCGTGGCAAACGGCGGAATGATCATGGGACATGTTCGAAGTGAAGACGATGACCGTATCGAAGAGGCGATATCGGAGATCCTTGAGGTTGCACAGATGAGTGGCGCTTCTCTAAATATCTCCCACCTTAAAATTGTCTATGCAAATGATCCGAAGCGAGCCGAAGCAGTGCTCAGCCTGATGAATGAAGCCAGGGAGAGCGGGGTAACCGTCACGGCCGATCTCTATCCCTACATCGCCAGCTTTACCACGATCGGGATTGTGTTCCCGGAATGGGCGCGTCCGCCTCACAACTTTGACGAAGTGGCCGAGACCCGGCGGGATGAACTCGAAGAGTACCTGAGAAACCGGATCCGCCTTCGTAACGGACCGGAAGCCACACTCTTCGGTACAGAGCCGTATACCGGACAAACCCTGGCTGAAGTGGCAGATGAACTGGAGATGCCCTTTGAGGATGTGCTGATCGATGTCATTGGGCCGGAAGGAGCCAGTGCAGCCTATTTTGTGATGAATGAAGAGGTGATGCAGCGATTTTTAACCGACCCGTATGTGATGGTCAGTACAGACGGCGGACCAGAGATGAGCCATCCGCGCGGATATGGAAGCTTTGCAAAGATCATCCGAAAGTATGTCAATGAACTGAACCTGCTCACCCTGGAAGAGGCGATCTACAAGATGAGCGGCCTGCCCGCAGAGACCCTGGGGCTGACCGATTCCGACAAGGTTGAAACCCGGCGCGGACTCATCCGCGAAGGCTTTGCTGCCGATCTGCTGATTTTCGATCCCAATGAGGTGAAAGACAACGCCACATTTGAACAACCACACTCCTTTGCCGATGGATTTGACTGGGTGATTGCAAACGGTGTTGCGCTGATTGAGGGGGGTGTTCGGAACAGCGAGACCCCATCGGGCGTCATTCGGAGATTGAACCGGTAAAGGTGAGCGGGCAGTGTCTTTGAATGTGGCGGATAAAACCATTAATCTTCCACCTGTCACTCATTTCAGTACTGAACTTCATCACTATAGCTTATGGCTTTCAAGAGCATCAATCCGGCCAACGGTCAAACTATTGCCACCTATACCGAACATTCCGAGCGCCAAACCGGTGAAATTCTGTCGGCCGCTCAACAGGCTTTTCATCCATGGATGGAGGTGCCTCTTGAAGAGAGGTGTGCCCTGCTGAGAAATGCAGCCCGGCTTCTCCGTGACCATAAAGGGCGCTATGCTGAACGGATGACTCTGGAGATGGGTAAACCCATTACAGAGTCTGAAGCAGAGATTGAAAAGTGTGCCTGGGTCTGCGA
>JBJHCX010000163.1:0-3688 GCA_050486245.1 Rhodohalobacter sp.
CTTTACGACTCTCTTTCACCTTTTTGAAGAGCCCTTCCATCTTGTTCACATACTCGGCCGTATCATCTTCGTAGAATAGCAGTTCAGGTATTCTGCGAACCTGATTTTTGATTCTGGAAGCCAGTTCGTACCTGATTTCATCCTGGTGGTCATCGATATATCGATAGACCGACTCTACCTCCCTGTTCGGAGAGTAGACACTCAGGTAGACCTTTGCGATAGAGAGATCATCGGTCATACGCACTTGAGTTACGGTAATAAAGGTACCGCTGGGTTGATAACTCTTTTGCAGGATGCTACCCAGATCCTTTTTAATGACGGAACCGAGTCTCTCTGTTCGAATACTCATAACAACACAATTTCAGGATTATAATTTCAGAGAGTGTGGAGTGCAGAACGGATCGAATGCAGGCCGGTATCTGCCCTGGGGCCCGGCCTTTTAAACGAACGCCTGCAAATTATCTTGCGTCGTCAAGGCTGCGCTTGGTCTCGACCACTTCGTAGCTTTCAAACTCATCCCCAACCTTCAGGTCATTGAAGTTTTTAATACTCACACCGCACTCATAACCGGACTGTACCTCTTTGACATCATCCTTGAAGCGTTTCAGGGAGTCCACTTCTCCGTCGTAAATGACCACACCGTCGCGGATCACCCGGATCGGGTTGTTGCGGTTCAGCTTCCCTTCGGTCACATAACATCCGGCAATGGTACCCACTTTCGATACCTTAAAGACTTCACGAACGGTGACCATCGCTTTCATCTCCTCTTTCAGCTCCGGACTCAGCAGGCCTTCGAGGGCATCGCGCACTTCATCAACGGCATCGTAGATAACGCTGAAGAGCCGGATATCGATGCTTTCAGTCTCTGCAAGCTTGCGAGCACCGGATGTTGGCCGCACCTGAAATCCGATGATAATACCGTCGGATGCAGAGGCCAGAAGCACGTCCGATTCGGTAATAGCCCCCGATCCGGTATGGATGATATTCACCGATACCTCTTCCGTACTCAGTTTCTGGAGGGCACCCGAGAGAGCTTCAATCGAACCGTCTACGTCGGCTTTAATAATGATATTCAGTTCAGATACCTCACCCAGGGCCATTCGCCGCGACAGGTCGTCGAGGGTCATATGCTTCACTCTTCTGAGCGACTGTTCACGCCGGATCTGCTGGCGCTGTGTGGCCACATCCTTGGCGGTTTTTTCATCCTGGGGAACAATCAGGCGGTCGCCGGCCTGCGGATTCCCGTCAAAGCCAATGAGCTGCACAGGGGTTGACGGACCGGCCTCATTCAGCCTCTGGCCATGTTCATTTTCCATGGCACGCACACGTCCGAATACAGGGCCCGCAACAAACGGGTCGCCAACTTTCAGCGTACCGTTCTGGACCAGGATATTGGCCACGGTTCCCTTTCCTTTGTCGACACGTGACTCGAGGACAATACCTTGTGCCAATCGGTTCGGATTGGCTTTCAATTCCAGGAGTTCAGCTTCAATCAATACTTTTTCGAGAAGTTCGTCAATACCAAATCCGGTATGGGCAGAAACTTCTGCGGCCTGGTTCGTTCCCCCGTACTCTTCAACGATCACACCGTGCTCGGAGAGCTGCTGCTTGATCTTGTCGGGGTTGGCTTCTGGCTTATCCATTTTGTTGATGGCCACGACGATAGAGACACCGGCCGCTTTGGCGTGGTTAATCGCCTCAATGGTCTGCGGCATCACAGAGTCGTCTGCTGCCACGACCAGGATCACAATATCGGTGGCCTGGGCGCCACGGCTACGCATCGCGGTAAACGCCTCATGGCCCGGAGTATCCAGGAATGTAATTCGTTTGCCTTCATCGGTTTTTACTTCGTAGGCACCCACGTGCTGTGTAATTCCTCCGGCTTCACCGGCGGCTACTTTTGCTTTTCGAATATAGTCGAGCAGTGAGGTTTTACCGTGGTCAACGTGCCCCATAACGGTAATGATCGGTGCACGAGGCTCGAGATCTTCAGGGCGGTCTTCCTCCACTTCGATCTCCTCTTCGATCATCTCCTCGGCATCAACGAACTTGACTTCGTGGTCATACTCGGCAGCGACCAGTTCAATTGTGGATGCGTCCAGGCGCTGATTGATCGACACCATCATGCCCAGGTTCATACAGGTCGTTATGACATCGGTCGGTTTGACATCCAGTTCATCTGCAAGGTCGCTGACAGTGATAAACTCTGCGACTTCGAGGATCTGGTCTTCAAGCTGATCCATCTCCTCCTGAAGCTGGCGCTCTTCCTCCCTCTCCTCTTTTCGCTGCCGGCGGCGTTTCTGGCGCTTGCTTCCAACGGTGCCTCCACTCTGCATCTTCTGCATCGTTTCGCGCATTTTCTTTTCGACATCCTCCTCATCAACCCTGGATGACTTGCGCCCTTTCTTCTTGCTCTTCTTCGCTGGCTTCGAGCTCTTCGTGTCCTGTGAAGGTTTCGGCGTTTTAGCAGCCTCCTCCTTCTCATCCTCTGTGCGGTCTTTTTTCCGCTTTCGGGTTTTGCGTTTCTTTCGGGGTTCTTTAGAAAACTCTACTTTACCGACAACCTTGGTACCGGTGAGTCGGCGTGAGGTGCGTCCGCGAATAATGCCTTCCTCTTCATCGTCATCGGCACCCTCATCTTCAGCTTGCTCATCCACATCGCCGGCCTCTTCATCTTCATCCTCGTCAGAATCTTCAGGTTCTTCGTCAAGATCTTCATCTTCGTCTTCGTCATCAGCCTCGCCGGCGGAAGACTCTTTTGGTTCTTCTGCAGGCTTCTCTTCAATCTCCATTTCATCCTGAACCGGCTCTTCAGGGGACTCTTCCTCCTCTGCAGCAACCGGCTCCTCTTCCTCCTGCACCTTTTCCGGATCAGGCTCTTTTGCTTCCGGCTGGGGTTTATCTTCAGGTTTATCTTCAGGTTTACCTTCAGGTTTATCTTCTGGCTCTTCTTCAAGAGGCTCCAGTTCAGGCTCGACAGGTGCGTGTGCCTTCTCTTTCTCTTTTGGCTTCTCCTCTTCGGCCTCATCCATCGGTTCAAGGTAATTATCGATCGATACACTCTCATTTCTGCTGGAGAGAATCTGATTCCGACGACTTTCGTACTCTTCCCGAGCTTTTTCATGCTCCTGGCTTTTCGCCTTGTCATCGCCATACTCCCTGTCCAGCACCTCGTACATTTCGGGTGTAATTTTGGAGTTTGGCCTGTTGGCAACATCGAATCCGTTATCACTCAGAGTATCTACGATAGATTGAGTGGCAACATTAAATTCAGATGCTACCTTAAAGAGCTTTTTCGGTTTTTGGTCCGTCATATAGTTCTGTTTGCGTCGGTTTTGTCAGATTAAAAAAAAGTTACTGCATAGGCTGAAAGGTACGATCAATCTTGTTCGTCCTCAAATTCATAAGCGATGATATCGATGATTTTCTCAGCCTCTTCACGGGTAATTTTGCCCTCCGTGCGGCGTACGATCTCATCTTCATCCAGCTCAAGTACAGCTCGGGCGCTGTCGCAGCCTATTTCGAAAAGAAGATCGACGGTCTCTTTTCCGAAATCGACCTCAAATTCTGCCAGGTCGATATCGTCTTCCTCTTCCACTTCACGGTAGACGTCGATTTCACATCCCACCAGCTTTGATGCCAGCCGGATGTTTACCCCGCCCTTTCCGATCGCCTTTGAGACTTCATC
>JBJHCX010000164.1:0-3629 GCA_050486245.1 Rhodohalobacter sp.
CTTTATAGGAATCAGGAATGATCGGATCAAAATGTTCGAACACGTTGAGCTGGGTATCCAGGGTGTCGCGGTTGTTCAGGTCGTAGTGGTACTTTCCTTTCCAAAAGAAGGTGTTGCCGCTGTGGTCAATTTGGAGCCCTTCCAGGTCCACCTCTTTGCTTTTGAGCAGTTCAATATCAGCATCGGCGAAATCCTTTCCGACCACCCCTACCAGGTTGATCTTGTTTGAAAAGTAGGATGCTGCAAGTGAAATATAGGTGGCCGATCCGCCTAAAATTCTGTCTGTTTTCCCGAATGGGGTTTCAATTCCGTCGTAAGCTACAGACCCGACTACTAATAGTGACATAAAAGAGGTTTCGTTAATTCTGTTTATTTCTACATTTTGAAGGGAGGAAAATAGCAATTTTTCCATCCATATATTACCCGTTTAAAAACCACACCTTCCCTCACTATCTGACTGATCTGTAATGAGCCCATTTACACCGTACATTACGCCGACCCTCATTTTTATCCTGTTTGCGGTTATACACACCGTTGCCGCATCGGTATGGTTTAAAAAGAGAGTGCTGCTGCAAAACGTGCGGCTCAAAGTGTGGTACCGAACCCTGTACAATCTCGTTTCGATAGCCATCATTGCAGCCTGGCTGTTTGCACTTCCTTCAGACACGCTGCTCTATCGTCATGAGGGGATTCTTTTTTTCATCTTTTCAGGGCTTCTGATCTTGTTTGGGTGGCTCTTTCTGATGTCGGTTTTTGCACAACACGGACTCACGTTTCTCGGGCTGCAGCAGCTCGCTGACTACTTCCGCAACGATGCTGAGCCACAATTCCTGGATGAACCTGAACGCGGACAACTCGTCACTGACGGGCTCTATAAGTATATGCGCCATCCGATGTATACGTTTGCCATTCTGACGCTGGCATCATCGCCAATCATGACCGCCAACCTGCTCTATTCAATCGGCATCTTTGCTCTCTACTTCTGGATCGGCTCCTATTTTGAGGAGAAGAATTTAATCAAGCGATTTGGAGAGGATTACATTGAGTATCAGAAAAGAGTACCCAGGTTTATTCCACGCATCAGGAATTTAACGTAAAGCTACACAGCGAAACTCTGCGTAAAACTCAGCGAAACTCTGCGAGAAATAAGGATTGTGGGTTCTCGCAGAGGTGCGCAGATGAACCGCAGAGTCGCGCAGAGAAACCAAACAATACGGTGCCATTCCGTGCCTACCGTGTCTCCGTGGCAATTAAAAAAACGCCCGGCTGATTTCTCAACCGGGCGCTTACCTTATCTGTCGGGATAAGTCACACGTTTAATAAACATTAGTGTGCGGCAATCGGATAACGTACACCATCGGGTGCGGTTGATGTCTGTCCGTCAGAGTTTACGTTTCCGTTATTTACGATCAGGATTCCCGCTACATGCGGTGCAGCCATGGATGTACCGCTGATGGTTCGGTATCCGCTGTTGATCCAGGTGGATTCAATGTTGACACCGGGTGCTGCATAGCTGGTTGGCGGACCGTAGTTCGAGAATGATGCAAAGTTATCGTTGATATCGGAAGCTGCAATCGTCCAGGTGTTCGGGTGGTCTACCCTTGCCGGTGATGAGTTTGCTGCCCAGGTGCTGCTGTTTCCGGCTGCAATAGAGAAGAGGATTCCCTGGCTTGCAGCATTGACGACAGCGTCATCGAGGGCCTGGGATGCACCGCCGCCAAGGCTCATATTGGCAACATCCCCTGAAGAGGCATTTGCCGCAACATAATCGACACCGGCAATCACGCCCGAGATCGATCCGCTTCCGCGCCGGTCAAGTACTTTCACGGGAACCTGCACCACACCCACTGCAACTCCCAGAATTCCGTTATATCCGCCGATCGTACCGGCAACGTGCGTGCCATGGCCGTTCAGGTCGTCTGCACTGCGGCTGTCAGGTCCGCTGGAAAATGCTGTAAATCCACGATTGGCATCCACATTCAGGTCGGGGTGGTCAAGCTGAATTCCTGTATCAATTACCCAGGAGACACGGTTTCATCCGGTTTCATCACTACAATATAACTGCCGTCTATTATCTGGCCGGCAATGATTTGATCTCCATCCACTTCATCTATTGTGGGTTCTGTAACGCTGTCGCATCCATAGCCTATCAATGCAGCTATCAATACAACCAGACCCAGTGTCCATTTTATCTGTCGTTTCATATCTGATGTTTGTTGTTTTGGTTAATGACTCCCACAACCCTGAATCTTGAGAACTTAAGGGTAATATTTTCAGGGGCGGGCCTTGAACCCTTCTACATTAACAAAGCGAAATGTATGTTACAAGTTGTTAAATAATACCTCTCCCGATCCTGATTTTTTTTACATATTTCTCCGGACAAATTGTTTAGCCACAATGCTTTATTTCTATCCGAAATAAACCCGGCCCCCTGGCAAATATGAATTTACTGTGAATTTTTATTTTCAGAAACTTGCTCAAATTGAGAGTATATTTAACTGAGTAATTATTCATTGGTCAGTTTGAAATCAGATGTCACTTCACCCTTTTTATGAGTTTCTTGAGAATCGAACAGCCGCCCCTCTTCCAGGCGAAGCTGCGCAGTTAAAAATGTGCCCCACACCCCTGAACGGAGACCGGAACCGGCTGAAGGATCCTTACAATAACGGCTACCCGAGCAGTGTCTTGATTCCGCTATATCCGGGTGAAAATAACTCATTGCACCTGATTCTGACGCTGAGAACGGATTCGATCCGTCATGCCGGACAGATCAGTTTTCCGGGCGGGCGATCTGACAAGGACGAAGAGCCGGTTTATACAGCACTGCGGGAAACCTGGGAGGAGGTGGGGATCTCTCCCGATGATGTGGATGTGGCAGGATCGATTACGCCCCTCTATCTCTATAAAAGTGACAACCGGATCACTCCGTTTGTCGGGTTTTTAAAAGAGAAACCCGAACTGAACAGGAATCCCGATGAGGTGGAGGAGATCATCATTACAGAGCTTGATCACCTTCTCTCCGATTCACTGATCAAACGGGAGACCTGGGACCTGAACCGGCGAAAACTGGAAGTGCCTTACTGGGATATTCACAGGGTACCGCTCTGGGGAGCAACGGCCATGATGCTGAGCGAGCTGCTCGAACTCTACCGGGAGTTCAAGAACAGCTGATGACTCCTGCTTGCCATGCCTCTCACAGGATTACGGCATATCCAGCTCCAGTTCCATGACAACATTTTGTATCCGGTTGATAATCGTTGTACCCACGCCCCCGGCAAACAGCAACCCCACCAGGCGCTTCTGGTTATCGAGCACAACCGAGCCGCTGTCGCCGGGCTGGCTCATATCGCCGGCCATCAGCTGATCCTCAAAAAGGGCTGTCCTGCCCGGCCCAAAGTTCACCCTTACCGAGACATCGATCTGCTGGATCGTGCCAGTTGTCAGTCCGGTGGTCCTGCCGCTCTTCATCACCTCCATTCCAAGGTTCCCCTCCACGATGCTGCCCGGCTCCCCAATCTCCAGAATTTCAGGTGTCACCAGGCCATCGCTTATCGGACGCGCAATGGCAGCATCCACCCGGTTTGACTGCTGCTGGACCCGGTAGTAGCTGAACCGGCTCCGCCTGCCGA
>JBJHCX010000165.1:0-3625 GCA_050486245.1 Rhodohalobacter sp.
GGGGACTCGAACCAGACGCGGGACTCAACGAGGCTTTACGCGCCACCATTCGAACGCTCATTTCCGCCTCGACAGCTTTTTTAGAATTGGACCCATCACCTTGCCGGGTTCGCCTCGCGAGTCCGCTCCACGTTGGGCAAAAGAACCATGTTATCTCGATTCTTCTCTTCGAATTGGAAGCCTCATACGATTGTTGAATCTTCAGGATCTGTCGGTTGCGCTTTAGTACTCTTGCGCGGCCTTAACTGCGAACAAAACGTGAAGACAGGACAAAGGAGGTTCATCGGAGAGTTCGGGGTATTTTTTGCAGATTGGATAGACTCAAAATGGAATGATGAAGGGAATAGCATATATAGGATGATTTCTGGATCACCATGGCGTTGGCGGGTAGAAATAAGTGACTTCAAGCCATTTATGATTGAAGTTGTGTATCAATCAGAATCCTCAAAGAGGCAAATGATATCCGACACGCTGGATGCGATCATCGTTGCCCTCGAAAAGAAATGAAAACCACGGAGCCCAACAAATCGGCGCAGGTAATTCCGTGAGGCTGGCGCCTCACTCCATACCTGGCCTTACCGTTCTGCAGAAGAAAACATATGACAGCTTTTTCTACGATGCGGTATTTTCGCGCAGTTTTGGCCTTCTCTGTGGTCGGGTTGCTTTATTCTGACGCCCATGCATGCTCATGCTTCCCACCACCTCCAGTTGAAGAAGCCCTTGATCGAGCAGATATTGTAATCTATGGTCAGTGCTACAGATTCACATTTCACCCTGAGTCTCACCGCACTGCCTTGATTAAGGTACTTCGAACGTTTAAGGGAGAAGATGAAGAATCCGAGTTTTTGGAGATTGATACGCAGGTTGATTCTGGTATGTGTGGATATTCCTTTGTCGCTGGACAGCACTACATAATCTATGCGACCAAAATAGATGGGCGCTACTCTACTAACATCTGCACTAGAACGACAACGGCTCCTCCTCATTACCCGGCCGCACAAATGGCCCTTGAGAGGCATCAGGAATTTTCAGCATTAGTCTCTCTCGAAGCGCGAACCATTGAGAAGGGGGCAGAACCAGGCGACGATGGCAACGCCGAGAAGCCGCCCGGAGATGAGCGGGAGCCGTAGGCGGCGTGCCATGTCTTGATGTTGGGCAAGAGAATGATATTGATCTGCTGGCATAAGATAAGTCCGACTCAATCCCCGAATGGAATTTGATCAGATATTCAACCTGTTCGAGGGAATATTTTGGATCCTAATCTCAATCGTCCTTATTTCTCGAATTCGCCGATTCCCAAAGTACAGAGATTTATTGATCGTCGGATCCATAGCCTTTTTTGTTTTTGGGATTACTGATTTCATTGAGATTTACACCCGGGCCTGGTATCAGCCTTGGTTCTTGCTTCTCCTGAACGCAGTATGTGTTATTACCTTATTTACCTGTCTCGCCCTTTATTTCCGGAGGCGCAAGGAAGCCGGATCCCAACAATCCGGGATAGACAACCCGGTTAAACGCGATTAGACTTCGAGAAGACCACAGACTTCAAACACCAAAGACCGGGTGTCTACCCGGTCACGTTCGCTGGGAAGGAACTGGAAGATGGCCCCGCCCTTCTCGCGAAACAGTCAGGCCGGAGAGCATTCGCCGCCTTGACGCCAGCCGGAATTCAGGCAAGATTTTCACTATGAAGGTCACATTGCCACTGAAAGAGATGACGGTCTCCGAGAAAATCGGGGTCATGGAGGAGATCTGGTCCGACCTGTCGAGGGCGGAGGCGGGGTATTCCCCACCGGATTGGCATGACCGCATTCTCGAAGAGCGATCACGCCTCGCGGAATCAGGTGAAGTCGGTTTTACCGATTGGGAGACTGCAAAAAAGGAGATCAAAGACCGGGTTTCGTGAAAATTCAGATTTTCGACAGTGCCAAGCTGGATCTTGTGGATGGATTCGCCTTTTACGAGGCCCAGTCAAGCGGTGTCGGCCACTATTTTCTGGACTCTCTTTACTCGGATATTGATTCGCTGGCCCTTTACGCGGGCATCCATCCGAAGAATTCGACGGACTTTCACTGGATGTTGTCGAAGCGATTCCCCTATGCCATTTATTACACCGTGGCAGACGATCTTGTCTCTGTTCACGCCATTCTGGATTGTCGCCAAGACCCGGGACGGATCAAGGAGCGTCTGAACCAGGAGCGAACAAGACGCTGGAGTCAATGAGTGTTCCTCTGGCGCTCCACACTCATGACTCAGCTCGACGTTCGCTAATAATGAGATCTCGATTCTTACTACTTTCTTTATGTCTTGTCGGATTTGGATGCGCTACGTCCAATTCGAGCCTGAACGACAGTTCCCTTGCGAGCTTGGTTTCTGAGGAAGGCAGTCATTACCTAATCGATTTTGGAATCGTCCCAAACGGTAATGAACCAAACAAATTCGAAGTGACGATTTCTTTAATTCAGCATGAAAGTACAATCGTCAGTGAAAGAAGAGATGGTTTCTCCCATCAGGAAGGATATACCCAGATGAGTTTCCCACGATTCTCGTTAGATGCAGGCGAAGAGGCAGAGTTGACTGTGGGTGGGAATATGGCACGAGTATTTATCGACGAGGATCTTCGGAAGGCCACATTTAATGTTTTTTTCTAACCGAGACTGGAAGCGTATCCTCATCGGGAAGCGTCGACATCGGAGCGAACCAGTCAGGGGAGGGAACGGCGGGAACGCGCGGCGAGTAAGCGAACGCCATAAGCGCCGCCCCTCCCTTCTACGTTAGCTAAAAGGAGAAAATATGATCAAAAAAATTCTGATCCTGTTAATAGCGGTGGCTCCATCGCTTTGCGCGAAGATCGAATTCGCTGGGGTGTTTTACCTTGGAGACGAAGGTAATTTTTCTCTTATCGATTCCGAATCTGATCGGAGGTCCGGCTGGCTCCAGATAGGTCAATCATTCCAAGGTTACGTGATTGACTCCTATGACCGTACGACGGAGGTCCTCCAGCTTGTTTCGTCAGAAGAACGCCTGGAATTAAGACTTCGCCCCTCTGTCGTCAAATCGGAGCGGATAATCATCCGAGGAAATATTAGGATCGGAGATGAAACAGAAATTGCGATTGATAATGCTCTTGTTGTCCTCGGCGAGGAGGCAAAGTTTCCAATAGACGAGAATACGTGGATGAGGCTGAACGTTCGGCGCGTCCAACGCGGGCTCCCCCCCGGAGCGGGACCTGTGATTGTTGCAGGTCCAGCAGCGCCTGATAGTCAGGCTCTATCACCTCGGCCCGAAGGTGTGGCCGGAGGGCCTCTATACGAATACACGATGAACTTTGAGGAGATCAACGAGGCTGGCGACACGGTGTCACTTGCTGCACCCAGAATGACCACTCTCCCTGGTCAAGGGTTTACGATGCAACAGGACAAATACTCCTTCACTTACGAACCGTAACGATCCCGGAGCTAACAAATCGGGAGAGTCAATGAGTGTTCCGCTACGCTCCACACTCATGACTCCCCTCCACGTTGTCCGAAGAAAATGAGAATGATCCTGATTGGTTTTCTGGCACTGGTAGCCAGCGGTTGCACCACGACCACTGTTAGCCTTGATGAATTGAATCGCCGAGTAA
>JBJHCX010000166.1:0-3608 GCA_050486245.1 Rhodohalobacter sp.
GTGTAAGCCCGCCCGGGTATGCGTTTCCACAGTGCTGGGCCAGGGCGTCATAAAACTGTTCAAAAGGTTTTTGCTTCTGCTCTTCGGGCGAACCACAGGCCGCCAGCAGAATAGCTAAAAAGAGTATTCCAGTAAATGATTTCATAGGTCTGTCCTGGTTACAGTTGATCGGTTAATATAGAATTTTTGAAGCAATATCCCTGATCACTTCCGGAATGCGCTCAACATGTTTTTGGGTCGTTCTCGGATTGATAAAGCAGGTACGCAGGGCCGTCTTCCCTTTCACTTTGGTGGCTGTCAGGAAAATACGTCCATCCTGTTCAATTTCATGCGCCAGCTTTCGGTTCACCTCATCTGTTTCATCCTCATTCAGGCTTTTATGGATATACCTGAAACAGACAATTGAGAGTGGCACAGGGGCCATCACCTCAAAGTCATCCGATCCGTTTAAAAGGCTCTCCAGGTGTGCAGCGTTCGTCAGGTCCTTTCCGATCGTTTCAGTGAGCCGATCTGCCCCAAACGCCCTAAGGGTCATCCACACTTTCAGTGATTTAAAGCTTTTGGTGAGAGGGAGCTGATACTCCATCAGGTCGGTTCGCCCGCCGCCATCTTCATTTGACCGCAGGTAATCGGGAATCAGGCTGAAGGTCCTGCGCAGTTTTTCGGGTTCTTTGACCAGGATACAGGCAGCCTCGAACGGCACATAGAGCCATTTGTGCGGATTGACGACAACCGAGTCGGCCGCCTCCATCCCCTTAAAGAGCCCGGCAACCGACGGATGCCGGGCGGCGGGCCCGCCATACGCGGCATCTACATGGTACCAGAGATTGTGTTTGCGTGAAAGTTCTGCCAGGGCTGACAGATCGTCTACCGCTCCAGAGTTGGTCGTTCCGGCAATGCCGATGATACAGATTGGGTACATGCCGGCTTTCCGGTCTGCTTCAATCTGCTGATCGAGCTTCTCCGGGTCGATTTGAAAGTGATCATTCACCGGTATTTTCCGCAGATGATTCAGGCCGATCCCCAGCATGTCGATCGCCTTGTCAAAACTGGAGTGCCCCTCTTCAGACACATAGACCGTCATCGGCCTGAGGCCGTACATCCCCTGATTCGACATCTCTGGCGGGGCCATATTCTTACGCGCTACCGCCATACAGTTAAAGTTGGCAGTCGATCCGCCGTCCAGAATGGCACCGGCTGCACCCTCGGGGTAACCGATAAATTGCGAGACCCATCGTATCACCATCTTTTCCATCTCGGTGCTTACCGGAGAGGAGTGCCACTTCAGGTTATTCTGATTGAGTGCAGCGCTGACCATTTCAGCCAGTATGGCAACCTGGTTGCCGCCACCCGTAATATATCCGTAGTAGTTCGGGCCGACATTCATGGTAGCCGAACCGATCACATCACTCCGTACCTTTTCAATCAACTCGTTCAGGTCCATTCCTTCAGCGGGAAGCTCGCCGTTAAGGTTACTGCAGACCTGTTCAGGTGTCATTCCGGGAAATACGTTCCGCTCCAGTTTTTGTCCGTAGAGCTCTTCAATCACGTCAAGTGTGTGAAGAAAGTGTTTGCGAAACTCATGGGGTGTAAAATCAAGACTCATTGGCAAAAGGGCATGGTTGAATGTGTCGCGAACAGGTTATAAAAAAATTCGGTAAATAGAGAGTGTAAAAGCTGTAAAAGATGGGTGCATTTGTCTGCTGATCTCTTATTTTATAGCCGCTAAACCAATTATTCGAATTATGAGCAACTTTTTTGAGGACACGTTACGAAAGTGGAAAGACCCTGTAACCCGCAGGCGCATTTTTTTTGGAATACTCTTAACCCTTGTCATAGCAGGTGTTTACTATGTGATGAACTGGGGAAGTTTTCCGGATCAGGGCGGACATTTCGGTATCTGGTCGATCATGCCGCCGCTGGTTGCGATTGTCCTCGCATTCTGGACGCGTGAAGTTGTCAGCTCGCTCTTTATCGGAATTTTCCTTGGCGGCGTGATCTCGGGTCAGCTCAACATTGTACAGGATTTCCTGATTCCATCGATCGGCACGGAGAGCTTTGCACTGATTCTGCTCGTCTATCTTTGGGCACTTGGCGGACTCATCGGAATCTGGACCCGCACCGGCGGGGCTGAAAAGTTTGCCGTTTGGGCCTCCGCAAAGATGGTTCGCGGGCCGCGGTCGGCCAAGTTTTTCACCTGGCTGATGGGCCTCGTCTTTCACCAGGGAGGCACCATCAGTACCGTTTTAACGGGAGCTACGGTTCGCCCGGTAGCCGACAAGCACAAGGTGTCGCACGAAGAGCTCAGCTATATGGTAGACAGCACGGCCTCTCCGGCAGCCACGCTTATCCCCTTTAATGTCTGGCCGATCTATGTAAGCGGCCTGGTGATTGGGACGATCGCCATTTTTGAAACGCCTCAAGATGGAATCAACTTCTTTTTCACGTCACTTCCTTATAATTTCTATGCCATTTTTGCCATCCTGATCACCCTACTGTTTGCCTGGGAAAAGCTTCCGTTTGTACCCGGCAAGAAGATGAGGGCTGCGATTGAACGATCACGCACCAAAGGGATGCTCGATCGAAAGGGAGCCACCCCGATGGCCGCCGATGAACTGACAAACAGCAAGATACCCAGCGGATACAATCCCGGGCTGATCGATTTTTTTGGCCCCATCGGGGCACTGCTGGGCGTGGCGATCATCCCCTATGCCTATACCTTTTTCTACCTGGGATCAGACAGCCCGACGCTGCTTATTGCCGAAGCATTTGTGCTGGCAGTACTGGCAGGCATCGGGATTGCGGTAGCCAAGGGAATGTCGCTCCAGGTTGCCATTAACGGCTTTATCGATGGATGTAAAGGAGTCACCATCGGAGCCATTATCCTGGCACTAGCCGTCACACTCAAAGAGGTGGCCGATGCCGTTGGCACGGCCGATTATGTGGTGATGATGATTGGCGATCTGATCTGGCCCGCATTTTTACCGGGCATTTTGATGCTGCTTTGTATGCTGATCGCATTCTCAACCGGAACCTCCTGGGGCACCTATGCAGTAGTCTTTCCCATTGCCATACCCCTGGCATGGGCTGTGGTTCCCGAAGTCTTCTTCCTGCAGCTCTGTTTTGCAGCCGTGATTGGCGGTAGTGTGATGGGAGATCAGTGTTCACCCATATCGGATACAACCATCCTGAGTTCACTCTCAACCGGATGTGACCTGATGGACCACGTAACCACACAGTTTCCGCTGGCCATTGCTGCCGGATTGCTGGCTATGATCAGCTATGCACTGCTTGTCATCGCCTTTGTGTAACCGGCCATTAAAAGACGAAATCAACTCCCGTATCGTTACCCATTCGGGTTAGAATTCGTAATTCAGTAATTATGGCTCAACAATCATCAGAAAAGCGGCTTCAGGCACGCAAGATCCAACCGACGGCCATCCGAATGATGGTTCTCGACTATATGATCGGCCAGAAAACGGCCGTCAGCCTGTCTGATCTGGAAGAACACTTTTCCCGCTCAGACAGAACCACGCTCTACAGAACACTGAAAACCTTTCTGGAACGCGGGCTGGCCCATCAGATCCATGATGAAAGCGGCAGTGCCA
>JBJHCX010000167.1:0-3606 GCA_050486245.1 Rhodohalobacter sp.
AACGGGAGGATCAGTTTATACGCTGTGCAAACCGGTATGTGGTCTACTCAGAAAATTTCTTCCGTAAAATCGATGAATTTCCTGACTACGGCAGCTCCGGATCTCGCGAAGAGATGCAGAAGATAGAATGGCAAAAACACCCCTACATCACCACACCGGGATTTACAAGCTGTTTCCTGGCTGATGGAGCAAGCCATTGGTCGGCCCGGGGAGTCGGCATACAGGATGAACGACGGTCGGCCGGACAAGCCATAATGAATTTCTGACACGACACCGGCTTATTTCAAACCCTGTGGCAAACTTGCTATCTTGGTCTTGTGATCAACCCGTTTAAACCCTGCTGACATCCAATGAAATCCAAAACCCTGCTTGTTACCGGATCGATACTCATGGCCCTTGCTGTCGCCTTCGGTGCGTTCGGCGCACACATCGTCCAGGAGATGCTCACCCCCGAACGGTTTGAGGTCTATCAGACAGCCGTTCAATACCACTTCTACCACGCCCTTGGGCTGCTCATCCTGGGCGCCGTTCAAAATCATGCCGGGCGGTCGGCCTGGCTGGATTGGAGCGGACGCCTGCTGCTGGCGGGCACACTCATCTTTTCAGGCAGCCTCTACACGCTGACCCTTGCCGATACCGGCTGGCTCGGGATGATCACGCCCATAGGCGGGTTCGCCTTTGTGCTGGGATGGATTGCACTTGCCATTGGGATGGCAACGGAATCTGTTGCCGGCAGCGGTGACTAACCGCATCTGATCCGTGAGGTGGATAGCGGTATGGCCTTTATAGTGCCATACGACCCGCTGCCGTGTATTTCTATTGCCGCCGAAGATCTTATGATGACAATCATCGGTGATGATGTCAGAGCCAGCCCGGAACGGCGGGCACCATCCAAAGAATAGCTTTTCCTGATTTGCTCATGCTTTAATATCTTAATAGCCGGCAATGATGTTGATCTCTAAAGTTCACAAATGGCATTAGCAAAATTTTTACTTATAAAGCTCATTATCATAATACTGTTTCAGGGTTCTCTGCTGTATGCTCAATCGCAGGGTGATGGTGAGTCCGCCCTTGATTCCGACGTGTATCATATACAAGCCTATCGGCTGGCTCCCGGAGAAGAGGTGCATTTGGATGGCAAGCTGGACGAGCCCTTTTGGGATAGAATCACGCCAATTACAAATTTCCGTCAGCAGCAACCGCAAGAAGGTACTGAGCCGTCTGAGCGCACGGAAATATATGTCGCATATGATGCAGAGTATCTCTATATCGGTGCTGTTTTTTATGACAGCAATCCGGAGGGTATACTTGCATACCAAAAACGAAGGAATCAGGGTCTTGGCACGGACGATCGTTTTATGTGGATTCTGGACACATTTAATGACGGGCGAAATGCCTACTTTTTTGAAACCAATCCCGCCGGACTAAGGGGGGATGGGCTATTAACGGTAGGGCAAGGTTTTAGTCTTAACAAATCATGGGATGGGATCTGGGATGTTCGTACCACCGTGAACAATAGAGGATGGGTGGCAGAGATTCGTATTCCGTTTCGATCACTCGACTTCAATCCGGAGAGCTCTGTGTGGGGGATCAATTTTCAGCGTACCATACGCCGCCAGAACGAAGAGATTCTCTGGTCGGGCTGGAGACGAAATCAAGGGCTGTTTCGTCCGCAAAACGCCGGAACGGTCAGCGGACTCACCGGGTTGAGTCAGGGTTTTGGGGTTGAGGTCACTCCGTACAGTGCAGTGAAAGCAACCCGCAGCCGTGTGGGACAAGGCGGCACCGAAAACGACACCAGGCTGGATGCAGGGTTTGATGCGTCGTATAGTATTACTCCCGGCCTTCGAACATCATTGACCATCAATACAGATTTTGCAGAGACCGAAGTGGATCAGCGTCGGGTAAATCTCACAAGATTTCCGCTCTTTTTCCCGGAACAGCGGAGCTTTTTTCTGGAAGGTGCGTCAATATTCAGTTTTGCGCCCAGCAGCGGTGTCAATCCTTTTTTCAGCCGTAGAATCGGATTAGCCGATGGAAGTCCGGTGCCGGTTCAGGGCGGCGTCCGTGTATTGGGCCGGGAGGGAAATACCAACCTGGGACTCTATCAAATCCGGACCGGTGAAACCGATGATGTGAACCGGGAAGATTTTACCGCAGCACGGATATCACAAAACCTGTTCCGGGAAAGCAATCTCGGTGTAATCTACACGCGAAGGGCTACCCTGGATGATGATTTTTATCATACCCGCCATACACTTGGGACCGATTTTGAATTCGGAACCTCCACCTTTATGGGGGACAGAAATCTCCAATTTCAGGCCTTTTTTGTTTGGCATAACACTCATCACGAAGGTGAAAACAGTTCCTTTTGGGACCGAACCAGTCGCGGTGTTCGTATTAATTATCCCAATTTTCCATTTTACGGCTGGATGTCGTACAGAGAGTTCGGGTCCTCTTTTGATCCTGCTGTGGGCTTTACATCCCGTAACGGATTCAGGCGCTGGCAGCCCACCATCGGTTATCAGCACTATGTAAATCAAAGCGATATCATTCGATACTGGGAAGTACAGGCACGATACGAATACCTGATGAATCTTGACTTTGAACCGGAAACCGTAAATTTCAACCTGACCCCAATCGATATTGTATTTGAAAGCGGCGATGGCTTTGAAGCGGGCTTCGGACGTCATTTCGAACGACTTTACTCCGACTTTGACCTCCTCAGGGATGGAAGTGTTTTAATTCCCGCCGGCGATTATACAACCTGGAGTCTCAATGTTAATATTACAACTGCCCAGTTCAGGAAACTATCCCTTCGGGCCGATTACAGATACGAAGGGTTTTGGACCGGCACCCGGTCCGTGTATGAACTGTCTGGAACCGTTCGGCCCTGGCCGGGGATCAACCTTTCTGCAGACTGGGTCAGAAGTGACATCACCCTGCCTGATACCGGATTTACAACCGATCTGGTTCGATTCAGGGGCAATGTCGACCTGACACCCAATCTTGCTCTTACCCACATCGTTCAATTTGATGATGTAAGTGATATCATTGGTTTGTATAATCGATTTCGATGGACCATCACTCCCGGATCGGATGTCTACATTGTCTATTCACATAACCGAATTCGGATGGAGAACCGGTTTGAGCCCCTGGAAACTGAAGGAGCTTTTAAAATTAACTATACGCACAGATTTTAGAGAGTCTGTGGCTGGCTGATGAAGCGATCAAACCGCCATGGGATTTAAAACCCTGAAGGTTTTGCTTGTTCCCGGGCGGGAATGCCGTACACCCTTCGTTTACATTCGATTCTAAGAATATCCATGCCGAATATTATATTGGTGGCTGAGTTCAATTGGATTACAGGGTATGATCAATCAAACTGAAAAGATCACCGTTATCGGCTGTGGGGTGTCCGGGCTGTGCACCGGCATACGGCTGCTTGAAGCCGGCTTCAGAGTCAATATGATTGCCAAAGAGCTGCCGCCACTGACCACGTCCGATACGGCTGCAGCCATCTGGTACCCCTACCGCTGCTTTCCCGAAGAGAAAGCGTTGAAGTGGGGCAGGGAGACCCTGGAGGAGTGCTATCGATTGGCCGGC
>JBJHCX010000168.1:0-3603 GCA_050486245.1 Rhodohalobacter sp.
TTTGTACCCGATAACGTTGCCCGTGCCCTGAGAGAAAAGTTTTCTAATAGCAACGGGAACTAACCTCCGGCCCGGCCTGCAGGAAACCATTTGACCAGACAGCCATTTAATGTGTATTATATAAGTCTGTCTGGTTTTCCAATAAATTCAGAGAACGAAATCGTTGCCCCGGGCAGTTATACCGTCAACAGTCAACACCTAAATAACAGTTTATTATGATTTCACCGGGTGATAAAATAGACACCGGATTTACATTAAACATCATTCAGAATGGAGAAGAGAAAGAAGTTCAATTCTCAGAGCTGCTGAACAGGCCAGCTATCGTGTCCGTCTATATGAGAAATAATACCAGTGGCTGCGACAAACAGAACCGAAGCCTGGCTGAACATGCCGGTAAGTTTGATAAAAAGGGATATAACCTGATTGCCCTGAGCAAGGACACCTGCGGGTCACATAAAAAATACGCGGAAAAAATTGGTATCAACTATATCCTGGCCTCTGACCCCGATTTTAAATTTGCCGAGGCTACCGATTCCATTGTCGAAAAAAAGATGTACGGAAAAACTTTCAATGCCCCTTCCCGTTCAGCATTTATCATCGATACTGATGGAACCGTACTGGCCACGATTAGGAAAATCAATACCAAGGCACACGCCGATGAGCTCTTGGATCTGATCGAAACCCTGTAGCCAAATTTTTGCCGGCCTTGTTCGAATGACAAGGCATATCATTTAATTGTAACGAAATTTATTTCATGAAATCGTTAGTCATTGTAGAGTCTCCAACTAAAACCAAAACGATTAAGAAGTATCTTCCCAAAGGATATGTTGTAGACTCATCCATGGGGCATATCCGGGATTTGCCCTCGTCAGCCAAAGAGATCCCCGCCAAATTTAAAAAAGAGTCTTGGGCTAACCTGGGAATCAATGTCGACGATCGCTACGCTCCTCTTTATGTTGTGCCTGCATCCAAAAAGAAGATTGTTAAAAAACTCAAAGAACTTTTAAAAGACTCGGATGAGCTGATCCTGGCAACTGACGAAGACCGTGAAGGAGAAGCCATTTCCTGGCACCTGACCGAACTGCTGAAACCGAAGGTGCCGGTTAAGCGAATGGTTTTCAGAGAGATTACCAAAGAAGCGATTCAAAATGCCCTGGAACACTTTCGCGATATCGACATGAACCTGGTACATGCGCAGGAGACACGACGAATCCTGGATCGCCTGGCCGGTTATACCGTCTCGCCGCTGCTTTGGAAAAAGATTGCTCCCGGACTCTCTGCCGGACGCGTACAGTCTGTCGCCGTGCGCTTTTTGGTTGAAAGGGAGCGTGAGCGGATGAAGTTCAGGAGCGGCACCTATTTTGACCTGAAGGCATGTCTGTCGAAAGTGTCTGACAAGAACCGTTTTGAAGCAGATCTCTCTCACCTGAATGACAAACGGCTTGCCAGCGGAAAAGATTTTGATGAAAACACCGGGAAACTTAAAAAACCCGACAGCGTCGTTCTGCTAGACAAAAAAGCGTCTGAAGAGCTTCGTGACCTGCTTAATGATGCCGGCTGGACCGTCTCCAATATTGATGTCAAAACTCAGAAAAGAAATCCATCGGCTCCGTTCATCACCTCTACACTGCAGCAGGAAGCCAATCGTAAATTTGGCTTCTCGGCACGCGACACAATGAGTATTGCCCAGAAGCTGTATGAAAACGGTTTGATTACCTATATGAGAACCGACTCAACGAACCTGTCGGGACAAGCCATTAATGCCGCACGCAATGAAGTGGAGAAGCAGTATGGTGAAGAGTACCTGTTCAAGCGTGTCCGTAACTTTGGCAAATCAAAAGGTGCCCAGGAAGCACACGAAGCGATCAGGCCGGCAGGATCCAGCTTTATTCACCCTGAAAAAGCGGGGCTTTCCGGACGACAGTTTAAACTTTATGACCTGATCTGGAAGCGAACCATTGCCACACAGATGGCTGAAGCCCAGCTGGAGTTTACCAATGTGACCATTACAGCCGAAAAAAACGGGACCCGGGCAGATTTTAAAACTACCGGCAAGAAAATCCTGTTTCCGGGCTTTTTCCGCGCCTATGTAGAGGGGAGCGACGATCCGGAAGCGGCCATCGAAAACCAGGAAATTTTTCTGCCCTCAATGACCGAAGGCGAAGCAATTGACCTGCACAGCCTCAAGTCTATCTCGCACGAAACAAAACCTCCTGCACGGTATACAGAAGCCACACTGGTGAAGGAGCTTGAGAAGCGCGGAGTTGGCCGCCCCAGCACCTATGCAACCATCATCAGCACCATCCAGGACAGGGGATATGCAGGCAGGGACGGAAAAACCCTGGTTCCCACCTATACGGCTTTTGCAGTGACCGAACTTCTTGAAAACCATTTCCCGGATATGGTAGACAGTGATTTCACCTCTGCGCTTGAAGATAAGCTGGATGAGATAGCAAACGGCAAATATGACCCCGTTAAATATCTCGATGAGTATTACAAAGGCGATGAAGGCCTGAGGGCAAAAGTGGATCAACAGGAAGATAAGATTGACCCTCAGGAAGCCAAGGTTCTCGATCTGCCCCTTGACGGGCTGAACGGCATGCAGGTGCTTGTTGGCCGTTACGGACCATATGTAAAGGGTGAAATTGACGGTGAAGAGGTTACAACGTCTCTGCCGGCAGATCTCGACCCGGGCGAGCTCTCTGTTGATAAGATCAAAGAACTGATGAAGACCGAGAAAGAGGGGCCCAAATCACTGGGAACCCATCCGGAAAGCGGTGAACCGGTATTTGTTCTGAGCGGACGCTTTGGCCCCTATGTTCAGCTTGGCGAAGTGACCGAAGAGAACAAAAAGCCCAAGCGGGTTAGCCTGCTGAAAGGCATGACGCCAGAAAGTGTCGATTTTGATACTGCCCAGAGGCTTCTGGAACTGCCCCGAAGCCTTGGCGAACACCCTGAAACCGGCAAGGTGGTAAAGGCAGGGATTGGCCGCTATGGACCCTATGTGGTGCACGACGGAACGTTTAAATCGCTGAAGAAAGATGACAATGTTCTCGACATTGATCTTCAGCGTGCCATAGAGCTTCTGAAAGAGAAGAGCCAGGGCCGGCGAGGCAGTTCCACCATAGCCGAGCTGGGGAACCATCCTGAGACCGATCAGCCCGTAAAAGTGATGACCGGCCGGTATGGGCCCTATCTCAAGTATGGGAAGAAGAATGTCTCTTTGCCTAAGGGAACTGAGCCCGAAAAAGTGTCTATGGGAGATGCCGTTCGCATCATAGATGAGAAGGGAAAGAAGTAAGGTCATGCCAAATGGCTGCAACCCTACCCGAAAGTATTTTCAATACGTGAGTGGTTCTGAAATAAACCACTCACTTACAATCCGCTATATCGGGATATTCCAGCTTCTTTAGTAAACCACAGAACCCTTGGCAAGCCACCACGGTTTAACTTCTACCTTTAGCAATCCAGCCTGTACCATCGGATCTGCTGATGCCAGTTTTTCAGCCTCTTCCAACGTAGCAACACTATACACGGAGAAACCACGAATTTCACCGCCATCACCGGTTGGGCCATTTAAAACGATGATACCCTCGCTGTAAA
>JBJHCX010000169.1:0-3590 GCA_050486245.1 Rhodohalobacter sp.
CTCAGAAGGTTTTTCAGGGGAGGCTGACCCGGCATTCAACACCGGAGCCCCGCACCCTGAAGATGCGGGGCTTATCAGTGATCTCAGGCCACAAAGAATTCACAGCACGTTCCGTGTCACTTTTGTATTTTGGCTGAGAATTTTAGACAAACCGATTTTATGAATTCAAATAACCATATCGTCTGGGAGTTCGACCCCGTATTCTTCACAATTCCTGAAATCAGCTTCCCCGTCCCGATTTCGATCTGGGGACTGGTCATCGCTGCAGCACTGATCTATTTTGGCTGGGGGAAAATTCGTCCGCAAACCGATCCAAAGTCGAAAAAACCGGCGGAACCGGAGTTCTGGAAAGCATCACTGCTCGTAATCGGCGCGGTCATTGCGGGTCAGCTCCCGTTTCTGGTGATCGACTCCCCCTCGATCGAATCGTTCGGTCCGCTTCAACCCCGGTGGTATGGTGTGATGTTTGCCATGGCATTCCTTTCAGGGTATGCTGTTGGGTTGAAAATGTACCGCGATGCCGGCCGGACACAAGCTGAACTTGACCGGCTGCTGATCTACGTGATTATCGCTACCGTTGTCGGTGCGCGCCTGGGCCATGTCTTCTTCTATGAAGCAGAATTTTATCTCAGAAACATACACCTGATCCCGCAGGTATGGAGAGGTGGGCTGGCCAGCCATGGTGCCGCCATCGGGATTATCATCGCCATGTATCTCTATGCCCGGAGAACTGCCAACACCTCATTTATGTGGGTTGCCGACCGTGTGGTGCCGGGTGTGGCTATAGGGGGGATGTTTATCCGGACAGGCAATTTCTTCAATTCTGAAATACTGGGCACACCCACCGACATGCCGTGGGCTGTTGCTTTTCACAATGCCCCCAGCCTGTCGGAAGCAGAGAGGCTGATACCCCGGCATCCATCCATGCTATATGAGGCACTGCTCGTGCTGGCCATCTTTATCGTGCTGCTGGTGATCTATCGCAGGTACAAAAACAATCCGCCTGAAGGGTCACTCTTCGGTATCTTCCTGATTCTGCTATTTACCGGCCGGTTTTTCATCGAATTTACCAAAGAGAACCTGGCTGACTTCATGGCCGCCTGGCCGATCGATATGGGGCAGTTGCTCAGCATCCCCTTTGTTCTGGTGGGTATCTGGATAGCCTGGAAAAAGGTAGACTGGAAAAGAAAGCCTGAGGATAATTCGGCATCATGACTGTTCAAGCCTCTTCATCAACGATTCACCGGAAGGGGCTCACATTAACCGTCAGGCCCGCCCAGGCGCCTTGTGCCGTCAGATTGGGTTGGAATATCTGAGAAGCAGGTTATCATCGCCATCCCTTGCAAGGATGTAGAGATACTCATTATCTACAGCCATCTTGCGCGGGAAGTACTCAAGGGAGAGGGATTCCAGATAATCTCCATTTAAAGCATCATAAAGGTCTATGTACTTCACCTCCTCATTTCCATTGTGAGAGGGTATCACAAGCAACGTTCCGTTATAGTATGTGGCATCCATACTAGAAAACATGGCGTCTTCACTAAATCCCACCATTCTGTTCTCACCCATTGTACGCTCTTCATAAAAGCCATCGGTATCATAATTATCAACGGTTGACCGTGAAAAGATGAGTGTTCCGTCCGTTAAATATTTGCGAATCAGCGGCTCTGAGTACCCGGCATAAAATATTTCATTCCCCCTGGTGTAAAGATACCCGGGATATTTCATTATTTCACTAAAACCAAACGTGATCTCTTCAAAACCCCAAACGGAGTCAGCTTCCAAATCATACAGGGTAAACAGGTGATCCTGCTGGTGGGCATTGTAATTTAACAGCAGGTCATCCTGCATCAAGAGAAGGTTGTCGGGTGAGAATTCCGGGGTCAGGTCTCCCAGGTGTCGGCCGTCAGTATCGGCCAGTAAAATTCGTCTCTGTCTGGGATCACCAATCACCAGCCTGTCATCACTCACCGCCAATGATTGCATAGAGAGGAGCTCGCCCGGACCCTGGCCCTCTGAAAACGCAATCACATCGGGGCTGCCAAACTCCTCTTTCGACACACGTGCAATGGACAGAGTGCCGAAATCAATAAAAAACAGATGGGTGCGATTTTGATTTAAGGTGCCCGGCGAATAGATTTCATACTCTGTAAAATTCAGCACTCTCTCGGGATTCGGTAGTGCGGTGATGGACCTTTCGCCTGCTGATTGCACATCGCGGTCTAAAAAGTGCTCAAATTCAGCCCCCTCTTCAGAACAGGCGGTAAACATAAACAGCACCAGGATCGGTAAATATTGTAAATATCTCATACTCTTTCATAAATATTATTATTGTTTTAGTACAATATAGTATTTTCCCGGTGAATCGCAAGAGCTGCAAGCCTGTAGCCGCCAAAGGGCAAAGAGAGTTATTTGACCAGGCGTTTGAGTTCGCTTAGCATCAGCAGAGCTTCAATTGGGGTCATCCGTTCGGGATCGCTCGCATCCAGTTTATTCAGAAGGGTTTCCACATTAGGGTCCATCTGCGATCCGAAAAGGGTCATTTGAGGCAGTTCCGCTTGTTTCCCGACCTCTTGCGTGACCTTTTGAGCCGCTTTTTTCTTTGATGCCGTTTGTGATACCGCCCCGTTGCCGTCGTGGCTCACGTCGAGGGTATGGCTCTCCAGATTGGCCAGGATCTCTTTGGCGCGGTTAATCACGACATCGGGCAAACCGGCCATGTTGGCCACCTGAATGCCGTAGCTGTGATCGGCACCGCCCCGCACCAGTTTTCTCAGGAAGATCACTTTGCCGTCGTGCTCTTTGACCTGAACATTGAAGTTTTTGATGCGCTCGTAGCGCCTTTCCAGCTCGTTCAGCTCATGATAATGAGTGGCAAAGAGCGTCTTGGCAGCAACTTCCGGTTGATTGTGAAGGTACTCCGACAGCGACCAGGCAATGCTGAGTCCGTCAAATGTGCTGGTGCCCCGGCCAACCTCATCGAGCAGGATCAGTGACTTTGGGGTCGCGTTATTGAGGATGTTGGCTGCTTCGTTCATCTCCACCAAAAACGTACTCTCTCCGGCGGCCAGGTTATCGGATGCTCCTACGCGGGTAAAGATTTTATCCACCAGGCCGATGGTTGCCTGCTGGGCCGGTACAAAGCTGCCGATCTGGGCCATCAGCACCAGAAGGCCTGTCTGACGCAGGATGATACTTTTACCGGCCATATTGGGCCCGGTAATCATTAATATCTGAAATTCACTGTTGTTGAGATAGATATCGTTCGGAATAAACGGCTCGCCGGCAGCCAGGGTCTTCTCGACCACAGGATGGCGCCCTTTCTTCACATCGATCACATCATCATCATTCACCTCCGGCCGCACATAGCTGTTTCGGAAAGCCACTTCGGCAAAACTCTGAATGCAGTCCAGTTCAGCAATGGCTCCGGCAATTTGCTGAATATCGTCAGCAAACTCGGCCACATAGAGCCTGAGCTCTTCAAACAGCTCGCCTTCCAGCGTTTTGCTCTTCTCTTCGGCCGACAGCACCTTCTCCTCAACCTCCTTCAGCTCCGGGGTGATATACCGCTCAGAGTTTACCAGTGTCTG
>JBJHCX010000170.1:0-3482 GCA_050486245.1 Rhodohalobacter sp.
TGTCATTATGAGTATGTACGGCGGCGGGTTTGCCACGATCCCCGCATATCTGCGCGACCTCTTTGGAACCTTTCAGGTTGGAGCGATACACGGAAGGCTGCTTACCGCATGGGCAACGGCCGGTGTGCTGGGGCCGGTTCTGGTCAATTATATTCGTGAAGTCCAGATCAGCGCAGGGGTAGAGAGAGCCGAAGCCTATACCGTTACCATGTACATCATGGCAGGACTTCTGCTGATTGGGCTGATCAGCAACTACCTGGTGAAGGCCGTTGATGAAAAGCACCATTTAAAAGGATTTAAACAGGAGTGACCAGATGAGCCGGAATAACCAGAATTGTGAACAACCGGAATTGCCGGATAATACCCCGGTCATCTGCATTGTACTGGCGTGGACATTTGTGACAATACCTCTTGGCTGGGGAGTCTATGAGGTGATTGTCAGATCCCTGCCACTCTTTACCGGCGGATGAGTTTCGCCTGAACGGTTTTTTGGACAAAATAAAAGCCCCTGATTTGTGTCAGGGGCTTGTAATCATCGCTATTTCGTGGAGTGGGATTACTTGACGTCTACACCCCAGATCTCATCCGCATAGTCACGAATGGTTCGATCTGAGGAGAACTTGCCTACTCGAGCCGTGTTAAGCAGTGCCTTGCGGTTCCACTCGTCCGGGTCTTTGTAGAGTTCATCAACCTTCTCCTGCATCTCAACATATGCAGCATAGTCGGCCAGCACGAGGAAATAATCACCCTTGTGGAGCAGTGAGTCCAGGATCGGCTTGAAAAGTTCAGCATCCGGATTGAAGAATCCGTCACGAATCTGATCGAGTGCCTGTTTCAGTTCAGGGTTGGTATTGTAGTAATCCCACGGATTATATCCTTCATGGCGCAGTCGCTCGACATCTTCAACGGTATTTCCAAAGATGAAGATATTTTCATCACCCACCTCCTCTTTGATCTCAACATTGGCTCCGTCAAGAGTGCCGATTGTGAGTGCACCGTTCAGGGCAAATTTCATGTTTCCGGTACCGGATGCTTCAAAACCGGCAGTTGAAATCTGTTCGGAGAGGTTGGCCGAGGGAATCATCTTCTCTGCCAGTGTTACGCTATAGTTCTCAAGGAATAGAAACTTCAGTTTATCGCCCACATCCGGGTCGTTGTTGATCTTCTCGCCCACATCGTTCATCAATTTGATAAAGAGTTTGGCCATCGTGTAGCCCGGTGCAGCTTTACCGGCAACCAGAATTGTTCGGGGAGTAAAATCTCCGTCCGGATTCGCTTTGATGCGATTGTATTGCGTGATGGCATAGAGCGTAAGCATCAGCTGACGCTTGTACTCATGAATACGCTTGATCTGGATATCAAACATCGATTTTGTATTGATCTTGATTCCGCGCTTCTCTTCAATATAGTCTGCCATGCGCTGTTTGTTGTTCAGCTTCACGCTGGCAAACTTCTTCATGAAAGACTTGTTCTTTGTGAATTTTTCAATCTTTTTGAGCTGATCCAGGTCTGTAACCCAATCCTCGCCGATTTTGTCAGTAATCAGGTCAGAGAGTTCACGGTTCGACTGACGCAGCCATCTTCTGGGCGTTATGCCATTGGTTTTGTTTGTGAACTTCTCCGGATAGATTTCGTGAAAATCCTTAAAGAGTGTCTTTTTGATCAGGTCGCTGTGAAGCTGTGCTACACCGTTCACTTTATGTGACCCTACAATACCCAGTGATGCCATGTGAACAACGGGGTCTTCACCTTCGCCTACGATAGAGAGGCGGCTGATCTTGCCCTTGTCTCCGCCCACCTTGTCACTGATCTCATTCAGGAAACGACGATTAATCTCATAGATAATCTGCAGATGGCGCGGCAGCAGGTTTCGGAGAAGGGATACCGGCCACTTCTCGAGGGCTTCGGGAAGCAGGGTGTGGTTGGTGTAGGCCATCGTCTTCACGGTGATGTCCCAGGCCAGTTCCCAGGAGAGTCCCTCTTCATCGACCAGTATTCGCATCAATTCCGGTATCGCCAGATTCGGATGTGTATCGTTGCATTGAATGGCTACTTTTTCGGGCAGTTTTCTCCAGTCATCGTGCTGCTTTTTAAAACGTCTGAGAATGTCGCGCACAGAGGCGGCTACCAGGAAGAACTCCTGCTTGAGGCGCAGCTCCTGCCCTACGAATACCTTGTCGTTAGGGTAGAGTACACGGGAGATGTTCTCGTTGAGCTGTGTATCGCGCACGGCGTCAATATACTGGCCCTGGTTAAAGCTCTTCAGGTCGATAGACGATGATGAAGAGGCTTTCCACAATCTGAGGTTGTTGACAACATCGTTTTTGTAGCCCGGAATCGGGGTGTCGTATGCGACGGCCAGCACATCATGGGTGTTGTCCCATCGAAAGCGCAGGGCGCCATTTTCGTCATGATACGCGTGTGAATTTCCGTAAAAAGGGACATTGTACTGGATTTTTGGCCTGACGATATCCCAGGGATTCCCATATCTTAGCCAGAGATCCGGTTTTTCAATCTGGAAACCATTTTCAATCTGTTGATAAAAAATTCCATAATCGTACCGGATTCCATATCCGATGGCCGGAATTCCCAGGGTTGCCATGGAGTCGAGGAAGCATGCGGCCAGGCGCCCCAACCCGCCATTTCCGAGCCCCGCATCCCATTCGGCGCTGCGCACCTTGTCGTAATCCAGCCCTGCCTCTTTCATTGCATCGGCTGCAACATCCTGCAGACCCAGGTTTACCAGCATGTTATCCAGGAGCCTTCCAATCAGGTACTCCATTGAGATGTAGTAAACCCGCTTCTCACCCTTCTCATAATAGTTCTGCTGGGTGTTGATCCAGCGATCGTGAAGGCGGTCCATAACCGAAAGTACCACGCTTCGGTAATTGTCCCATTCAGTGGATGAATATTCGTCTTTTGAGAGGGTATATCTCAGGTGTTGCTTGATGTCTTCTTTAAAGGAATCCACATCCATTCCGGTACGCGGATCTATACTCTTTTTTGTACCCATATTTTCAAAAATTTATTTAGTCGATTCAATTGAACCGTCTCTTCAAAATAGCCTGTTTGGCGGCTTCAATTTAATCTTTTCTGTATATACCGTGATCAGGCTTAAAATTTGGCCTGGTCAGATTTGCTTGAAATCCAAGACTATGAAACGATTCATAGGCGTTAATTGCAACAAAATCTTGTTCAAATATTCCGAAAACCGTGGAACCGCTTCCGCTCATTGAGGCGTATACAGCGCCAAAGTCGATCATTTGATCTTTAATATTTCCAATAAGTTCATGTTTTGCAAATACCGGAGCTTCAAGATCATTTCCGAGCAGGTACTGCCACTGGTCGATCTCCTCTTCCAGAAGTACTCCTTTTATGGAGAAGTCGGGTTCAGGGTTGGGAATGCAGTTCTGGTATACCTCGGCTGTCGAACTTTCGAAATTGGGCCAGGCGCACACAATCCATGCATCAGGCTGAATATC
>JBJHCX010000171.1:0-3463 GCA_050486245.1 Rhodohalobacter sp.
CACCATAATGACGTTGTGTCCGCCGGCGGCGGCCACCTCCAGGGCCCGCTTCACGTTCTCCTGGCCGCGAACATCCTCAAAGTCGAGCACCTCATACCGGCCATTCTGGCTGAAGAGGGTTTTCGGGTCGATCTGCAGCGGCTCTGCACTCTCCTCATCCTCAAACCATCTCATCACCTCCCGAAGGGTGTTGAACGGCATCACCTTGATCCCGTCAACCACGCCTGCCTCAGGGCCGTTGGCCCTGGGAAGGATCACGTAGTCGAGGCCCCGGTTGCGCGCTTCGACCGTCATCGGAAGCACCCCCTTGACCGGCCGCAGCTTTCCATCCAGGGCCAGTTCACCCAGAATGAGCGACCTCTCCAGCTTGTCTGTGCTGATCTGTTCGGAGACGGCCAGCAGGCTCACCGCAATGGGCAGGTCAAACGCACTGCCCTCCTTCGGCAGGTCGGCCGGAGCCAGGTTCACGGTGATGCGTCCGCGCGGAAAAAAGCCGCCGGCATTCTTCAAGGCAGCATCGATTCGGTCTTTCGATTCGCTCACAGCCCTGTCTGGCAAACCCACCAGGAAATACTTGGGCAGGCCGCCGCTGCGGTTTACCTCCACTTCAATCAATCTGGCATCCACACCGATGGTCGATGCACAATATACTCGTGACAGCATAATTATGAATCTTTATCTATCGTTTCTCGTAGTAAGAAACAGGAATCGGACATTCCTTACAGTATTTATTTGAAATAATCCGGAGACTACTATGGAAACGTCAGAAAAAACCGTTTTGGAAGAGATACAAGGCACTCTGCAGGAAATTCTTCAGCAGTTTAAAAAGATGGTCAGGGAGGGCAATGCGAAAAAGGTGATCGTCAAAAACCGAAACGGAAAGACGCTGCTTGAAAGCCGGCTCACCCTGGGCGTTGCGGGAACAGCGGTACTGGCCGTCTATGCCCCGCTCTTTACCGCAATCTCTGCCCTTGTACTTTATGCCAGCAATGTCAGGGTATTTGTTGAGAAAGATGCCGATGAGACAAGCGATGAGTATGAAGTGGATGCCGAAGTGATCGACATCGAGGATGAGTCAGACGACGATTCTGACAAAACAGTAGGAAAGGAATAAAAAAAGCCGGCGGATACGCAATGATCCGGCCGGCTTATTTCATTTTGACACTTTTGGGGTCAGCCCGGTATCAATCCGGGCAGGCAACCCGCTCTACTTCCAGTGCTGCTGGGCCAACGCCTCTTCACTTTCGTGATCTGACAGAAACCGCTCTGCATCGAGGGCCGCACGGCACCCGGTACCGGCCGCTGTCACCGCCTGGCGATAGACAGGGTCCATCGCATCGCCGCTGGCAAAAATACCGGGAAGATCGGTCTCGGTCGAATCACCTTTTGTCTGGATATATCCAACATCATCCATTGTCAGCACACCTTTAAACAGGTCGGTGTTCGGCTTGTGGCCAATCGCAACAAAGACCCCGGTCACATCGTCGAGGGTAATCACCTCATCGGTCTTGTTGTTGTAGACTTTCACTCCGTCGACAACCTGGTCGCCGAGAACCTCCTGAAGTTCAGAGTTCCAGAGGAACTCAATCTTTTCATTCTTGAATGCACGGTTCTGCATCGCTTTGGATGCACGCAACTCATCGCGACGGTGAATGACCGTCACTTTGCTTGCAAATTTAGTCAGGAACAGGGCCTCTTCCATTGCCGTATCTCCGCCTCCCACAATCACTACGTGCTGATTCCGGAAAAAAGCGCCGTCGCAGGTAGCACATGCGCTGACACCCTTGCCTCTAAGCCGCTGCTCGCTCGGCAGATCAAGCCAGCGTGCTGAAGCGCCGGTAGCAATGATTATCGTCTTTGCAAAGAGGGTTATCTCCTCATCTACGGTAAGCTTGTAGGGGCGCTTCTCAAATTCAATATTTGTCACATATCCGTAGCGGCAATCGGCCCCGAAACGGGTAGCCTGCTGGCGGAAATCTTCCATCATCTTGGGCCCCATAACCCCTTCCGGATACCCCGGGAAGTTTTCAACGTCAGTTGTCTGCATAAGCTGCCCGCCGGGTTCGGGCCCTTCAAATACAATCGGGTTCAAATCGGCCCTGGCCGCATAAAGAGCAGCCGTAAGCCCTGCAGGCCCGCTTCCGACAATCACCACATCGTATGTCTTTCCTTGAATGTCTTTCATGATTTCTTCTGTTTTTTTATTTCATTCCTGCCTAATGTAAGAATTTTTACACGACTTTTTGGTCGATATTCTCTATCAACTCGATAGCCTGACAAAGACAAAATCCGGCAGCCATCTGCCGCTTTACTATAAATTTCTCACGCTTCCTGTAGTTGCTATTTTCAAATTTTTAGCTAAGTTATAGTTAGCTAACCGATTGGAGGTGAACCATTGAAAGCATCGATATGCAAAGAAACACGCGCCGGTGAACAGCGGGTTGCCATCACACCCGAGGGGATAACGCGCCTGGTTCAGATGAATTTTGAAGTTTCCGTAGAGAGCGGAGCGGGTGAGAGAGCCAGTTATACCGATTCAGACTACTCGAACGCAGGAGCTGTCATTTTGGAAAACCGATCCGAACTGATCTCCTCGGCCGACCTTCTGCTGGCCGTTCATCTGCCTTCTGAAGATGAACGGAAGCTGTTGAAGAAAGGCGCTGCAGTGATCTCATTTCTCTGGCCGCTTCAACATCCTGAAATCGTCGAACAGCTCTGTAAGCTGGGGGTTACTGCACTTGCGGTCGACACCATACCGCGCATCAGCCGTGCCCAGAGTATGGATGCCCTCTCTACGATGAGCAATATAGCAGGGTACAAGGCTGTGCTTGAAGGGGCCAACCGGCTCGACCGTTACCTGCCTATGCTGATGACTGCGGCGGGAACCATCCCTCCGGCAAAAGTGCTGGTACTGGGAGCCGGGGTTGCTGGACTTCAGGCCATTGCAACCGCGCGCCGCCTTGGTGCCGTTGTCGAGGCGTATGATGTACGCCCCGTGGTCAAAGAGCAGGTTGAAAGCCTGGGAGCCAAATTTGTGGAGGTGCCGGTAACCGGGGAGGCTGAAACCAGGGGCGGTTATGCCAAAGAGGTTTCTGAGAGCGAAAAAGAGAAACAGCGCGAGGTTCTAACCGGCCATATCCAAAAATCAGACCTTGTCATTACCACTGCCCTCATACCGGGCAAGCCGGCTCCGCTGCTCATTACCCGTGAGATGGCTGAAAGAATGTCGCCGGGTTCCGTAATCGTTGATATTGCAGCCGAACAGGGAGGGAATTGTGAATTGACCCGGGCCGGAGAAACCGTTGTCCACAATGGGGTACAGATTATGGGTCTGACCAACATCCCATCATCACTGGCCTATCACGCCAGCAAGCTCTACTCCAAAAACCTGATCTCCCTGATAACACTATTCGCCGATGATGGGAAAATCACACTGAACTTTGACGATGAGATTATTCTTAAT
>JBJHCX010000172.1:0-3455 GCA_050486245.1 Rhodohalobacter sp.
GCCGTGTTCAAGTCATTAGTGCAACGGCGCGGTATTTTAAGGTTTGTTGAATAGGTGAAAGGTAATCAAATTTTCGAATAGGTCGATGGTTGAGGTGACGCTCGACGGTTTTAATGCGTTGCTCGGATACCTCCCTCAGGTCTGTACCCTTTGGAAAGAACTGACGAATCACTCCAATTCTGTTTTCAACCGTGCCCTTATCCTGGGAGGTATACGGGCGGGTAAAGTACACATCCGCGTCCAATGTTCTGCCAATCGACTGATGGTTGGCAAAGCCCTTGTCATTGTCGAGGGTCAGGGTTTTGATGAAGGCTTTTGGCACCCGGGCCAACATCTGCTCAATAGCCGCTTCGGTGTCATCGGCCTGCCGGCTGGTGACCTTCTTCAGCCGGGTCAGAAGCGTGGCCCGATCGGTAATGACCAGCAAGGCGGACTTGTGAGCTTTGCCCATCATAAAGTCGGCTTCCAGGTCGCCAAGGCGTGTGCGCTCACCAACAACCTTCGGGCGCTGTTCAATCCCCACCCGGCCACAGAGAATCCCTCTGGAGTCATTATAATTGCCTCGTTTGCGTCGTCGCCGGCCATGTTTAAGGTGTTTGTAAAGCCCGGCGGTGGCAGGATCCTTGCTGGCCTTCCCCCGCCAGATCCATTGGTAAATCGCCTCGTGGCTCACCCCGCCAGTACCCTGGACTTTCCAGCGTCCGCTGATCAGTTCCGGGCTGAGTTTCTCGGTGGTCAGCCACTGGGTGGCCTCTTGTTTTAAGTCTTCGGTAAACCGAATGTGCTTGTGTTTATCGCCATGGCGCTTGTTGGTTTTTCGCTGGGCCACCTGGGGGCGATACTCGTTGGCATAGCGTCCACGGGTTGGTACATTGCGGGAAAGCTCCCGGGAAATGGTGGATTTGTGAACTCCGATTATTTGCGCGATTTTGGTTTGTGAGTGGCCTGCCTGCAGCAGGGCTTTTATCTTATGACGATCTTGTAGGTCAAGTTGTTTGTATTTTTGCATGATAACACGAATATAAGCCGCTTGGCCGAAAACCCTGAGGGGCTCGCCCCTCAGGGTTAATTCATCGTGTTGCACTTATTACTTGAACTCAGAACTAAAAAATAAAATCAGTTAATGGAATCTCTGCTATCAAATTTTACATCACCTATTGTGATGGCTTTCGTCTTGGGAATAATTGCCAAGGTGGTAAAAAGTGATCTGGAATTTCCGCAACCCATCTATAAGGCCTTATCTATTTATTTGTTGCTGGCAATTGGTTTAAAGGGAGGAGTTGAACTTAGCACAACAGCATTCTCTGATTTCATTTGGCCGGTTGTTGCTACAATTGCTTTAGGTATTGTAACTCCACTCATTGCGTATGCGGTATTGAGATATATGGGTAAATTTGATATCTCAAATGCTGCAGGTATTGCCGCACATTACGGCTCTGTTTCCGCCGTTACATTTATAGCTGCGATCAGCTATGCTGAAAGTCTGGGAACCCCTCCGGAAGGTTTTCTTCCGGCCCTCGTAGCACTCTTGGAGGTGCCGGGGATTATTGTTGCCTTGATGATACCTCAAATAATAAATTCCGGATCTGGTTCAATTAAAAAAGCACTTCACGAAGTTGTAACAGGCAGCAGTATTATTTTGTTGCTGGGAGGCTTGACGATTGGATACTTGGCCGGCCCTGTAAGTTTTGAACCGGTTGCTCCGTTTTTTGTAAATGGATTCCATGGGGCTTTAGTGCTTTTTCTGCTGGAGCTTGGAATGATTACAGCAGGCAGGCTTGGTGATTTAAAAAGAGCGGGCATTTTCTTGTTGGGATTTGGAATAGTAGTGCCTATTCTATTTGGGTTTATGGCGGTATTAGTTGGGCTCTGGGCTGGTCTGAGTGTAGCAGGCAGCTCCGTATTTGCGGCCATGGTGTCTAGTGGAAGTTATATTGCCGCCCCGGCAGCTGTAAGGATTGCATTACCGAAGGCGAGTCCCACGCTTTATCTTACTGCATCACTTGGGATCACTTTTCCTTTTAACATTACTTTAGGAATTCCACTTTACTACTTAATTGCAACTTGGTTTGGAGGTTAGTATGAAGTTAACAGAACTGTTTTTAGTAACCATTATCTCAGAGAGAATTTTGAGAGATGAACTGGTAGAACTGATCAAGAAAAATGGTGGGACAGGATATACAATTTCAGATGTTGGCGGAGAGGGCTCCAGAGGGACAAGGGTGAGTGACTTTGAGGGTAAAAATGTCAAAATTGAGGCAGTGGTAAGCCGAGAAGTAGGTAATAAAATCATTGATCAAGTTGCTGAACACTACTTCGAAAATTATGCTGTTATTGTATATGCCAATCCGGTTAAAGTGGTAAGGGGAGATAAGTACATTTAGATTTTATGTAGTTTAAATTCCAAAATACTATTGGAATAGCTAATCCAGTGCAATAAGATTGTTATCTTAATGCTGTCTCAGCATCTTGGAAAAAATTAGATTTAACTTTTTAGATTATAATAATGAAGAAAAAACGCCCGGAACGCCCGCAGCGACCGCAAAGAACTGACAAGAATAAACCCTCCGGAAAAAGAGAACGTCCCGGAAAAAAAGGAAGATCAGAAGAACCTTTCAGTCAAAGGAAAAGTACGTCCAAGCCCAGAAAAGCCAAGAAAGCCAGGAAAGGACCGGACACATCCAACCGGGCCGAACAGGAGAATTATCTCCGGGATGAAATTCGGCTGAATAAGTTTATAGCACATGCCGGATTTTGCTCCAGAAGAGATGCAGACGAATATATTGAAGCCGGTAAAGTGAAAATTAACGGGAAAGTAGTAACAGAACTCGGTACGAAAGTCACCGCAGATGACAAGGTGGAAGTTGATGGCCAAAGTGTATCATTGGAGCCGTTTGTATATATCTTACTGAACAAAGGGAAAGATACCATCAGCACAACGGATGATGAGAAAGATCGAAATACCGTGCTCGATGTAATAGAAGACGCTACCGGCTATCGCGTTTATCCCGTTGGCCGGCTCGACAGGAACACTATGGGTTTAATCCTGTTAACCAATGACGGAGACCTGGCCCATCGGCTGATGCATCCGAGCTATAAGGTAAAAAAAACCTATGAGGTTGAGGCGAACCGACTGCTTACGGATGCAGAACTGCAGGAGATGAGTAACGGCATCAAGCTGGAAGATGGCCCTGTGAAACCGGCAAAGGTGAGGCGTAACCCGATGAATCCGGTCGTTACGGAAATTTCGGTGTTTGAGGGGAGAAATCATCTCATTCGACGCATGATCGCCTATTTCGGAGCAGACGTGACCAAGCTGAAACGGATTCGCTATGCCGGGTTGAGCGACAAGGATATGCGAATTGGGCGCTGGCGTTACCTGAAACAGAAAGAGATTAATGACCTTCGTAAACTGGTAAAACTGGATACACTCGATTTCAATAAAGATCAATAAC
>JBJHCX010000173.1:0-3435 GCA_050486245.1 Rhodohalobacter sp.
TATTGAATATTATTTAATAAACCTGCATTAAAATTCGGATAAATGGGAAAACAAATGAGAGAGAATAAAAATACCGTAATAAATTTCATACTTCTTGCTGTAGTACTGATCCTGAACGCCTGCCAAAACGATGTTCATACCATCTATTTTGACAGCAGCCATGAAGTGTCGGGCCAAATGATTGCACTTGAAGACATTACTCCCGGCCTGCCATCTGATTGGGATGAATACAATTATGTGGTTCTGGAATTTATGATTACTACTCCGCAACGGTTTAATGTGGGTTTCACTACAGACGATGGGTATAATGAATTACGAGTGATGAGTTATGTACCAAATGGCTGGAACAAACTGGCCATACCGCTTCGGTTTTACCGTGAACCACCCGGAGCCTGGCACGATCTGGCCGGTATGTACAATCAGCCGCGTCACACCGGATGGATTAATTTGGGAGGTGGCGACCGCGGGCCATTACGGGGAGTCGATTCAATTGGTGTCAGAATGCGGGTTCCAATTGGAGACCAGCAGTTCAAAATCCGTTCGGTTTCACTTTCCGTGGAAGATCCGGGTGATCTTTATCTGGGCAACACACCTGTTATAGATGAATTTGGCCAATGGAACCTGGGCGACTGGGATGATAAGATCTATTCGATCGAACAACTGAGAGAAGAGTGGGAAGAGGAGGATCAACTGCCGGTGGATACGGAGGAGTATAATTATTCAAAATATGGAGGCTATCTGAACGCAAGGATTGATGAGGGTACCGGATTTTTCAGAACAGAAAAAATAGATGGGCGTTGGTGGTTTGTGGATCCGGAGGGATACCTGTTTTTGTCACATGGCGTGAATGTCGTCCAGCCCGGTGGCGGTGGCAATGCAGTGAGAATAAATCAAAGGCCAAATCTTTGGAAAGAGTTCCCGCCGGAAGGGCAGGGTTTTGATCCGGATCAGCCTGACAGAGCATCATTCGGTACCTGGAATCTGATTCGCCGGTATGGTGATGACTACCGCGAAAAAGCAATCGATAACATTTTCAACCGGATGAACCGGTGGGGTCTGAATACAGTCGCCAATTGGTCGAGCGATGAAGTGCGGCTAAAGAACAGGGTACCGTTTATGACCCAGCTCGGCGGACTGGGCATAGATGGCAGCCTGATGGGCCTGGCTGATGTATATGCACCCGATTTTGAAGAGAGAATTGATGCTGCCGTTGAGAGATCCACAGAGCGGTACAGAGATAATCCCTGGCTGATTGGATATTTTACAGGGAATGAACCGGCCTGGCAAGGGATCGAACCAAGGGTGATCGATCTCATTCTTGAAGAGAGTGATGAGCGGCCGATTAAACAAGAACTTGTCAGATATCTGAGTGTAGAAGATACACCTGAACGAAGGGTCGAGTTTGTCCATCAGACATTCCGCATTTTTATTGAAACGGTTGATGAAGCGCTTAAACGGCACAGTCCCGGTCATTTGAATCTTGGAATCCGGTTTGGCGGTGGTGCGCAGCAGGAGGTGCTGGAGTTGTGTAAGGGAGTATTTGATGTCTTTAGTTTTAATTCATATACACTCGCCCCTTCGCATGATATGATGGACCGTTTTATGGAAGCAACCGATATGCCACTGATGATTGGCGAATACCATTTTGGCACTGTGGACCGTGGAATGTCACAATCTCTCTGGCAGGTGGATACTCAGGAGGATAGAGGGATTGCCTATCGTCACTACACAGAGGCCGCCTATGCCCATCCGGGATTGATCGGAACGTCCTATTTCCAGTGGCCGGATCAGGATCTGACCGGTCGATCTTATGATGGGGAAAATCTGAATTGCGGATTGGTGGATGTTACAGACAGGCCTTATCAGTACCTGGTGGATGCCATTTCTGAAACGTCCAAAAGACTCTTCAGGGTTCATGCAGGCGAAACAGATCCGTTTGAGCACGTCCTGGAAAGAGCCCGTGGTTATGAGCACATACCGGATTTATGGAATGAGTGAGTTCACAGAGGTTATTCTACATTGATCAATTTTCCGGTTTTATTATAAAAACGGACATTATGCAGGATTCCGGCGATAGTGAGTCCTGCTATAAGTCCAATCCACAGTCCGGGTGCGCCATAACCTGCCTTAAAGCCAAGATACCAGGCTACCGGAATACCGATCAGCCAGTATGCAATCAGATTTACGATCATTGGAACCGTTGTGTCCTTCAATCCACGCAATGCACCAAACCCGGCGACCTGAAGTCCATCCGATAACTGAAATATAGCTGCCATGAACAGCAGCTGAACAGCAATATCGATTACAGCAATTTCATCGGTATATATAGAAGCTATCCCACGAGGAAAAAGAAAGATGATGATTGCTGTAACGGCCATGACACAACAGCACACTCCCACACCGACAAATCCTCTAAATCGTGCTTCATCCGGACGCTTTCGCCCGATCGAATTTCCTACCCTGGCTGAGATTGCCACTGAAAGGCCAAATGGGATCATAAACATCATCGCAGCAAAATTGATTGCCACCTGGTGAGCCGCTATCGCCAGCGTACTGATTGTACTGACCATCAGGCTCACCGCTGCAAACATGGTAACCTCCATCGTGGAACTCACACCAATAGGAACACCCACTTCCAGTAGCTCTTTCAGATATTTTTTTTCCGGTAAGCGGAACCGTTCAAAGATTTCAAACCGGCGGTAGGGTTCAAACCGGTACGTAAACAGGAGCATTCCAACGAACATGACAAGAAACACGATCGCGGATGCATATCCGGTTCCAACAGCACCCAGGCGGGGGAAGCCCAGTTTTCCGAACATCAGTACATAGTTGGCCGGAATATTTACAAGCAGGCCGATGAGTGCGATAAACATGGCTGGGCGTGTTACACTCAATCCTTCACTAAAATAGCGAAGGGCAGCATATGCATAGAGCGGGAACATACCCCAGGAGATCGCTTTCAGGTAACCAGTGGCAATCGGAATGATTTCATCCGTAACACCGATGGCTACTAATGCAGGATCCAGATTGCGAACAATAAAAAAGCTGGGAAGTGCCAAAATCTGACTGAGCCATAACACCTGACGTGCATTTTTGCCGATTTGTCTTATTTCACGGCCACCCATGTTTTGTGCAACGATTGGAGTCACAGCCATCATGCAACCCATGCACAGAACCGCCAGGGGAAGTAATAAACTGGAACCGACTGCAACAGCAGCAAGGTCTTCCGGTGATAAACGTCCGGCCATCACTGTGTCCACAAAGCTCATACTCATCTGAAGAAGCTGAGCCAATATCACCGGCAGGCCGATTTTAATCAGCGTAGTCGCTTCCGGTTTGATCTGATTTCGATATGACAGTTTCTCTTTTTTCATTGGAGCGCAGATGGTACGGAAAATCAGGATGAGAAACCATTTTGAGTTTTGTGTTTTGAGT
>JBJHCX010000174.1:0-3427 GCA_050486245.1 Rhodohalobacter sp.
ATACGGTCGGGGGCCATGTTCTCATAATCTGCAATGGTCGACAGCGAGCCGTCTGGCCGGGCCGTTACGGCAAAATAGATCATATGGGTAAATGCATCCCAGTCGATCTCTTCGGTGGGCACATGTCCCCAGTTTCCGCCCGGAGGTGCATAGTGATTCCAGGAGGCCAGGTAGGCACTGACCCAAATGTCACTGTCGTTCTGAGGAGGTGTAACCGCCTCAGATTTTGTACTGAAGGTAAACGTGTCTGACCAGTCACTCTTCTCGCCATCCAGAAGGGATTGTACACGCCAGAAGTAGTCGGTTTCATATTCAAGGGTAGCTGGGGTAAAGTTAACGGATGATACCTCCTCGTTTTCCACCGGAGAGCTGAAGCTTTGGTCTTTTGAAATCTGAATCCGGTAGCTGGCCGGGCCTGCGATATCTTTCCAGCTGAATTCAGGGGTTACAGACAGGTTCGACGAATGATCCTCAGGTGACAGCAGTTCCGGAACAGAAGCGGCTTCCACTTCATCGGAAGTGGTGAAACTCCGGACTTCCGACCAGCTTCCGGAATTGGATTGACCGTTTTGAAGATTTGAACTCGCAGAGTCGGACTCTGCAACAGATCTTACCCGCCAGTGGTAGACAGCCTCGGCCTCAAGGCCGGAAATTTCAAAACTGTTGGTCGAGACTGTGCGGTCGGTTACAGGTTGATTAAAGTCGTCATTAGATGAAAGCTGAACCTGATACGACTTAACACCGTTTACAGTTTGCCACTCCAGTTTAATTGAAGATGGCTGGTTTTCAGCGTTGTCCTGTGGAGCTGTTAGCTCCGGAGGTGATAAAAGGGTGGGGGTATCATCTGAATCGGGTTCTAAATTGCTGCCGGAATCTGTGATTGGATCACATCCGATAAACAGTAAAAAGAGTGAAAGAATTAAGAATGGGTGTAATTTTGCCATGCCTTGTGTGTATTCGAAGTTTAAAAAAAGTGAATGATGCAGAGTTTCTTATAGGTATATCTGCATTGCAGGGCGTCAGGTGAGCTATACTTCCCAAAAAAATATTAAAAGAAGACTGCAACAGAATGTTGCAGTTACTGTCAATTTACTACTGATTAGCAGATCATAAAATAATCGCATTGCTTGTAATAAATTTTACAGTTACTGTAACAGATCCGTTAGGTAAATGTTTCGCGAAAGATGAAAATTTCTTAATAGTGGACTGTTACAATTATGCAGGACTATCGTCAAGTTATTGATATTAAATAAAATGCGACTTTAAATTTACAAAGATTAGAATAGGTGGGCTTGTTGGGAGTAACCGCGGCTGAAAGCAGGGGACACTTGGCCAGGTGAACAATAGTGAGATCTCTTATTGATCAGTAAGCCATCTGATAAGAGTCAGTGAGGGATCACTGTGTTGGTTTCCCGGGTGCAGATTCAGTTCATCGAAAACATTTTCAAACTTTTTAAGGTCCACTATTTGGGCCCAGTTTTGCGAGTGGTTTGAACTCGAGGTAGTTTGGCCATTTGGTTTTGTAATCCGAAATTCAAAACTGATTCCGGTTTGAGGGCCCTTCTGATAGCTGGAAACAAGAAAGGAGAATTCAGGAAATTGCATCATCAGGGATCTGCAGATCTCTGAAAGTGCCGTTGCGATGAGAATACGGGTCGACCCGTTTACTCTTTTCTGAGTCATCAGACTGTCCAGCTCTTCACGGATTTCATGCAATTGATTTCCAGTATAGACAGTAATTGACCACGAGACATTGTCGGAGTGAATACCCATTTAATAAACCTTAAAGTTTCCCTTTGAACACAGCCAGTGTCAAAATGTAATTTTTTCTGCTCATTATTTCAAAGTAGTCAATTCGGCAGTTCCTAACGATTCCGGAAAAATAAAAAACCCGGACCTTTTGCTGCCGTAAAGGAAGCCAGGTCACGGGTTTTTTTGTCAGTCAACTGGGTTGTTTTTCTGACTCACTCCAAGAGCTATTTAACAAAGCGTATTTGATCTACGAAATAGGTTATGGATGAACCGCTGACATCTTTAATGCTGATGCGATGAGCAGCCAGATTTTGGGGATTGAGTTCTTCCATAGGTATGGTGATGGTGACCCAGTTACCCTGTTGCACGGTTCCGTAATTTACGTTTGGAAAAGATGCACCGTCGCTGTTTTCAAGCTGAACAGTGATATCTGCACTCCTGCGGGGGGCGTAAACTGAAAAGGACAGTTCGTTATGCTGTTCGGCCGCAAAGTCGGATGCAGCGCCCCAGTTTCCATTATGAAGGCTGAGAGAGCCCCAGGCGCGTTGATTCACCTTGATGGCATGGTGGCCGGCATAGGTGTGTTCACTGCTCGAAAAGTTGATCGAGGCACTCCATGATGCATTTATCCATGGAGATTCCAGCCCATCTGTATAAATGTCGGTGAATGTTTCTGACGGTTCAGGTTGCGGTTCAGGATCCGGGTCGTCAGAAGGCGGCGCCTCTTCGCCACCGTTGAACCGGATATCGTCTACAAAGTAGGTACGTGAGGATCCGCTCATCTCAAGGATATCAAGCCTGTGTACCTCGTGCCCGTCGGGATTGATTTCACTGACGGGAATTCGGAAGACTTTCCACTGACCTGCAGGAGCCGTTCCTGCCGAGACCCTTGGGAATGACTGACCGTGATCATTTTCAAGCATTACACTGATTGTTGCGTCCTGGTTTTCTGCAAAAACTGCAAATTCAACGGTTTCATAGTTGGCTGTGTTTACATTGACTCCGGCACCCCAATTGCCTTTCCGGACGGAAAAGGCTCCCCATGAATTTTGTGCAACTTTAATCGACCTGGTTCCACTGTGCGAACGTTCCGTGCTGCTGTAGTTTACAGACGCACTCCAGGAGGCATCTATCCATGGTGAATGTAACTGATCTTCATAAACTGCGGTATATGAGTCTGAAGGTGACGGATTAGAACCTTCCGTTTCAGAATTAGAAACTTCAACAGAAACTGAAGAACCGGCGCTGTTGCCATTTGATGCGGTTGCTATGACTTCAATGGTATGCTGGCCATCAGAATATTGATCCGTATGCCAGGTATATGTATATGGGCCGGAAGAGAAATTTTGAACCTCTGTTCCGTTGATCAATAATTCAACACGGCTTACACCATCATCATGTGCCGCATCCACAGATATTTGTACAGTTCCCGATACATCCTGTCCGTCAGAAGGCGATGCTATAGACACCGTTGGTGGTGAGTCATTCGCGGGGGGTGGATTATTTCCGGAATCTCCATTCTGCAATTCATCTTTAATGGCCTGCAACAGATAGTCTCTCTGGCCTGCGGGCAGGTCGGCACGATGGCCTCCGCCAAGTTCCCAGATAATGGTGCCGCCAAGCCCCTGGTTTCGGGCATATCGGATCTTCTCGCGAACCACGCGCTCATCATCGT
>JBJHCX010000175.1:0-3412 GCA_050486245.1 Rhodohalobacter sp.
TGATGACCGTGTGCGGGTGGCGGTGCCGCTCGAGTGAACTGTACCCGCCGGGCTCAATCTCGAAATACCGCGTGTGGAAATTGAGTTCCGGGATCTCATCCGAGAAGAGCGCATGCCGCGTAACCCCCCTGAAGTGCTCGCCTTCTGTTTTGTACTCTTTGGGCTCGATATCGTCCCAGCCGCTGCCGGCTGACTTGATCACTTTTGACGGGCTCTTCATGGGTTCAGATGCTTAGGGATTGTTGGAATTCAGCCGCCGCAGCCTTCAGCCCTTCCGGATGCTGATAGAGGCTGCCGCCAATCAGAAAGATAACATCATTTCCGTAAAACCTGACAAAATCAGAGATGGAGTTCCGGTCCACGCCCCCGCCGGGTGTCGGAAACGCACCTTTGAGTCCACCGGATTCATCCCTGCAGGCTGCATTGATCTGCTGGCATAACTCCCGGCTAAAGGAGAAACGCCCCCGTGCATTGGGGTAGATGATGGAGTCGGCACCCAGCAGGCGCATCAGCCTTCCAAAGTAGAATTCCGGTGAGATTCCGCCCTCATGAACCAGGAATGACCCCGAAAATGCCGGATGTGCCATAAGTGGCACGTCTCCTTTTTGGGCGATCTCGTGGATGGATTCAAGCCCGGTAAGCTGCGGACTCATCAGCACACCGTCAGCGCCCATCTCCACAGCCTGCTCATATCGCTCCATCAGGCGGACCGGCGACGTGGTGATATTGGGAAAGTAGAGGGTTCTCTTTCCCGACACCTGTTCCCCTTGCCGGATGGCTTTCAGACACGACTGAACCCTCTCCCTGAATGGCGCTGATGATTGATTGGTGAGTCCGTGGTCATCCTTGATCAGGTCGATGCCTCCGGCGGCAAAATCGCCTGCCATGGCAGCCAGCGATTGGGGCGAGGTGCCTATAGGCTTGATCACCGCACAGCTTAACGCCCGTCCGGAAACATGCAACGCTTTCCGGATTCCCCTGATCCCATATGCGGGGCCCTTCAGGATGGTTTTCAAATAGGAGGTCTCTGCCTCGACGAGACTGGCCCAGGGCTGAAGGGAGATATTCCCAAACAGGACATTCAGAAGCTGAGTGATGTCGCCATCAACCAGGTTCTTGTTAAACAGAAGAGTCGTTTGCCAGGTGTGTGGGGCTGTCTGCTGCAGGTTTTCCACCTGCCCGATATAGTGACGGGCTTCATCCGGAACCACAGAGGGCGGCATTTCAACAGACTGCTCAATGGCGATCTGTCCGGCTTTCAGTTCGGCATCCTCTCTGTCGGATGCCGATATCTGATAGGTGACCCAAAAATGAGTGTTACGGTCCATTGAAGGAGTTAGCGAACAATGGTTTCGGTTCGCTTGGGTCCGGTAGAGACAATGGTAAAAGGCACACCGGTATACTCTTCAATATAGCGGATATATGTCCGAGCATTTTCAGGAAGCTCATCAAACGATGAGATATTTCTTGTTGTAGATTGCCATCCGGGGAATGTTTTGTAGACAGGCGTGAGTTTCTCGATCTCTTTGCAATCCAGCGGGAAGTGGTGTATTTCCTCCCCGTTCAGCTCATAGTGCGTGCAGGCCTTGATCTCTTCGAAATCGTCTAATACATCCAGTTTGGTCAGGGCCAGTTCGTTCATTCCGTTGAGGCGAACGGCATATTTCAGTGCCACAAGGTCGAGCCATCCGCATCGCCGGGGCCTTCCGGTTGTTGCGCCGAATTCCTGGCCGTTTTTTCTGAGCTTTTCACCGGCATCGTCATTCAGCTCTGTCGGGAAAGGCCCGTTTCCGACCCGGGTACAGTATGCCTTGGTAATTCCCAGTGCATGTGTGATGGCCAGGGGCGGAATTCCGCTGCCCGTACAGGCTCCGCCTGCAGTGGGTGAGGAGGAGGTGACATACGGGTATGTTCCGTGGTCTACGTCGAGAAGGCTTCCCTGGGCACCTTCCAGCAGGATCGACTCCCCATTTTCAATGGCCTGATGGAGGAGGTCGGTGGTGTTGTGAATGTACGGTTTGATCGACTCGATGACCGGCCGAAGCTGGCGAATCATCGTTTCAGCATCCAGTTTCTCTTCGCCATAGACATGTTCGAGGGCATTGTTGATATCGGTCAGGTTCTTACGGATTTTCTCTTCCAGAACGTTTTCATCAAGCAGGTCGATGATGCGAATTCCTACGCGGGATACTTTGCTGACGTAAGCCGGCCCGATTCCGCGTCCGGTGGTGCCGATGGCATCGCTGCCGCGGCTTTTCTCTTTAACCAGGTCGAGTACCTTGTGATAGGGCAGGATGACATGTGCAGAGCTGCTGATGTAGAGCCGGTCATGAAGGTTGATATCAACAAGTTCCTGCACCTCTTTGATCTCTTCAACAAGAGAGATCGGGTCGATCACCACGCCGTTGCCGATCACGCATTTTGAGTCGCCGTTGAACATTCCGGATGGAATCAGGTGCAGTACAATGGTTTTGTCGTCAAATTTAAGAGTGTGGCCAGCATTGGCTCCGCCCTGATAACGCACGACATAGCGGGTGTCCTTGCTTAGGATATCGACAATTTTCCCTTTTCCTTCATCTCCCCACTGGGCACCGATTATAATTCGTACAGCCATAGATATTCCAAAAAAAAGGAGGTGTTGTATTACACCTCCTTTTCAGTTAATTAAGTGTGAATACGTTGTTATTTCTCTTCAAATGAAGCAACCGCTTCATCCAGAGTTTTAAAATGCTTAAAAACGGTAATGAGTTTCGTGATCATCAACAGGCTTTCGATTTTGTCTGTCGCATTGGCAATTCGAAGATCACCGCCGGCTTTTCTCATGGTTGTGAGTCCGCCAATCAGCATGCCAAGCCCGGATGAATTCATGAACTTCACTTTGCTGAGGTTAACGACGACATTTTTTTTGCCCTGTTCGATCAACTCATGGAGTTTTTCATTCAGGTTCACGGCATCGGGGCCGCCCATTACATTCCCTTTCAGTTCGATGATAACGCAGTTATAGCGCTCTGAAACATTGAAGCTCATATTATTTACCGTTTTTAGTTAGTTAACTATGATTTAGCTTTCGCTTTTGCTTTCGCCTGCATCGCCCTGCTTTGCAGCTCAACAACAAGAGAGCTGGCTACGAAAAGCGAGCTGTAAGTTCCTAATATTACACCCAGTACAAGTGCAAATGCGAAACCTTTTAACACCTCTCCGCCAAAGATAAACAGCACGGTTACTACAAACAAGGTAGTCACAGAGGTGATTACCGTACGGCTAAGGGTGTCATTCAGGCTTTTGTTAATCATATCTTTGAAAGCCATTGTTTTATATATAATAGAATTTTCTCGGATACGATCAAATACTACTACGGTATCATTTAGCGAATATCCTACAATGGTCAGGAAGGCCGCAATAATTGCCTGGT
>JBJHCX010000176.1:0-3379 GCA_050486245.1 Rhodohalobacter sp.
ATTCATCAGCGTTTGGTCGCGTCACTCCAGAAAAGTGGTCTAGGTCAATTCCGCTGCCGTTCGTAATAATAATTTTATGCCTATACACGGGAAAGAACAGCATAGTCATTAGCTTCTGATCATCGGTATTCTGAACAATTATACGATGAACAACAAACTGCATATGAAAATAGAACAACAATATCATTGACCGAAGAATTATATTGTAGATACCGCCGTTGCTAAAAGCTCTTCCCATTCCAGTCACACTCAAAATAAGTTTTCCGCCATTAACTAGCCAGAGCGCTGTAGAAGCAAAATTCCCAAAATGGGTAAAGCCATGAATAATTCGTGCATTCGACGCGCGCAGTTGTGACAATTCCATTCTGAAGGCATTTATTCGGCCTTTAATACCTCTTCCCGTCAGCAAGACAATTGGAGCCGCTAAAGCACCTGATTCGAGGTTGGAGCGGTCATCCTGAGTAGAAAAAATAGCCGCAAGTCGATCTGCATCACGTAATTTCCGAACTAATGAATTCCGAAACACGATGGTAGATGAAAGGCTGTTTGAAATTAATGCAACCCTCTCAGGAGCCATCAGCCCGCCTCGCTACGACAAATTGAGAGATATAGGATAGTCCAACGCGATGCATAATAAAATCAACTGGCGTCAAGACGGTAGAAAGGCCGGCGGCCGCTGAATTAGCTAAGCGCTTTAGGGGGCGAATATATCCCGGGTGATCAGATTTGTGTTGAAGTTCTGTTCGCGAAAGGGGGGCATCATGTCTTAATGTGTCCCCCGCAATATTGCGCAGTAGCTGAAAGGATGACATTTCATGTTTATGGATGATTATCTTAAGCCCTCTCCTTTCCAAAAGTGTCCTCAGAGAATTTATTGAGAACCTAGAGAAATGATGAGGAGGCGCATCTGTCGCAGGCCTGTAGATGGCGTTTTTGTTTGGGCACGATATAATCAATTCGCCATTACCTTTTAATGACCCCAATACTATATCGAGAAAATAGTTGGGATCCTCAAAATGCTCAATTACCTCTAGTGCCATTACGATGTCGTATTCGCCTGTTGGGCTGGTTGTCAGTCGCTCTCCTAATCCGAACGCAGTGCGCCCGCGAGTAAGAGCAATTCTGTTCCAGTCGCAACCATAGGCGTCAAATCCCTGATCAACCAAGAGTTTTGTGAAAAAACCGTCGTAGCAGCCAAAATCAAGAATGCGCGGCCTTGATGCACGCTTCTTAATGTAATCGTTAGCATTACGATGGTACCACAAATAAGGCGGTATACCGACGTAATAGTCATCATACTTAGAGCTTTTTTCATAGTCACTACGAGTAACCGTAGACGACCAGTCAAACCATGTATGGTCGCAGTGATGACATTGATACTCGTTGAACGCGCCGATAACTTCGATGGAGACCGCCGGTCTTAAGCAGCAAGGGCACGCTGATGATTTTTTGTCAATTGAGGGCAGTTCTTCCATATCCATAGGCTTGCTTCTTTCGTGCCGCTTTAATGAAATCGTACTTCACCTCAGTTGGCATCATATTACATCACAAAACGTCATTCTGCTTCACGAGTAAGCATGGCTTTGACGTAGAGATAGTTAGAGCAGATCTTCTGCGGATTGGTTGGGGCGGTAAATGGACATATCTGTGCAGCAGTTTGAGGGAGGTCCCCATTTTGGCATGATTCTTAGAATATTCTAATTCGTAGGTCTAGGGCCCAGATCTGTAATTTCCAGAGCTCGGCGGTGTTTTCCTTAAGGGTTTCAAGAATCTGTTCGTACTGATGGCTGTCATCGTCCGATGAATTCTCCCTGATTGTGGGCATCGAAAATTGGAGACCTCCGAATACCGCTCTGTGATCGGCCTGGGACAATGCGGCTGGGGTCGGGGCGCGGCTATTTGCTGGCCTTGACGGCCGGTTTTTTCGATTTGTGTCGGTTTATGCGGTGCTTTTCACCGCCACCGCTCTCATGCGGACGCACTTCTCCTGTCGAGCCAGCACCATCGCTTCATGTTGAAGGCCATATTGGCCAGCGCGAGCGTCGCCTCGGCGCGGGCAATTCCGATGGTGCGGACGAACAGGCCCATGCGGTCCTTCTGCTCGGCGAAGACGTGCTCGACCCGGGCCCGGACTTTCGATTTCGTCGCATTGGCCCGAGCCACGGCCTTCGGCATTGGCTTGCCCTTTGGCTTCTTGCGATGAATGCGGCTCGTCTTGCCGACCTTTTGCAGATACGCCTCATTGGCCGCCGAACGATAGGCGGTGTCGGCCCACACATCCGAGGCCGTGTTGTCCGGATCGACCAGCCCTTCGCGCAGTCGGGCGCCGTCATGAGCTGCCGCATCGCTGGCTTTTTGCCGCCGGATGATGCCATGCTTGCGATCGATCGAGATGTGACTTTTGTAGCCGAAGACGGGAATGGCGATGTCGATCTGCGGCTCGCCGCCGTCCTCCTTTGGCTTGGCCTTCGAGAACTTCACCGTCCAGCGCGCGTCGCGATCCTTCTGACGCAGCCTGGCCGGCTTGTTCTTCCATTCTTCCGGTATCTCTCCCGCCTTGATGGCGGCCTTCTCGGCTTCGGTGTTCCTTTGCTTCGGCGCCGCCACCAGGGTGGCGTCAATGATCTGGCCACCCATCGGCAGGTAGCCGGCAGCCTGGATGGCTTGATCGAGCCGCTCGAACAACCGATCCAGCGCCTTGGCCGCGATCAGCGCCTCACGGAAGTCCCACAGCGTATTGGCATCGGGAACCCCATCGCCCGGGCCAAGGCCGCAAAAGCGCATCCAGCTCAACCGGTCGCGCACCAGATACTCGGTCTGGTGAAGCGACAGCCCATGCATGGCCTGCAGAACCAGCATCCGGAACTTCAGCACCGGATCGAAACCCGGGCGCCCGCCCTTCGAGGGGTCGGCCCTGCAAAGCGCCTTGTGCAGAACCGGCCGGAACATCTCGAAATCAACCGTCGCATTCAGCTTCTCAAGCGGGTCGCCTTCGGCCGAAAGCTCTTTCAGACGCTCCTCGATGTCCCAGAAACCCCGCTGACCCAGCATCTCGATCCCTCCACCAAATCAATGAGGGAAGGGAATCATAAATCGCTGCGACGCGCCAGTTTCCGGAGGCGTCCACCTCGTATCTTGCCTCCAGAGCCGGGAAAACCTTTGCGATTTGCTGTCCATTTCTGCCAATAGCGACGCCGTGCCTAACGGCCGATGAGCCACACAAAATGAAGCAAGGCCTGTTTCTAGCGCGTCGCTATGTTCTGACTCTCATCGGGAGATTCCGACAGCATGCGGTTCTTCAATCCAGCCTTCAGGATCTTGCCCAGCTCGTTGCGCGGTATCTTGTCCACGACAATGATCCTCTTGGGGCATTTGTAGC
>JBJHCX010000177.1:0-3375 GCA_050486245.1 Rhodohalobacter sp.
GCTCGACCTTTCGATCAACGTCTCTTTTAACCCGACACGATCGGTGATCGCCGATGTCACCCCGGAAGGGCGCGAGCGGACCAAAGGCTATACCTGGATGCAGACCGTATCGGGGACGTTCGGGGTCTTGTCCTATTTTATCGGCGCTATCTTTGGCAACATCACCCTGATCTATTTCGGCGTGGTTCTGGTCTTTCTCTTTTCAGTCATTCCGCCCTTTTTTGTCAAAGAGCCGAAGTACCTGGGCCGCTACGGCGAGGATGAGGAGGATATCGCCAAAGAGGTTGCCGAATCAGAAAGCTCTATACCGGGAAGTGTAAATGATGCATCACTGATGCAGATTTTGAAGAGCATCCGTCCCTTATGGGGATTTTTGCTCTACGGAATCTATGCGATTGTGAAACGGTTGAGCGGACTGGAGATCCCGGGCTACTATTTTGAGATCGCGGTGCTGATCCTGACGATCTACCTGATTGCCGAAGCGCTCTTCAAATCGGAAGAGGGCAAGTCGAAAGAGGAGGCCGGGAAGATCGGCTTTCAGAAAGTGCTGGCTGCCCACTCCTTTTCGTGGATTGGGGTGCAGAGCATGTTCATCTATTTTTTCGCATTTGTCGATTTTAACATGCCGGATCTCTCCAATGAAGGGGTGGGAACGGTTGTAAACTGGAGTTTCTTCTCATTGAACCTGGTGGCTGCTATTATTCCTGTCCTGGCACTGGAACCGCTTGCAAACAAATTTGGACGGGTTAAAACCCATGCCTACGCCCTGGTGATCATGGCGATCGGATATGGATCGATTGTATTTCTGGGGGATAACCCGGCCACGCTCTACATCCTGATGGCAGTTGTGGGCATCGGGTGGGCATCCATTATCAGCTTGCCGTTCGCCATTATGTCCCAAAAAATTGCCCAGAACCAGATGGGACTCTACATGGGATTGTTCAACCTCTCGGTTGTCCTCCCGCAGCTGGTCTCCAGCTTTGCCGTGGGCGATATCGTCAACACCGTCGAGAACAAAACCGTGCTGCTGGTGATCTGTTCGGTCACCGTCGCTTTCTCTGCAATCGCCTGGTTCCTGGTGAAAGAGCCCAAAGATGAAATGACCGAAAATCCGGTCCTGTTGGATGAACAAATCGAGCAGGAACTTGATGACAAGTAGAGAAGTGGAGAAGTGGAGAAGTGGAGAAGTGGAGAAGTGGAGAAGTGGAGAAGTGGAGAAGTGGAGAAGTGGAGAACGCGCAGCAGTTCTCAAGACTCACGACTCAAGACTCACGTCTATATACCATCTACCATAAACCATCTACCATAAACCATCTACCATTCCCCTAACCTAAATCTTCCCGCGTTTACGCAGGCGGCTGTAGATCCGTTCGGTATCGAGTTCTTTGGGCAGGGGGGCACCGTCGGTGATGTGATCGGCCAGCAGTCCGGCCATTCGGACCGAGTAGATCAGCCCTTTGGAGCCCATGGCTGAGAAGATCAGCAGGTTCGGATTGAGCCTGTGCCGGCCCAGTACGGGCAGGTGGTTGGATGCCGATGCACGCACACCGGCCAGCTGTCCGGTAATCGTCATCGAATCGGACGCTCCCGGTAATATTTTGTCCAGTTTGCCAAGCAGGCGGTTTCGTGCATCTTCGGTCGTCGTCCGATCTTCGTCAAAATGGTGCTCATAGGTCGACCCGACAATCAGTTCATTCGGTTTGCGCCTGAGGATATATCCCAGTGCTGAAATGGCCTGATGCCAGGGGATCTCCTGATCCGACTCCAGCAGCAGGATTTGCCCCTTGACCCGGCTGATGCCCAGTTCACTCCAGTCTTCAAAGCCGGGAGTATCGGCACCGGCGGCAACGATAACGTGCTCTGCCTCGGCCCGCTGTCCGTCTGCACCTTCCAGGATAAAACCGTTCTCCTGCTCGTGATACTCGGTCCGGGTTCCCCAAAATTCAACCCCGATCGACGAAAGCAGGCTGCGATAGGCAGAGAGGTAGTTGTCTACAAAGACCGTCAACCCGACATGGAGCCGGAGTCCGCCATGGTTTTCAGAAATCCAGGGAATCAGCTCTTTCACCTCATCGGCTTCGATCCAGTCAACCCACCCTTCGGGCCACGGCACCTCACGAAGGGAGTTTTGAAAATGTTCTGCCAGCTCCCCGGTAATGGCCGGGCGCAACACGGTATCGCTGCTGAACAGGTCGTCACGGCCTGTCTCTTCAGACAGAGCGCGGATATTAGAAAGGAAAGCGTCATAGCACGCCTTGCTTTCCCAAACCAGGTTGGCTTTGCGTCCGGCACACGGATTGACCAGTCCGGCCGGCGGACCCGGTCCGTCCGGATCAACCCTGAACGGATCGATCAGCAGCACTTTTTTTCCTTTTTGGGATAACCGGTGAGCCAGGGCAACCCCTGCAATTCCTGCACCGAAAACAGCAGCGTAATAGTTTGACATGAGTGATGAATGAATTTCAATTGGCCATCCGAAACTTACGGGGTGCCGGCGACAGTGACAAACTGAAACATTTTGGCAGGGTTCGGGTTTGGATTGAACAGAAGGTACCATCGATCCGGTGTCAGCGTAGGGTTATCGGATATTGCCGCATGATAGGTGAACCGGGTGAGCCGAAATGCAGCATGCTGTTGGATAGAGATGAACAAATGGATTCAAGTCGGATGTCAAGGTGCAGATCAGCCGGCTTTACGGCAGAGTGCAGGCATCCGTAAAAAATGGTGATAGGATAAAAATCAATGTTGCGATCAGATGAAAACTTTCGGAGTTTTGAGCCATGGGATTTTTTATAAGAAAAGCATTTAAAACGGGACCAATCCGCTTCAATTTGTCAAAGAGTGGTGTTGGGGTTTCAGCCGGGGTAACCGGCGCAAGGCTCGGACTCAATAAAAACGGCGCGTATGTGTATGGCGGACGCCATGGACTCTACTACCGTGAACGCATTGGTAAAAAGGGAAAGAAACGGGCAAGGGTAGTACGGCAGTCCGATGGGAAAGCCGTTGAGATCAATCCATCGGGGCCAACCGATATCTTTATCGATACCGGCGCCACCTTTCCGTCGGTGTACGACCTGATTGAACCGCATCCGTGGCCCAACCTGAAAGAGCGGACCGCGTGGTTCCGCCATCCGATTCTATGGGTGCTGATTGCCGGCCTGTTTCTCCTTTCAGGCTACCTGAATGAACCGGTGCTTTGGGGTGTTGCAGGCGCCGCTCTTGTGGTGGTTCTGATCGCCGTTCTGAACGACTACCGGTGGCGAAAAAAGGGGCGGACCATGATTGAAGAGCTCTCCGGGCAATTTGAAGACGATCCCGCTTCGCTCGACCTGTCGCTGATGCACGAGTTTGAGGAGAAGGCTCCCAAGCGGTACA
>JBJHCX010000178.1:0-3366 GCA_050486245.1 Rhodohalobacter sp.
AGGCGGACACTTGCGGGCATTCTCTTCGGCCCAGATAAGATCTTTATTTGTGAGTACAACCACTTTCAGTTCATCCACATAGGGAAACACCTCATCCAGCGGCTTCTTAAACCGTTTTGGAGAGAGTGTAATCCAGTCGAGCCGGCCGGATAGCGGAGAGGTGCCGCTGGTCTCGATATGAGTCTGAAGCCCGGACTGTTTCAGCCTGACCGTGAGTGGTTCCAGGTTGTGCAAAAGCGGTTCTCCGCCGGTAATGACGGCGATCTCAGAACCGCTCTCCCTGACCCTGCGTACAATCTCGCCGGTCTTGACGCGAGGGTGCTTTGCCTCATCCCAGCTCTCTTTAACATCGCACCACCAGCAGTTGACATCACAGCCGGCCGTACGGATAAAGTAGGCTGCACGCCCTGTGTGTGCACCTTCACCCTGGATGGTATAAAAATCTTCCATCAGCGGATACTCCACCTCATCCAGGCGTGTGTTCTGATCCAGAAGTTCCGATATGTTGTCAGATTTATACATCCTGATCGGTATACTCAACCCAGCTTGTCTCTGTCTCCCAAACGGTGACGGTAAGTTCAATATTACCGGGAATCCGCTTTTTCGTCTCCTTGTGGATATATTCGGCAATCCGCTCGGCAGTGGTCGCCACCGGAATCTCCTCATTCAATACGGAGTGATCGAGTCCGCCCTTCTCAGAACCGGCGGCGGCCCATTTGAGCTCCTTGAAATCACACACCATATCGGGCGATTTTAAGTATTTGGATGGATTCAGTTCGTGCGATTTTGCCGATATATGCACTTTATAGGTATGGCCGTGCATACGTCCGCACTTTCCGTCATACCCTTCAATAAAGTGGGCTGCGTCAAATTTAAACTCTGTATGTAGTGTCCAGGTTGGCATTCTAAACCAAAAATCAAACTTTTTAAAATTTGTTAGCTGGGAAAAATAAGCATTTTTCAGGCGAAATCAGAGTACTGAATTCTGCCCCTTATGGGACAAACTGACCGGAGCCCAAAAATGGGATTTCAGGGCGTATCCTTATGGTTTCAACAGTTCATCAAGCAGCCTGACCTGTGCTGCACTGAGGCCTGACCGGCTTTTAGCCATTTCAAGGCAGGTGCTGCCCAGCAGGCGATAGAGCTGCGATGTCTTTTCACGTCCCTCCAGATGCCGCAGGTGGTTTTGAACGGTTGAACTGTCGCCCCGTGCTACAGGCCCCGTCAGGGAGTTGTCAAGGCCCTTGTTCAGGATATTCTCTGCAGTTTGCCTGACAAGTGGTTTCAGCAACTCAATTCCATCACCGATTCCATCATCGGTGAGCAGGGTATCGGCCGTTTTGAGCAGAGCCACCAGGTAGTTCGAGGCAAAGACGGCGGCAATGTGGACGGTGCGTTTCTGCTTACCGGTCAGAACCACCGGCCTGGAGTTCAGCGACTCCGCAATTTGACTGAAATGGCTTACAGCTTCCGAATCGCCTTGCAGGCTGATGCTGATATGCTGCAGGCGACTGGACCCGTCTCCTTGTTTAAATGTCTGAATGGGGTGCACAGAGAGGGTGCGTGCGCCCTTTTGCTTCAGGCTATCCAGCAGTGAAGCATCGTGGCTGCCGGAACAGTGAATCACAACCCGTCCGCTCCATTGAATGCCTGTATGCGAAAGTTGTTCTGCAACCGGCCGGATCAGATCGTCCGGTGTGGTCAAAAACACCCAATCTCCGGTTTGACGATCATCTGCAGGCAGATTGCCGGCAATGTTCTCTTCCCGGCCGGTATCCGGAGAGTAAAAAATGCCCGAATCTGAGTGAAAGGCCGATCGGACCGGATAGCCGGCAGATTGAAAAAAATCGAGCCAGGCAGATCCGACTGCCCCGGCTCCGATCACCGTTACCGACGGATTAGCACTCATTACTTGAAGATGACCTGACGCTGCATTTCTGCATAACCGGTCAGCAGATTTGACTTGCCCGATATCTCCTTATCAGCAGGCTTGAACTCCAGTTTCAGTCCCCACTTTTTGGCAACAATCAAACCCGTAACAAATGCGCCCATTCCCGTTACGTTCGACTCACCACTATTGATGTAGTTCATCAGGCCGGTAATATTGTCGTTTTCATAGAGCTTGATCACCCGGTCGAACTCATCCAGGTTATCCCGGCCGAGATCGCAGCAGAAAACAATCAGGGCATTTCGCGATGCGAGGATCTCTTCAAGGGCAAAGGCGAGTTCTTTAATAATAAAAGAGGTCTCATCGGTAATCTGAATGCTCAGCACGGTAAAATCGTCGAGCGAGCATTGCAGCATCATCAGCTGATCGTACATACTGGCCTGATCGCTGAACGCTTCATCATTGATAAAGAAATCGTCATCTTCATCACAGAAATCGTTTCGCAATTTATCGTTTGCGAGCACTTCGCCCAGAGAGGTCTTCACCGATTTAAATGAGGGCATCGGCAATTTCTTGGCGGCACTTCCGGGCTGCGATTCAACAATCACTACGGTATCGAAGTCATCTTTTTCCAGGTGAGAGTAGATCTCAAAGACATCTTCAATATTCTCCTCGTTAATCGATGTTGGCGAAAAGAGGATGCGGATGGGGTTTTCTGCCTTCGAAGATGATGACTTGGCTCTGTTCAGGCCATCTGTAATCTCTTCGCGGCTAAGAGATGTGATCTTAGACATACGGTCGGGATTTTAGGTCGCTGTTATGGTATGGCATACTTTTCATAGCAAATGGAAACCCAATGCTCTTGATGATTAAAGCTACAAATTTTTGCTTTTCTTCCATTATCAAATTGAGCTTCATAGATAAATTCGTCAAATGGGTCGATCTGCACACTATTCATCGGCTTTCGGAGTCCGGTGCCTATCATTTTTAATGCAGCCTCTTTAAATGTCCAAATTTGTATAAGCGGGTGATGGCTGTATAATTGACTATTTTCACGTTCTGCCTTCATTCTCGGCGCTAATCTCTCCTGCACTTCACGCCCGGAGTGTTCCATGTCAATACCCACATTAAAAGCTCTTGAGATCGCGGCCACAATTGCATCATCGGTATGTGAAAAGCTCACCGAAATCTCCTCACCGGCTATAAAAGCCTGTGGTTTCTCATTCTTTGGAGTATACACATCGATCTTTGTTCCGCCCAGAAAACGGCGGGCCATTTTCTTGAGCAGAAGAGCCCCGGTAATACTCTCTGATCTATCGCGATCGCCCCCGGTGGTTTCAGTATTTAGCGGCTCATAAGCTACGATGATATCACCCGGCAGCGAAGCGTGATTAATTTTTTTCGGCAAAGCGACTTGGGTCTGTTCGATATATTTTTTGTTTGAACGTACACTTTAATTTACCATTAAACGCACGAAC
>JBJHCX010000179.1:0-3355 GCA_050486245.1 Rhodohalobacter sp.
GGTTTCAATGAATCCTAATGTAATTTAAAAATCTATCTCAATCTTGCGGAATGGCTGTGGCCTGCCAGGCAACGGCACTCCACTCTCCGTCACGTTTCACAAATGTGCCGGTATTGTAATAGTAGAGAGTTGGTTCACCCGGGTCCTGAAACTCTGCAATGAGGCGGAAGGCTACAATGGCTGTATCGCCAAATAGCCGGACCTGGATTTCGTCGGCTCCATACCGGGTTTGCGGCTCAACGGTTCGGTCGGGATCCTGATTCACCCCGCTCATGATATCCGCTTTGGTTATCCTGCTTCCATTAGAGCCTGTATAGATCAGATCGTCAGCCCAAAAGCGGTCGTGCGTAGCCGCATCGTTGTACGAGGCCCCCTCAAGAAATTCATCAAGAAGGGCTGTCAGCGCACCCTTCTCCTGCTCAGCTGTTTGGGCAAAAGCCAGGGCCGGAATGATCATCAGTATTAAAGTGGCGATAAACGTTTTCATCAGCTTGGATTGAGTTTTGTTGACGTATAGAGGAGTATAGGGAATTTCAAGCAGCAATTGGAAATAGTGGCGAGACAGAGAAGTTTTCCTCAATCTCCTAACTTGGGGGATTTTATTCTGCGTCTTGAGCCCTGCACCTTGCACCCTGAAATCACTCCTCCCGTTCGGCCATCTCCAGCCAGATTAGGGTCTTTTCGTCGATCTCATCGGTAAGTTCGCCATACTGCTCTGATTTTTCACGCAGTTCATCGGGTTCGAGCGATCCGCTGCCCAGCTCTTTTTCAAGTTCCGTTTTCTCTTCCTCGAGCCTGGCGATCTCTTTCTCCAGTTTATTGAACTCTTTTCGCTCTTTGTAGCTCAGTTTATTTGATTTCTCTTTCTTCTTTTCCGGTTTCTTCTTCTCTTTTTCAGGAGCTCTCTTCTCCCGGTCAATCCGTTTCTGCTCAGCCTCTTCGGCCTCTTTGAGTTCGCGATACTGCATATAGGTGCCGTGGTGGTCGCGGATCTCTCCCCCTCCTTCAAACACAAAGTAGTGATCCACCAGTTTGTCCATGAAGAAACGGTCGTGCGAGACCACGATCAGACACCCTCCAAACCCTTTCAAAAACTCTTCAACCTTCTGCATGGTGGTCAGGTCGAGGTCGTTGGTCGGCTCATCCAGAATCAGGAAGTTTGGATTCTGTATCAATACCATCATCAGTGACAGGCGACGGCGCTCACCACCGCTCAGCTTTTTGACGGGGGTGTATTGAAGCGATCCCGGAAATTGAAAATGCTCAAGGAACTGGGATGCAGAGATCTGTGACCCGTCTGATAGGGTGATCACCGATGCCACCTCTTTTATGATATCGATTACCCGCTGATCTTCATCAAAGTTGACTTCCTGCTGACGATAGTGGCCAAACTGAATCGTTTGCCCGGTATGGATATCACCCGAATCAGCTTTCTCCTCGCCTGTTATAATTTTCAAAAAGGTGCTCTTCCCGACGCCATTTTTTCCGATGATCCCCACTTTTTCGCCTTTATTAAATGAGTAGGAGAAGTTGTCGAGAATGATCAGGTCATCGTACGCCTTCGATACCTTTTCCATCTCCAGAATTTGCCCTCCCATCCGCTGCATCGACACATCGAGTTCCAGTTCCGTCTCATCACGGCTCTGGTGGGCTTTCTCTTTTGTATCGTAAAAAGCGTCAATACGCGATTTTGATTTCCCGGTACGGGCTTTCGGCTGACGTCGCATCCACTCCAGCTCCTTTTTGAAAAGCTGTCCCGCTTTTCTGGTCTCTACCCTCTCCTGCTCTTCTCGTTCTGCTTTTTTCTGAAGATAGTAACCGTAATTCCCATTGTGATTGTAGAGTGTGCCGGCATCCATCTCCAGAATATGGTTGCAAACGCGGTCGAGGAAATACCGGTCGTGCGTCACCATCAGCAGCGTGACATTACTTTTTGCGAGATACTCTTCAAGCCATTCGATCATATCGAGATCAAGATGGTTTGTCGGCTCATCAAGGATCAGCAGATCGGGATCATCCAGCAGGACAAACGCCAGGGCTACGCGTTTTTTTTCGCCGCCCGAGAGCGTATTGATCGATCTCTGCAGGTCATGAATATCGAGGCGGCTCAGGATCTGTTCCAGCCTCTGCTCATAATCCCAGGCGCCGGCCGCATCCATCGCAGCAGATGCTCTCATGTACTCCTCCTGTGTCTCTTCATTAAAGCGTTCAGCCTGGGCTTGTACAGCCTCTTCATATCGCAGTACAATATTTGCCAGGTCGGAGTGGCCTTGTGAGATATACTCGCGAATGGTCAGTGCGGGATTTAAACCCGGTTCCTGCTCCAGATAGCCTATTTTGATATCACTTTGGAACATTACCTTGCCGTGATCCTGCGACTCTTTTCCCGCTATTATTTTGAGCAGCGTCGACTTGCCTGTGCCATTGGGTGCCACAAGTGCGGTTTTATCCCCTTTGGAAAGCCCAAAGGTAATTTTTTCGAACAGTATTTTTGGGCCAAAGCTTTTGGAAAGGTTTTCTACAGTTAAATAGGTCATACGTCGTAAGAGGTGGTCCATGAATCAAAATTACCTATTGAAAATAGGGGTTTTTATGCCCAACCTCTTCAACCAGTACGATTATTTTACAGATGTGCCTGAAATACCCCTTCTCCCTCTGCAATCATTCCGTCTTTTAAGTGAATGATCCGTTCTGCATATTCAGCATCTGCAGGTGAGTGTGTTACCATCACAATGGTTGTACCCTGTTCGTTAAGCCCTTTTAACAGCTCCATAACCTCTTTTCCATGGCCTGAATCCAGGTTTCCGGTCGGTTCGTCGGCCAGAACCAGTTTAGGCTCTGTAACCACAGCCCGGGCAATGGCTGCCCTCTGTTGCTGTCCGCCGGAGAGCTGTTGCGGAAAGTGGTTTTTGCGGTGTATCATCCCCATTTTCTCCAGTGCCGCTTCCACTTTATCTTTGCTTTCGGATGCATTCAGTCCCAGGTATTGGAGCGGCAACTCTGTATTTTCAAAAACCGTAAGTTCATCAATGAGGTTAAAATTCTGAAAGATAAATCCGATATTTCCTTTTCTAAGCCGCGCTCGTTCCCGTTCCGTATAGGATGAGGTTTCATGACCCAGGAATGAGTAGCTCCCCTCGTCCGGACTGTCAAGAAGTCCCATCATATTGAGAAGGGTTGATTTACCACAGCCTGACGGACCCATCACTGCGATGAACTCTCCCTCTCTTACTTCCAGGTTCAGCCGGTTCAGGGCTGTGGTTTCAATTTCATCGGTTCGATATATTTTGGTCAAATTTTCTGTTCTGATCATAACGTTTTTCTGTTTTGGTTTGACATCACGCTCACTCCATCA
>JBJHCX010000180.1:0-3346 GCA_050486245.1 Rhodohalobacter sp.
TTGTTCATAAATGAGATATACAAAAATAAACTTCAAAAATCGAATTCAGAGTTTCAGAACTGTCCTGACGGGAACAGAGAAACGGAGAAACCGAAAAACAGATTAACCGAGAAATTGGGTGCAGGGCGCACGGTTTACGGCCTACGATTTACGGTGTAGGAAAATGACTTTCAACGTACACCCTATAACGTACACCGTAAACCTTCTCTACTTCTCCACTCCAATAGGAACAATATGAATTCCTGAACGTTCAAGTGAGACAACCTAAACATGAAGTAAATTACGAGAGAACATGATGAGTAATACTTGGATTCACCTGCTGGCACTGATTGTTGCAGCAGGGTTTATATTTAAAGCGTGCGATGCAACAGATTCAGGGCCTGAAGGTCCGACCAAGGCACAGGTGATGATGAAGGTGGATCAGAATTCTGAAAATGCCAAATTCCTCGCCTCTTCGGAGCATGAAAATACGATCTCCATTCAGGAGGTCAAGCTGTTTGTCGACGAACTGGAGCTGGATGGAACACACGGGACCAGTGACTTTGAAATCGAGTACTTTATCGTCAACCTGCCGCTCGACGGCACCCCGGTCACACTGATCGACCAGGAGATTCCGGCCGGATTCTATGACGAGTTTGAGCTCGAAATTGAAAAGCCCGACGACGATGATATCGAACTGGATGATCGCGACTTCCGCGATGAGACCGGCAGCTACTCAGTGGTGGTGAAAGGGATCTTCAACGGTGAAGAGTTCACCTTCCGGTCGAGTGAGGATTTTGAGATCGACATCGACCTGGTGCCGCCCATCGAAATTGGTGAAGGCGAGAGCTCAACGATCGTGGTATCGGTTGATGTAGGAGCCTGGTTCCTGGCAGCCGATGGCACCGTACTCGACCCGAAAGATTTCCGAAACACCGAGACCATCAACGACAACATCGAACGATCCTTCGAGGTCTTCGAAGAGATGTTTGACGACTGAGCAAAGTCGTTGGCAGAAGGTCTATGGTCAATAGATTAAACCCCTCCTTTGAAAGGAGGGGAACCTTCTCCACTTCTCCACTTCTCTACTTCTTCACTTCAAAAAAAATGCGCCGTATCAGTATAAAAAGTGCCACCCCAACCGTGAGCCAGGCGAAGAGAGGCAGGATCCAGTCTGGGCGGTTCAGTCCGAGCAGGAGTGCCATGAGCAGCAGCTGAAAACCGAGTCCGTAGACCGAGATCAGTGTCATGAACCATTTTGGAAAGCGTCCCTCGCCGGGAGCATTGGGATCGAGCCGGTAGATGATCCGGTCGAACAGCGAATAGAGGAACCGGTAGGTGTAGTAGAGGAGTGTGACGGTCGACTGCTGTTCACCGGGCAGGGCTGTGGGACGCGTGGTTTCAAAGATGTTGCTGGTCTTATCGCCGCCGACCGAACGGTGACGCAGGATCACATAGTAAAAATTGTAGAGCGTACCCTGCAGCTGCAGCCCGACAAATGCGGTGATCAGCAGCCAGAGCGGCTGACCCGTGATCTGAAAGACGGCAGTGAGAATCGCAACATTGAGGAGGATGTCGAACACTGAATCGAGATATCGGCCGGTATAGGAGGGGGTACGCCGGATCCGCGCCAGTTCACCGTCGGCAGCATCGAGTATCGATTTCAGGATCAGCATCAGGCCTGCCGACGCGTAGTAGCCGTTCAGCATCAGGTAGATCGCAAACAGCCCGCACAGCCCAAACAGAAACGTGACATGTACCGGGGTGACCGGAGTCCGGTTCAGCAACCGGCTGATCGCCACCGCAGGAGCGCGCCCATAATCAGACAGATCGAGGAACTTCTCCTCAGCAGATAATTTCGACATGATAAAGAGCCAGGTTTGATGAACGGCTTCCCGCAATATAGGGAAAACAAGGCGCAAGGTTTACGGTTTACGGCCTAAGTTTTACGGTGTAGGAATTGTCCATCCCTGATTTAGCTTGACCGTTATTATTGGTTATTAGTTTAGATTAAGAGCACAATATGGATATTGACACGCAGTGTCAATGACCGAGCTTTGGAGGCTAGCCTCCAAAAATTTCGGCGTTTTTTCTGACCGTATAACTTCAACGGTTCGCTCATCTTCAGGTAATGTCCAGTAAGCCTGCTCGTACTCGGCCGGTGCACTCCTGCCCAGTGCCCCATGATGGCGTTCGGTGTTGTAGTCAGCCACAGCCCGCTTGGTATATTTGCGCAGCTGTCGAAACGTACTTAGCGACCGCGGGATCAGGTATTCGTTCTTGATCACCCCGTTAATACGTTCGGCAAACGCGTTGTCCTGGGCTTTACGCCCCATACTGATCTGGATTCCCCGGCCTCTCAGCATGGCCAGATAGCGCCCGTCGGTGTACTGACTACCACGGTCCGAGTGATGGACCAACCCTTCGAGTTGCTTCTCACCAAATGGCTCCAAGGCCATCTTCAGTGCTCTCAGATTAGCCTCCGCCCGCAGGTTCTTGCTGGTGGCATAGCCGGTAACACGCCGCGTGTACACATCAATAATGAAGGTCAGATAGTAAAAACGATCTCCAATCTTGATGTAGGTGATATCGCTTTGCCAGACCTGATTTGGTCCGGTCACAACTCGCCCTTCAATCACATTTTTAAACACCTTATGGGCCGCTATTGTGGTTCGTACAGGGTTCTTTGTAGGCCGGATCCCATAGCCCAGCTGTTTAAAAATCCGGCAGAACTTATCCCGCCCTATTCCTTCAGGCTCAATATTCCAGTACATCTTCTCCAGGCCTTCTCCCGGGTTCTTGCTGCGGCGCTGGTCCACCTGGCCCATGACCTTTTGGATCAAAGCCAGTTCAGCCTGTTCGCGGCGAAAGTGATCCCAGACACCCTGTTTGGTGATCTCCATGGCCTCATAAAGCTCGTTCAAACTATAGCCAATCATAGCTCGGTGCTCCCGGAACCACTCGATGACCCGGTAGAAGAGTTTTTTTTTAAGTCAATGTTATACTCTTCTTTGGCCAGTTCAGCCATCTTATCATAGAAGTCCAACTGGATCTGTTTGCGGCCCAGGGCTTGTTCGAGTTCGGCGATTTTGTTTTGCAGGTCCTTAAGTTTTTGATCGGCGCTTTTCGACATTTCGACAACGTTAACTTTTGGTGAATCACCCGGTGAATATTTATAGATCCAATTATAGATCGTTTGTTCTGCACAATGATACAATTCTGACAGCTCCTTTGCAGTAAACTTACCAGAGCGAAACTCATCAACGGCTTTGCGTCGAATCTGTTCGCTAAATTGTCGGTTTTTTCGAAGTTTTCGTAGGTTCATAGCTTGTTCGGTTTGTGGTCAAGCTATGCTAGAGACAGACAA
>JBJHCX010000182.1:0-3286 GCA_050486245.1 Rhodohalobacter sp.
TACCTTCGTCTGTGGAGTTCAGGTTCACTCTCAACGAGTGCCTATCACCGATATCGGACAGGTGTGGTTGAACGAATTACTGAGCTCGATCCGGACGGGGTGACCCGGCGATTTCCGGTCAATCTCTATACCCAGTCAAATTGGGGTGGTGAACTGGCATTAAGCCAGCGGCTGTTCGATTCCGTCAGAATGCGTGCAAGTGCCAACTACTACTGGTCTGAAACCGATGGCACCTATCAGAATCAGGTATTTGAGCGATCATCAACGGTCTTCTTCGGCCGGATGAGAATGCAGTGGGAGGTCGTGGATGGGTTGCGGCTGCAATCAACCTTTCGGTACAGTGGTCCCCGAACCACAACACAAGGCCGCAGAGGTTCTTCTTACGGGGTCAATTCGGGGCTTTCCCTGAATCTGTTCGATGGTGATGCGACACTTTCGCTTAGCGGACAGGATCTGCTGAACACCCGAGGCCGAACAACCATTATTGAAGAGCCAAACTTTTATAGCGAGGATGAATCGAGGTGGCGAACCCGCACTGTCAGGCTCAATTTTATCTGGCGTTTTAGCAGTGTGAACTGATTGAACCAGGTCCTCATTGGTGATTTAGCCCATCTGTCAGGCCGTATGCACAACCTGACAGCAGGATTAGGAATCAGCAGAAAAATTCCCCTGCGATAATTGGGTAAGATCAATCCCACAGCGGATTGCATACAAATTCGCCCTGTTCTCCATTCTGCTCTTTAACAAAGACTGCATACGTAAGTCCCGGCAGGGTAATCACACCATTTTGAACGTTGGCTGATGAAACCTGATCATCAGTTCCTCTCTGTTGTACAGGATGCAGTTTCAACCCGTCAATACCCAGTTCAAAGGATTGAGTTTCCAGGCTGCTGTTAAAGATGAGAGCAACTCCGTCCCACTGCTCGTCGAGCGGACTGCCTGCACATTTTCCGTCAGAATAGGTGATGGCCAGAATGCCGGGAGTCTGATCGGGGCCGGTGTTGTGAAAGGTGACCCTCCGGTTGACCTCTTCAGCCGTTCGAAGCCTGAACAGGGGGGAGCTGTACCGTATTTCGAGCTGTTCGCGGAAGAGGCGGGAGGCGAGCTCCATATGCTCTTTCCGGATATCGATATTGGGATTGGTCAGAAACGGTTTCTGCCCTTCCCACAGGTCAGCGTTGTCCCAGCCCGGCGGCAGACCGATTGCCCAGTTGCTGGTTTCAAGGGTGAAATCGACGGCATTGAACCAGTCGCCCGAGTCATAGCTGTTGCGGTCCATCGATTTGGATCGCAGGATATCCGATCCCAGCTGGTGAAACGGCACGCCCTGTCCCAGGTTGATCATTGCCTGGCTGAGCAGGTGAACACGAACCCTATCATCCATCTGCAGGTCGTGGGGCAGTTTAGACTGGGTATTATCCCAGAGGGTTTCATTGTCATGTTTGTCGATATAGTTGACCGACTCCTGTGGCAGGTATGCATAGCCGATCATTTCATCGCCGCCTTTAGCCTGCTCACCGAAGCGGTTGATATACGGGTAGTGTGCCAGGTTTCCCGTCATCCCTACCCGAATGCGATCGGCGTGATCCAGCAGTACGGCAAGATCTTCATCCGGATCTCCGGCATCCTCATTGGGGAACAGATATCGTCCGTTGGTGAAGCCCTGTGCCCGGCGGTTGTTGGTAAAGTTGCCCCCTCTGATACCGTCGCGGCTGCGGTCGTTAAAGTGCCCGATTCCGGTTCCTCCGGTCATAAACTGGGTGGCCTGGTCAAAGATCCGGTTGTCGGCAACTTCGCCGAAGTTCCACCCTTCGCCGTAGATATAGATATTTTCTCCATCCACTCCATCCTCTTCAAGCGTGAGCTCTGCAAGGGCGTCCTGCACACGCTCCATCACGTAGCGGGGGTGGTGGCCCATCAAATCGAACCGGAAGGAGTCAATTTTGTACTCTTTGGCCCACAATACGATCGAGTCGATGATCAGCTTCTCCATCATGTTAAATTCGGCTGCGGTATTGGGGCAGCAGGTAGAGGTCTCCACCTCGCCGCTGTCGGCATCAAGGCGGTGGTAGTAGTCGGGCACCACCTTGTCAAGTACGGAGAATTGGGAAGATCCGGTTGCGTGGGTGTGATTGTAGACTACATCGACGACGATATTCAGTCCGATATCGTTCAGACCCTGAACCATTTTTCGGGTTTCGATGATTCGCTGAACACCCTCGGGATCGGTCGAATAGCTGCCTTGAGGGGTGTTGAAATGAAACGGATCGTACCCCCAGTTGAAGGCGTCGTAATCGGCCAGTTTGTTTTCGTGTACCGGAGCCCGGTAGATCCGCTGAATCTCCAGGGTAGCCGGATCTTCCTCTGCAAGCTCTCTGAAGACATCCCAAATGGGTGTGTCACCATAGGTTGCGCAATCTTCAGCGAGTCCGCCGCCGGTACCGATCTTTTCACAAATCCGGCTGAAGGGGTGGTGAAGGTCAACCCGCTGATCAGTCTCTTCTATGATAGAGGCGATGTCATTGATCGGGAGCAGGTGCAGGTGTGTCAGCCCCGCTTCGGCCAGCTCTTTCAGATGGCGCATTCCGTCAGACAGGGTTGTCCCGTTCTGCCCGGTATGGGTGAACGCCATGTATGTACCCCGGTGCTCTTTGGGGATGGATGAGTCGATGACGCTGAAATCCCTCATGTGAGCTTCATAGAGGGTGATGTCGGTTGGAAAAGGGAGCTGTTTCCTTAGCTCGTCCCACCCGTCAGGTTTCAGATCAGCATCCGAGAGGTTGACAAACTGGCTAAACTGGCTGCCGGTCGACAGGCTTACCGAATAGGGGTCGGTGACGGTGAATTCATTGACCTGAGGGTCTTCCGGATGGAACACCCGGATGTTGAACCGGTAAAATTGTCGATCCCACTCTGCAGGGCCTTCAAACGTCCAGACCCCGGTTTGGGAGTTGTATTCTGCAGGCTCGGCTCTCTCTATCCTCTCTTTGTCAGAGTTGTAGACAGATAGCGAAATCTCCTGTGCGGTGGGGGCCCAGAGTTTCAGGGTAATGCCGTTGTCACTGTATATCGGTCCGAGTTCCCCGTTGTAGGTGTAGAGGTCGTCGATGACACCGTGTGTCTGGATGCGGGTTGCCTGAACCGGAACTCCGTTTCGATCGTAAGCCACGGCAACGAGTTGTCCCTTCAGCGCCTCACGGATGGTGGAATCGCCTGCATCGACCGACCAGGCCGGACGATCGGAAATATGGCGGAATTTATCGGCGTGATAGTCGCTCAGATCAGC
>JBJHCX010000183.1:0-3267 GCA_050486245.1 Rhodohalobacter sp.
GCGTGCCATCCAGTGAGCCGGAGTAGCGGCCCGGATCAACACTTTCGCCAATCAGTCCGCCGCTGAATGCGATCAGCCCGCCATATCGTGCCGGGTGACGGGCAACAAACTCGGATGCCAGGCAGGCCCCCTGTGAAAATCCCAGAATGATTATTTGGCTTCGGGCGATGCCGGCTTCTTCCAGCTCAAGGGTCAGATCCTCAATAGCCTGCAGCCCGGAGGATATTCCGGGTTCATTTTGCTCACTGGGCATCAAAAATGAGTAGGGATACCAGGTGTGTCCGCTTGCCTGGGGAGCAGCCAAATGCATCCCTTCGGTGTTGAGTTCATTTGCCAGCGTCAGGATGCTTTCAGCGGTAGCACCACGGCCATGAACCATGATAATGGCTCCGCTGGCCTGGTCGGGCGAGGTGCCGCTTCGGGCCGGCCGGGTCATTTGATGCGGACCCTGAATAGGATTCTCTTTTGTTGCGCGATACATGATAACTCGTCAGTTTAAAGGGTAAATGTTAGTTTCAGAATTCGTTTAGTCTGTCTTTAATTCCGGTAATCGGGATTCAATTTCATCGCGGTGCTTCTCATACCAGGTTGGAATCTTCAGAGTCTGCCCAAGCTGGTCAAATGGTTCGTCTGCATCAAATCCCGGAATATCTGTTGCTATTTCAAAAAGCACGCCGCCGGGTTCTCTAAAGTAGATTGACCGGAAATAATCACGATTGCGAACCGGTGTGATGTCAAAACCCATCTGGCGTATTTTCTCACGCCATTTTTCCTGGACCTCATCGTTCGGAACCCGGAATGCGATATGGTGGATGGATCCTTTTCCGAAGCGTCCGTTCAAGCCGGGTTCTTTTACAAGGTCTACATAACGTCCGAGATGATTGTCAGGTTCCGAAGAAAAACGTTCGATCCCATTTTCTTCCCCTTCGGCTTTCCACCCAAACTCACGAAGCAGCTCACCGGTCCGCCCGGTATCCGAAAGGCTCAGCGTTGTGCCAAAAAATCCGCGAATCGCATCGTTATCCGGCACGCCGCCATATCCCCGGGTCTCTGTATTGTCAATAACAGGATCGCCAACCAGCCCGACCCTCATGCCGTCATTGTCGGTAAACATCAGATGCTGAAATCCAAACTTCATTTCGGTTTTCTCAACTTCGACACCCAGTTTTTGAAGCCGGTCTTGCCAAAAATTCAGGCTGTCTGAAGGCACTGCATACTGCACACGGGTAGCTTCGCCGGTGTTGGGCTGTCCGTCAGCAACATGCTGCCACGGGAAAAAAGTGATGGCACTGCCCGGAGTGGCGTGGTAATTTCCGTAGTAGAGGTGGTAGGTAAACGGGTCATCAAAATTGATCGTCTTTTTGATAAACCGCAATCCCAGCGTGTTTCGATAAAAATTGAAATTCTCCTGGGGCGGCCCGGATACGGCCGTGATGTGATGCAACCCTTTTATCGCTTCGGTTTCCATGGTTTTTTGCTCTTTCTTATCGTTCAGTTGACTTCAGAACAGTCGTATGAGGTAAATAGTTCAATGTTAAACTAAATATAGAAAAAAGCCGGGTGAAAGCAAAGGGTTTCAAATTGCCGGGAGGCTTGTCGCGATGAGTGAATCAGAGGGCATCATTTAATTTAGTTACGACTGTGAGCGGAAACTTTTATCTTGTCCGATCGAATCGGAAGAAACCACTTAACCCCCATTCACGATTACTTTACGGCATGAATATTTTCATCATCATTATCCTGGCAGCCATTCTGATAGATTTTATACTGGGTATTACGGCGAACAGGTTAAACCTGAAAGCCCTGACAAAAGAGTTGCCGGTTGAATTTCAGGATACCTATGATCAAGAGACGTATGCCAGATCGCAGGAATATACCCGGGTGAATACCCGGTTTGGATTTTTAACCGGCACTTTCGATCTGCTTCTGCTGCTTGTATTTTGGTTTGCAGGCGGATTCAACTGGCTGGATGAGTGGGCCCGCGGGTTTGAATTGGGTGTGATTGGAACCGGACTCATCTTCATCGGCGCGCTGATCATCGCCAAAATGCTCATCTCAATGCCGTTTTCTATCTACTCTACCTTTGTCATTGAAGAGAGGTTCGGGTTTAATAAAACCACTCCAAAAGTCTTTGCGATGGACAGGATCAAGGGCCTGGCTCTGTCAGTGATCATCGGCGGACCCCTGCTGGCAGGTATCATTGCATTTTTTGAGTATGGCGGCCCGTTTGCGTGGGTGTGGGCCTGGCTTGCCGTGACGGCGTTTTCACTGGTGATGCAGTATGTTGCACCCACCTGGATCATGCCCCTCTTTAATAAATTTGAACCCCTGGAGGAGGGTGAGCTGAGACAGGCCATTGAAGAGTATGCTCAGGAAGTCAATTTTCCGCTTCAGGGAATTTATGTCATGGATGGCTCCAAACGGTCGTCCAAATCGAACGCCTTTTTTACCGGCTTTGGGAAGAATAAGCGCATCGCACTTTTTGATACACTCATCGAAAATCATACCACAGAAGAACTGGTTGCCGTGCTGGCCCATGAGATCGGGCATTATAAAAAGAAGCACATCGTCAAAAATATGACGATATCGATTCTGCACACCGGTATCATGTTTGCACTCCTCTCGGTCTTTCTCCAGGTGCCTGCACTGTTTGATGCATTTTTTATGGAACAGATGAGCGTATATGCCGGATTGCTCTTTTTTGGGCTGCTATACTCACCGGTTGAAACAGTATTGGGTGTCGCTATGCAGGCTTTGAGCCGTAAACATGAATATGAGGCCGATCGCTTTGCCGCAGAAACGATTGACAATGCGGAGGAGATGATCAGCGTATTGAAGAAGCTTTCTAAAGATAACCTCAGCAACCTCACCCCGCATCCGTTTTATGTGTTTCTGAACTACTCACATCCGCCGGTTATGAAACGAATTGAATCGATCCGTTCAAGTGAAAACTCTATGCCGGGGTGAGAGGTTTGCGGCCCGATGCCACGACAAACTCACCGGGTATTTCAAATCGGTCTCCTTTGCGATAGGGCTCTATCGACTCCAGGTACTCCAGATGCGATTCCGTCTTGGTTTTCTGGTCAAACTTGTTGTATGCCAGGGCAACGGGTCCGCCGGAAAAAGCAGCCATAATCGCATCATCAGGATTGGAATAGTGAAGAATGGTTTGAAACCGGTCGGTCTCTATCGCTGTAAATCCGGCATTTTGCATCGTCAGATTCAATGAATTGCCGGTTCCCTGCTGGAAGAACATCGGACACACAT
>JBJHCX010000184.1:0-3221 GCA_050486245.1 Rhodohalobacter sp.
GACCAGTTAATTTCAGCAAACCGCTGCTCGAACTGGGCTCTTTCGGAGTGGTCTACCTTTCGAATATCGGGATCATCAAATTGTGCGTATGCAACAGAGCTGAGCAGTAAAAACGGGATCAGTAATAATAGTTTTTTCATAGGGTAACTTCGGTTAATCTTCATCATCCATGGAGAGAACGGCGAGGAAGGCTTCCTGGGGTATATCCACAGAACCCACCTGTTTCATCCGCTTCTTTCCTTCTTTCTGTTTCTCAATCAGTTTACATTTACGGCTGATGTCGCCGCCGTAACATTTGGCCGTGACATCTTTTCGCAGTGCGCGAATGGTATCTCGTGCAATCACGCGTGAGCCGATTGCCGCCTGAACGGCAACTTCAAACTGCTGGCGCGGTATCAGCTCTTTCAGCTTTGCACACACCTTGCGGCCCTGGTAGTAGGCTTTATCACGATGTGCAATAGATGAAAGGGCATCGACCGGTTCACCATTCAGCAGAATATCCAAACGCACCAGATCGCCTTTTCGGTATTCGAGAAATTCATAATCCAGTGATGCGTACCCTCGGGTACCGCTCTTCAGCCGGTCATAAAAGTCAAATACCACTTCGGCCATCGGAAGTTCATACGTTATTTCGACCCGATTATTTTGCATGAAGTGCTGATTGACATAAACTCCCCGCCGATCCTGGCACAATGACATGATCGGGCCAATGAATTCGGCCGGCGTGATGATGCTTGCCTTGATGTAGGGCTCCCATACCGTCTCCACCTTTCCGGCATCGGGCATCTCACTCGGATTGTCTACTTTTATACGGGCTCCCTCTTCGGTATCCACCTCATACTGAACGTTCGGCACGGTGGTGATGATATCGATATCAAATTCACGGTCGAGCCTCTCCTGTACAATTTCCATATGCAGCATCCCCAAAAACCCGGCCCGGAAACCAAACCCGAGTGCCTTTGAGGTCTCGGGCTGATAGGTCAGAGAGGCATCATTCAGCTGCAGTTTCTCCAGTGCGGCACGCAAATCTTCAAAATCTTCGGAACTGGTCGGGAAAATACCACTGAACACCATCGGCTTCACGTCTTTATAGCCCGGCACTGCACTCTCTGCACGGCGCTTCTGATGGGTAATCGTATCACCCACCTTGGCATCCTGAAGCGATTTCACGCTCCCGATCACATACCCGACCTCGCCGGCCCTGAGCTCATTGGTGGGTTCTTTTTTGAGTTTCAAATAGCCGATCTCCTCGGCATCATACTCTTTGCCGGTGGCCATAAAATAGATCGGATCTCCTTTCCTCAGCACCCCCTCCATCACCCTTACATAGGCAATTGAGCCGCGATAGGTGTTGAAAATGGAGTCAAAAATCAGCGCTTTCAGCGGCTTCTCCTCATCTCTTGAGGGACCCGGAACCCGCTCAACAATCGCTTCGAGAAGGTCCTCAACCCCTTCCCCCGTTTTTCCGGAAACATGCAGTATTTCATCGTGATCACAGCCAATCAAATCGACTACCTGCTGGCCCACACCCTCGGGATCGGCGCCGGGAAGGTCAATCTTGTTCAGCACTGGAACGATCTCCAGCCCCTGGTCGATCGCCTGGTACAAATTCGATATCGTCTGCGCCTCAATACCCTGTGCAGCATCTACAACCAGCAGTGCGCCCTCACACGCTTTCAGTGCACGCGACACCTCATACGCAAAATCAACGTGGCCCGGCGTATCGATCAGGTTAAAGGTATAGACCTCACCGCTCGGGCGTTTGTAATCCATTCGGATCGCATGGCTTTTAATGGTGATGCCCCGCTCGCGCTCCAGGTCCATGTCATCCAGTATCTGCGCCTGCATCTCTCTTTCACTGATGGTGCCGGTGCGTTCAAGCAGCCGGTCGGCCAGCGTAGATTTTCCATGATCAATATGGGCGATAATGCAAAAATTGCGAATATTATTCATACAAGTGTGTAGAAAGTGCTAAAATTCAAAGAGCCCTAAATATACAAACCTTAAACGGTCATTGCATTTAAATGTTATTTGTTCATATTTAAACCAACCTGATTCGCTAAACCTCTACACTACAAAATACTCACCCTTATGAAACCACAATATCTACCGGCTTTTTTATTCATGTTGCTGATTGGAATTCAGCCGGCGCTCGCCCAGGTTCAGACCTTTGAAGAGGTGACCGGGCACGCTTTTGGCGACCGAATTACACTCAGCCACCAGATCCTTGACTACCTGAACCATCTGGAAGAGGCATCCGACCGGGTAGCCCTGCAGCCGATCGGAACGACATACGACAACCGAAGGCAGGTTGCCGCCATTGTCACCTCACCCGACAACCACGCTCGCATTGGGGAGATCAAGCAGAATGCACAGCGCCTGAACGATCCCCGCACCACCTCACGCAGCGAGGCCGAACAGATCATCACATCCCAGCCCGCGATACTCTATATCGGCGGCTCGATCCACGGCTTTGAGCTCTCGGGTACCGAAGGGGTGCTGATGACCCTGGAATACCTGACAACCTCCAACTCGCCCGAGGTAATGGAGATCCTGAACAATACGGTGATCATTCTCGATCCGGTCATCAACTCTGACGGCCGCGACACCTTTGCCCAATTTAACCATCAGCACCGGGGACGCACCGCCCACTCCGATCCGGCCGACTGGTCGAACGACTTTACCGGATGGCAGGGGCTCAAGTTCCGTACCGGACACTACTATTTTGACCTGAACCGTGACTGGTTTGCACACACGCATCCGGAGACCCGGAACCGCGCGGCCCTTTTGCAGGAGTGGCGTCCGCAGGCCGGTGTTGACGCCCACGAGATGGGCTCGGAGCGTGAGTTCTATGTAGATCCGCCCACCGGACCGTTTTCACCCTACTTCCCGGAGTATGCCACAAAATGGTTTGAAGAGTATGGACGGGCACACGCCGATGCCTTTGACCGCGAACATGTTGAGTATACGAAGCGCGAAATTTTCAACTTTTTCTATCCGGCCTATTTCACCTCCTATATGACGTATCAGGGTGCTGTGGGTATGCTCTATGAGCAGGGATCTTCGCGCGGCTTTGCCTGGCAGCTCTCAGACGGCACCGTCAGAACACTCTACCAGGCAGGCTTCCAGCAGTATACGGCCATGAAAGCGATGATCCAGCTCTCATCCGACCGCCGTGCAGACCTGCTTGCCGACTACTATCAGTCGCACGCAAACGCGCT
>JBJHCX010000185.1:0-3175 GCA_050486245.1 Rhodohalobacter sp.
TAATTTCAATTTTCACAGCAAGGAACACGAATCATAGATCAGACAGGCAGATGAGCAGTTTTAAAAATTTGGATGTTTTCTTCTCCGCTCAATCGTTTCAGGAGAAGGAGTTGCGCAATAAGGCCGTAGTCGTGATCGATGTGCTGAGGGCAACCTCCACAATTGTTACGGCCATGCAGAATGGCGCCAAAGGGGTCATCCCCGTCGAAGATATGGGCGAGGCCAGCAAGATATCCCAAAATGTAGATTCGGACGACTACCTGCTCTGCGGTGAAAAGGACGGGGTGAAAATAGAGGGATATGATCTCGGAAATTCACCTTTGGAGTATACCCGTGAGCGTGTGGAGGGGAAAACCCTCATATTTAATACCACCAATGGCACCAAGGCGATTAAACGGTCGCTTGGGTCATCATCCATCTATATCGCCTCATTTCTGAATATTACTGCAGTGACTAATGCACTGAAACTGGAAAAAAACGATATTGTACTGGTATGTGCCGGATGGAAAGGGCGCCTGGCGCTGGAAGATATGCTGCTTGCCGGCAATATCGTCTATAACTTAACAGGCGGCACACTGCCTGACAGTGCCGCAGATGGTGCTAAAGTTGCATTTGGGTTGTATGAGAAATATTCCGATGATATAAGGTCGGTGATTTTTCAGTCCAACCACGCTGAACGGTTAAAAGAGATTTTGGGAACAGACGACCTGGACTATTGCAGCCAGAAAGATATTTGTGACCTGATCCCTCTGCTGCACGACGGAATCATTACTATTTAATATGGGAAAAAAGAGACAAAAGAACGGCTTTTTCAGCAATTTTGACTACTCCCGGAAGATGGAAATTCTGGGCATCCTGATCATGGCCGTAGCCGGTTTAATGCTGTTGAGTATCGCATCCTACAATCCGGCAGACTATGCGGTTGTAAAATCACTCGATTCAGGCTCCCTGTTTCAGCTCGATCAGGGTCCGGCACTGCGCATCAGCAACTGGCTGGGTGTTGTCGGGGCATACCTGTCGCATCTGCTGGTTCATACACTTTTCGGATACACCAGCATCATCGTACCCGTGGTGATCGTATCGCTCGGATGGTTCGTGTTTCGGCAGAACGATCTGGTTGAACTGGGCTGGCCTGCCGCCTACGGACTCTGGATCATGGTCCTCTCATCAACCATTCTGGGGTGGTTCTATAACCGGTTTGAAGCCTATACACTCTCCTGGAGCGGCAACTCAGGTATCTACGTCGCCGGGATCCTGGAGAATATCCTGGGACTGGGTTCAATCTTTTTGCTATTTGTCCTTCTGTTCGTGTCGCTGCTGATCCTGGCCGACCGTGACCTGCAGAAAACCATTGAGCTGGTACAGGGGTGGACAACCGACCTGAGATCGAAACGGGAAGCCAAGCGGGCAGAGAAGAAGCGCAGAAAAGAGGAGAAAGCTGCCATAAAGCAGCAACGCAAGGCCGAAAAGGCGATGAAGAAAAAGCAGCGCAGGCTGGAGCAGAGGGATAAGACGGCGCCTGAAAGCCTGGCATCCATCGATGAAATTGTGGAGCGTTCGCAAAAAGAGGATGAAGAGCGCGAAGAGCAGCGCAAAAAGGAGAGTGCTGAGCTGGAGAAGAAACCTCCCCGGGCCATATTGGAAAAGAAGGCAGATGAGGAAGCGGATCAGGAGGATGATGTTGAGATCTCAGTCTTTGTCGGAGAAGGTGATGAGGAGGCCAGTGAAAAGGAGCTCGACCGGGTCAACAAAACGAAAGCGAAAGAGGTGCCGGTCATCAAGTATAAATTTCCAGGAATCGACCTTCTGAATGCGCCTCCCAATGAGGGAAATGAGGTCGACCTGGAAGAGATTAAGAATAACAAGCGAATTATCCTCGACAAGCTGAAACGGCACAAGATTGAAATCCTGGGGATCAATGCCATTGTCGGCCCAACGGTAACGCTGTATGAACTGGAGCCCGCTCCGGATGTGAAAATCAGCAAGATCGAGAGCTATGCCAATGACCTGAAGATGGCAACGGCCGCACACGGATTGCGTATCATCGCCCCCATCCCCGGTCGCTCTGCGGTGGGGATCGAAGTGCCCAACAGTACACGTGAAACCGTCTTCATAAAAACGGTCATCAACACGAAGAAGTTTGTAGAAACCGACTACAACCTTCCGGTCGCATTCGGGAAAACGATTGAAAATGAAGTGTTTATGCTCGACCTGACCCGAATGCCACATCTGCTCATTGCAGGTGCAACGGGATCGGGTAAATCAGTCGGTATCAACACGATCATTACCTGCCTTCTCTACAAGTGTCATCCGGATGACCTGAAATTTGTGATGATCGATCCCAAGAAGATCGAGCTTTCACTCTATCGGAATATTCAAAACCACTATCTGGCGGTGCTGCCCGGATCGGAGGAGCCGATTGTAACCGATACCACGAAAGCCCTGGAGACCCTGGAGAGTGTGACCAAGGAGATGGACGAGCGGTATGACCTTCTCAAAATGGCCATGGTCCGGGATATCAAATCGTACAACGAGAAGTATAAAACCGGTGAGCTCGATGAAGAGCTCGGGCACCGGCACCTGCCCTACATTGTCGTGATTATCGATGAGCTGGCCGACCTGATGATGACTGCCGGCAAGCAGATCGAGGAGCCGATTGCAAGGCTGGCTCAGCTTGCCCGTGCCATCGGCATTCACCTGGTGGTGGCTACACAGCGTCCGTCAGTGAATGTGATTACCGGTACCATCAAAGCGAACTTCCCGGCACGAATTGCATACCAGGTCGCCTCAAAGGTTGACTCCAGAACCATTCTGGATACCGGCGGTGCCGACCAGCTTGTAGGACGCGGCGATATGCTCTTTTCAAACGGAGGCGGCATGACGCGAATTCAGAATGCGTTTGTGGATACAGACGAAGTTGAACGGATTACCTCATTTATCGGTTCGCAGCGCGGTTTCGACAAGCCCTTTCAGCTTCCGGTTATTGAAGATGAAAACGGAGGCATCCCCGATCCCCTGGATGATATCGACGAATACTTCAGGGAAGCTGCAAAAATTGTGGTACTGCATCAGCAGGGGTCTGTTTCACTGCTCCAGCGCAAACTGAAGATCGGTTATAACCGTGCCGGGCGCATTATCGACCAGCTGTTCAATGCAGGCGTGGTTGGCCCATACC
>JBJHCX010000186.1:0-3171 GCA_050486245.1 Rhodohalobacter sp.
TATTACTGATCCCGTTTTTACTGCTCAGCTCTGTTGCATACGCACAATTTGATGATCCCGATATTCGAAAGGTAGACCACTCCGAAAGAGCCCAGTTCGAGCAGCGGTTTGCTGAAATTAACTGGTCTGGCCAGGGGCTCTATAACTCAATGACCATCGACCGCCTGCCAACCGTTGAGCTGCGCTCACGCCTGCAGGCCGTATTTGGCGACCCCACTCAGACAATCGGCGACCTGATCAACCGCAGAAACTTCCGCCCCGGTAATGCCGTGCAGTTTGAGTACTGGTTTATCGTAGACGGTGAGATGCCGCTCATGGTCCTGGACCTTGACGGACCCTTCGAAAACGGACTGGTTTATGTTGGTGCCAGCCGGTTTATCGATATGATGCCGCAGGTGAAGCGAACCCTGAATAGGATGCTGATGAATGAAGGCAGTGAACTTGCTTCCTTTACCGACTATTTTTACTCTCCTGAACGTGATCAGTGGTATATCGTGGAGTACAAGGATGGTGAATTTACCCACGAAGCGATCGACCGACCCTCAAACCTATAACCTAACAGGAACTTTCCATTGGCAAGAAAAAAAGATTCGCAGAAGAAAAAATGGTTCTGGGAGAGTGGAAAAGAATCAGACAAAAAAGAAAATCCAAACGACATAAAGGCTAAACACTGGGCACGCGAGTGGCTCGATGCCTTTTTGTGGGCAGCTATTGCGGCAATCATTTTGCGAACCTTTTTCTTTGGCGCATACCGGATTCCCACCCCGAGTATGGAGAAAACCCTGCTTACGGGAGACTTCCTGATTGTGACCAAACTGGCGTACGGTCCGCGCACGCCGATGACCCTGTCGGTGCCCTTTACCGATATCTACATGCCGGGCGTCAATGTTCCCTGGTTTCGCATTCCGGGCTATTCGGAGATGGACCGCAACGACATTGTGGTCTTTAACTACCCGATCGACATCGGCCCGATCTCAACCAAAACGAACTATATCAAGCGGGCCGTGGGAATGCCCGGCGACCGCCTCCGTATTGAAAACAAGATTCTCTATGTGAACGGTGAGGAGTCTGAGAGGTTCGAAACCCTGATGTACAACTACAGGGTGCGTACCCGTGAGCGGATACGCCTCAGCCCGTCGAAAGTCAGGGATGCGGGCGGGTCGATGCTCCAGTCAAACAACGGTGTCAATATTATCAACATGACCCCGTCGCTGGCCGAGCAGATGCAGCAGTGGTCTGAAGTGGAGAGCGTTGAATTTTTCACCCTGCCCGAAGATTTTGATGAGTTCAGCCGCCGGCCGTTCAACTTCTCAAGAGGATTTGTCAACCATGACAACATGGAGGAGTTTACCGTGCCCTATGCGGGACAGGTTATCGAACTGTCTGATGAAAACTGGCATCTGTACCAGGATATTCTGGAGCGGTATGAGCGAAACTCCGTCCAAAAAGATGGCGATCGCTTTGTGATCAACGGCGAGGAGACGAATCGCTATACCATTCAGCAGGATTACTACTTCATGATGGGCGATAACCGTGACGACAGTGAAGACAGCCGCTACTGGGGCTTTGTGCCCGACGACCATGTGATTGGCAAGGCCGGCATCATCTACTTCTCATGGGACGGTGAGCGATGGTTCCCAAGGCTGGACAGGATGTTTAATTTGATCCATTAGAAGGCAGAAGGCAGAAGGCAGAGGCGCCAAATTCCAAGCCATCCATCAATGTTTCACGTTTGGCGTTTCACGTTTCTCCACTGTTGACACTGACCACTGTACACTGTAAAGCCCTGGAACCTGGAACCTTACTTCACCAGGCTTTTGCCTTTTTTCTGGCCTTCACGAATGGCGAGCTGTCCGCAGCCTGCGTCGATGTCGTCGCCCCGGCTTCTGCGCACCGTAGCGGTGACTCCGGCATTTGTCAGTGTCTTCATAAACTTGTTGAGCCTCTCCTCCCGTGCGCGCCTGAGGGCGACTCCGGCCACATTGTTGTACATGATGATGTTCACCTTTGAGGGGACCCACTGGGCGATCTTGATCAGGTTGTGTGCATCCTGAGGGGTGTCGTTAAACTCATCAAACAGCAGGTATTCATAGGTGAGCGGTTTCTGCGTTTGCATGAAATAGTACTTCACCGCCTCTTCAAGCTGCTCCAGGTTCAGCGACTCATTGATCGGCATGATTTTGTTGCGCTTCTCATCATCGGCTGCATGGAGTGAGATGGCAAGATTAACGCCGGTCTCTTCGTCAGCGAGCTGCTTGATCTGTTTGGTCAGGCCAACCGTTGAGACGGTAATTCTGCGGGGAGAGAGGTCGATTCCCAATGGGTTGGAGATGATGCGGGCCGACTCGACAACCGCCTTGTAGTTGTGCAGCGGTTCCCCCATTCCCATATAAACGATATTGGTGATTTTCTTGCCATATCGCTCTTCTGCAATCTCATTGATGATCTGAACCTGGTCTACGATCTCGCCGTGGGTCAGGCTTCGGAAGTACCCCATCTTGCCGGTGGCGCAGAAAGAACATCCGAACATACATCCCACCTGCGAAGAGACACAGACGGTTAGGCGGTTGGCCACGCCATCATCATAAAAGTCGGGAATAAGCACCGCCTCCACCTTGTAATCGTTCGGATCGTCAAGCTGGAAGAGGAATTTCATGGTACCGTCTTTCGACTCCTGTCTGCTGAAGACGGTCATGCGGCTGATTTCAGCCAGCTCATCCAGTTTGGAGCGTAAATCTTTTGAGAGATTGGTCATCTCATCAAATGTGGAGGCTCCTTTCTGATAGAGCCACTGGTAGACCTGGTCAGACCGATAGCTGGCAAGTCCAAGTCCCTCAAGAAACTCGGCCAGGTCGTCTGAATTGAGGGATTTCAGGTCTTTTTTGGAGGGGGTTTGCTTCAAATTCTTCATAACCCCAAAGATACAAACAATGTTGCGGAAAGTATAACCGCGATATCAGAATCGCGGATTCACAATGTTGTTGTAGATCGATCCGAAGGTGTATGACAATCCAAACGAGATGCTGTAGTCGTAGGATGTAGGCCGCTGGCCGCCGCTGATGATATTTTCCGGATCGTTCGGGTCGACAGCCCCTTCCAGTGCAAGCTGGTCGTTGATCAGCCGGTATCTGCCGGAGAGGCTGACCGAGAGCCCGCGGATAATGCGGATAT
>JBJHCX010000187.1:0-3162 GCA_050486245.1 Rhodohalobacter sp.
CTGTAAAGGTATGATTGTTTCTACTTTTAACCAAGTAAAATGAGGGTCATTTTACCTTGTCGAGCACTCCCTGGTGCAGTGAATAGAGCGTATCGCACCGCTGGGCGATCTCTTTTTCGTGCGTGATCAGGATGAGTGATACGTTCTCCGTATCCCTCAGCTCAAAGAGCAGCTCCAGAATGGTCTCGGTGTTCTTCTCGTCGAGGTTGCCGGTCGGCTCATCGGCCAGGATCATCGAGGGGTTGTTCATCAGGGCCCGCGCCATCGAAACGCGCTGCTGCTCGCCGCCCGAGAGCTGCGAGGGACGATGCTGGAGCCTGTCTGAGAGCCCGAAGCGACCCAGCAGCCCGGCTGCACGCTCTTCGGCCGTTTTTTTGTTTTCGTTGCGAATCAGGGCCGGCATCATCACATTCTCCGCTGCCGTGAATTCGGGCAGCAGATGGTGAAACTGAAAGACAAAGCCCACATTGCGGTTCCGAAGGTCGGCCAGCTTGTCGGGCTTGTGGCTGTAGATGGAGGTCTCATCCCAGAAGACATCGCCATCTGTGGGCCGGTCGAGTCCGCCAAGGATATGCAGCAGCGTGCTTTTTCCGCTTCCGCTCGAGCCAATGATCGAGACGATCTCAGCCTGTTGCACAGAGAGATCAACGCCCCGAAGGATATGGAGGTCGTCGGGACCCGACTCGGATTTAAACGTTTTGTGGAGATTTTCACATCGTAAAACCGGGGAGTGCGCTGTCTTCATTCTGCTTTATTGTTAAATTCGGGGAAAATGACCGGTTCAATCGATCGGCATTTTCCGGTTGAGGGATCGATCTCCAGTGAAACGCCGCAGATCCGGTTGTCGTCTGCCGCAATTTTGTAACGCTGCGGTGTGCCCAGCCTGAAGCGGTTGATGGAGGTTTTTTTCTCCATTCCGATGACCGAGTCGAACGGTCCGGTCATGCCGGCATCGGTCAGAAATCCGGTTCCGTTGGGGAGGATGCGCGCATCGTTGGTCGGCGTATGGGTGTGAGTGCCCACCACGGCCGAAACCTGTCCGTCGACCGTCCACGCATAGGCCATCTTTTCGGCCGTGGCCTCTGCGTGAAAATCGACAAAGATAATGTCGGTCTCCTCCCGGATCTTCTCCAGGGCCCAGTCTGAGGTCGCAAAGGGATCGTCAATCTGTGGCATAAAGGTGCGGCCCTGCAGGTTGAGCACGCCCACCTTGAGGCCCCCTTTTTTCGCCTCGTAGACCCCATAGCCGTACCCGGCGTTGCCTTTGGGGTAGTTCAGCGGACGCAGCAGGCTGGAGTCGGTCTTCATATAGGAGAAGATCTTCCACTTGTCGAACGAGTGGTTCCCGCCGGTGATCACATCCACCTGCAGGTCGTAAAGGCGCTGGACGATATCGCGGTTTACCCCGCGTCCCTCATGCGAGTTTTCAGCGTTGGCAATGATAAAATCGGGCTGATACTTCTCCCGTAGCGGCGGAAACATCGTTTCCAGGATATTGAGCCCGGGCTCCCCGACAATATCCGCAATAAAAAAGATCTTAAACGGCTTGGACATCTGCAGTTTCTGGTTCATTCAATACATGTCAATCTGACGAGTAGGATGATACGTTTTTTGCAAGATGGAATAAACCCCTCTTTGCAGTGTACAGTGATCAGTGCCAACAGTGCCAACAGATTTTAGATGTCGGTTTGGAATTTGGTGCTTGAAATTTTGCCTTTTGCCTTTTGCCTTTTGCCTGTTCACTGATCACTGAAAAACTGTTGACACTGTACACTGTTGACACTGATCACTGTCAAAGATACGCTGCGACGGTGATGAAGTGGCTCACGCTGCCGGCCAGGACGAAGAGGTGCCAGATGCCGTGGGCAAGGCGGTGCTGGTTGCTCAGTGCGTAGAAGAGGACTCCCATGGTGTAGAAGAGTCCGCCGGCGGCAAGCCACTGAAAGCCGGTGAGGGAGAGGTTGTGCATGAGCGGCTCCATCACCACTACCACCAGCCATCCCATCAGCAGATAGATGACCAGCGGCAGGATGCGGTGGCCTTTTTGCGGCAGCAGGTCGATCACAATGCCGATCATCGCCAGTCCCCAGATCACCGCAAAGATCGTCCAGCCCACATCGCCGGGCAGCACCAGCATCGTAAACGGGGTGTAGGTGCCGGCGATGAGCAGGTAGATCGAAATGTGGTCAAATTTTTGAAAGATCTTCTTCCAGCGTCCCCTGAAACTGTGATAGAGGGTGGAGAAGAGGTAGAGGGTGACAAGCGTGCCCCCGTAGATGGCAAATGAGACGATCTTCCAGGGATTTCCATCCCCGAACGAGATCATCAACAGAAGGATGAGCCCGAAGAGGGCGCCGATCGCACCGATGAGGTGGGTAATGCTGTTAAAACGTTCTCCTTTGTACATTCAGGCAGGGGTATGGAAATGAATCATGGCAGGTGTCTGATTATCTAAACGCAGCAGCGGGGGGAAAGATTTTGCCGGCCGGCCCGTTTTTATGAGATCTCCTTGATAAACTTCTCCAGCTCTCCGTTGATCTGCTCCATCAGATCCGATTCGCGGTTTTGGGATTGCTGTGCCAGGGCTCGCAGCTCAAAAAGCTCTTCGGCAATATTGAGGCAGGCCAGGATCATAACGGTCGAATCGGGCTGATTTGACAGTTGATTGCGATAGATGCGAAACTTCTCATCCACAAACTGGGCAATGCGGCGGGTGTTCTCCACCTCGCTCTCCTCAACTTTCAGGGGAATCTGCTTCCCCATGATATTTACTTTAATCGACTGCATATCCGGTTCACTCTCCGAGGTGTTTGTCAATCTTTTCAATCAATCCGTTCACCTTGTGGCGCATCGCGATCCGTTCCGATTCACTGATCGAGGAGAAGATGTCGGTCTGCTCCTTCTGGATCTCATCCAGCTTCGCCTTCAGTTTCAGGTTCTCCCGGCCCAGCTCCTTGTTTCTCTTCTTCAGCGTATTCACTTCCGTACGGATCTGTTCCAGTAAACTTTGAAACGTCTCTTTTTGAATTTCACTGATCGCCATAGGGTTAGCTGCTAAGATCGAAGTTTTGCTCCAAAGCGTTTTTCCAAAGCATTCACAATTTTTTGAACTCTGGGTTCTACATCTTTGATGGTCAACGTCTTATTAGAATCTAAAAAACT
>JBJHCX010000188.1:0-3127 GCA_050486245.1 Rhodohalobacter sp.
AATGCAAGAGATATCGTCCGGTTTGAAAGAAAACTGGAACTTGCACTGGAAGGGCATCGTTTCTTTGACCTCAACAGATGGGGAATCGCAGAGAATACGATCAATGCATTCATGTCTTATGAAGGTGCCTTATTTCCGACTTCTTATTTGAACGAAGGACAATACAGATCTGGCAGACACGAATACTTCCCGATACCGCAGCGTCAGATTGACCTGAGTAACGTGGATGGTGTTCCTCTGCTGCAACAAAATCCCGGTTATAATTAACCGGTATCTTTCATAGTACAATCAACAATCAATCAAAAAAGGCTCGCTTGTTTGCGGGCCTTTTTTCTTATTCCAACATTTGCAGATACTCAATAATCAAAATCATGTAATAATACTCTTACCATCACTTCTGCCAGAAAATCACTGATCCATCCTCATCTTTTCAGTAACATCTTTTGTTCAAGACACCTGCACCCATTCTTATCTCACCAATGTCATTTTTTGGACAATAGAATGTCTGCCACTCACCAGCCTTGCCAGATAAACACCGCTGCTTAGCGGCCTTCCGTCAAATTCCACGATATACTCACCGGGTGCGTGCGAATCCTCCTGAACCAAAGTTTGAACCAACCTTCCCAGAATATCATAAACCTGAATCGTCACCCCTGCTTCCCGTGGCACTTGATATGTCAGATTGGTTATCGTATTGAATGGGTTTGGATAGTTCACCTTCAGGTCAAAAAAATCGGGGATATCGGCAAATCCATCTTTCCCAACCTCAAAAAAGACTTTTGACTCTGCCGGTTCAATCTGGCGTGATGTATAGATCCGGAATTCGGCCGGTGCCAGGGTAAAATCGACAGCCGTTGCTGCAAATTCCTCTGTAGTACCGGTTACAAACTCAAACCAGTTGCCTCCAGCCGGGAAATCAACTGTTACTTCGTGCCTGTCCACACCAAAATTACCGACAATCACCACTTCCATATCTTCATGACGCATGGTGATCCACTTTGTGTTCCCTCTCAGCTCGGATGAAAAATCGGTCTCACGGCTGGTAAATACCGGACTGCTGCCTCTTAACCGGGCCAGTTCTCCCCATGACCTGTACAATCGGTAACGATTCTCATCGTCATAATAATCCCAGCGGACCGGTTTCTCTGCGGTTCGACCGGGGTCCTGAGGCCTGCAATCCCCGTTGCTGCCATCTCCCGGTTTTAGACATTCTCCGTCATTCCAACCATAACCAAGCTCCCCAAACTGCCATAGCATCTTGGGGCCCGGTATGGTGAAAAAGAAAGCTCCGGCCAATTTCATGCGCTGTAATGCGGTATCCAGCTCACGAACATTGTGCGAACCCGGATCACTCATCCCGTCACCGCCACACTGATCTGTACCACCTGTCGGGGCATTGGTACAGGCTCCATACGCCCTCGCCTTGTGCATCATCCACTGCTCATCATGGCTCTCCATGTAACCGATCAGATGAGGATTCTGAAACTGCCTGTTCCTGAAATAAATACCGGACATATTGGATTTATTCTGCTCATTATACCCCATCACCCCTTCTGAGTAATTGAAATTGTGGTTTCCCCAAAGTAACATGCCTTGAAGCTCCAGCTCACGCTCTTCCGAGTTCTCTGCAAAGTGTTCCAGGATGATATACAGATCTTCATCCACCTCCCGCAATCGATCAGCCATCCGCTTTAAATTGGCAATACGCTGTGGATTCCGATTATCAAGCATCCCGGGTTGATTCACATTGGGAGCAAATCCTTTGGTTAAATCAAATCTGTATCCATCCACCCGGTACGTTTCAACCCAATACCGGTTCATCCGGTCCAGCCAGTACTGTATATAAGAATGATCGTGATTCAGGTGGAAAAAGACATTATAAGCATGGCCGGGCCCTAAAAGCGGATTCCCATTCTCAAAGTTACTACCCCGTTGAGTGCCAAAAATACGAATCAGCGGTGAGTTGTCGTGTGCATGGTTATAGACCACATCCAGTACCACAGCCATTCCACGGCTGTGTGCTTCATCAATGAACCGTTTAAAAGACTCCCTTGTACCATAAGACTTATCGAGTGCACCGTGAAAAACCGGATTGTACCCCCAGCTCAGGTTACCGTCAAACTCGGATACCGGCATCAGTTCGATTACATTCACACCCAGCCTCTCAAGATAATCAAGTGTATCCCGTAACACTTCATACGTACTCTCTTCCACAAAATCGCGCAACAACAGTTCATAGACCAGCATTTCCTCCACAGGAGGACGCTCAAAATTTTGTGTTTGCCACTGATAAGCTTCCCTGCCAGGTTCTATAACCGATACTATTTCAGTTGTGAGTCCGTTTGGGTATGGAGGCCGGTTCGGAAACACCGATTCAGATATAAATTGATCCAGAGTCGGGTGCAATACCAATTCCGAAAAAAGATCCGCAACCCGTATTTCACCATCTACTAAATACTGAAACCGGTATACATCTCCGGGTGTAAAATCATCAATGGTGATCCAGTAATGAACACTGTCAGCACGCGGTGCATCCCTCTTCATAAGATATGCCTCTTGTGCCTGCCAGTTGCTGTGATCGCCTATGACGTAGACAAACTCCTTTCCCGGTGCAAACAGCGAAAAGGTCACACTGGAAGGGTCGTTTTCATGATAAGTAATACCATCTTCAATACCGGCCGGACGTGGTTCATCCACCACTTCCGGTGTTGCAATATAGGTGAAGCTGAACTCTGTCTCACGAGTTGCACCCGATTCTGTAACGGCAGTAATACGGATTGTGTTCAATCCGACAACCGGTTCAACACCCAGGTCTGAAATAGACGGAATGAGCAGCAACTGACGCTCTGTTTCATAAAATCCTTCAAAATTACCTGCATGCTGACCATTCAGCGATATTCCAGAAGTTGCGGGATTGATCGGATCCCCGTTTCTGGCAGCTACGTTAGCAATAATTGCGGGCGGTACATCCCGCTGCACACTGTTGGCAGACGGTTCCACCTGGAAAATGAGCGGATGGGTGACTTCAATAAAGGAGTCGTTGTTTGCACCAATTGCAATCGGGTTCAGCGGATCGGTAAACCACTGCCATTGAGTGCCTGATTGATTATAATGCTCGTGAAATTTA
>JBJHCX010000189.1:0-3100 GCA_050486245.1 Rhodohalobacter sp.
AGCCGTAAACCTTCAATCCTCAAGACAATGTCTATCATAACCACGCATAACCTGTCAAAAGTTTACAATCCGGAAACCGTTCCGGTTCATGCACTTCGTGATGTGAATCTGGAGTTTGAACAGGGAGAGTTCACCACTGTTCGCGGTCCGTCAGGGTCGGGAAAAACGACGCTTCTCAATATGATCGGAGGGCTCGACAAGCCATCCGGCGGTTATGTCGAAATTGACGGCACCCGAATCACCGGAATGAAAGACAAACAGTTAATCGATTTCAGGCTTAACAATATTGGCTTTGTCTTTCAGGCGTATAATCTGATTCCGGTCTTTACGGCATATGAGAATGTCACATTTATCATGCTGCTGCAGAAGAAAAACAAGCAGGAGATGAAAGAGCGGGCAGAAGAGCTTTTACATGCGATGGGATTAAAGGGCAAATTGAACTCCAGGCCGAAAGAGCTCTCCGGAGGGGAGCAACAGCGTGTTGCCGTTGCACGTGCACTTGCCTCCAGGCCAAAATTCATTTTGGCTGATGAACCGACGGCCAACCTCGACACCGATTCTGCGATGAACTTGCTGGATATCATGGAAAAAATGAACCGGGAAGAGAATGTTACATTTATCTTTTCAACGCATGACCAGAGAGTGATCGACAGAGCCCGGAGGGTCATCACCATGGTGGATGGAGCCATCCATAAAGATGAACGGAAAACCCAACCCGTATCGTAATTCTGATAACTCAGCTGACTTGTTTAAGAGAAGACTTCTTATGAAATATGTCATCATCTTTGCGGCCATTGTCTTGTGGGGCACCCATGTACAAGCTCAACAAGAAAACCTGGAGATCAGCGGCTACCTGCAGGCGATGCCGGTCTGGATACAGGCTGACCTCCCGGAACCGTTTAAATCGGATTCATTCTGGGAATACCGGCTGCAAAACCGGTTAAATATCCGGTACAGCCTCTCCCCGTCCCTCACCCTTAACTGGCAGATGAGAACCCGTTTTTTTGCAGGCGACCTGGTCAGTGAGCTAAATGACATTCCCGGTGCGGGTTATGCCGATCTGATCGACCGGGATGAGGGGCTGGTCAATATGTCATGGGTTGTAGCCGACCGCGACAACTGGCTGCTTCACTACATCCCCGACAGGCTCAACCTCGATTGGTATTCAGACGAATGGCGGATCACTGCAGGTCGGCAGCGCATCAACTGGGGCATCAATATGATCACCAACCCAAACGACCTGTTTAACATCTACTCCTTTTACGAGTTTGACTATCCCGAGCGCCCCGGCACCGATGCCATCCGGGTTCAGCACTTTATCGACTGGGCATCAAGAGTGGAGCTGTCGTACAGTCCGGCACGCGACATGAAAAATAGTGTCGTTGCCGCACTCTATGCGTTTAACACCCGGCAATATGACATTCAGATCATCTCCGGATATTATCGCAACCGGTTCGGTGCCGGCGGAGGCTGGGCCGGCAACCTGCGGGAGTCGGGCTTTAAGGGTGAGGTGATGCTCTTTACGGATCTGGAAGAGAGAGCAGGCGGGAACCGTGAAACCGACATCGTAGCAGCCCTTTCGGCAGACCATATGTTTGAAAACAGTTTCTTTCTGGTTATTGAAGCGCTCTTCAACAGTGGCGGCGGACAAGATCAGTTCCTGCTTTTAGGTGAGCCTCTGTCGGCCGACAATCCATCATTTTCGCGATGGCAGTTCACCGGCCAGGGTAGTTATCCGTTCAATCCCCTGCTTAACGGTTCGCTTGCCGTGATCTGGTATCCTGATGAGAAAGCCCTCTTCCTCTCACCTTCATTTACTTACTCCGTCACGCAGAACCTGGACCTGAACGCCGTTACACAGTTCTTTTGGGGAAGTGACGATTCTGTCTTCTCTGATGCGGGTAACGTTGTGGCAGCATCCCTTAAGTGGAATTTCTGATCGGTTTCCCGGTTCGATTTTAAAAAGCCATTTTCGATTGAATACCGTACATTAAACCCGAACGTTTTCGGAAATGATATTCCCCATTGCCACATCAGACACACACTTATATGAAATGCCGTATCTGCAGCAACGAATCGGATAACCAAACCTTCACTGCCCGTGAAATGATGTTTGGCTACCGTGATACATTTACATACCTGGAGTGTGGCAGTTGCGGATGCCTGCAGCTTGCTGATCCGCCGGCCGATATGAAAAAGTACTATCCGGAGACCTATTACAGCTTCTCGGCTGATGACGAAAATCCCGGAAGTAAGGGTAAAGAGCTGATCAAACGCGCACGCAATCGCTATGCCGTTACCGGCAAAGGCCTGTTGGGCAAGTGGCTCTACAATAGGTACCCGCAGGAGACACTTTGGTCGATTGGCCGGGCCGGTCCGCAGAAAAACGATGCCATTCTTGATGTAGGGTGTGGCCACGGCACCTACCTTAAAATTTTGCACCGTCTCGGATACCGCCGTCTCACAGGAGTTGACCCCTATATTGAAACGGATCTGGAGCCCCGCGCGGGCGTTCGGATACAGAAAAAATTTCTGCACGAGGTCAATGGTGAGTGGGATCTGATCATGCTCCACCATTCGTTTGAGCACATGCCCGATCCAGCCGGAGCAATGGCACAGCTTGCACGACTGCTAACGGATACCGGGCTCGCCCTGATTAACATCCCGAGTGCCTCATCGCATGCCTGGAAAACCTATCGGGAAAACTGGGTGCAGCTTGATGCGCCCCGTCACTACTTCCTGCACTCTGACCAAAGCCTTCGGCTGCTGGCAGAACGCGCCGGACTGAAAATCCGGCACATTGAAAACATCTCAACCGATTTTCAATTTTGGGGGAGTGAACAGTACAAACGTGATATTCCGCTGACTTCCGATCAGTCTCACGCAAAAAACCCAACCTCTTCCCCCTTTATGGATCGTGAGATCACTCGGTTCAGGGATCTGGCCCGGCAGTACAATCAACAAAACGAAGGGGATACGAAAGCCTACTACCTGGAAAAAATTTAAATGAACGGACCTCACATGAACACACAGTTTACCATTCAGAAAGCATCTCCTGATCATGCAACGGATATTGCCCGGTTCAATATTGCCATGGCCC
>JBJHCX010000190.1:0-3069 GCA_050486245.1 Rhodohalobacter sp.
TTTTCTGGGGTATCGGCATGAATCATTTTATGGAGATTGCAAAGATGCGTGCCGGAAGAATGCTCTGGGCAAAGCTGATGAAACGGTTTAACCCGAAAAACCCGAAGTCTCTCTCCCTTCGCACCCATTCTCAGACGTCCGGCTATAGCCTGACAGAGCAGGATCCCTATAATAATGTGTCGCGGACTACCATCGAGGCGATGGCTGCAGCCCTGGGCCATACCCAGTCTCTTCACACCAATGCACTGGATGAGGCGATAGCCCTGCCAACCGACTTTTCGGCACGTATAGCCCGGAATACCCAGCTCTTTTTACAGGAAGAGACCGGGATCACCAAAGCAATCGATCCCTGGGCAGGCTCCTATTATGTGGAGTACCTTACCGACAAGCTTGCAAGAAGGGCCTGGGAGCTTATCCGGGAGGTTGAAGAGCTGGGCGGCATGGCAAAAGCGATTGAAGAGGGAGTGCCAAAGATGAGAATAGAAGAAGCTGCCGCGCGGAAGCAGGCCAGGATAGACAGCGGAAAGGAGACGATTGTTGGCATCAATAAATATCAGCTGGAGAAAGAAGAACCAATTGATATATTGGAGGTAGACAACGAGAAAGTGAGACAGTCGCAAATTGAGCGGCTAAAAAAGCTCAGGGCTGAACGCAATGAAGACGACGTCAGATCAGCCCTGCAGGCACTCACCCAATGTGCAGAAACCGGCGATGGCAACCTGCTGGATCTCGCCGTTGATGCTGCGCGCAAGCGTGCATCATTGGGCGAAATCTCCGATGCCATGGAGCAGGTTTTTGGACGTTACCAGGCAACGATTAAATCGATATCCGGCGTGTATTCATCTGAAATTGATCAAAACGAAGAGTTCCACAAAGCGCGTGAACTGGCCGATGCATTTGAGGAGAAAGAGGGGCGGCGCCCCAGGATCATGGTTGCCAAAATGGGCCAGGACGGGCACGACCGGGGAGCCAAAGTGATCTCCACCAGTTTTGCCGACCTGGGATTTGATGTAGACATTGGCCCCCTGTTCCAAACCCCCGAAGAGGCTGCCCGCCAGGCGGTCGAAAATGATGTTCATATCCTGGGCGTCTCCAGCCTCGCAGCAGGACACAAATCGCTGGTTCCTAAAGTGCTTGAAGAGCTGAAAAAGCTTGGCCGTGAAGATATCATGGTCATTGTAGGCGGAGTGATTCCCAACCAGGATTACAAGTTTCTGTACGACCAGGGGGTGGCAGCCGTTTTTGGCCCGGGAACGGTGATTCCCGTCGCGGCCCAAAAAATTTTGACCATCCTGATGGATGAGTAACCAATGAATGGGACGGGGTTGAATTTGCAACACTGCTATACCGACTGACAAACCATGGCCAAATCCAAAAACAGATCACTCTCTATCAATAAAGGCAAAGACATTCACGATTCTGTCAATCCGGCATTTCGTGCAAAAAAGGTGAGCCTTAAACAGGCAGAAGAGTATGCCGATGGAATCAGCCGTGGTGATCGTGCCATTCTCTCACAAGCCATCACCCTTATCGAAAGCACCAAGGGTGAGTACCGGGACCTTGGCCAGGACGTGTTAAACCGGGTGCTTCCCTTAACAGGCAAATCTGTCAGAATCGGGATTACGGGTGTTCCGGGCGTGGGGAAAAGCACCTTCATTGAAGCCATGGGAAGGCATATCATTCAAAAAGGGAAACGGCTGGCGGTACTGGCAATTGATCCAAGCAGCAGCCGGTCAAAAGGGAGCATTCTCGGTGACAAGACAAGAATGCAGTGGCTCTCAACCCAGGAGAACGCATTTATCCGTCCGTCTCCAACGTCGGGAACCCTGGGAGGCGTTGCACAGAAAACACGTGAAACCATGCTGCTTTGTGAGGCAGCCGGTTATGATACGATCTTTATTGAAACGGTAGGTGTCGGGCAGTCAGAAACAACCGTGCACTCAATGGTTGACTTCTTCCTGCTCCTGATGCTCGCCGGTGCAGGTGATGAACTGCAGGGCATCAAACGAGGGATCATGGAGATGGCCGACCTGATAGCGATCAATAAAGCTGAAGGTGATAACCTGAAAACTGCCAAACGTGCACAGAAAGAGTATCAGAATGCACTCTCCCTGTTCCCGCCCACTCCTTCAGGGTGGGAACCCGGCGTGCTGACCTGTTCAGCGATAAACCGGACTGGAATCGAGGAGATCTGGAAGCGCATTGAAGAGTATATCGCGCTTACCCGGAAGAACGATTATTTTTCTCAAAGGCGAAAAGAGCAGGCTGCATTCTGGATGCATGAAAGTATTCACCAGCAGTTAAAAGATCAGTTCTACTCACACCCCGATATCCAAGAAAAGATACAAGCACTTGAAACAGAGGTCCAGAAGGGCCGTCTGAGCCCTTTCAATGCAGCATCACAACTGATGGATCTGTTTCGTGAGAATAAGGGATAGAGTCAGAACCAAAAGGCTTCCCGCTAGTTCATTTCCAGATCGGCTTTACCTGAGCTGAAACCCATATCACTACCCTTCTCTTCGCCCAGTGATTTTTCCATTTCCGTTCGGAGCTTCTGAATAGACAGGCCGCTGGTCAGCGCTCCGTTTTTTGCAATTGAGATTCTGCCGGTCTCCTCAGATACGACGATTACAAAAACATTGTTTGTCTCACTGATACCAACCGCTGCCCTGTGTCGGGTTCCAAATACAGAAGAGATATTCGGATTTTGGGAGATGGGCAGGTAACAGCTTGCCGCAACAATTCTGTTATTCCGGATAACCACAGCCCCATCGTGCAGGGGAGTCTCTTTTTGAAAAATGGTTTGCAGAAGCTGAGAGTTTACCCTGGCATCAAGTTTCACCCCCACATCAACCAAATCCTGAAGGGAAGAACTTCTGGCAAAAACAACCAATGCGCCGGTTTTTGTTTGAGCCATGATTTTCACCGCCTCAATCACCTCTTCAATCACATCATCGGCTCCGCTGCTCCCGATAAACCGGTCGAATGTCGTATTCTGGCCAAGGCTGTAGAGCAGTTTCCGAATCTCCGGCTGAAAAATGATAAAGACGGCCAGCACACCTACATCCA
>JBJHCX010000191.1:0-3053 GCA_050486245.1 Rhodohalobacter sp.
CCATTGTTTTATATATAATAGAATTTTCTCGGATACGATCAAATACTACTACGGTATCATTTAGCGAATATCCTACAATGGTCAGGAAGGCCGCAATAATTGCCTGGTCGATGCTGACATCAAAGGGGGCGATTTCGGCCATAATTGTAAAGATACCGAGTACAATCAATACATCGTGTGCAAGCGCGGCAATGGCTCCTGCAGAGAAGTACCACCCCTTGAAGCGGATGAAGATGTAGATAAACACGACCGCCAGCGCAAAGATAATGGAGTAGATAGCCCCCCGCCGCAGGTCATCGGCGAACCGGGGACCTACCAGGTCGGTTTTTTGTACCGTAACGGTTGAACCGGGATAGATCCGTTCAAATTCGGTCAGAATAAGGTTTCTGACTTCAGTGACATCTCCTTCAGCGTCGGTTCGGAGAAGGATTTCACGGTTGGAGCCGAAGAGTTTGATCTCCGGTGCAATACCGGTGCCAAGAGGTTCGGCCAGTTCAGATCGAAGTTCCACGACATCTACGGAGCGATCGAACTCAAAGACATACTCCTTTCCCCCACGGAAGTCAATTCCGTAGTTAAGCCCCAGCATGAATATGGCCAGAAGGGAGATTGCAATAAGTGAGCCGGAAACCGCATAGGCGACCTTTTGGGCTCTGATAAAATCGAAACTTGGTGTTTCAAACCATCTCATAATATTTACCTGATTTTAAACTGTTAGAATTTCGTGAAGGATTAACCGAAGCTGACGACGGCTGATTTTTCGCGTGTCAGGTAATCCACAATGACTCGCGTAATGACAATTGCACTGAAGAGTGAAGCCGCAATACCGGCCATCAGTGTAACCGCAAAGCCTTTAATCGGCCCGACTCCAAAGCTGTAGAGAATAACCGCTACAAAGAAGGTGGTTACGTTCGCATCAATAATCGCGCTCATTGCATTTGCATAACCGTTGTCAATGGCTGCACGAAGTGTTTTTCCTCCCCGCATCTCCTCACGAATCCGGTCAAATATCAGTACGTTCGCATCGACTGCCATACCAATCGTCAATACAATACCCGCCATACCCGGCAGTGTCAATGTAGCCTGGAATGCGGCCAGGATACCCAGTATAAAGATGATGTTGAGGATCAGAGCCAGGTCGGCAATCGCTCCCCCGGTGCGGTAGTATACAATCATGAAAAGAGCTACAACGGCAAGCCCGAACAGGGTTGAGTAGAGGCCCGCTTTAATGGAAGCCTCACCGAGCGATGCGCCTACGGTTCGCTCTTCAACAATATCGAGTGGTGCCGGAAGGGCACCTGAAAGCAGGATGTTTACAAGATCTTCCGCTTCCCTGACACCGCCAATTCCGGTAATGGATGATCGTCCGTTGTTAATCTGGTTTTGAACGGTTGGGTAGGATTCCACATAGCCGTCAAGTGCAATCGCAACCGGCCTGCCGATGTTGGCCCCTGTAATGCGCGACCAGCGGCGGGCACCTTCAGAGTCCATGGTCATGGATACCTCAGCGGCGTTGGTCGTGGGGTCAAAAGCAACCCTTGCTTCCGTAATGACATCTCCGGTCAGTTCAACCTGGCTTCTAACGGCAATCAATTCAAAAAGGTCAACACCGCCATCTGAAGCAAAAGGACGTGCGCCCCACATGAGGGTGGTGTTTCTCGGGATCAGCCGTTGCACATCTTCAAGGGCCAGCAGTGTGTTTACGACAGAGGTGTCAGGCCCTGCCGCATAACCGAAGGTATACTGGTTACGCCCATCGGGTGCAAAGACCTCATTCAGGTTCTGCAGGCCACGCTCGGCAATTTCATCTTCATTTGCCCTGAAATACTCCATAACCTGCTGGCGTGCGGAGTTGATTTCATCAGGCTCTGCGACCATGCGGAATTCAAGGCGGGCAGTACCCCTGAGGAGGTTTCTGACACGCTCTTCGTCATCCACGCCGGGTAGCTCAACCACAATACGATTGCTTCCCTGCTGAAGAATTCCCGGCTCAGTTACACCGAAACGGTCAACCCTTGACCGAATAATCTCCATCGCACGTAGTACCGCTTCATCACGCTGGTTTCTCAGATAAGAGGTTACCTCAGCATTGGTAGACCGGCGTGTAATGTTTTGAGAATCTGAACGATAGTACCGGCTCAGCATCGCATCGGGATCACGATTCTGAAACTCATTGACAAATTCATCAATGAAATCGGTATTCTGCTCATAGGCACGGTCTCTGGCGGTATGGATGATCTCTTCAAGGTATTCATCGGCATAATCACCGGCCAGTTCCTGAACCAGCTGAGCGGTTCCGATTTCGAGTGTTACATACATTCCGCCCTGAAGGTCAAGCCCCAGGGAGAGTGCGCCTTCCTGAAGGCGCTGTAATTTTTCAGCATTCTCTGCCTGATACTGGATTCTCTCTGTCTCGGTCATGCTTTCCATATGACGGAGTTCGAGATTCCACTGCAGTGTTGGAAAGAGGTACCAGATCGTCAGCCCAAGAAAGACGACGATGGAACCAATTTTAAAACCGTTGTTTTGACTTTTCATAGGTTTAATTATTCAATTTTATAGTTCAATAAATCTTGATTGCCCAATGTATATTCATAGAAAAAGGTACCGGACACAGCCGGTGCCGGACTGTCAGGGCATGGTTACATACAGCCGCTAATGGATAGGAGAAGGAGAGTTCTAGGGAGCGTTTATGCTGATTCCGCTCACTAAAGGTGAGAGCATGCTTCGGATGGCCGAAGGCAGGCTTGGATATTGTATATCAGAATTCGGGTATCTGATAAATCGTTCAGCAGACGAAAACACCGTTTTAGGAAAACTGTTCGGTGAAAGCCACTTCTGCACAGGTGCGGGGGTTTCCGGTAAAATAGCATCCGACCCGTGTTGCTGGTGCTGAAATACGTTCCACTGGCCTACCAGCCAGGAAGTCACCTGGTCGGTTTCAGTAATCGGCTTATGGGCCCGTATCCGGAATTCATCCTTGTGAGAGGCAACCAGCTGGGACGCCTGCTCTACGAGTACCCAAAAATCGTTCGTCTGCTCCGGAAGCTTTC
>JBJHCX010000192.1:0-3026 GCA_050486245.1 Rhodohalobacter sp.
ATACGGTAGCCAAAAATATGCTTGAAGCTCATCCCACCATTGTCGTTAGCGTGCCGCGCCTGTTTGAGAAGATTTACAACCTGGTGCACAATAATGTAAAGGAGGGGAGTGCGATACAGAAGAAGATATTTGACTGGGCACTGGATGTTGGAAAGCGATACTGGCAGGGAGAGCGGGGCGTGGTGGCAGTTCAGAAAAAACTGGCCGACCGGCTGGTATTTAAAAAGCTGAAAGACCGTACCGGCGGACGCATCCGTTTTTTTGTGTCGGGCGGGGCAGCATTGCCTGCAGAGATCGGAACCTTCTTCATGTCGGCCGGCCTCAATATCCTCGAGGGATACGGGTTAACCGAAACCTCACCGGTGATGTGCTGCAACCGCTATGGAGAAGAGGTGATGGGTACCGTGGGCAGGGTGATCAACGGGGTGACGGTAGGTATTCAAAGGCTGGAAGACAACGAAATCATTGGGCGGCTCAGCGGTGAGGATTATCCGTCTGACCTGACGACGGAAGCGGGTGAAATTCTGAACCGGGGCCCGAATACCATGAAGGGATACTGGAAAAACGAGGAGGCTACCCATGAGATGATCGACAGCAACGGCTGGCTCCATACGGGGGATGTGGGCCGGTTTGAAAACGGAAAGCTCAAGATAACCGACCGGATCAAGCATATGATCGTCAATGCGGGCGGTAAGAATATCTATCCCGGACCGATCGAAGACCTGTTCAAGACCAGCAAGTGGATTGATCAGCTTGTGGTGGTCGGTGAGAAGAGAAGCTTTATGGCCGCTCTGATCGTGCCTGATTTCGAAGCCCTTGAAAAGTATGCCGTTCAGAACGGTATCGGGTTTAACAGTCATGAAGAACTGATCGAGTCAGATGCCATCAAAAACCTGTTCAGCAAGGAGCTGCGCAACTTTTCAAAAGAGCTCGCTTCGCACGAGAAACTACGCGATTTCAGGCTGATTCCGCATGAGTTTTCGGTCGGGACAGGAGAGCTCACACCCACGCTGAAAGTGAAGCGGAGAGTGATCGAAGAGAAGTATGCACACCTGATCAATGATATCTTTGAGGGGGATTCAGTTTGAATCAGGCGTTTTACCGGTATTGAACGGACTGGAGTTACCGGCGCTTTACACATCCGGGCAGAGGTGTGTCATTTATCCATTGCGGCTTTTCATCGTCTTCAAAAACTCTTTCAGACGAAACAGAATAAATGCACCGCACAGGACGGCCATCATAGCCCGGCTGCCCACGGCAATCATTCGTTCAGGAGGGTTGCCGGTGAACGCGCCTGCAAAGAGTGCGATCGCTTCTGCAGTGGCAGCCAACCCGAAGATGGCCAGCAGCATGCCGGCATTCATGAAAGTGCGTTCCATATCGGGTACTTTTTTTGATAAAAGTGCAAGAGCCGCAAACACCAGGCCGAAAGCTGCGGGGATCAGAGCGGTATAGCTTTCAAATTCAGTGGCCACAAAGGTGAAAAAGCCGAGGATGATGAGAAGTACGCCGATATTGAGGGATGTTTTCTGCATGATTGTTCAAATGTTTTTGCTGTGAATGTTTTTCAGTATTCGATAAACCCTCCGCCGGTTCACTCCCAGGTCGGTTTTTCCGACCCGGCTGGCACTGCGGATGCTCAGGGCAGCGCGGTTCTCAGGCATTGCCCTCACAACGGCCATGACATCATCCCTGAATCCGAAAAGCGGTATCCGAAACACCGCCGTGATTGACAGTGCATCTTCATCCGACATGACCTGTTCCGGATTGAGCGCTTCAATGGCCTGGTATGCAAGCTGAAACAACTCCTCAGGCTGATGATCGAATGTGCGGCTGCATCGCAGGCAGTTTGGCGTATCGGGACACTCCGGCAGCGACGGTGCATGGTCGGCATCGGATGCCAGATCGCCCGGCCTGGAGCCCTGAAAAGGGAATAGTGGTGCCAAGGGTGTTCAATGGTTGGTTAAGTGACGGATGTTCCGGGGCTGGTTACCCGTTTACCCTGCAGAACTCCAGGCACTGCTCCAGCGTTTCGGCAACCCTGACAATTTTCCGGTTATCCGGCTTGATAAATCCGGTGTCAACACCCTGATCGAGCATCCGGATCAGGGGATCGTAATAGGCGTCAATATTCATGATGGTGACCGGCTTTTTCAGAATGCCGATCTGGTTCCAGGTGATGATCTCGAAGAGCTCTTCCATCGTGCCGAATCCGCCGGGAAATGCAACGAAGGCATCGGCCAGCTCGGCCATATGCGACTTTCGCTGGTGCATATCCTTTACGGTAATCAAACGGGTGATACCCTGGTGGGCCACCTCCTTGCTGAAGAGGTTCTCCGGGATGACACCGATCACCTCGCCTCCGTTGACCATCACGGAATCTGCGATCGTCCCCATCACCCCCAGGGATGATCCACCATAGATCAGCGGGCAGCTCTTCTCAGCCAGGAGCCGGCCAAAGGTGCGTGCTGAATCGAGAATGTTTTTATTTTTTCCGGGTGATGACCCGCAGTAGACACAGATGTTCATGAGGCAACTTTCATCATTCGCTTCAGAATATCATCCAGGCTCTTCAGGAACTGTTCAACCTGCTCTTCACGATTCTGTTTGCCAAAACTGATACGGATGCTGGAGTTCCCAATCGCATTAGTTTGTCCAATGCCTTTTAACACATGAGAGGGCTCCATGGCTCCGGATGTACAGGCCGACCCGTTGGAGACGCAGATCCCCTCAATGTCGAGGTTGAGCAGAAGCATCTCCCCATCAAGGCCCGATTCGCTTCCGGTTTGAAATCCGATATTGAGGATGTGAGGGACGCCGCCCTCCTTCGGGCCGTTGATCACAACTTTGTCGTGAAAACGCTTGTTCAGCCCGTCGAGCATAAGCGCCCGGAGATTTCTGAACTTTTCTGTGGTTTCGTCCATGCTTTCAATTGCGATCGACATTGCCTTGGCGAGCCCGACAACTCCGGGCACGTTGATGGTGCCGCCGCGACGCCGGCGCTCCTGTGATCCGCCCTGCAGCCA
>JBJHCX010000193.1:0-3026 GCA_050486245.1 Rhodohalobacter sp.
CAATATGGAGTTCACTACTTCAGAGTCTGCCATATTCATCTGGCAGCCGTATGTTTCGATATAAAACCGTTTATCGCTCATGATACTGGTGTCGAAATTGGAAAGATAAATTGAATGTTCACTGCAGCACGAATGAGGTGCGCTGTGCAGAGCTTCAAAAGATACAAATTAAAACAGATGATGTCATTATCCGAAATTACATCAACTCTGCATTTTCACCGATCGTAATCAGGAAAATATCCCTTCCGAAAGTGTCTGGCCCTTCAAATGTACCGTCGGAAGATTGGGTCCAGCCGGTGATCAGATACTCCAGGTTTTGGGTGAGCCAAATGGAGTGGCCCTGATCCTGGCGGCTGCCACCATATGTTGCAGTCAGTTCCAGTGAGCCATTGGCAGAAATGAGTGAGTAAAAGGCATCTGATTCACCGCGGTTGATCTCCTGGAAATCACGATCGTTTGACCGGCTCTGTCCGGTTACCGCAAACCTGCCGCTTTCATTTTCAACAATATCATGGATCCGCTCAATGCTGCTGCCTCCCACGGTCTGTACCCAATCGCGGTTCATCGATGCGTTGAGTTTTAAGACAAAACCGTCCTCTTGCCCGCGGGCCTGGCTCTGAAATGTACCGTCTGCGGATGTCGTGGATCCTGCAATGGCGTAACCGTTATCCTGGGTGAGTGTGAATGAGGAGGGTGAGTCGATACCGCTGCCTCCGAAACTGGATACCTGGACGATGGTTCCATTCTGTTCCATTTCCATGATAAAGAGACCCGCGGCTCCCGGCTGGTGACCGGAAAAGGTGCCGTCAATCGATCGATAGGTTCCCGTAATGACAATTCGCGAGTTCTGATTGACCAGAATGTCGGTGCCATAGTCGTTTGAATTTCCTCCAATTGTGCGGGTCAGATCAGCGATTCCGTCGGCTGTAGTTCGAATCACAAAAGCATCACTGCTAAAGTTATTGCGGTTTGAAAAGTCGCCGTCGAGTGAAGTGGCCGATCCGGTGATCAGGTATCCGCCGGCCGGATGTTCCGTAACGGCATATCCTTTATCTTCACTGGAGCCTCCAAATGTCCGGTTCCATAACAACTGTCCATTGGGTGACACTTTTAATAAAAAGATGTCGGTTTCAAAGTTGGATCGCTGCGAGAAGTCGCCGTCATTCGAGCGTGTGTGGCCGGTGATGACGAAATTTCCTTCACGGTCGGTGATGAGATCATTTGCGCGATCTTCACCCGATCCGCCAAATACGGAGACCCAGTCAATTTCGCCCGATGGGTTGAGGCGCATCAAAAAGATATCACCGTTACCGGATGTGAGGCCTGAAAAATCCCCGTCAGTAGAAAATGTAGTCCCGGCAATCAGTATGCCGCCATCATCGGTTTGTAAAACTGTTGAGGGGATATCGTCAGACGATCCTCCGAAGCGCGATTCTGACTGCCCGTTGTCACCGTTTTGCGGGGGAGTGGTGATCGACTCGGCATCACAGGCAGACAAGCCGATGGCCAGAAGTGCAAAACAGATCAGTTTTGAGATTGCAGATCGCATACGGATAGGGTTTATTTCTGCCGGATGGTTAGGTCACCTGTTCAGAATCGGTAAAGGCGACGATGGTGATGACGGCTGGTTATTCGGTAAAGCTGACCAGTTCAATTTCAAAGATCAGGACATTTCCGAATTGCGGTTGATTGTCCTCATATCCGAGGTTAGCCGGAACGAAAATTTCATAGACAGCCCCTTGATTCATGAGCTGGACCCCTTCAGAAAATCCTGCAATCAAGCCGGTGAGTTGCTGGTTAAGTGTACCTGAATCGAAGACATAGCCGTTCGAAAAGCGTCCCTCATATTCCACCAAAACCTGGCTGTTGGCCGATGGGGTCTCTTCGCCTTCGCCCTCCTCGATCACGCGGTACTGCAAGCCGGATTCGGTTTCATAGACATCTTCCCGTTCCAGGTTTTCAGCTAAAAACTGATCGGGATCCTGCAGGTAGGAGTCGAGCGTGATGTCAAAAATGAGTACGGAGCCTGGCCGGATCGGACTGTTTGGCGGCGGGTTGTTGCCAAAACCCAGTTCGGTTGGCAGAACCAGTTCATAGCGTGCGCCTGTATTCATAAGGCTGACTCCCTCATAGACACCGGCAATGATATCATCGGTCAATGGGAAATAGTCGAGCTCACTGGTCTGCATGAAAACATCACCGTTGATCAGTGTACCGGTATACTCCAGGAATACCACTGCGCCCTCGTATGGGGGCTCGCCCTCTCCCTCTTCAATGACCCGGTATTGAAGGCCGCTTTCGGTGACCGTCACACCCTCCTTTTGGGCGTTCTCTTCCAGAAAGTCAGTTTCGTCGACAGGCTCGCCATACGGGTTGCCGGGACTGTTGATACAGCCGGTTAACAGGAAGGCGGCGAGCAGTGAATAGAGGATTACATTCTTCATATGAAGTAAATTTTTAGTCAATTATGCTAATGTACAGTTTGTTAAATCAGAGAGTTGCTAAACGCGGTAACTCCTGAATTGTTTCTTCCAGCTCCAGAATATCCCTGGGGAGGTCATACTCCAGGTGGTGTGAGAGGGAATGGCTGTAGAAGCGGATATCGTCTGATTGTCCCCAATAGCGTCGCAGCCTGTCGACTATCCGAATGGCTTTTTCAACCTGCGCTGCATCAAAAAACAGCAGCTTTCGATGCAGCTCTTCAAGTGAGTCATTGATCTGGACAGCGAGGCTGACCAGAAAAGGGGAGTTCTGTTTCGATACATCTTCCAGGAAGTTCAGCATTCCAAATCCATCGAGTTTGATTTGACGGCACAGCCTGTCCAGATCGTTTTGGCAGACCACCTCTTGCCGGCCGGACTGGTTACGGTAGTAGCTGAAATTGCGGATCAGTTTGCGGCTGGTTGACAGCGCAGCGGCTGTCGTGGCAGCCGTAAACTGAAGCCATTGATTGGACTCTATTTTCTGGGCCATTCTTCCGGGTTTTCTCTCCATGCGTTGAGCATGGTGAGGTCTGATTCTTTGAT
>JBJHCX010000194.1:0-3023 GCA_050486245.1 Rhodohalobacter sp.
CGGACATACCTTGGGACGAACCCAGCTGTTGCGCGCCAGCTCCCGCGAAATCGTGGACGGCGAACGATTCAGGTTAGCGGCAATCACCGATGGCCTGACCCCCAGCGACAACTGCGCCTGGATGATCGCCCGTTCTTCAATGCTCAACTGTACGTAGACTTTTCCCATGCAACATTATCCCGTAAAAATGTTGCACTTGGGGTTTGAGCGCGCCGGGTCATTCTTGCAGTTATTACTACAAAAACCACATTGATTACATATCAGGAATTGACAAATACAACAGGTCTCATGTTGACCAATAACCAGTGGCGAATGTCCGCATTTTCCTTTGCCTTCAATAAATCCACCACAATAAGCGAGTACTGTAACTTTTCTATTATGTAGGTCATATCCTCTGAGCAGTCCTTCACCATTGAAGACGAAGCTACGAAGAGATACTAAATTGGCTGAATGGCGGTAGCTCCAAAGTATATTCAATGTTGCGATTAGCTTCTTAATGACATGTAGCGGATCTATTAATGAAGCGGGCCTATCGGTAGCTGTTTCTGAGAAGAAAAGAAGCTCGTTGTACCCCTGTGGAGAATAACGCATTGATTCAGAAGTAGCAATATTGGTGATTGCTTCGAGAAAGTGATTGAATGTGAAAAGATAAAGCCAAGGAAGTGTTAGCTCACCAGACTTAGATTTTTTGACAATCTTATCAAGAAACCAGTTCTGCCATGGCAACAGTTTTTCGCGATAATAAATAGGTATTTCCATTCCAGAAATCAGAAATGCCGGGGTCATAACATTATGGCAGTCGCTCCAATCCTGAGAATTTATCTGTTCGGCACACGTGGAAAATTTAATAATGGCTTCTCTCTGATCTAAAAAACAATTAAGATCATGATTGAAAATCCAGATAGGCCATTTCTGGGCATCTCCAAAATGTACCTTTAGTTTACGCTTTGAAAATTCCTTCTCAAGAGTTTCAACAATGCTTCGCGTAGTCGAACCAAGGATTTTGACGGGATCTCTAAGCAAAAAATATGTACTCTCAAATTCCTTTAAGGTTAAATATGGTGACATGACTGCAAAAACAATTACATTTCTACTTTTAGAATCTACCCCAGATTCAAATTCGAAGTGCAATTTTGATGAACTGAAGTTAGAGGGGTGAGGTGGTGTAGACTCCGAGCTCCTTTAACCGACCAAAGTTGAAGTTGCACAGATGAGCTATCACCACCTCACCGAAAGTGAACGTTACCAGATTGGAGCGCTTTTGAAAGCAGGTAATACCCAAAAGCAGATCGCGGAGATCCTGGATCGGAGTCCCTCGACGATTAGCCGAGAGTTGGCCCGCAACCGTGGACAACGCGGTTACAGGCCTCGCCAGGCCCAGCAGAAGGCTGACGAGCGCCAGGCAAAGTCCGCGGCCAATGCGCCAGTGATACCTGCGGCCAGCTGGAATGACATTGAAGAGCTGCTACGGGAAGACTGGAGCCCTGAACAAATTGCTGGGCGAACGGGCTTGGCCAGTTCTGAGAGCATCTATCTGCATATCTACCGTGATCGCCGGTCTGGAGGTACGCTGTCGCGGCATTTACGTTGCCAGAAACAGCGCCGTAAGCGATATGGATCCGGGGCCTCGCGCCGAGGGGTTATACGCAATCGGAGGCCGATCTGTGAGCGGCCAGCAGACGTTGATCGCAAGAGTCGCATCGGGGATTGGGAGGGCGACACGATCATCGGTGCTCGCATGCAGGGCGCATTGGTCACCTTGGCGGATCGTCGATCCCAACTGGTGAGAATCCGCAAGGTATCCCGGCGCCAGGCTGTACCTGTAAGCCATGCTGTCAACAGGCTTTTGTGCCCACTGAAAGCCGTCAGCTGCACACTGACGCTGGACAATGGGAAAGAGTTTGCGGGTCACGAGTCCATCAGCACAGAGAGCGGCGTCGAGGTCTTTTTTGCTGATCCCTATGCCTCATGGCAGCGAGGACTGAATGAGCAGGTCAATGGGTTGATCCGGCAGTATGTGCCAAAGAACAGATCCATTCTGGACATCAGTGACGAGGAGGTTGCGATGATCGAAAAGAAGCTGAACAATCGACCCAGAAAATCGTTGAATTACCAGACACCACTTGAGGTGTTTAACCATTTGGCTGAGCAAAGTGGCGTTGCACTTCGATATTGAATCCGGGGTATATGACATCGCCGATATCCTCAAGTTTGAGACTGTCGTTCCCTTGGCCTTCATGATTGCGGCAAAATCGCCGGCCCAACCGGATAGAGATGTACGCATTGCTTGCCGTGATATGTTTCGCTCGTCGAAAATCCTGACCCGCCTCATTCCTTTGATCGAGGATGTGCTATCTTCAGGTGGGATATCGCCACCATCACCTCCAGACGACGCCCAGCCCCCGGCCATTCCGGAAGCGGTATCTATTGGTGATGTCGGGCATCGCGTTGGGTGAGTTGTGAGTATGTTAGTCGTGGTGACCGAAGCTGTTCCACCGCGCCTTCGCGGAAGGCTTGCCGTATGGCTGTTGGAGGTGCGAGCTGGTGTCTATATTGGCGATGTGAGTCGTCGTATAAGGGAAATGATCTGGGCGCAGGTCATTGCACTCGCCGGGGATGGCAATGTCGTAATGGGCTGGGCCACCAATTCTGAATCTGGTTTCGATTTTGTGACATATGGTGCTAATCGCCGTGAACCCGTTGACCTGGACGGTCTACGGTTGGTCAAGTTCCTTCCTGAATCACACTCTTGATAGTTCAAAATTTCCGTAGATTTGCTGCAGCTGATATAGCTCTTTAACAACATGTAGTTACAATTGGTGTGTTCCCCACGCCCGTGGGGATGAACCGGCAAGCGCACTATTGCCAGCCTTAAAGAGGCGGTGTTCCCCACGCCCGTGGGGATGAACCGGTGTGATGAACCTGCTGCCCCGGGATTCCCCGGTGTTCCCCACGCCCGTGGGGATGAACCGCGTTGCTTATACCGCCGATGGGCAGCCCGCCGGTGTTCCCCACGCCCGTGG
>JBJHCX010000195.1:0-3013 GCA_050486245.1 Rhodohalobacter sp.
GCCGGGATCACCGACGGACTGGTGCGGCTTTCGGTTGGAATTGAGTCGGCCGCCGATATCATCGCAGACCTCGAGCAGGCTCTCGGGTAAGGCGGCCTGACGCCTCTACATCTCTTTTAATACCTGAAGGTGCAGGTTGTAGTCTGCCGGACTGAAGAGGACAAACCGTACATATTTGACGTGAGTCAGTGATTTTGACTGGTTCCGGACGGTTTGAAAAGCGATGCTGGCAGCTTCCCGCATCGGATAGCCGAACGTGCCGGTCGAAATCGATGGAAATGCGATCGACTCAATGCGGTGCTCTTCAGCCAGTTTTATGGCATTGATATAACAATTTGCCAGCAGCTCACTTTCCGGCTTGTCCTTGCCATATACGGGCCCCAGGCAGTGAATCACATATTTGTTGGGCAGGTTGGGCGCTTCGGTAATGACCGCCTCTCCCGGTGAAATGGGAGCCAGGGGGCGTGTCAGCTTCTCAAGTTCAGGGTCACCCATTCCATGTATCGCTCCCGCAACACCGCCTCCGGTTCGCAGCTGAGCATTGGCTGCATTGACGATGGCATCGCAATCAGGCTGTTCAATGATATTGCCTGATATAAGCTCAAGCATCAAATTGTTAAATTCTACATTCATTCGATTATTCCAATCATTCAATTGTTACACAAGCTATGGAAAAGGTTGGCTGAACGCAAAACTGAAGGACCTATCTGCCTAAACTGCATGTTATAAGAAGAAATGAGTTATCCTGTGGATTCATTCCGTCAGATAAGGCATGACACTTTGTTTCCGGACCTGCAGATCACACAGAATTCCCGTTTGAATTCGTCAGGTTTACTGCAATTCCGACAGCCCGGGACTGACAGGTACGGTATTCGCTTATTCATTGGGTAAAAAGAAAGTTTTAAAACGGAGAAATCATGAATTTCAATAAGTTCACAATCAAGGCACAGGAGGCGGTACAGGCAGCGATTGAGTTGGCGCAGAATGCCAACCATCAGGCTGTGGAGCCGGCACACATTCTAAAGTCACTGCTGAACGATGCGGAGAATGTCACCCTCCAGGTTCTCAAGAAGATCGGGGTAGCCGTACCCGCCCTCAGGGAGCAGCTTGAGAAGAAGATCAAGAGCTTTCCGGTGGTGAAGGGGGCATCCGTTTCGGGCCAGTACCTCTCCAACAACTCGAAGGCACTTTTTGATAAAGCACAAAAAGAGGCGTCGGATCTGGGCGATGAGTATATCAGTTCGGAACATATCCTGCTGGGTATGATCGGATCCTCTTCCGAAGCCGGCAGCCTTCTTAAGGAACTCGGGGTCAGCAAGGATCAGGTGCTCAAGGTGCTGAAGGATGTTCGGGGAAGCCAGAGCGTAGACGACCCCAACGCAGAGAGCCGGTACCAGGCGCTGAAGAAGTATGCCCGCAACCTGAACGAGCTGGCCGAGAAGAACAAGCTCGATCCGGTGATCGGCCGCGATCAGGAGATCCGCCGCGTCATGCAGATCCTCTCACGCCGTACCAAGAACAACCCGGTGCTGATCGGTGAACCCGGCGTGGGTAAAACCGCGATTGCTGAAGGGCTGGCACTTCGTATCGTGCGGGGCGATGTGCCAGAAGGCCTCAAGACCAAACAGATTGTCGCTCTCGATATGGGAGCCCTGGTGGCCGGCACCAAGTTCAGGGGTGAGTTTGAGGAGCGCCTGAAGGCCGTGGTGAAAGAGGTGATGGATTCTGACGGCGAGCTGATCCTCTTTATCGATGAGATCCACACACTTGTGGGTGCCGGGGCCACCGAAGGCTCGATGGATGCAGCCAACATCCTGAAGCCGTCGCTTGCACGAGGTGAACTCCATGCCATCGGGGCCACCACGCTGACCGAGTACAGAAAATATATTGAAAAAGACAAGGCACTGGAGCGCCGTCTGCAGACGGTCTTTGTGGGTGAGCCGACGATCGAGGATACGGTCTCCATCCTGCGAGGCTTGCAGGAGCGCTATGAGGTGCATCACGGGGTTCGGATCACCGACGCGGCCATTGTGGCCGCCGCAGAACTCTCCCATCGCTATATCTCTGACCGATTTCTGCCAGACAAGGCGATCGACCTGATCGATGAGGCCGCTTCCCGGCTGAGACTGCAGATCGACTCGATGCCGGAAGAGCTTGACAGCATTGAACGGCAGATTCGCCAGCTCGAAATTGAACGCGAGGCCCTGAAACGGGAGAAAGATGATGCAAAGCTGAAATCGAATGAGAAGGAGCTGGCCGACCTTGAGGAGAAGCGCAAGTCGATGCGCGCGCAGTGGGATCTTGAGAAGGGATTGATCCAGAAGACCCGCGAACTGAAGCAGGCGATCGAAACGGCCCGGAACCAGGCTGATAAAGCCGAGCGTGAGGGGCAGTATGAAAAAGTGGCTGAATTGCGCTATGGCACGATCGGCCAGCTCGAAAAAGATCTCGAGGAGACCAAGGTCAAGCTGGATGAAGTACAGGAGGGCCGCTCACTGCTCAAGGAGCAGGTAGAGGCTGAAGAGATTGCCGATATCGTCTCGCGCTGGACCGGAATTCCCGTTAAAAAAATGCTCTCCAGCGAGCGGCAGAAACTGCTGATGCTCGAGGAGGAGCTGCACAAGCGGGTGATCGGGCAGGATCAGGCCATTGAAGCGGTATCTGACGCGGTGCGCCGCGCCAGGGCCGGACTGCAGGATGAGAACCGTCCCATCGGGTCGTTTATGTTCCTGGGATCGACCGGTGTGGGCAAGACCGAGCTGGCACGGTCACTGGCCGATTTCCTTTTCAACGATGAAGATGCCATGATCCGGATCGACATGAGTGAGTATATGGAGAAGCACAGCGTGAGCCGGCTGATCGGTGCCCCTCCGGGCTACGTGGGGTATGATGAAGGCGGACAGCTCACGGAAGCGGTGCGCAGAAAACCCTACTCGGTTGTGCTGCTCGACGAGATCGAGAAGGCACATCCCGATGCGTTCAATATCCTGCTGCAGGTGCTCGACGACGGACG
>JBJHCX010000196.1:0-2966 GCA_050486245.1 Rhodohalobacter sp.
CTCCGCTTCCAAAGGTCAGGGCCTTGAAGGGGATCAGCCCCTGATCGTGATAGGTTGCAAGGATTGCGTCATACTGATCCTGAAGGCGGCTGCCAAAAAATCCATCAGCCGGAAAAGGCCCTTCCGCTTGAATTCCGGCCTTTCGGCCCTGCTCTATCGCAGGCTCTATGACCCGCAACTCCTCATCGCCAAGTACACCGCCGTCACCCGCATGGGGATTGAGTCCAAATACCGCAATTTTTGGATCTTCAATGCCAAAGTCTTTCCGAAGGCTCTGATCTAATGTGTTCAGCTTTTCTGTGACCAGCTCTTCTGAAATCGACTCAGAAACCCTGTGTAATGGGATGTGTCCGGTAATCAGGCCCACCCTCAGTGAACCCGATGCAAGGATCATCATAAATTGGCTGCACCGGGTCTTTTCAGCCAAAAACTCAGTGTGGCCGGGAACGTTGTAACCCGCTTTCCCAATGGCCTCTTTTGAAATAGGAGCGGTCACCAATGCGTGACAAACCCTGTCCATGCAGAGCTCAATAGCTCTCCCAACAGCTTCCATAGACAATAATCCGGCGCTTTTGGAGATGTGTCCCGGACGGACCGACGCACGGTCCGGTTCCCGGATACTCATCAGGTTTACGGCGTTCGGCCGGATATCTTCGGCACTCTTCATCAGATGCCATTCAACATCTGACCCGAGCAGTGTCCGGTAGTAGAGGAGAACGGCCTCACTCCCCACTATCAGGGGAGTGATGCGTGACAGATCGGCTGTTTCCAGACTCTTCAGGATCACTTCCGGGCCAATGCCGTTGAAGTCTCCCATGCTAATTGCGATAATTGGTTTCATCTGTTGAAAATAGTAAAGATCTGCCGGCCGTTAAAGAGCAGGCACAACGAATATCTGCCCGTTGATAAGCAGCTTACCGGTTGGATTCGGAGACAAGCCTGAAGTCGCCCAGACCTGATACCGCTTCAAACACCAGCTCCCGGTTAGGGTAGACCCAAATTTCCCGGGTCGGCTGATTGGGCAGAAGCCTGCGGTCAATATTTGAGGGAGGCCCGTAGAGGATATAGGCTCTGCCCCTGTCGCTGTCATACCCCGGTACCTGCAGCGATGAGAAGTTTTGATATGCATAATCAATGCGGCTGTAATACTCTGCCATCAGCTCATTAAATTCGGTATCGGGTGTCGGGTCGCGTTCAGCCCAGAACTCCCTGAATTTCCGCTCGCGTTCGGAGTCTGAGCCAGAATTGAGACGGCGCAACTCCCGGTCGCTGACAATAAACCGAAGCATATTGATGGCAACATCCAGATTGTACAGGCTCACCGGCATATCGATCCATCGCGACTGAATGGTGCGCTCACCGACGGTTCTGCCGGTTTCACTCGTTTTAAGGACTATTTTAAACTGTGAATTTTCATACTCACTGTTGGGGATGGAGAGAAAAGCGTATGAAGCACCCTTTTCGGTACCCTCAAGTGTCAATGCTACCGATCCTTCACTTTTTCTCACCGAAGGCGAGGATGAGGTGAAGTAGAGGTCAGGTGAGAGTTCCGATGAAAAGTGGGGAGTGTCCAGTGTCTGTCCGCCGCTGGTAACCCTGTAAATCTCTACCGTATACCCGGCCTCTGCAGATTCATCACCCTGAGGAAGCCGGATCAGTAGATCGAAATCCTGTCCGTAGAGCACATTGTTTCGATAGTTTAAAATATGAGCATTCAAGCGGTTATCTGATCGCTCCACGCGCTCAGCCAGAATAAAAGAGGGCTCGGCCGACAGTGTTTCTGCGCGGATGTTCAGGTTGCGAAACTGGGAGGGAAGCTCCCGTTCGGATCCGCCCCTGGAGAGCTGAAGCAGGTAGTGATAGGTTCCGGGCTCAAGCGAAGTGCTCAAGACACCCTGCAGGTGGTCAAACCTGGAGCGCGTATCTTCAAATGTTTCGACCCAGACGGTATCGCTGAAAGAGTCGCGAAAAACGGATGTGCCGGAGGGCTGAGCACGGTCGCGCCGTGAGGGTCGGTGTTCGCCGCTATAGATCTCCCAACCCAGGCGTACCGGAGAGAAGTACTCATGTGCATCAGATGGAGGCGACATATTTGGGCGTTTTCTCATAAATGGCAGAAAATCATACTCTATCCGGAAAAATGCGGATACCATGACAGATGAATCATCCGCCGGCAATGCAATATGGTCAATATAGGATGCCGGCCGGTCTACCTGCCGGAGAAGGTCCTGGTAAGCGGATTGCCTCTGTGCGTCTGCATGGATGGCAGTGAAAAGAAAAATAGTGACGAATAACAGTAATAATCGTTGCATGTTGTCAGATCTTGATAATTTTGGATAGTTGAACGTAAGAAAACATTGCCACATTTGGAACGTCAACGAAACAATCAGTATTATCAATCCGATAATTTTTTTAATTCAAATACCATATCATGAAAGAAGACTGGCTGGGCGAACTGCTCGAATCATTGAGTAAAGAGGAACAGAAAATTAAACAGGGCGGCGGTTCGAAACGGATCGAAAAGGAGCACAAAAAGGGGAAACTGACTGCCCGCGAACGAATTCAGTTGCTGCTGGATGACGGAGCGGATTTTTACGAACTGGGCCTCTGGGCGGCTTATGAGATGTATAAGGATGAGGGCGGATGCCCCTCGGCCGGCGTTGTCATGGGAACCGGCAAGATCTGCGGACGAACCTGTATGATCGTGGCCAATGACGCCACGGTGAAGGCCGGGGCGTGGTTTCCGATGACTGCCAAGAAAAATCTCAGGGCGCAGGAGATTGCAATTGAAAACCACCTGCCGATCATCTATCTGGTCGACTCGGCCGGTGTCTATCTGCCCATGCAGGATGAGATTTTTCCCGATAAAGAGCACTTTGGGCGAATTTTCAGAAACAATGCGGTGATCAGCGCAAAAGGCATTCCGCAGATCGCAGCGATCATGGGAAGCTGCGTGGCCGGCGGCG
>JBJHCX010000197.1:0-2959 GCA_050486245.1 Rhodohalobacter sp.
ACTCATCCTGCCATCTCCAGGTCAGGTTAAATCCGAGGTTGTCGGTCAGCCTTCGGTTGCCGAATGAAACATTGGTCTTATGTTCCGGGGTGTTAAAGTCGAACATGTAACCATCCTCACTCTCTGTAATCAGCTGATTCCAGTTGTAGTTTGCTGATAGCAGGTATCCTCCCGGAAGTGTCAGGTCAAATCCGAATACCGCACCCTGCGACTTCACCTGATCATCAATATTGGTGTAGATCTGATAGGTGTTGTCAGCATTTCCTGTTAGAAGTGATGCCGCCACAGCCTGGTCGTTCTGCGGATCACCTGTAAATGCTCCTGCAGCACGGCGCACACGAATCTGTGCAATAAAGTCATCATACACATTGTAGTAGTAAGCAGCATCCAAGAAGAGGCGGTTGCCTATCAACCCTTTGTAACCGACTTCAATCGACTGAATCTGCTCAGGCTTCACACCGGTAAACTCGGTAAAGGGAACCAGTTCGCCGGCCGCAGCAGGATTGCCTGCCAGAAGCTCATTGGTAAATCGCTCAACAGACTCAAGCGTAAAGGCATTCTCGGTGATATTGTACCTTTCGGCAAGATAGGGGAGTCCGCCAAGAAGCCGGGCCGTCAATACATTCAGATCGATGTACTGTCCCTGTGTGGTCGGATTACGGAAACCGGTCTGGTAAGATGCACGGATGTTATGTCCGTCTGCAGCGCGGATGACCGTCGAGATACGAGGGTTAAACTGTCCGTCAAAATTCTCGTTCTTGTCATAGCGTACAGAACCTGTTAAACGCAGCCTGTCTTCAAACAGGGAGCGGCCTGCCTGGATAAACCCGCCATATTCGTTGATGTTCACCCCTCCGTCGGCATCGTCAAAGATGGTACCATTAGACCGGAGCTGGTATTGACGGAAACTTAAACCCATCTGCAGGTCCAGAAAGTCAATCTCATTTTTAAAGTCGTAAAGTCCTTCCGTATGGAGGAACCGGGATTTGTCATTGAAACGGGCTCCATCGGGCACCGTACCCTGCAGGGCCGCCTCTTTGGCCGCCTCAAATTGCTGAGTTCCAGGCTCAAAACGGTTTGCATCAGCGCCTGTAAGACCTAATGGGCCTCCACCATTTCTTCCCCAATCATGCAGTGTTGAAACCAGATTAGGATTTGATAAAAGCTGCTGAACAACTTGTGCGTCATATTCTGTATTTCCCTGAGCCTGTAAAAAAGCCTGCACTAAACCTGTAACATAATTCCCGCCATATTGAACAAACCAATCTTGTGTCGGCATATAGGCATCATTTACCGCAAAACCGACGAAATCGGCAATGTAGGAGTCGCCCGAATCTTCAAAGGTTCCGTATGCACGAACCATGAAGTTGTCGCCGTCGAGCTGCAGCTTGTGCTGTGCAATTGAGAAGTTTTTCAGGCTGTACCGCTGCGCCCCGCTGTAGATCGAGGTGCCATACCCGTAGTTCATGGAGTAGCTGGCCTCCACATCGTCAGATATCCGGTAGTGCAGAGAGGTGTTGAACTTCAGGTTTTCCGCATCGTGGTCAACCAGGTGCTCTTCGCGGTAGCCGGTTCGGGCAACGGGTTGCGACTGAATACTTTGAGCAAACAATGCTGCATCCTGCTGTGAAATAGGAATTGGACTTGCAACGAGTGCCTGGGCTACACCTTGCACAAAATCCGGGTTCAGACTTAACAATCCAATATTGAATGTCCCGTCATCACCGTAGAGGTGTACACCGTCGTATGCCGGATTCACGCTCAGGTTCCCCTGCAGGTCGGCATTTTTGTCGGAGTAGTTAATTCCTCTCCAGTCGTCAGCACGGTTGTAGGTGAAGTTCACTTTGTATGCAAAGCGATCTCCGACCGTATCGGCCCATCGTGCCGACACCTCATACATCGGCCTTGGATTGTTGGGCTCTCCAATATTACCATCGCTGTCGATATGGTTCACACCCTGCCGGTACATGAAGCTCAGTCCCGGGTAACGGAAAGGGCTCTTGCTGTTAACCAGAAGGATACCGTTAAACGCATTGGGTCCGTAAAGCGCAGAGGAGGCACCCGGAATAAATTCAAGGCTCTCCACATCCAGTTCTGACGGGCCGTTCAGGTTTCCAATCGGAAAGTTAAGCGCCGGAGCCTGGGTGTCCATTCCATCCGTCAGCTGAACCATACGGGTGTTGCCGGTTGAATTGAAACCCCTGGCATTGATAATCTGGAAGTTAATGCTGCTGGTAGTAATATCAACCCCTTTCAGGTTTGAGATCGCTTTGTAATAAGAATCGGATGCTGTCTGATTAATCGCAATAACATCCTTTCGCTCAATCGATACGGGGGCATCCATAATACTCTCCTCAACCCGGGATGCCGAAACTACGATATCCTGTCCAAGTATCGTTTCCTCCTGAAGTTCAATCCTCAAACCGGTTACATTCGACTCGGTGATTTCGATCTCCTGTGAGCGAAACCCGACGATCGATACGACAAGCGTTATAGGCGGCACATCATTGACACGAAGCGTGAATTCACCCTGTGCATTGGCGGCCACACCGACTACCCTGCCTCTGACAGATATATTGGCACCGGCAAGAGGTTCACCCGTTCGGGCATCAACCACCTGGCCGGAAACGGTTATCTGCTGTTCATCAAGATCCAAACCTGAGTCATTAAGTGCTTCAGCCTGATTCAATCCTGCCAAACCAACAAGCAGCAGACATGAAAAGAGCTGAAACAGAAATTTCCGTATCCTATCTTTCATAAAAATACAATTTAGTTAATGGTTAGGGGTTTCAACAATAAGGTCGAATGTAAACCTTGTGAGCAAGGTTTGTTAACTGATAAATAAAACTCATTTTTTGGCATTTGCAAGCGCTTTCTATAATATTTTAGAGGTTTTATGTACATATTGTGTAACATAAAAAACAAAAGAGAGTAGTCACCTATTCCTACATGCAATATA
>JBJHCX010000198.1:0-2946 GCA_050486245.1 Rhodohalobacter sp.
TTGAACGGGGTAAATCCCAATTCTGGCAATAACCTGTCCTTCGTTTACCTTTGCGGCAATAAACGTATGAACCGCTACTTGCCACATAATGTTTAAAACGACCCAAACATCCCCGTAAATTGATTCCGTGTCGGCTCCCATCCAACAGACACCCCAACATCAAAAGCAAGGTTACTGATCCTGAACCGCGACCGTATTCCAAGGCCAAACACACTCCTCGATCCCTCGATCAGATCCTCATGGTTCAGGTCCGCTGCAGTTTGTGAAAAAAATACCAGGTAGATATTGGACAAATAAGCCGGCAGCAACAATCCACCCTGATCAGGATAGGTAAGGGGAATGGTGTACCGGGCGTTCAATATTCCAGCCCTGTTCACACCCGTCAGCGGCACCTCACTAAACAGCTCAGATAATTCAGAAAAAAGATTGAAAACAGGCACATCCGTTTGGTCATACACCTGAACCATCAGCCGCAGCGACTGGTTCCACCTTGCCAGCGGAGCAACATAACCGATCACCCCTGCACGCACACCTTTCCTCTGAACCAGATCGGCCTTAATATTTACCTGCCGGTCACGTATCTGAAGGTTGTCACTGTTCAATCCGTACCGCCCCTCGCCAAACAGGACCCATCCGCTGTTGGGCTGCATATCGCGAATATACTGCCGTATACCGATATTCAGCACTGTCCTCAACCCAATAGTATGCCGGGTTCCGAATCCGGACACGTCACGCGTTGTCTGCTCAGCATCCAAAAACCGGATCTGACTGATAAAGTACTGCGGTTCAAACAGTACTGAACTAAACCTGGCATTGCTCTCTAACCGGATCGGAATTGGTATTTTGAGTGCGGCACCCCTGGCTTGCTGCAGATACTCCAGCCTGATTTCTTCACCATTTTGTTCTGCTCTGAAGTTGACAAAATTGGGGCTGTTAAAAAGCTCTGCCCGAAATCCGGGATAGAATTGTTTGTTCACATATTCACCTCTGAACCAGGCCCTGTCTGCATAATAATTCACCTCCAGGTCGTACATCTGACTACTCATCACATCCACGCTCTGCAGGTTCAGCCCAAAACGGTCACGGCCGGCTTCACGCTCATAAACCGGTACCCAAAACCTTGGCTTGAGCCATGATAGCCCCGCACTGTACGGTTGAACCTCCCACTCATCAGGGCCCGCCATTTGATCCGGGTCACGATTCATCAATGGCCGGTCAAACATTTGCCCCACTTCTTCCTGATATGTCCACAGATCCTGTTCTACTTTTCTATTGAGTGCATGCGCCCGGTTCATCAGATAAAGCTGCTGCTCATATCCATCCTGCCCAATAAACGCAATCCGCTTGCCATCCGGAGAATATGATCCCTCAAACGCATTAAACAGGCTTTCTGTTAGCTGTACCACCTCATTCGATGACCGGTCGTATTCATATATGTTCATCACCCCGCTATGGTCTGATGTAAACAGAAATTTCTCCTCTAACGGATGCCACCTGAGATCATAAACTGAACCGCCCCTGAAGACGATTACAGGATCATCAGCCATCACCTCCTCAGCCCGATCCAGGTCGATCAGCCAGATCCCCTGAACACTTTTCCTCCGTCCGATCAATGCTGCTTCGCCCGTTCGGAGAGGATTGCCCGCAATCTGAACCACACTCGATTCTTCCGGTTTGGAAAACAGGCTCAACACCTCTCCGCTCTCTTCATCCACAACTGCCAGATTTAGTTTATTGGCCTGAACCTGTCTTGCATAGAGTTTGTCCCCAATACGTTCGGGAGTAAATAACCTTCCGTTTCGTGTGATCCGTTCGGATCGGTTGTCCGCAAGGTTCAGGCGATGCAGATCACCCCTGAACAGGTTATCATAGAACCGGTCTACATGCATTTTTGAATAGAAGAGCGTGTATCTGTCGGGGGTTAACGATATATGATGATCCGGCGCTATGACCACTTCTGAGATCTGCCGGGCTTCTTCATTTGGAATATCGTACAAGTAGAACCCCGGCGAACGATTACAAGATCTGACATATAACAAAATCTGATTATCACCTGTCCAAACCGGGCTGTTCATCCGGGTGCAGTTTGCATTAAAATGGAGTTGTTTGATAAAAGGGAGCCCTTTTTCAGACAGCCTTTCTCTTCGCTCCATTTCATCCCTCTCTTTTTCCTCCATAAAATCCCTGTAGAGCCTTCCCGGCCACTCACCGGTCGTTCTTCGCAAGGCCACACCAAATCCCAGATACGGATATCTGTAATGCACATCGATCGATTCCCGAATCACCTCATCTCCATACCTCTCCAGCAGCCAGTTGGTCAGCTCATAACCTCCGATATAATGGCGGTCAAATGGCGGCGTGAAATCGGTGGTATGCAGCAACTGGCCCATCGACCACTGCTCTTCAGTCCCGATTGTCACATTAAACCGGTTCCTGAAGTAGGGGTGATTCCCGCGGCCGGACCCTTCGATGGTCCCGTGACTTTCATGCTGAACGGCGATACCTTCAAATGCCCCCAGAGGTGCCGCCGCGTGAACCGAGCGCCTGATATCAGGAGAAAAAGCCCCGATCACAGATGTGAAGGATGTTGGGTTCACATTAAAATGGAGCGCATGAACCAGTTCATGTGGCAATACTATCTCCAGCCAGTCACCCGACCTGGGGTTCATTGTTTTGCCAATAATAGGTGCCAGCTCTATTTCTGACCGAAAATTGAGTGGCGATACAAAGCCGTTGGAGCGGTCATTTTCGGGATTGATCACAACCGGAAAATTCCGGAGTGAGCCTCCGGTCAGTTTTTGGATATCCGAGTACTCGGATTCCAGGATTTGCATGGACCGGATTGCCTCCTGATAATAACGATCCGGATAGATCACCCTGAACCGGTCGCTGCGAATCTCCATCCAATTTTGTCCGGGTGTTCTGTATTGTGTCTGATATAGTTGT
>JBJHCX010000199.1:0-2914 GCA_050486245.1 Rhodohalobacter sp.
TCCCCTTTGTGCAGATTCTGAACCTCTTGTGCCGTCACAATCGTACTGAAGGTTGAAAGCCAGAAAAGTGCAGTCAGTAATAGGGTTGTTTTCATGAACTCATTTTTTCAATGTTACGAATCAGGTGATGAAGGTGCGATTCGATAGTGTCGAACGGACGATAACCGCGCGACATCAGGCCAACCTCATCACCAATTTCAATCAGAAGTGAGGGGAAGGCAGAGGCATTATGCTCTCTGCACCACTCAAAGTTTTGATGGGTAAGAGAGCGGGTATTCGGATCCTGAAGAGTCTGACTGAAAAGGACAGGGTCAATATCCGCCGTCTCTGCCAGGCTTGTAAAGGTTTCAGTCTCATTAAGGCTTTTGCCGTCGCGGAAAAACGCAGATTGCATCAGTCCCGCAAAGGAAAGGCTTTTATCGGGAGCAATAAGGCCAACCACAGTCTGTGCCGTGCAGGCCGGTTCAGAGTCGTAACGGTAGCTGCCCTCTTCAGCCAGCAGTTTAAAGTTTCTGCCAAACACCACTCCGGTAGACTGTTCAACCTGGCCGGTGGCTTTGGGGATATAGCTGTACCCCTCGCCAATAGATTGAACATTATCGCCCACTGCCAGTCCGCCGGCTATGACACGAAAATTCATTTGCTGTTTAAAGCGGCCTGCAATCTGTTCAATGACCGGATGGAATCCATAGCACCATCCGCAGAGCGGGTCGTATACGTAGATCAGGGTGGGTTTAACCATGGAGTCGTTATTCAATCAGGTGGTTGATTCCGGTTACTTTATCGACTTCCAGTACAAAGGCGATCCCGTTGCCGGGTTCATTCAGGTGAGACGCATTGACGATCGCTTCCAATACCGATTCGGTTCGATCTGAGGGTACAAGTGTCAGGATGATCTCCTTTTCGGGCTCAATGGTAAAAGAGAACAGCTTGGCTTTTTCATGGATACCGGATCCGCGCCCCGAGATGATCGTTCCGCCCTCTGCCCCGGCCTCTTTTGAGGCATCGATAACCAATCCGCACTGTCCTTTGTTCACGATGGTGATAATGAGCTGGAAGTCTGTGTTTTCTGGTTTTTTCATTGAACTGTGGTTTGTGATTTAAAAATCTTTATCGAGCATGTGGGCAATTCCACAGACTTTTTGACTGTTGATGACAAATGCGATACCTGTTCCGGGTTTATCGAGTCGTGCGGCAGCCCTGATTTTTGATATGACCCGGTCTACAAGATCATTGGGAACCAGGGTGAGGATAATATCTTTTTCCGGTTCAACGGTAATGCCCAGTATATTGCCGTTTTCGTTTGTGCCGGTTCCTCGTCCGGAGAAGACGGTACCCCCCTCAGAGCCGGCCTTCTTGCAGGCTTTGATGACTCTTCTGGATAGATTTTTCTTAACGATTACGATAATGAGTTTAAAATCGTCGCCTACTTTTTCAACCATATGATTTCGATTCGTTGTATTTGAACAGCAATCCAAGTGTCAAAACAGATAGTATAGGGGCCAGTGCAACCAAAGCAATCATTCCGAAGCCGTCTATTAACGGGTTGCGCCCTTCCAGGGTTTCTGAAAAGCCAAGAGCAATTGCCAAAATAAAGGTGACGGTCATAGGTCCGGTAGCCACGCCTCCCGCATCAAATGCTATGGAGGTAAAGGTTTCATTTGAAAAAAGCGTCATGGATAATGCCAGAAAATAACCCGGCCCGATAAAGTACCAAAGGGGAATCCCATAAATAATTCTTGCCATCGCCAGGGCGATTGAGATTGCAACTCCGATCGAAAGGGTATAGAGCATCAGTTTCGATGGGATATATCCGCTGGTTACTTTATCAACCTCTGCATTTAATACCCTGACCGCGGGCTCGGCAAATGTAGCCACAAAACCCAGCAGAAATCCAACCGGTATCAGGATCCATTGATGGTTCCACTCGCCTACAATTTCACCTATCTCCCGCCCCACGGGTAAAAACCCTACGTGTACCCCCTGCAGGAAGAGCGACAACCCTAAAAACGTCAGAAGCAGCCCGATTATGATATCTTTTACTTTTTTAAAGGGCAATTTCAGCATATAAAACTGAAAAAAGAAAAAAAACAGCAGCAGAGGCACCAATGCCATGGATACCTCAAGCAGTACATCCGTAAAACCGTAAAATATTTTTACATCCATAGAGCCTATTGTCCAAATACAATTCCTAAAACAAGCACCGCGATCAGCGGGCCAATTGAAGCCAGTGCCACCAGCCCAAATCCGTCGGCCGATTGGTCATCACTGCGCAGAACAGAAGCGATACCCACTCCAAAAGCCAGGATAAAGGGGACTGCCATGGGGCCGGTTGTCACACCACCGGCGTCAAATGAGATGGGTACAAACTCTTCAGATACCCATGGTGATAAAGCGAGTGAGAAGACGACCAGATACCCTCCGAATAGCATCCATTTGATCGAAACCTTGAATATAATTCGGGCCATTGAAAGGGCTACAAAAATTCCAAGCCCCAGGGCAACCGGAAGGATCAACTCCCACTTTCCGATCTCACCACCCGATACCTGGTCTACATAGCCAGCAAGTACATGAACGTCAGGTTCGGCCACGGTTACGGCAAAGCCCAGAATAAAGCTGAACAGTAAGATCAGCCACAATTTGCCGGTTTTGGGCAGAGAGGCTCCAATTAATTCCCCCACAGGCAGTAATCCCACGTGTACTCCGATCAAAAACAGAGCAAAACCTGTAGACACAAAAAGGACTCCAATCAAAAACTGTACAACGGATGCAAAGGGCAGCCAGATGAGTGTATACTGCAGTAAAAGGACCAAAATGGTAATGGGAAGAATTGCATATACGACCTCCCATATCGTATCCTGAATGGATTGCATAGAGTTTGATTTCTATTAAAATATCTTCTGCTAAGTTCCCA
>JBJHCX010000200.1:0-2861 GCA_050486245.1 Rhodohalobacter sp.
AGGTAGAGGGTTAACTCTTTAATCGCTTCCTCACCCCGTTTACCTCTCAAATCCAGTTTGGGTTTAACAGAGAGGTCGATATTTTGAGCTCCGCCATACGTGCGTGTACGCTTTTTACCCTGTTTCTTCCCGGGCGGCTGAGTTTTGGTCAGCTGATTCAGTTTTGATTTGATCTTCATCCCGTTCACCAGGACGGTGGCATTTTTTCCCGAGAGCTCAATCAGCTCACCGGCCGTGCTGCCGTCACCCACGATTACGTAATCGCCCACAGCAGGTTTCCCTTTACTGCGAGTGGGAATGTCATCCTGTTCATCGTACTGCTCCTGTTTGACAGCAATCTCTTTTTTGGCTTCCAGAACGTCACGCCGGGCTTCCCGGATCTTCTCTTTGTCATCACGTCCCTCGCTGACCACTTTTTCGACCGCCTCTTCGATCCGGCGGTTGGCACTTTTCATGATCTCTTCGGCATCTTTATAGGCTTTTTCGAGGATCCCTTTTCGTTTCTTTTCAATCTGCTCGGCCCGTTCGCGGTAGATTCGCTCTTGCTTCTCAGATTGGGCCAGCTTCAGCGAATATTCATTTCGGGCCTCTTCAGCTTGTTGAAGTTGTTTCTCCAGGTTGATGAGCAGATCGCCCATGCTGTCGCGCTGTTCACCCAGAAGGTTGCGAGCCCGATTCATGACGGGTGCGGGAAGTTCCATCCGGTCGGCAATTTCAAAAGCATAACTGCTGCCGGGAACACCCTTTTTGAACCGGTAAGTGGGTGAAAGGGTCTCCTGGTCAAACTCCATCGCTCCATTGACCACCTGGTCATGCTCGTGGGCAAAGACTTTAAGTGACCCATGATGGGTTGTAACGATGGCACGTCCGCCGCGCTGAATCACTTCTTCGGTAAATGCCTGAAAAAGTGCCCCGCCCTCTTCCGGATCGGTTCCGGCGCCCGCTTCATCAATCAGGACGAGAGAATCGGGTTGTAGCTGCTGAAGGGTTTTATTCATCCAGTCGAGCCGTGAAGAGAAGGTACTCAAGTCGTTCTCAATCGACTGTTCATCTCCGATATCGACAAAAAGTCCGCTGATAACCGGCAGGCTGGAGTCTGCCTGAACGGGGATTGGAAATCCGGATTGCAGCATCAGGCACAGCAGGCCCGCCGTTTTCATCGCTACCGATTTACCCCCGGCATTCGGGCCGGTAATGACCAGCCCGCGCTCTTCATTGTCAAGCTCCAGGTTGAGAGGGACAACCGTTTCGGGCTCTTTGGCTGACACATTTTTTAAAAGCAGGTTTGGATTCCGTGCCCTGATCAGTTTGAGGTGCCGGTCATCGGTTACCTCGGGAATGACACCTTCCAGGTCGTTTCCAAGGCTCACTTTACAGTGAATGGCATCGAGCTCTCCGATCCAGGCAGAGTTGAGTTCGAGCTCCTCACTGTATGTTCTGACCACGGCCGTTAGTTTGCGGATAATCCGTTCAATTTCACGCTGCTCTTCCGATTCAAGCTGCCGGATCTCATTGTTGATCTGAAGCGCCTGCACGGGTTCGATATAGACGGTTTGTCCGGTAGAGGAGACGTCATGCACAAATCCCTCAACCTTTCGTTTATATTCAGCTTGAATGGGAATGACCATGCGTCCGCTGCGAATGGTAGCCCCTTCATCGGAAGTCATACCATCCTTTGCAAGGCGCTTCATGACCTGTTGTACCGTATTGCGCAGCCGGTTTCTTTCTCGGTTAAGCTGCCCTCGAATACGCTGCAAATCACGGCTGGCGTCATCGCGAAGCTCTCCATCTTCTGTGACAACCTTGCGGATTTCATCTTCAAGAGGTTTCAGGTTAATGAGCCTGCCGGAAATCTCCTGCAGTGCATCGGTGTTCTGTTCAACCCGTTTAAAAAAACTGATGATTAATCGTGCCTGTCGGGCATTTTCATAGACCACCGGGAAGCTGTCGAGTGAGAGCACGGATCCCTCCAGGCGGCAGTTTTTAACAATTTCACGGACATCGTCGATGACGGACAGGGGGACGGATTCCCCTTTTTGAAGCAGTTGCTGCCACTCCTGCGAACGTTTGAGCTGCTTTCGTACGGAAAGGCCATCGGCAACCGGGGAGAGGTGTTGCATCTCCTCTTTTCCGTAAGGAGTGTAACACTTGCGCAGAGCGGCCTCACGAATCGTTTCAAAACCGATTTTCCGGGAACAGCTTTCTGGGAATATGATCAACTTTTTAGCCATTCAGGAAAGTTCGCAATCTTTATGCCGAAAGTCGAATGGAAAAGAGAATCTGCACTGCTGATTCACAGATGGTCAGTTGAGGTAGAAGATCACCCGCACGGTTTCACGAACCGGTATCGACTTCTGAAACTGCAACAGGGAACCGTCGTACGATTCGACCGCCATCTGAGCCGCTCCGCGAAGGGTGATTCCCGACGAGCTGGTATAATCGACCTGTTTCACGCTTCCGAGTTCCCGTTCGGCTGCAGCGGCAATGAGAGAGGCTTTTGTGCGAGCCTGACCGATCGCTTTCTGCAGCGCTTCATCCTGAGCCGATTCTGCCCGGCTGGTACCAAATCTTGCTGAAAAGTTATCAAATCCGTTTTCAATGAGTGTTACCTGCATCGACTCAAAGCGATCGAGATCATCCAGCTCGATACTGACAGACTGCCGGGTTTCAAACCCCTGCTGATTGGAGTGGCGGCGTGGGGTAATGCTGATCGGGTTTGCATTCACTTTTTCATCAGAAATATTCTGCTCCAGAAGCAGGTTGGTCAGGTATGTCTCCAGGCGTTTGTGCTCTTCAAAAGCCGTTGAAGCCTCTTCATGAAACCGGTTCAGATTAATTTGGAAGTAGATTCTGTCGGCAGG
>JBJHCX010000201.1:0-2833 GCA_050486245.1 Rhodohalobacter sp.
ACAGGGGATGTACTCCCTGAGCCATCTCGAGCAGATCGATATCCAGGTGAGCAAGGAGCGCCGGCCGATGGTCGATCAGATGTGGAAGGATATCGTTCTCCGGCTGCAGCAGGGCGGCTACTAACCCGTTGAAAGATGGGTTGTTGAGAAACGCCCTGCCGATCCGGTCACGAGCCGGTTAATTCCTCTTGGGGTTAATGCTCAGGATCGCCGTGTTGACGTGGCGGACCAGGTTGGCCGTCGTGCTTCCCATCATCAGGTAGTTGATGCCGGTGCGGCCAACGGTTGCCATCACGATCAGGTTGTACGGATTCTCCTTCACATGCTTGAAGATCGCTTCATGGGGAGAGTCGGGCGAGATGACCACTTTTGAGTTTACCTTCCCCTTCAAAGAGTGGAAATGCTCCTTTTCAACCAGTTTGACACGTTTTTCACGGATTTCGGAGATGGATAGCGATCCGGTTTCATCCTCCTCGATCTGATCATAACTGAGAATATGAAGCAGGTCGAGTTCACCGCCCGATCTCCTGGCAATGTCGAGAGCGTAGGGATAGGCGGCGGCGGCGTTGTCTGAAAAGTCGGTCGTAACCAGGATCTTCTTGAAGTCGTTGACCTCCGATTCATCTTCAACAATCAGCACCGGGGTGTGTGCCAGGCGAAGCACCTTTTCAGCCACCGATCCCAGCAGAAAGCGGGAGAAACCGGTGCGTCCGTGAGTACTCATCACGATGTAGTCAAAATCCTCAGAGGTGTCGATAATGCTTTGGGCCGGATTGCCCATCATCACCAGAGGCTTTGTCAGGTACTTCTGGTCGACGATCTCTTCGGAGAGCTGTTCCAGGCGCTCACTCAGGGACTTTTCAATCTCCTCAAAATCCTGGTACATCTGTGAACTCATGCCGAGAGCATAGGGTTCATCCACTTCAGAAATGGGTACATGAGAGTGAAAAGGGGTCACTTTTCCTCCCATCAGTTTGGCAAAACGGCCGGCAATTTCAAGTGCTTTTTCACTCAATTGAGAAAAATCGGTTGGGACAAGTATTTTCATGACTCTGATGGATTTAGTTCATTTATTTATAAGTTCATTAAAAAAGATGAAATAACAAAGAATCCGGCACGAATGGTTGGCTGGATTTGTTGGTTTATCAGGTATAAACTCAATTCAAAGCGATGAATCTCTTGATACTATTACCAATCCTGTTTACGCCTATGACAGAGTCAAGCAACCCCCAGCCCGAACAAACGGAAACCGCAGTATTTGGTGCCGGATGCTTCTGGTGTGTGGAGGCGATCTACCAGCGGGTGAACGGGGTGATAGCCGTTGAATCGGGATATGCCGGCGGACACGTCAGCAATCCCACTTACGAACAGGTGGTATCCGGGAAGACCGGCCATGCAGAGGTGGCACGGGTCACCTTCAACCCCGATGTGATCTCATTTGAAGAGCTTCTGGAGGTGTTTTGGCATACCCACGATCCGACAACCCTGAATCGCCAGGGCGCCGATGTCGGAACGCAGTACCGGTCTGCAATCTTCTTCACATCGCTGGAGCAGAAGAAAACCGCTGAGAAATCACTCAAAAAGACCGATCAAAGCGGACTGTGGGACGATCCGATTGTTACGGAGATCACCCCGCTGAGCAACTACAGCACAGCCGAGGATTATCACCAGAACTACTTCAACAACAACCCGAATGCCGGATACTGCTCGGTCGTCATCGCCCCGAAACTGGCAAAGTTCAAAAAAGATTTCCCGCACCTGCTGCAGGAGTCACTTTGAGAACAGTGGGGAGAAGGCAAAAGGCAAAAGCTCTGAGTTTACAGAATTCAGCGCCAATATTACCAACAGATATGGCATGCCGGTTTGAAATTTGGTACTTGTAATTTGATATTTTTGCCTTTTGCCTTAATTAACAAACCAATAACCAATCAGGAAGATCATGAAACTGACAACATATCTGACAGCCATTATACTGGCACTTTTTTTGACTACGGAGATCACATCAGCACAGGACCGGAGTCATGAGCGTCCGCGCGTCAGTCCCAATGCGGCTGTAGCGCAGACCATCGGAACCACGCAGGTGGAGGTGACCTATGGACGGCCCGGAGTGAGGGAGCGGGCGATCTTTGGCGGACTGGTTCCATTAAATGAGGTCTGGAGAACGGGTGCTGACGAATCGACCGTGATTACCTTTTCGGGCGATGTCAATTTTGGCGGTGAGCTGGTGCCTGCGGGAACCTATTCACTCTACACCATTCCCGGTGAAGAGGAGTGGACGCTGATCCTGAATGACAAACTTTCGTGGGGTACCCAGTACGATCCTCATATGGACCGAATCAGGGTTTCCGCAATACCGGAGTCGGGCCCGCATATGGAACAGTTAATGATCTACTTTGAAGAGATATCGGAAGAGCGGGGCAAGATGGTGATCCACTGGGATGATGTGCGGGTTCCGGTTTGGATCGAGCCGGTTTAAGATGGCTTTATAAAAGAAAACCCTCCGGGGACTGGAGTCCCGGGAGGGTTTGAATGGATGTAATTACCGAATCCGGTCTTTAAAACCCAATCGACACATTGAACATCGCGTGGCGCTCTGCCTGCGGGTAGTAGTAGTTGAAATGCAGTTGCTCACCGCCTGCAATCCACCCAAAGGTATAGCCGTTGGCCGCGTACCTCTCATTGAGCAGATTATGCACGGTCAGTGAAGCGGTCAGGTTTCTGACGTATGGAACCGTATCCCAGCTATATCTCAGCACCAGGTCATTGATCCAGTAGGAGTCGAGCTGGCGATCGGCCGATCCGGTGTTGTCGATATACCGGCTCGACACGTATT
>JBJHCX010000202.1:0-2830 GCA_050486245.1 Rhodohalobacter sp.
ACGACCACCCCCTGATGAGAAAAGGGCTTGCGATGACATTGGAGAAAGAGGTCGGGTTTGAATTGTGCGGCCAGGCAGAATCGGCCGAACAGGCACTGAATGAAATCCTGGACCTGAAGCCTGATGTGGCCATCATCGATATTTCACTTCCCGGAATGAATGGACTGGAGCTGGTGAAGAACCTTCTCCACCAGGATCCCAATCAGAAAATTTTAATCGTATCCAGACACGACGAAGAGCTCTATGCCGAAAGGGCCCTCCGTGCAGGGGCAAAAGGGTACCTGATGAAGCTGGAAGCTGTCGATGTACTGGTTCAGGCAATTAATCAGATCCTGAATGGAGGCATCTATCTGAGCAACAAAATTGGAAACAAGCTGCTGATGAAACTGGCAACCGGCAGCAATGCAAAAAGTGCAAATCCGCTGGACCAGCTGAGCGATCGTGAACTGGAGGTATTTGAACTGACCGGAAACGGCCTTTCAACCAAAGAGATTGGTGAAAAGCTTCATATCTCTGTCAAAACCGTTGAAAGCCATCGCGCCAACATCAAAGACAAGCTGCAGATTGACAGTGCCAATGAACTGATGCGCCATGCCGTTCGATGGGTTGAAGGCAGTTCAGGCTAATTCTGACTCCCTCATTAAGGATAATTCATACTTTTTTCTGCTAACTGTTCCGATGCTGCCAGGGCTTTTCCATTTCATTGGGCAGCAACGTTAAGAAGGAGTCTTTATGGCATCATCACTTCTTCTGGCCAACCGCACTCTTTCCGAAAACCAGGGCCGGTTATTGAATCTCAATCCACTCCAAAAATATTGCGGGTGCCATTCATAGAGCCACCCCTTTAAAATATACTTTATGGTTTGTACGACAATAAAAAAAAGGCAGCCCCGGTCAAACCGGAACTGCCTTTACAAATGTACGGATCCAATAGAGTACCCAATGGCACCTTTGGATGCATCAATGGTTATTTCAGGTCGAACCTGTCGAGGTTCATCACTTTATCCCATGCAGCGACAAAGTCTTTTATGAACTTCTCTTCCGCATCATCACCTGCATAGACTTCTGCAAGTGCCCTCAACTCTGAGTTTGACCCATGAATCAGGTCGGCACGGGTGCCGGTCCACTTCACCTCTCCGGTTTTCCGGTCACGGCCCTCAAACACCTTCTGATCATCAGAGGTTGCCTTCCAGGTGATCCCCAGATCCAGCAGGTTTGAGAAGTAATCATTCGACAGGGTTTGCGGCTTGTCAGTAAAGACGCCATGCCTTGAACCGTCATAGTTGGTGTCAAGCACACGCATCCCGCCCAGAAGTACAGTCATTTCAGGTACTGAGAGTGTGAGCAGCTGCGCTTTGTCAACCAGCATCTCCTCTTCGGTTGTATGTTCTCCGGCGTTAAAGTAGTTACGGAATGCATCAGCCTTGGGTTCCAGCCAGGCAAACGAATCAACTTCTGTCTGTTCCTGGGAAGCATCTGTACGCCCGGGCGTAAAGGGTACGGTAACCTCGTGTCCGGCATCTTTCGCTGCTTTTTCGACTCCGGCACATCCGCCCAGCACGATCACATCGGCCAGGGAAACTTTTTTGTTGCCTGACTGAGCATCGTTAAACGTTTTTTGAACACCTTCCAGTGTCTCCAGAACCTTCGCCAGCTGTTTCGGATTGTTAACCTCCCAATCTTTCTGAGGCGTCAGGCGAATGCGGGCACCGTTGGCGCCGCCACGATAGTCTGAACCCCGGAATGTGGATGCAGATGCCCATGCAGCAGATACCAGTTCTGATACGCTCAGGCCTGTCTCCAGGATGTTGCCTTTCAACTCCGCAATATCCTTTTCATCGATCAGATCGTGATCAACCGCCGGAATCGGATCCTGCCAGAGCAGGTCTTCTTCGGGAACTTCAGGTCCCAGGTATCGGGACTTCGGACCCATATCGCGGTGAGTCAGCTTGTACCAGGCGCGTGCAAAAGCATCGGCAAACTCATCGGGGTTTTCGTAGAATCGCCTGGAGATCTTTTCATACTCCGGATCCACTTTCAGCGACAAATCGGTTGTCAGCATCATAGGAGCATGTTTTTTTGAAGAGTCGTGAGCATCTGGCACGGTTCCTTCTCCGGCTCCGTCTTTCGGCTTCCACTGCCATGCACCTGCAGGGCTCTTGGTCAGTTCCCACTCATACTCAAACAGGTTCTCAAAAAAGCCCATATCCCATTCGGTCGGCTTGTTGGTCCATGCACCTTCCAGCCCGCTTGTGATGGTATCGGCTCCTTTACCGCTGCCGTAGCTGTTCTTCCAGCCCAGCCCCATCTCTTCGATGGATGCCGCTTCGGGCTCACGTCCAAGGTGTTCATCTGAAGCCGCACCGTGAACCTTACCGAAAGTGTGTCCGCCGGCAATCAGGGCAACCGTCTCCTCATCGTTCATCGCCATCAGTCCGAACGACTGACGAATGAACTGAGCTGCTTTTGCAGGATCGGGCTCACCGTTGGGACCTTCCGGATTCACATAGATCAGCCCCATATGGTCAGCGGCAAGAGATCCCTTCAGGTCTCCTTTTTCATCATGACGCTTATCGCCAAGCCATTCACTCTCGGGTCCCCAGTTGATATCCTCATTCGGTTGCCAGACATCTTCACGTCCGCCGGCAAAGCCAAATGTTTTAAAGCCCATTGACTCCAGCGCACAGTTCCCGGCCAGGATCAGCAGGTCGGCCCATGAGAGCTTTTTGCCATACTTCTTCTTGACAGGCCAGAGCAGCAGCCTTGCCTTATCCAGATTCACATTATCGGGCCAGCTGTTCAGAGGGGCAAAGCGCTGGTCGCCGGTTCC
>JBJHCX010000203.1:0-2806 GCA_050486245.1 Rhodohalobacter sp.
CTCAATACCTTCGTGTTCAACGACATTTTCAATCGACTTCTGCTCTCCGGGTTCGAGTTCCACATCGATGGGATGGGGCTCCTTGATAGGCACGCCTCTTGGGACTCTCTCCTGCAGCATCAGCTCACATCCTTTCACGGCCGGATCTGAATGAAACCAGCGCTGTACCGAGTTGTCATTCAGAACGTTGTCGATAGCAAGAAGGCTCATTCCGTGATGGTGTACCATGAAGGTTTTGACCACTTTATGAGATTCTTTTTCGGTCAGGCGTGAAGGTGTGAAATCGATCGCATCAAAAAAACCGTGCAGGCCAAAACCGTCATATTTCTCAATCTCCCTGAGATTCCCGAGTGCATCGGCCGGCTCAACCATCAGAGCCAGCAGAGAGGCGTAGGGAGCCACCACATTCTCTTCGGCCAGCCCTCGCTTCAGGCCCAGTCCGGGAGCACCAAAAGCCCTGTATTGATAGTGCAGATCGATATTCAGGTATGCATAGGCACTTTCAGAGTACCCCCAGGGAAGGTTTTTCTTTCTGCCATACTCTTTTTGCCATCGGATTACATTTTTATAGGTATGATCAATCAGCGTGTCGGGATATGATTTCAGAAACAGAAGCGGCATCAGGTATTCAAACATTGTACCGCCCCAGGAGAGCAGGATCTCATTCTGCTCTATACTGGTCAGGCGCCGGCTCAGCCTGAACCAGTGTTCAGCCGGCACATCCCCTTTTGCAATGGCGATGTAGGATGCAATCCTGGCCTCGCTTGCCAGCAGGTCGTAGGTGCCCGGGTCCAGCCTCGCCTTATCCACATTGTACCCGATGCTGAAAAGCCCTCGCTTCTCAAGATAGAGAAATGAGAAATCGATCTCATCGAGCAGCCGTTCACAAATCTCTGTGATCTCGGCAACCTGTTCTTCCCATCGATTCAGCAGCCGGTTGCATACACCGGCTGAGGGATCACCCTCAACCAGCTTTTTTAATTCGTTTGGGGAGTATAGACCGGCCTGCAGGCTGCCCGTCGGATCCATGCACCGATACTCTTCAATCGCATTTTCAACCTGCCTTAACGGACTCTCAAGCCAAAACAACAGATCTCTCATCTCCTGATCATCCAGCCGGCTGCCCAGTGGCAGCAGGTCAACTGCACACAATGCGGCCGCATCCTCTTTAAGGGATTTCAACAGCTCCAGGGTGATCAATTGGCTTGTACCATCTTCAAGGCTCAGTTTCTCCAGCATAGACCGGGTGAACGTCACGATCCTTTTGTACCCCTCCTTCGGCATCATATCGTGATTTTTATACTCCTTAAAGACATGCTGCATGGTCAGGATCGTATCCCGAAGGCCATTTTTCAGGTTCTTATTCACTCCTTTTTGAGATAATAATTGCCTGGCTGCTTCTTTGACCACAATGAGCCCGGCGGCAAAATTGCCGGAGTCGACCGTGGAAACATACCGGGGTGAGAGCGCTTCGCCGAGCCTGGTTTCATACCAATTGTAGAGGTGGCCGCGATATCGCTCCAGCTTTTCGACCGACCGCAGGGTTCTGAGCTGACGCTCGAACAGTTCACCGAGGGTCATATACCCCAGGTTGTATGCAGAGTGGGCCGATGCCAGAGCCAACCCGATATTGGTCGGGGAGGTACGCTCAGTGGGCGGCAATGCGGGATCAATCTGGTAATTATCGGGAGGAAGCCAGAAGTGCTCTTCATTTACAAACCGTTCAAAATAGAACCAGGTCCTCCTGGCATAGAGACGCAAAATTGACTCCTCCTCTTCAGAGAGCGGCTTCTTCACACCCTTTGCGGGCCGGCTGATCATCCAGAGCCAAACCGGTGACCCCGCCCAGAGAAGTGCAAACGGCACGGTCATCCAGAGATAATGGGGGGTATAAAAAAGGGAATAGAAGAACACGCCTGTTCCCAGCAGTACAGGCACCCACATCATCTGAACATAGGATACCGGCCCATTCGGGCTCATCTTTTCCGCTTGCGATGCGGTTGTCCACTCCAACAGCCGCTTTCCCGACACCTTGAGACGGTATAGCGTTCTGACAATGGCATCGAGATGAACCAGAGCCTGGTGCGGAAGGCTGATAACCGCAAAGAGAGCCTGCCATGAATTGACCTTCAGGTTAGACCGTATTTTATCCATATAGAGCATCCAGCGCACCCTGGCCGGACGGTTCAGGATGTCGGATGAAAGGCTGACATAGATCGGAAACGCCAGGATCCCAAACGCCGCCAGTGTCCATATCCACCCTGAACCGGGCAGAACAAACCACCCTGCAATAAAAAAGAGTGTCAGGAAGAACGGATTCAGCGACCTGCGCAGGTTATCAAATATTTTCCACTTGGAAAGCCGGCTTATCGGGTTGCGCTCTTTCCCCCCTGACGCGGGAACCCTCCGAAACAGCCAGGCGGCGATCTGCCAGTCGCCGCGTGTCCACCGGTGGTTCCGCTTTGAGTAGCTGACATAGGTGGATGGATAATCATCAAACAGTTCTATATCGGTAGCCAGTCCTGTTCTCAGGTAGGTGCTCTCTATCAGGTCGTGAGAGAGTATTCTGTTCTCCGGAAACCTCTCTTCCAATACTTGATGGAACGCTTCCACATCATAGATCCCCTTGCCCGTAAACACCGCTTCGCCGGCCAGGTCCTGGTAGACATCAGAGACTGCCGTGGTGTATGGATCGAGCCCTACGTTCCCCGAAAAAATCCTGGAGAAAATGGTTTTTCGGGCCGATTCGGGCGGGATGGAGATTCTGGGCTGTACAATGGCATAACCGCCTGTAATTCTTTTTAAT
>JBJHCX010000204.1:0-2740 GCA_050486245.1 Rhodohalobacter sp.
TGGCAGCCCAACCTTATATCAACATCGGTAATGTGAGAAATACCGGCCTCGATATGGCTGTAACAGCCCGTAAGAGCTTTAACCGCGATTTCAATATGACTGCAAAAGTAAACTTCACAACTTATAATAATGAAGTGATCAAGATTGCAGAGGGTATTGAAAACTTTGACGGTACAAGCAGGCGTTTCGGTGGGGGTAACCCTATTATCAGAAACCAGGTAGGCTGGCCAATTTCCTCATTCTTCGGTTATAAAATCGATGGATTCTGGAACAGTCAGGATGAAATTGATCAAGCCAATGCAGCCGCACCGGGTGGAGTTTTTCAGGAAGAAGCTGCTCCTGGAAGATTCCGATATACTGATGTGAATGGCGACGGACGTATTACAGCTGACGACCGAACCAGGCTGGGCGATCCACATCCGGACTTTACTTATGGCCTCGATGTCTCAATGAATTACAAAAACTTCGATGCCAGTGTATTCTTCTATGGATCATATGGTAATGACATTTGGAATCAGGTAAAATGGTGGACAGATTTCTATCCTTCTTTCCAGGGTGCCAAGAGCAAAACAGCTCTATACGACTCATGGACACCTGAAAACACAAATGCAACTGCACCTATTCAGGAGAACGCCGGATCAACCGCAACCAACCTGGTGCCTAATTCTTACTATGTGGAAAGCGGGTCGTTCCTGAGACTCAGAACGATGCAGATCGGATATACACTGCCTGCATCACTGATGAATCAAATCGGTATCAACAGGCTCAGAGTATATGTACAGGGACAAAATCTCTTTACAATTACCAATTACTCAGGTCCGGATCCGGAAGTTGGAAATACACAATCAGCGAATGCAAGTACAACCAGTTTTGGTGTAGATGAAGGTTCATATCCAGCATCACGTCAGTTCCTGTTTGGATTTAATCTTGGATTCTAAAGAAATTAAATATCAAAGGTCTATTATGAAGAACTCAAAACATTTAGGTATAATACTTGTCCTCTTGTTAATGGCAGGTATGTTTACGAAAGCATGTGGTGATGACTTCCTGACACGTCCCGCCCTGGGGTCACTGTCTGAAGAAGTACTTGCCAATCGTGACGGTGTGGAAACACTGTTAGTTGGTGCTTATGCAGCACTTAGCCAAACCGGTAATCAAGGTTGGGGTGACGGGCTCCCGGGCGACGGTGCCTGGATCGTGTGCCCGTCTAACTGGCTCTATGGCAGTGTTCTCGGAACAGAGGCACACAAGGGCAGTGACGCCGGTGACCAGCCGCAAATGAACACACTTGGGGGAATGAATGTCTCCCCTGCTACAGGGTTTTTAAATCTGAAGTGGATCGGCCTGTATGAAGGAATCGCCAGAGCTAATTCGGTTCTGCGTGTGCTTCCTGAAGTAGAATTGGCTGAAGGTGTATTCACTGAATTGGATCGTGCTCGCATTGAAGCTGAAGCACGCTTTATTCGCGGTCATTTCTATTTTGAACTCCGCAGATTCTTTAACAGGGTTCCGTATATCGATGAGAATACTGATGCGATAAGCCCGCAGCCAAATGATCAGGAGGTCTGGCCATTTATTGAAGCCGATTTTCAGTTTGCAAAGGATAACCTTCCTGAAACACAAAATCAGGTAGGACGTCCAAATAGCTGGGCTGCCGCTTCTTATCTGGCTAAAACGTATGTATATCAGCAAAAGTGGAGTGAAGCGAAAGCACTTTATGATCAAATCATTCCTAACGGACGTACAAGCAATGGATTGGCCTACGACCTCGTTCCTCTGGATCAGGTACAGAATCCGGTGTACAAAAACCATGCAGAATCTGTATTTGCCATTCAGGCATCACCTAATGACGGCACAGGTACTATCCAAAATGCCAACCCGGGAATGATGCTGAATTATCCATACAACAGCCCTTTCCGTTGCTGTGGATTCTATCAGCCTACTCAATACCTGGTTAATGCATATCAAACTGTAGACGGACTTCCAAACGTTGGAAATCATCTTGCAAGCAGTATAACATGGGATCAGGGTGTCATGTCGAATCAGCAGTTCCAGCCTCACACAGGCACACTTGATCCACGTCTGGACTGGACAGTTGGTCGCCGCGGCGTACCTTTCCACGACTGGGGGCCGCATCCGGGTGAAAGATGGATCCGGGATCAGGCCTATTCAGGCCCTTATGCAGCCAAAAAACACATTTGGTGGCAAAAAGATGATCAGGATGTAAACAATCCAAGCCAATGGGCTCCGGGTACTTCCTATAATATTCAGATTATCCGTTTTGCTGATGTCTTATTGATGGCAGCCGAGGCAGAAATTGAAGCAGGAAGCCTGGATCAGGCACGGCAGTATATTAACCGTGTACGGGAAAGGGCAGCAGATGAAAGCGCATGGGTAAATAACGATTTTAACCGTGAATTTGCACATGAGATCGTAAACAGTGAAGCCGCAATGCTGGCCCTCACTCCCAATACAGGTCAGTGGGTAGTTCGTGAAGATCGTGGATCTACTTTTGTATACCTGGGTGGCGGTGCTGCCAATATCAATAACTGGAATGAATATGTTGATCCGAATTATGAAATCTCATTGTATGATGACCTTGGATCACAAGCCAATGCAAGAGATATCGTCCGGTTTGAAAGAAAACTGGAACTTGCACTGGAAGGGCATCGTTTCTTTGACCTCAACAGATGGGGAATCGCAGAGAATACGATCAATGCATTCATGTCTTATGAAGGTG
>JBJHCX010000205.1:0-2738 GCA_050486245.1 Rhodohalobacter sp.
ATGCCCATGCCGACCCTGTGAATAACCGGGATCCGAGTGGGTACATGACTATGAATCAGATGATGACAGGGCTTGCTATCGTTGGGACACTTAGCCTTGTTACGGTTAACTATGCTTTGAATTTGTACTACGACAATACTTTTAATGGCTCGTTTCGAGTTTGGGACGCAGTTGCTATTCAGGAGTTTAATGCCAGAAGGCACCATTCGGCTGAAGGCTTCGTTTATTCCGTAAGTGCGCCTGCGGTTGCTGATCATGTATCAACCAGCAATAGAGGATCGGAGAGGCATCACCCAATTCCCAAGTATTTGTGTGGTGGCTTTAACCAAGATCCTAATATGGTTCTGTTGACCTACAACGATCATGTTACTGTGCACAATGCACTTCGAGTTGTGAAGATAGCATTGGAGCTCTCCCATGACAGAGCCAATGAGGTGGTGTTTGCCCATCGCCGGACACCTGAGGTGCTTAGTTTGGGAAGAACTATGCAAGGTAGGACTGTGATTGCTTCTGGTATTTCTGCGGCTTATGCGCCTTATTGGCGTAGAGGGGCGCCATGGTTGGGCGACGCATTTGAGCGAGAAGCGAGAAGATTTATACCGGGTGATAATGTGCACCCGTCCTGTGGTGGATAGCTTCAATGAGTGAGTGGATAATAATCAAAAAAAATCCTGATGATCTGATCTCTTTGGATTGGACTGAATACTGCAGCCAATACCGGTCCGATAAGCCGGCCATGGTGATTGTGGATTTTCCTGAGGTCAGAATGTCTTCCGTAAGCTGCCTTTCGCCGTTCGGTTCAGCGTTCCCTGATTATATGGATTTTGGAAGAAGTGCCTTGGTGGCATGGGACCAGTATTATCGTCTTAAGGGCTCAAAATACAAACGAATTATATCCAGATTGTCAAAAAACTATGGGATTGATAAAAACTCCTTTGCGGTTGAGTCAATGGGGCTTTCAAATTCTGGAGTGAATAAATTTGTATATGGAGATCCAGATCCGTATAACTGGATTTTAGAGCATAGATCGGCATTAGTCCCTGTGGAAGTTCGTGATGAACTTGTTGAATATTTGCATCTATGGCTGGTGGAAATGGGGGGAAATCCCTTTTGCTATGCGCCTGATGGTTTAAGCATCCGGAATTGGGTTGTTTCCTACAAGAAGCCAGAATGTATAAGCGATAAAACAGGAATGGCGGTGTGGAGAGATGCATATAGCGTTATGTTGTTTTGTGTGCCGGAGTTGTTTTCGGAAGAGAACGGGTATATACGTAGCAGAGCAGCCTCGATAGAAACACTGAAGACTATCGTTTGCCAGGTTAGAGACAGCCTAAGTCAGGAAAAGAAAGTGCTATCTGGTTCGGATGAAAAATCTACGTTGCCATTCGGACGGGAGTTCGATTTGATAGGGGGGCATATAGCTTCAGGCAGTGATATTTTCCCGGGAATATTTGAAAAAATGATTAATTATATAGCAACGGATTCGGATAAAATGGATGACGTTTTTAGGCGCCTTATCTATGAGGTGTGTATTTTGCGTTCCGAAATTATTAGGTTAAGTGGGTCATTAGGGTTTTGGAATGGTGCAAGCCATTTTGTTGATATGGTAAGAAGTGATCAATTTTGTTGGGTAGAGCAAATTGACACCTCTAGAGAAATGGCTGAGAGCAAAGAATACCGTGATGCCATGGCAGCGATACAACGAAATTGTGAGTCGTACCGGGACACCATGTTTCAAAAATATAAATTTCTATCCAGCAACCCTATCGATCGCGGGTTTATGGATTATCTAAGCTGAGAAATTGTGGTTGCGGCATAATTGTGGTGCCGGTTGTGGGCATTGAAGTATAGGTCAATCAGGCTGGTCGAATATGACCTGGGTGGAATAGAGCGCCACACTGCCATCGTATTCTTTCCCAAACTAGCGGTCGTAGGATTTGGAAACTTTACGACCGTTTTTCCACACTGCCGTCGTAAATAATTTTCTGTTTTCCAAATTACAGTCGTAACTTTTCCCAGGCCGAATCGTAAAAATTACCACACTCCCATCGCACTTTCCTGGCGAGATTCGGGCGGTGGTTTTCTTTGCGATAAATTTGGCTGGCCGACAGCAACACCCCAGCGGTTGCGCTGCGATGTTGCCGGGAGGCTGGAGCGGTTTAATCGTGGCCGAGTAGGTAATGCGGCTCTTGATGCCCTGGTTGACGTTCAGCGACAGGTAGTGCAACAGATCGCGCTGGCCGAACAGAATCAGGTTATGCTTTTTCGGGAACAGTAAATATTACCACGCTATCATCGAACTTTCCTTAAAATATTTTACGCACCACCTGGACCCACAACAATCGTGGCTGGTCCACTCATATCCGCTACCCGGACGCCACCGTCACCCTGAACTACAACAACCGGGGTGACCTCACCACTATGCAGCGTCAAGTGGGTGCCATGAGCAGCTCACGCAACCACAACCGGGATCTTCTGGGCAGGGTCACCCAGGTATCCAGCAATCACAGCGGCCTGGGCGCAAGCCTGAACTACACCCTGAGATACCAGTGGGATGCCAACGACAACCGCACCCGGCTGCAACTGGCCGCAGGCAGTAACCCGCCGACTGTGGACGCCACTTACGACGCCCTGAACCGGCTGGAGACGCTTATCGCCCCCAACGGCGACGAAACCCACTTTACCTACGACGCCAGGGGCAACCGCACCGGCATCATCCGCGCCAATGGCACCAGCAG
>JBJHCX010000206.1:0-2738 GCA_050486245.1 Rhodohalobacter sp.
GCCGAACATGATAACATACTCCGAATGAGTTTCGTTTTTTATTTGTTTGATTCGTATGTCTTTCCGTAAAACTCTTCGTATTTTTGACGGTTGCCCAATTGAATTTTAAAACAGTTCATCTCACTTTTGAAGAACCATATCATCATTCGCGGTGCGCGCGAGCACAATCTGAAAAACATTGACATCGACATCCCCCGGGAGAAACTGGTCGTATTCACCGGCCTGTCGGGATCGGGAAAATCATCTCTCGCATTTGACACGATCTATGCAGAGGGTCAGCGCCGGTTTATGGAATCCCTGTCGGCCTATGCACGCCAGTTTCTGGGGATGATGGAACGTCCTGAAGTCGACTTTATTGACGGGCTCTCGCCGGTCATCTCCATCGATCAGAAAACCACCAACCGGAACCCGCGCTCTACCGTTGGCACGGTCACCGAAATTTATGATTTCCTCCGCCTGCTCTATGCCCGTATCGGAACCCCTTACTCCTACCTGTCGGGCAATAAAATGGAGAAGCAGACCTCCGATCAGATTGTTGAAGCGATCATGGAGCTGCCAAAAGGAACCAAGGCGTACTGCCTGGCACCGGTGGTGCGCGGCCGGAAGGGGCACTACCGTGAACTGTTTGACCAGATGCAGAAACAGGGTTTTGTCAAAGCCAGGGTGGATGGCGAACTGATCGACCTGGAGGGAGAGATCAAACTGGACCGGTACAAAACCCACAACATTGAAATTGTGGTAGACCGGTTTGTCATCTCCCCGAATAGCGCAAGACGAATATCCGACAGCGTTCACCTGGCCCTGGAAATGGCCGACGGCAACCTCATCCTGGGAGTTCAGGAAGAGAAGGAGATCCAGGACAGGGTCTACTCCAAGCACCTCTACGACCCTGAAAGCGGACTCTCGTATGAAGATCCGGCCCCAAACCTCTTCTCCTTCAATTCGCCATACGGGGCCTGCAAGGCGTGCAACGGGCTTGGATACCGATATGATGTCAGCCGGGAGCTGGTCATCCCCAATCCGGATCAGACCATCATGGAAGGGGCCATTCGATACCTCGGCCAGCCGCGCGACATCTTTATCTTCAAACAGCTGCAGGCCGTACTCGATACAGCAGGCCTGGACTTCCACACCCCTGTGAAACATTTTTCAGACGAAGCACTCGACCTGCTGTTTGAAGGGGGCGGCGACCAGAAATATAACGTTAGTTACGATTTTAAGAATAGTCATGTCACCTACAAGCACAGTTACTCCGGATTGCGATCGATCATTCGCGAACAGTATGAGGAGAGCAAATCGAACAAGCAGCGCGATAAGGCAAAAGCGTTTCTCTCCCGAATTGACTGTCCGGAGTGCGGCGGCGGAAGGCTGAACAAGGAAGCCCTCTCCTATAAGATCGACGGATATACGATCCACGACCTGGTCACACAGGATATCCGAACGCTGCGGTTAACTATTGGCAACCTGAAACTGAACGAGCGCCAGCGCACCATCGGCCAGCAGGTATTGAAGGAGGTCATTGACCGCCTCGACTTCCTGCTCAATGTAGGTCTCAGCTACCTGACCCTGAACCGCGAAGCTCAAACCCTGAGCGGCGGTGAAGCGCAGCGTATACGGCTGGCAACACAGATCGGAACACAGCTTGTCGGCGTGCTTTACATCCTCGATGAACCAAGCATCGGCCTGCATCAGCGCGACAACATCAAGCTGATCCAATCGCTCGAAACCCTGCGCGACCTGGGCAACAGCGTCATTGTAGTAGAGCACGATCGTGAAACGATTGAACATGCCGATTTTGTGGTCGACCTGGGGCCCGGTGCCGGTACCGAAGGAGGGCATATCGTCACCCAGGGCAAACCCGAGGATCTCGATCCCAAAGCAATGACAACCCGGTTTCTGCGGGATGAGGAGGTGATCCCCTATCCCGAAAAACGCAGAAAAGGGAACGGGAAATCGCTATCCATCAAAGGGGCACGCGGACACAACCTGAAAGAGGTGAATATTGATATTCCGCTTGGCAAGTTTATCTGTGTGACCGGAGTGAGCGGAAGCGGCAAAAGTTCACTGATCAACCAGACCCTGGTCCCCATCCTCTCAAATGAGTTTTATAACTCCAAATCCGTCCCATTACCCTATCAATCGATTGAAGGGCTGACGAATGTAGACAAGGTAATATCCATCGATCAAAGCCCGATCGGGCGGACCCCCCGTTCCAACCCCGGCACATACACCAAAGTGTTTGACCACATCCGGTCGCTCTTTGCCGAACTGCCCGAATCCAAAATTCGGGGGTATGATCAGGGACGCTTCTCCTTTAATGTAAAAGGCGGACGGTGTGAATCGTGCAAGGGCGATGGAGTGCGAAAAATTGAGATGAACTTCCTGCCCGATATCTACGTCGATTGTGAGACCTGCGGCGGCAAACGCTACAACCGGGAAACCCTTGAGATCCACTACAAAGGCAAGAACATTTCGGATGTCCTGAAAATGCCGATCAGCGATGCCGTCGAATTCTTTGACTCTGTACCCTCCATCAAGCGCAAGCTCAAGACACTCAACTCTGTAGGGCTGGGTTATTTAACGCTGGGACAGTCGAGTACAACGCTCAGCGGCGGTGAAGCCCAGCGAATCAAACTCTCTCGTGAACTCTCCAAAATAGGGACCGGCGACACCATCTACATCATGGATGAGCCGACAACTGGCCTTCACTTCCAGGATGTCCGAATGCTGGTCAACGT
>JBJHCX010000207.1:0-2698 GCA_050486245.1 Rhodohalobacter sp.
TTGAGTTTGGCCATGCTCAGTTCAAACATGAAAAACTCCTCAAATTTGAACCGTTCCAGGGCGTCATCCGCCTGCTGTTTGGTTTCCGGGTTGTGGATATGATGCATGGCCAGGTCACGCTTCGGGAACTTATGGCGTGTGAGGATTTCATCGGGGATGAATTCGGGGATGGTGACGGACTCTAAAATTTGATTCACCCAGTCGTGGATCAGCTGATTGGTGATATACGCGTTGGTCAGCTGTTTGCTTCCCGGATAGACGGGTGTGAGGGTTTTGGAGGTTTGAATATCGTCAGGGCCCTTGAGGATATCGACTTCAGGATGGGCCATGCTCATGGTTCGTCCATACTGTTTGACTGTGCCATACAGGGAGACCCAGCTGCCTTTTTTGAAGCGGGTGATAAAATATTTCCATCCTTTAAAATAGACAGCCTTCATCGATCCGGTGTTATCCTGCACGATCACTTCCAGCCTTTTTTTAGCCTTAAACCCGGTCACGTTTACGGAAGTAACCTTGCCTGCCACCGAAACCGGTTCGTTCGTCTCAATGAGCGACCAGATTTTCTTGTAATTGGATTTATCCAGATAGCGCCGGGGGAAAACATAGAGCAGGTCGACAGGGGTTTGGATTCCCGATTTCTGCAGGGCTGAGAGTCGTTTCTGGCTTAAATTATGGAGGTCTAACAATCTCAAATTGATATACTGTTATATAACAATTGTGCTATAATTGAACGTTGTGAACGAGCCAAATCGGCTGTTTCGGGTACTATATAGAAATATTCGGGATAAACAGAAAAAATGTTTTGATAATTTTTGCATTCGAGGCGTGAAAATTACTATATTTGTCAGCTCTAGATTTTACGAAACCAAACTGGTAAAACACGTGCCTACAATACAACAATTAATTCGGAAAGGTAGAAAAAGCAGGACCCGGAAGACAACTTCGCCGGCACTGCAGAACTGCCCACAAAGACGTGGTGTTTGCACCCGTGTCTACACAACAACGCCCAAGAAGCCTAACTCTGCCCTGCGTAAAGTTGCAAGGGTACGTTTGACGAATGGCTACGAAGTAACGGCATACATTCCCGGAGAGGGCCACAATCTGCAAGAGCACAGTATTGTGCTGATCCGCGGCGGTCGTGTGAAAGACCTACCGGGTGTGCGGTACCACATCGTGCGTGGTACGCTTGATACGGCTGGTGTTGAGGACCGTAAGCAGGGAAGAAGCCATTACGGAACAAAGAAACCAAAAGGGTAACTAAGGGACTTTTAATCTTTTAAGATTATGCGCAGAAAAAAGGCAGAAAAAAGAGAAGTACAACCGGATCCTATTTTTAGTGACAAGCTTGTGACCCGGTTTGTGAACAGCTTGATGCGTGACGGCAAGAAAAACGTCGCCAGAAAAATTTTATACCAAGCGTTTGAAATTATTGAAGAAAAAACCGGTGAAGAGCCTATTGAGGTTTTTCGTACTGCATTGAGCAATGCAACACCGGTGGTTGAGGTTAGGAGCCGCCGCGTAGGCGGTGCTACCTACCAGGTGCCTGTTGAGGTGCGGTCTGACCGCGGTACGGCGCTCGGAATGCGCTGGCTGATTCGTGCATCGCGTCAGCGTAACGATAAATCAATGGCGTTGCGGCTGAGCCGCGAGTTGATTGATGCCTCAAAGAATGAAGGCGGAGCGGTGCGCAAAAAAGATGAAACACACCGAATGGCAGAGGCTAACAAGGCTTTTGCGCATTTCAGATTCTAAAACACTCAAGTATTTAAACTTTTATTTTCATGTCTGAAGCAACGACAAAAACAGACCCCAAAATTATAGACCGGATTCGCAAGACGCGAAACATCGGTATTATGGCGCACATTGATGCCGGTAAAACGACTGTATCAGAGCGTATTCTGTTTTATACAGGTCGGAGCCATCGATTGGGCGAGACTCATGACGGTGCCGCCACGATGGATTGGATGGAGCAGGAGCAGGAGAGGGGTATTACCATTACTTCAGCTGCTACTCACTGTATCTGGAAGGATCATCGCATCAATATTATTGATACACCCGGTCACGTAGATTTTACTGTTGAGGTTGAGCGTTCGCTTCGTGTGCTTGACGGTGCAATTGGTGTATTTTGCTCGGTGGGTGCCGTGCAGCCTCAGTCTGAAACCGTATGGCGTCAGGCGAATAAGTATAAGGTTCCGCGGATGGCATTTGTGAACAAGATGGACCGTACCGGTGCAGACTTCTTTAATGTTGTTGAGCAGATGCGGGAGAAGCTGAATGCAAATCCTATTCCCATTCAGATTCCGATTGGGTCAGAAGAGAACTTTAAGGGAGTTGTTGACCTGATCAACATGCAGGCTATTGAGTGGGATGATGAGTCTCTCGGTGCCAAGTATGAAGTTGTAGACATTCCAGAAGATCTGAAAGGGAAAGTGGAAGAGTACCGTAAAATTATGCTGGAATCGATCGCTGATCACGATGATGAGTTGATGGAGAAGTACCTGATGGAAGAGGAGATCTCTGAAGAGGAGATCAATAATGCGATCCGTAAGGCTACGCTGGCGCGTGATATCACTCCTGTTCTTTGCGGTACTGCTCTCAAGAACAAAGGAGTTCAGATTCTTCTTGATAAAGTAATCGAATATCTGCCAAGTCCACTCGATGTAGAGGCTGTTGACGGAGTTGATCCTAAGGATGAAGA
>JBJHCX010000208.1:0-2697 GCA_050486245.1 Rhodohalobacter sp.
TTCCAGGTATCCTTCATGGATAGCAATGCCAACCAAAATCGACAGAATACTCTTCGAAGCTGATTTAATATTTGTCGAACGGTTTGCATTCATCCGCCCTGAAAATTTCTGCGCAATCACCTCACCCTCCTTTTCAATCATCAGACTCTCAAACGATCCGATTCCAAACAAAGATTCGACCACAGGGTCAAGTCCGTTATCATTGTCCGGCTGACCTGCAGTCATCCTGGCCGAAAACGCCATTAAAAGAACTGTCAGGATAGTTGTTCGTAACATCTTCTCTGTATTACTTTCATGGGGTGGTAAAGGAATGTTTGCACAATCCTAACCGTTGATTTTTCAATATCGTTTAACACAATTGTAGCAAAAATGGTCCGATCCCTAACTATTCCAGCGCTTGTTTTTGCATCTATTTTCATTTCAACCGGCTGCAGCATGCCTGAAGGACCCGTTTCGGTCAGCGGTGATGCCCCCGAAGCTGAAGGATGGAAATCCGAAACCGTCATAAGCGGGCTCGATCAGCCCTGGTCGATCGCCTGGCTGCCCGACTCCTCTTTTCTGATCACTGAACGTACGGGACGACTGCTCTATTTTGAGGACGCTGAGTCTGAGCCTGTTGTCATCAGCGGACTCCCCGAGATCTATGCCGATGGCCAGGGAGGGCTGATGGATGTCACCATTCATCCGGTTTTTCTCGAAAACCACTGGATCTTCTTTACCTACTCCTCGGGCACGGATGATGCCAATCGAACAACAGTGGGAAGGGCAATACTGAATGTTAACGATCGACGATTGAGTCAGGTTGAAGAGATCTTTCGGGTGGTGCCCGACAAAGAGAGTAACCAGCACTTTGGCTCGCGAATGGTTTGGACTTCGAACTACACCTTTGCACTGACTGTAGGCGATGGCGGGAATCCGCCGGTCAGGACCGCAGGGGTACTCAGCCGTGAACATGCCCAGATGCTCGACTCCCACCTCGGCAAGATTCTACACCTGACTCAAAATGGGGAGCCCGCAGAATCCAATCCATTTATCAACAGCCCGGAGGCCCTTCCTGAAATCTGGTCGTACGGACACCGGAATATCCAGGGCCTTGCCTATGATGCAGAGTCTGGCAGGCTTTGGGCGAACGAGCACGGATCGCGAGGCGGTGATGAGCTGAACCTGATTGAAGCCGGCGGAAATTACGGCTGGCCGGAAGTCACCTACAGCCGGGAGTACTGGGGACCCCGCATCTCAGACGAAACCTCCAGGCCCGGCATGATCGATCCGATAGTTGTATGGACGCCGGCCCAGGCGCCCAGCGGACTCATGCTCTACAGCGGCGATGCATTTCCCGATTGGCAGGGTGACCTCTTCAGCGGCGGACTGCAGGGCGAGCAGGTACGCAGGATACTGCTGGACGGTGAGTCGGTCATCGGGGAGGAGAAAATACCAATCGGCCGAAGGGTTCGGGATGTGAAGCAGGGTCCGGATGGATATATCTACATTTTGACCGGCCATCACGATGGCGAACTGATACGGATTATGCCCGATTAAAGTACACGATGCTTCAGAGAAGGGAGTTTTTTGCGAACCTCTTTCAGGTACTCCAAGTCCAGCTCCGCGGTGATGATACCGGGGTCCGTTCCTGCGTCGGCCAATACCCTTCCCCATGGATCGATGATCAGGGAGTGTCCCCATGTTTTCCGTTTTGAGCCGTGCAAGCCGGTCTGTGCAGGAGCGATCACAAAGGCACTGTTTTCGATGGCGCGTGCCTGCAGCAGCGGTTTCCAGTGGGCTTCGCCGGTGGGCCTCGTAAAGGCCGCAGGTACCGTGATGATCTCCACCCCTCGATCTGCCATCATCCGGTAGAGCTCCGGAAATCTCAGGTCGTAGCAGACCGACAGTCCGATCGCCGGAAGGTTTTCAGCCCTGTAAACAATCGCCTTTTTCTCACCGGGCTGAACGGTTTCAGACTCCCGCCAGGTCTCCTCATCCGATAATTCCACATCGAACAGGTGGATCTTGTCGTACCGGGCAACCATTTTACCATCAGGGCTTACGATGACAGAGCGGTTGTAGATTTTTCGTTTATCAGCCTGTGCCGGATACCCGCCGCCGATAATGGTTACGCCATACTCTTTCGCTAACGATGGTAGGACATCTTCCACCCTCCTTGAGATATCGGCCGACTGTTTCAGCTTCTCCTGTTCATTGCCCAGGAATGCAAAATTCTCAGGCAGGCAGATCAGTTTTGCTCCCTGACCGGCAGCCTCCCCCACCCTGAGGCACACCTCATCCATGCTGGCCTTTAGGTCCGGCTGGCTATTGAGCTGAACGGCGGCGGCTTTGAGTTTATTCATTTATTTCGGTTCAATTCTGATTTATTCTTTCACCCCCCTGCGGCTACTCTTTTTAAGGAGGACATTTTTTTCTTCAACTCTGAGTTCGATTGATAAAGCTTTTATGTAAGAATTCTGAAAAGAGGATACAACAGATGGGAATGTTCTTCAGATTATTGAAAGATCCAACGAACAATTCTCTAAATCTCCCCTTGTTAGGGGAGACTTTTCCATTAACCGAACTCCGGTTTCAATGAATCCTAATGTAATTTAAAAATCTATCTCAATCTTGCGGAATGGCTGTGGCCTGCCAGGCAACGGCACTCCACTCTCCGTCACGTTTCACAAATGTGCCGGTATTGTAATAGTAGAG
>JBJHCX010000209.1:0-2654 GCA_050486245.1 Rhodohalobacter sp.
AGAGAAGCAGTCCGAACCCGAAATAGATTCCATACACACTTTTTCGGCCGATCTTATCTGACAGTGAAGACCAGAAAAACCTTCCCGCCAGGTTAAAGAGGCTCAGCAGCCCTACAAAGCCGGCTGCAGCCTGCGGAGTAATTTGTCCTTCGAACATCTCCTGAATCATCGGTGATGCCTGCCCCAAAACACCAATTCCGGCTGTTACATTTACACAAAGCACAATCCAAAGCAGCCAAAACTGGGGCGTTTTCAGGGCGGTATCTGCATCCACGTGGCTGTTGGTGATCAGTTTTCGGGGCTTCAGTTGCGGAATATACCCTTCAGGTTTCCAGCCTGCCGGGGGAACCCTCACCGTAATGACCCCAAACATCATCAGGGTAAAGTAGATGCCTCCCATCACCAGAAAGGATTCCCATACACCCGCAGAAACATCCGAAGAGAAAAATTCGAGCAGTTTAACCGACAGCGGTGAAGCAATCATAGCCCCGCCTCCAAAACCCATGATAGCCATGCCGGTAGCCATGCCCGGCCGGTCGGGGAACCACTTGATCAATGTGGATACCGGTGAAATATATCCGATACCCAGGCCGATCCCGCCAAGCACCCCGTATCCCAGGTAGACAATCCAGATCTGGTGGAGGTAGACTCCAAGTGCCGAAACAAAGAATCCGCCGCTAAAACAGAGTGCCGAGACAAACATCGCTTTTCGCGGACCTTCGCGCTCAAGCCATTTCCCGAAAATGGCTGCCGAGAGTCCCAGGAAAACAATGGCGATCGAAAAGATCCACCCGATCGTTGTGAGCCGCCAGTCTGCTGAAACGGGCTCGGTAATCCCCACAATCTGTGTCATGGGCAGGTTAAATACACTGACTGCATAGACCTGTCCGATGGAGAGGTGAATGGCCAGGGCGGCGGGCGGAATCAGCCATCGGCTGAAACCCGGCCGAGCCACCGTCTTTTCTTTATCCAGAAAGGAGAGCAATATTCTATTCGATGAATGTTACAATTGCAAGTATTCGTCTTGATGAATCATCAATTTTACCACCTTAATATAGTGAAAAACCCTACGATTCCCTGATGGCCCCTGGCTATTTTAAAGAAATCCGAAACAGAAATTTCAGACGGCCGTATAAGTTTTGAGCAAACTGAAATCAACGAACTCCATGCCATGAAGAGATTAACCCGCCTCGCTGCCGGGGCTTTTACAATGCTGATGTTATCGGTTACCCTCAATACCGCCCCTGCACTTGCCCAACAGGCCCAAACCCTTTTTGACGGAAACACGACACACGGCGGTTTTGGGGGACCGGCCGTCAAGGTCGGAGAGGTAGCCGGATCGACCGGTGTCTGGATCGGCGGTCGCGGCGGATGGATCATCAACCTCGATCAAAACCATGCCATCTCCCTGGGAGGCGGCGGCTACGGACTTGTCACCGACCATCTTGCCCCACAACAAGAGGGAGATGACGAACTCTATGCCATGAACGGCTATGGCGGCTTTATCCTTGAATATACCAATCAATCGCACAAGCTTGTCCATTTCACTCTTTCCACCCTGACCGGTGCCGGCGGATTGATGCTGCGTGAACGTCATTACGATGATGTCATCGATGAAACAGACACCTTCTTCGTATTTGAACCAGGTGTGCATGCGGAGTTGAATGTCACCCATTTCTTCCGCATTGCAGCCGGTGTAAGCTACCGGATGACCAGCGGAATCGACCGGTTTGGATTTAGTGACGGAGATTTTTCAGGATTAAACGGAGTGATCACCTTGAAATTTGGAAAGTTCCTATGAAAATAAACATCGCTGCTTATCTAGTTGCACTCATCACATTCCTGCCCCTCTTTGCTGCAGAAACCAAGGCACAGCAGGCTGAAACCCTGGTGGCAGGCAATGTCTCGCACGGCGGATTCGGTTCACTTCAATTCGGTGTCACCTTTGTGAATGGTGAAGCCGCTTATCTGCGCGGATCACGCGGTGCCTGGATGATTAAATTTGACAACGGACATGCCCTTAATGTTGGCTTGGGAAGCTACAGAACACAGACGGGATTTGACGCAAAAAACTGGCCCGGCAATCAGGATGACCCTGAACTCCGAACCGATTACGGAGGGTTTGAACTGGAGTACCTGAACCGTTCACATCAGCTCATTCACTATGGTGTACAGGCTACCATTGGCGGCGGAACCGTTCGCTACAGAGACCGTGATATTGAATTGGATCGCCGCTCTGACGGATACTTTGCATTTCAGCCGGGAGCCAACATCCACCTGAATGTCACCAACTGGTTCCGGATCAGCGGCGGCGTATTTTACCGCTATGCAGGCGGAGTCAGCCTGGAGGGTACCAGCAGCTCCGACCTCTCCGGGCTGTCTATCATAACCGGACTTCGTTTCGGGAAGTTTTAACCACAGGTTCCGGTCACGGAATTCCTCTGTTAAACCGCTCCCTGAGTTCTACAATATGGATCGCCAGATCATCCCGAACCTCTTTGCCCCGGCTGTAAAAATCATAAAAAACTTTCGGTTCAAGAAGCCCTTTATCGCGGATCTCCTGAAGAGCGCGAAGCATGCGGTTGGCCTGTATCAGTCCGCGTTTGCACTTCGCGATATTGGCGCCCATAAAGCTCTGAGACGTGCCCATCGAC
>JBJHCX010000210.1:0-2648 GCA_050486245.1 Rhodohalobacter sp.
TTATATTAGAGGGTACGGTAACATATAATGATTACAATCCACATCTGGTTTTTGCCGAGTTTCCTGCTGCGTATGCAGAAAAAGGGGGCAATACTGATTGGGCGTTAAATATCGCCAATCGTGGATTTGATGAAATGAGGAAGGCGGTTGACCGGCGAAAAGAGTGGGGAGGGTTTAACAGTGATGAAGAGTATGAGCAGGAACTAAAGAGGTCTCAGGCATTGATTCACAATGCAATTGGGTGGATCTATTACCATGACGAGAATTTGGATTTGGCAGAAGAACACCTTGTAAAGTCATATAACCTTTCATCGGGTAACCGCACGAACCTCTATAGACTCGGACAACTTTATGAAACATTGGGACAACCTGAAAATGCCGAGTCATACTATATAATGGGTGTTGGAACTACAGGTATGGGAAATAACCCGAATGAAGAGGCATTAAAAAAGTTGTATGAAACGGTTCATGGTTCGCTCGACGGATATGATTTATACCAGGAGCGGGTATTGGCGGGAGATCGAGAAACCCGCCGTGATAAGATTCTCACAAACCGGAATGATAATCCGGAGCCATATCTTCCTTTTGAGCTGAATGATATCTATGGAAATAATATCTCGTCTGACTTGCTGGAGAATAAGATAGTGGCAATAAATTTTTGGGGAAAATGGTGTGGCCCCTGTGTGGCCGAGATGCCTGACATTCAGGAGCTGTATGAAAAATACAAAGAGGATGATGACGTATTAATTCTAACCATTAACAATGATCCCATATTGAGCGATTTGATTGAGTGGATCAATGAGCATGGATATACATTTCCTACATTGAGGGATGACGGATATATTGCATCAGCTAGTGTAAGTTCATTTCCTACAACATGGTTTTTGGATCGGGCAGGTAATATCATTTATACACAGCGGGGCTATACCAGTGAGCTGGTTGAAGAGTTTACTTGGCGAATAGAAGAGTTAAGAAAATAAAACCATATAACATGGCAGCCCTGAACATTATAGGGCTGCCTAAAAGCACCGTTCACCTGTGATTACCTGCTTAAAATTATAACCAGACGTATGGTGCCAGGTTTGAAAATTGAAGCTTGAGTCTTATAATTTCAGATACGTACAGGCCGGAGGTCAAATCTTCCGCACTACATACCATAACCCGCCCATTCCCAGCAGGAATGTTCCGGTTCCCATCCAGCCCGAGCCGAAGAAGATCTCTCCCATTCCGTAGAGGATGGCAATGATGGAAGCGGCGCTGACGCCTGCATTGATGATGCCCGGAACAAGTGAGTAGGTCTGGTCGCCGGACCCCGCAAACTGTTTCCATCCCGGTCCGCCCGGTTTTACCCGGTTAAAGAAGGATTGAAGGGTCTCTTTCTCTACGGGGCGTGTTAAAAAGGTGACCCCTACCCAGATGATCGTTGCAAAGATCGTGGTGAAAATCATCTGTTGGGCAAAGTCGTCATACCCAAGAACTTTGGTGAGGGCAAAGCCGGTGGCGGCGGCCGCCATCGCAGCAATTTCACTCCAGGCGTTGATTCGCCACCAGAACCAGCGAAGCATGTAGACCAGTCCGGTACCGGCACCGATTGAAAGGATCGCTTCCCACCCGCCGCGAACGGTGTCAAACATGAGTGAAACCAGGGCGGCTGTGACCATCATCAGCAGGGTAACCCAGCGGGAGATGTGAACATAGTGGAGCTGAGCTTTCTCTTTCGACTCAAATTGATCTTCCGGCTTGATAAACGGTTTGTAGAAGTCGTTTACCACGTATGAGGCGCCCCAGTTCAGGTGGGTGGAGACGGTTGAGATAAATGCTGCGAGGAATGCCACGGCAAGAAGCCCGAGGAGTCCGGCAGGGAGCAGCTTCAGCATCAGCAGCGGGTAGCCGGTTTCGGGGTCGTCGAGGCCGGGATAGACCACCATCGCCACGAGGGCGACCAAAATCCAGGGCCATGGACGCAGGGCAAAATGGGCAACGTTAAATAGCAGGGTTCCGCCTACGGCATTCTTTTCATCCTTGGCCGAGAACATCCGCTGTGCGATGTAACCGCCGCCACCCGGCTCTGAACCGGGGTACCATGATGCCCACCACATCATTCCCACCCACACCAGGGCGGTGGCAATGGCAATATCGGGACTGGTCAGCGGATTGATGGAGAGCATATGATGGCCGGTGCCAAACATGTCGGTTAATTCTGCCTGCAGGTTGCCGAGTCCGCCAATATGATCCACCGCAAACCAGGCCAGCAGAATGGAACCGCCCATGGCGATGATAAACTGGATAAAGTCGGTGATGATAACCCCCCAAAGCCCGGAGAAGGCGATGTAGATGCCAATCATCAGGTACATGATGAGAATAATCACCCATTCGCCGGCCAGGCTGAACGGACCAACCTCAAACACAAGGTGCTGGGCGTCAAACAGGACGGTGATAATTTTGGCCATCCCCACGGTTACCCATCCCAGGATAATACAGTTGATCGGAAAAGCGAGGTAGAGCGACCGGAATCCGCGCAGGATTCGGGCCGGTTTGCCGGAGTACCGGATATTGATAAACTCGACATCAGTAATCACATCGGCGCGTTTCCACAATTTGGCGTAGAGAAACACGGTAATGAGCCCGGAGAACATAAAATTCCACCA
>JBJHCX010000211.1:0-2638 GCA_050486245.1 Rhodohalobacter sp.
CTCCCTGTTCAAACTCCAGATTCACATCACGAAGTGCATGAACCGGAACGGTTTCCGGATTGTAAACTTTTGACAGGTTATGCGTGGTTATGATAGACATTGTCTTGAGGATTGAAGGTTTACGGCTGCTGTTTTCGGAGATCTGTTCATGAATTCTTATATCGGATTTGATCAGGTGCAGCTGATTATTCACGCACCACTTCACCGGGATTCAGCCGCAGGGCTTTAATGGCCGGGTAAATGGCTGCAAGCATCGCAGTTGCGGCAACCAAAAGGGTTACCGAGAAATACTCTTCGGGGGTTACAAACGGGTAGACAATGGCATCATATCCCCACTCTTTCATGGTATCCCCTCCTACAGCGGTCAGGTCGAGCCCGTGTGTCCCGTAGTAGGTAATGGTGAGGTAAGCCAGGAGCATGCCTGCAGCTGCACCGGTGAGGGTCAGGATGACCGATTCAAGGATAATCATCATAAAAACCCTGAGCTTGCTCATGCCTACGGCCAGCAGCATGCCCAGTTCACGCATGCGTTCAAATATGGCCATCAGCATCGTATTTAAAATGCCGAATGCAAGGGCAAACATAATGACCGCCATTATGTAAAACATGTAAGTGCCACCGCCGGCCTGGGTCATGAACCGCAGTTCGGGCGAAAGGTCCCACCAGGTTTCAGCCGTGACCTGATCAAATGAACGGTTTATGTCTGCTGCCACGGGGTCACTATCCTGATCACTGTAGAGCAGAATGGCAATTTCATGATATACAGGTTTATCCGACAGCAGGGAAGAGAGGTCTTCCTGCCGGACAAACACCTTGCGCTCATCAACGGCCGGCTGCCCCGTTTCGTAGATGCCGATGACATTAAACGCTCCGGAGACCAGCTCATTATTGACATCCTGAAATGAGAGGACAACCCGGTTGCCGATTGAGATATTCAATTTATTTGCCAGTTGTTGCCCCATAAAGACCGGATTGCGGATATCAGAATCCAGATATTCTCCATCAATGAGGTTTTCATGGAAGTTGGTGGTAGCGGGTTCAGTGATACTGTTGATACCGCTGATCTGCACCCCGGATGTATTGAGCGGCGACTGGATCATGCCATCGGCCAGGGTTCGGGCGGTGTAGCTGCTCACCCTCTCATCCTGTTCCAGAAATTCAAAAATGGAATGCACGTCGGATAGATACATAGACGGCTCACGTTCAGACATAAACTCGGGATGGTGGATTTGAACATGTGTCAGCTCCTCGTTGATCACACGGTCAACCCGTTGAATGACCATTCCGTTGACCCAGCCTGATACCAGGATGCCTGCCCAAAGTCCGGCAACGATTGCACCCATCAGAACACCGCTTCTGGCGGGGTGCCGCCAGATATTGCGCCAGGATATGGAGAGTAACATTTTCATGGGTTAAATATCTTTATGCGTTTTTCCGTATTTGTGATTCCCATCCCGAAATTTACCCCCTGGATGCGTCCAGAATGTTAAGGCTTGAAATTTTGACAGAGGGATAGAGGCAGATGAAAGTTGTGATGATAAAAATGATCATCCCCTGCCACAGAAAAATATCAGGGTAGATGGCCATCGGCAGGATCGGCTCAAATCCAAATTCAAACATGAGCTCTTCCATATCGCCTGTCAGTTCAATCGGGTTGAAGTAAAAGTAGAGAATAACCAGGTATCCCAATCCAAAGCCGGCCAGGATTCCCAGGATACTGATGCAAAAAGTTTCAATGAAGACGACGCCCGACAATTTAAACCGGCTCATTCCAACAGATAGCAGGATGCCAAACTCACGGAGCCGCTCCAGTGTCATTGTGAGGATGGTGCCGAAGATTCCAAATCCGATGACAACATAGAGAATACCCATCATGAATTTCGTTTGAAGGCGATCGAACTCCAGTGCCTCAATGAGTTCAGGAATCATCTGCTTCCAGGTCAGAATCGTGAGCTCCTCATTCTGAATTCCGGCAGACAGCATGCGTGCGATGTCATCTGTTTCGCGCGGGTTTTCAGGTGTAATGAGAAGATTGGTGATCATCTCATCAGCCGAGAGCATCCATTGCGCATCCGGGATGGAGATATAGACTATCTGGTTGTTAAATTCACGCATGGGATGTTTGATCAATCCGCTGATCTCATACAACCCTGAAGCGGTCATGCCAAACCGCCCCTGTCCAAGCAACACCAGAGAATCACCCACGGCCAGGTCCAGTCGCCTGGCAAGCCCTTCCCCGATCACGACCCGCTCATCGCCGGGATCAAAAAACTCCCCGTCAGACAGCCGGTCCATCAACCCGTTTAAACGCTGCTCTGCTTCAGGGTCGATTCCCATCACCATGGCACCGCGTGTTTGCTCGCGGCCTCCTGCAAGCATGAATGTTTCAATACGCGGGGTGACGTTTTCGATACGATCAGTGAGTTCATGCAGCTCCTGCGTTAAAGCGTCATCATAGTAGAACGAATTATCAAGAGAGGGCTCGTCCTCATAGCGATAATCCTGAATTTGAAGGTGCCCGGTATGGAAGCTGGTCATATTGTCGATCATTTGATCATGTGCACCCTGCTCCAGTGATTCAATAAAAAGCGCACAGACAACAGCAAACATGATCGAACTGACGGTGATCATGGTTCGC
>JBJHCX010000212.1:0-2595 GCA_050486245.1 Rhodohalobacter sp.
CTGAATACCTCCAATGGTCGAGTAGACGTGATTCACATATCTCACATACTGATTGATCACACCATTCCAGATATCCTGGCGGTATTTGAATTCAGGGTCTTCATCCCTGAGCCACTCATTCATATGGTCCATGATATATTTCAGATTCTGGATACCATATTCACTCGCTTTGACGGCGTTATCCCCCAATGCCTCGGTCTGTGAAGTCGGATCCATCACAAAACCCTGCTGCTGGCCATACCTGAAGCGAATATCGGTAATCTTATCTGAGACAAATTCCTTCAGGTCTTTATCGATCTCATGCATATCCATCTCTTCGGGATAGTAGCGGTAGTTCCAGTCAACCACATAATAGTCATACATGCCAAATTCAGGTGGAGTCAGTCTCACGCCCCTCTCTTTGTCGCCCGGCTGTGCCACATAGTTGTTACGGGCATAGTCCATAATGGAGTGTGTGGTGCCAAACTCTTGCGTAAAGGATGGAGACCTCAGTGAGTCGACCGGAATGGAGCTGGCCCCCGCCATATTGTGCATAAACCCAAGTGTGTGGCCAATTTCATGACGCATTACATAGGCCATGTCGTCCATCAGCAGATCATTTGGCAGGCGTGTGCTACGCACATCCGCGTCGGCCGGTGCGGTCTGAACAAATCTCCAGTTATTGAGAAGCCGAACCAGGTCGTGATAAACATAGACCGCCGCATTCAGAATTTCACCGGATCGCGGATCGACCCATGAGGGGCCCATTGCATTCTGAACCGGTACCGGTGAGTATCGGATGGTGTTGAATTTGAGATTGTCGGGGTCAAATTCGGGGTCATCTTCCGGAAAGTCTCTCACTTCAATCGCATCTTTGAACCCGATCTCCTCAAAGGTTTTGTTCCAGTCGAGCACCGACTGACGGATGGTCGGTTTCCAGCTCTCCGGGAAGTCGCTGTCGATATAGAAGACAATCGGCTCAACCGGCTCGGTCAGCTCACCGTTGTGGTACGCATCGGCATCGCTTGGCTCCAGCCGAAACCGGTGGGCATAATAGACGGCATCTGCCCGGTCGCCCGACCCCGAGTAGTGCATTCTGCCGGAGAAAAAGATCCCCACCCTGGGGTCGGCAATACGAGGCTGGTACGGCTCTTCGGGCAATCTGAGCAGCGTACGTGTCATCACGGCCGTAAACGGCTGATCCCGTTCAACAATGCGATTATCCATCCGGAGGGTATAATCGTACGACAGATGGCTCTTGATCATCAGGTTGTCTTCAAACGATTTGAAATCACCGATAAACGAACGTCCGGCCCGAAAGGTCTCTTCGTGCGAATAGCCAAACGGCATGGTTGCCCCCAAACCGTTAAAAGGTGACAGATCTTCCTGGTCGCTGTTAAAAAACTGTGTCACATTAATGACCACAGCGGTTGAATCTTCATTCTGATGTTCAATATTGAATCGCTGAATCACCGGGCCGATATTGTTCTTATCGAGGGCCGAGCGGATATTGGAATCCTCTTCAGGAGTGATGCTGTCCAGATTGAGCCGGTGCAGCAGGATAGAGCCCCCCTCGCGGGTAAACTGAACCCGAATCGGATAGTGAGGTTTTGCACCCACGGTGCCGAAACGGTTGTTGCTGATCTCCGATATGGTTGAAGCCAGCAGCATTTCGCTGTTCAGAACCTCATCCGGAATTTCCAGGTAGAGCGTGTTGTCTTTGTAGTAGAGATTGATAAATCCCTCTTCAGTGGTTTCTACATCTTCCAGAAACTGCAGGTAGTCGCTCAGCTCTTCGTTTTTTTCTGTGTCGGTTGAATCGGTGTCAGCACTTGCGTTTTGAGAATAGATGGTTTTTACACTGAAGAGTGTCAGGATGAATAGGAGTACTAAAAATTTTGATTGGGTCATTATAGGTGATTTACTGTTTACGCTGTCTGTATGGTCGTGCATGGTTGAAAATCGAGCAGCCATACGTCACTATGGCTGCCAGGTATGGTTTAGGTACGTTATAGTTGTGGTGTTACGGATAGAATTCGTCCAAAACCGCTATGTGTCACGGTATTGCCGAGGTCAAAATTGCCCACGCCCAGGCTGGTGATCGGAATCATGTGAAGATCACCCTCTCCGCCGCCGTAGGTGGCCACCATCATGGTCCGGTTGTTGGCCGGCAGAAAGTCGGCACCTTCCGGATAGTCGGCATCCTGATAGATCTGCAGCAGGGTGATCTCCTCGCCGGCCGGTGCCTCGTAACGTTCATCAAATACCGGTTCTGATCCGCCATAGAGCATCGCGTAGACCTTCGTCTCGGTTGCGTAATAGAGTACTCTCTGGTTATCGGAAATGGCAAAATGGATCGCCTGATCGATATCCGGTGCTCCGCTCATGTCATAGAGTCCGACTGGCGAAGGCGGAATAGTATTTGGCCAGTCAGATCCGCCTGCGTCAAACAGGTAGAGTGCGGTATCCCCGCTATCGCTGTCACGCAGAACATGGGCAAAATGGCCGTTGGTCGTAATGCCGGCTGCCAGGCTCTCCCGGTTGGTCAGATTGCCCGGATTAAAGGGGCCCGACTCATCACTCGGATGGGCATACATCTGGTTATCGCCAAAGCTC
>JBJHCX010000213.1:0-2588 GCA_050486245.1 Rhodohalobacter sp.
CAAAAGTTCAATTTTCCGTTGGCTGAGAACGATTTGCACAAATCCCAGGCGGGTGTCGGCCAGCCAAATGTTTTGGGCATCTTCAGCTTCAAAGCCAAACATTTGAATCCGGTTGTCTCTGCGCTCGCGAAGATTACGGATATGGGAAGGCGTCCGAAACTCCTTTCGTAGAAAAAGGGAGTGTTCGTAGTCTGAATACGTACCGTCATCCAGATACTCGAGTTCGTAGTCAATCGATGGATTAAGCGAGGCTGTCAGTTCATACTCGCCATGACGATGGTATTTGAGCCTCTGTTCAAACTGCTGCCACTGCAGGCTGTTTTGCCGTGCCAGTTTATCGATCTGATGAATTTCAACCTGCAGAGATTGAGCTGATAAACCGGGGATCAAGAATGCAATAGATGCGTATAATAAGAAGGTTATTAGACAGGGTCTTTGACGTATATAGAGTAGGCTCATGAATGTTAATAGTCTTGCATTACATCGGTATGAATATGACGCCCGGGAACCGTATTGGTAGATAGATTATCGATAAATATATGCAATTTATGCATCAGCCAATTCTTTATATCACTCTGAAAATATATTTAAGGCAGAGCATCAAACGGATAAAATATAATTCAAAGAGAGGAATCTTTATTGGATTCAGGAAACATTTTACATGATCTAACCTGAAAGAAATGAGATTTTCTGGATGATAAGCATAGAATGAGAATACTCCATAATAACTTGAACTGAATAAAATGCCATTCATTTTTTCGTCATATAATTGCTATCATCCATGCTGATTCTAAAACTGAGAAAACCGAGTACATAGTGACATGGCCATTTGGGTAGCAATTTTATTGGGCATTATCCAGGGAATATTCATGTTTTTTCCCGTAAGTTCGACGAGTCATTTGGCTTTGATGCAACATTTTCTTCTGAGCCGGGGCGTTGAGCTTCCCGATCCCGATTCGCCTGAAATGATCCTTTTCGACCTGATTGTTCATGTCGGAACCCTGGTTTCGATTGCCTGGGTCTTCAAGGACAGCCTCTCCCGGTATGTGTCAAAAACAGTTTCCGGGTTCTATGAATTAAAAACCGGTGAACGGTCTGAAATCGGGGCACTCTACAGAAAACTGACCTTTTTAGGGTTGTTGTCCGTTTTTGTAACGGGAGCGATCGGTTTCCCATTGAAATGGATGTTTGAAGCCGTTTTTGCCAATCCGCTGATCATTAGCGGCACGCTTACGATGACCGGGATCATCTTGTGGTGGACCGACATCCTGCCGCCCCGTAAACTGGGGCTGCGTGAAATAGGGATTGGGGTAGCAATCATAATCGGCGCGGCACAGGCGATGGCACTGATGCCGGGATTGAGCCGAAGTGGTATGACGATTGCTTTTGCACTGTTTGCCGGAATGCAGAGGCGCTGGGCGGCTGAATACAGCTTTTTTATTGCGATACCGACCATTCTGGGTGCATCCCTTCTTCAGGCTGTCGAAGTCTTCGGATTTGGCGGAACGATAACTCTCGGGCTGCCTGAAATCGTGACCGCTTTCACGGTATCTGCCGTTGTGGGTATTTTTGCACTTAAAATTGTAATACACCTGCTCTACAAGGCCCGTTTCCGCGTATTTTCATACTACGTCTGGCTTCTGGCTGTTGTGGTGGCTATCTCCTCCTTGCAGGGGATCCTGTAACGATTCATTGGTTCCACTGTACGTTCCTGCAGTGCGCACCGTTGACCTGATAAACCGACCCTATATATGAAACGCTTGTTTAAAATCTGTATCGTTTTATCCCTGTCACTGGTGATCTCTCCATTCTTTTTCATTCTATCTGCACAGCAAAATGATGAGATAACCATTGCAAGGGTGCAATACCAGGGGGGCGGCGACTGGTACAGCTCTCCATCGGCACTGACCAACCTGATCTCTTTTTTGAACAGGGAACTTCCCGTGCAAATTAATCCGCGGTATGATGATGTGCAGGTTGGCAGCCGTGACATTTTTAACTATCCGTTCCTCTTTGTTACCGGTCACGGCAATATCACACTCAACGATTCTGAAATGGAAAATCTTCGCAGATATCTTGAAAACGGAGGATTTCTGATGGTCGATGATGATTATGGGATGGACCCGTATGTGCGTCCGCTGCTGAAAAGGATTTTCCCGGATGAAGAGTTTTTTGAGCTTCCGGCCAGCCATCCCGTCTACAATATCGTCTACCCGTTTCCGGAGGGCCGGCCCCCAAAAGTTCATGAGCATGACGGCAAGCCGCCACAAGCCTTTGCGGTCTATCGCAACGGGCGAATGGTGATCCTCTACACCTATGAGTCAAATCCCAGTGACGGATGGGCCTATGATGAGCATGACAACCCGCAGGAGATTGTCAATGCAGCCTTGCGGTTTGGGGCGAACGTGCTCACCTATGTGTTTACACATCCATAAAAAAACGCCCGATCAGCAAAACCAATCGGGCGATGAATGAAGTTTTATTGGCCAGTCACATCAGACTTCCGAGAAATATGCGGGAACAGGTACATCAAGCATTGTTTTCAGTCCCGGAGTTGATTTGCCAACAGATCGTACAGCGTTCACTGT
>JBJHCX010000214.1:0-2573 GCA_050486245.1 Rhodohalobacter sp.
CCTTCTCCAGACACGGAGTTCTATATTTGGTGCTAAAAACAATATGATAATATAACTGGATATAAGTGCTCATGATTTAAATACAATCAGATTCATGTGGCCAAATAAACTGAACGATATCATATTAAATATCTCCCAGTATGAATATGAACCGAAAAGGAGTCAATCCTTACAAAATTGATATTCATTTAGGATACTTTTTTACATTAAAATCTCAAATTGTATGCGATAGCACAAAGACACCGAATACCGATTCGTGACATTCTGTATTAAATTTATCTTTTTGAAATAAGCCGACATTGAGATCGATTTTTCGTATTTTGACCGATTCGAAAGGAATACAACTGCATGGCAGATAAAGACACTACAACTCAAGACTCCACATCACAGGCCAAACCACCCCCGAGCAACGGGAAACCTGCATCTGAACGGCCCATCGTTGTCAAAGGCGCACGGGTTCACAACCTGAAAAATGTGGATGTGGAGATTCCGCGAAATAAACTGACCGTCGTAACAGGGGTGTCCGGATCAGGGAAATCAAGCCTCGCTTTCGATACCATCTACGCCGAAGGCCACCGGCGCTACGTGGAGAGCCTCTCCAGTTATGCACGTCAGTTTCTGGAGAGAATGGACAAACCGGATGTAGACTACATGCACGGTATCTCACCGGCCATGGCGATCCAGCAAAAAACGACCAGCAGCAATCCCAGATCCACCGTCGGCACCTCCACCGAGATTTATGACTATGTCCGGCTCCTTTTTGCACGGGTCGGCCGAACCATTTCACCGGTGTCGGGTAAAGAGGTTCAAAAAGACTCCCCCACATCTATTGTGGATGAACTGTTTGATGTTCTTGAAGAGAAAACCCGTTTTTATGTACTCTATCCGTATCAGCTTCGTGAAGGGAGAAAACAGGCCGATCAGTTTGAAGTGCTGGTGGAAAAGGGTCTGACCCGTTTGCTGAACATTAAGGATGAAACGATTACAGACCTCACCCGCGACGAGTTTGATCCGAAGGAAATTACTCCCGAAACACACCGCGTACTGGTCGACAGGCTTGCCATCAAAAAGGATGACGCCACCCGCACCCGGATCGCTGAATCGATTGAGATCGCTTTTCGGGAAGGGCAGGGCAGATGCCGTATCAAAATTCATAAAGGTGATGAACGTTCTTTCAGTGAGCGGTTTGAACGCGACGGCATTGAGTTTCTGGAACCCACGCCCCAGATGTTTTCTTTTAACAATCCGTATGGGGCATGCGATTCTTGTGAAGGGTTTGGCCGGGTGGCCGGGATTGAAGAGGACCTGGTGATTCCAGACCCGGATAAAACAATTCGGGGCGGCGCAGTGGCACCGTTCGATTCCCCTAAATTCAGTAAATATCTGCGCGATTTTGTCCGGGTGGCAGCTAAAGACCAGCTTCCGATCGATGTTCCTTATAAAGATCTGGATAAGAATGTGAAACGGATTTTATGGGATGGAAAAGGGGATTATGCCGGAATTAACGGGTTTTTTGAAGATGTCAAAAATCAGTTTTATAAAGTACACATGCGTGTGCTCTATTCACGTTACAGAGGGTACAGTAACTGTCCGGAGTGTGAGGGGTATCGGGTCCGAAGAGATGCACTTTATGTAAAAGTGGGTGGTTTGCATATCGGAGAGGTCACAGAGATGACCATTGGCCACGCAAGAAGATTTTTCGATGAACTTGAACTGTCGGAATATGAAAAATCAGTGGCCGGACAAATTCTTTTTGAAATCCGCAAACGGCTCAAATACCTGGACGAGGTGGGGCTCGATTATCTGACTCTGGATCGCCTGACCAACACACTGAGTGGCGGAGAATCGCAACGGATTAACCTGGCCAACTCACTGGGCAGCTCGCTGATTGGAAGCCTTTATGTACTGGATGAACCAACCATCGGCCTGCATCCGCGCGATAATGATCGTCTCATTAAAATATTGAGATCCCTGCTTGAGATCGGGAATACCGTTTTGGTGGTTGAACACGACCCTGAAATGATGAAAGCGGCCGATAATATCATCGATATCGGCCCCTTTGCAGGAACACATGGGGGAGAGATCGTATTCACAGGCCCATATGAGGAGCTGGTTACATCCAAAACGCTAACCGGAAAATATCTGAGTGGCCGTAAAGAGATCCCCATTCCGAAAAAACGGAGAAAAGGAAATGGTAAATCGATTACCATTGAGGGAGCATCTGAGCATAACCTGAAAAATATTGATGTAGAATTTCCGATGGGAATGTTGGTTTGTGTTACCGGTGTATCGGGTTCCGGTAAATCTACATTGGTTCACGATACGTTGTATGCAGCGGTTCAGAAGCAATTGGGCACCTGGAAGGAGAAGGTGGGAAGAAACCGGGGTGTGAAAGGGATCCGGTTTGCAGAGGCGGTAGAGATGGTCGATCAGAGTCCGATCGGAAGATCTACCCGCTCAAACCCGGCCACTTATACAAAAGCATTTGACGGTATCAGGGATCTTTTTGCCCATACCAAACAGTCCAAAATAATGGGTTATACACCCGGCCATTTTTCGTTTAATGTGCCCGG
>JBJHCX010000215.1:0-2564 GCA_050486245.1 Rhodohalobacter sp.
TTTCTGGAGATATGAATGATCGAATTCTTCCTGATCTATGGCCCTTCTTCGTTTCACTTTCGATATCTCTCAAAAAATATAACGCCGTGCACACGGGCGCGAGCTTGCGAGCGTCCCGCCGCCGCTTGCGGCGGCGTAGTGCTGCACATTGTTATGAAAGTATTGACTACTTTTGTAAGGCATTTATGGTTCTATCTTTAAGGCTTTTTCCATAATCGGAAAGCGAAACAATATCCGGGTCTTTTACCCAAAACATAATATTAATTTGAGAATTATTGCCGTTCTTTTTTATTTCAAAATAGATATTATGTCTTCTGGTGACTCCATTGAATTGATGATTTCTTCGATCCATCATTTTATAAAAAACCCCTGGAACCGCCTCGTAAATATACGATTGATCCAGCAACTTCCACTCCCCGACAACAGCCCCATATTCTCTCATAACTTCCGCCTCAGTATAATACTCGTATTCATTCTTTATTTTCATGAATGCTGTATCGACATCACTTTCGTAGAGGAAGGAAATCGTTCCTTCTCGCCATGGAACCCCCTCAAACCGCGATTCATCGATATCCATATATGGATCTAGTGACTCGCTGGTATTATCATAGGCATCCTCATTGGCATTATTTGAAGGACCATCTCCGGTTCTAACTTGTACCGCTCCTCCCAGATAGTCACCGTCAATACTACTGCAACTGGCCAGAACCAAAATTAGTAACGTCGTCGTTAACTTTTTCAAACCTCCCTCCTTAGCCATATGGTTACGATTTCATAACGCCGCCAGCACGCGCGGCTTTGTAGTGGAGGCGAAGCCGCAACGGAAAAGCCGTCGCAGTGACTGGCTTTGTTAGCACTAACCGGCACTTTTCGCCAAGTTGCATTCGACACAAGAAACTTGACCGTTTTCTACCGTTGTTTTTCCCCCAATGCTCCAAGCAACTTTGTGATCAGTGTGCCAATGATCCCAAGCACATTTGGCTCCATCGCACTTCATTTTTACCTGACAAATTCCGCCATCTCGACGGAAAATTGCCATTCTTTGTTCATGTGAAAATATTCTTTGCGGGTCAAGCGGAACAAGATCTGGAATATCTTTGAGAACTCTAGTCAGTAAAGTCCGATGTCGATACTCAACTGAATCCTGGCTGTCAGTAGTCCTACTCATCTTATCTTGATACGTTACCATTTCTGGATCGCGCTCGTCTGATGGGCGTTGCTCATCAGCTTTTCGCCATGTTTCAAAGTCAATGAACCACCGCCCCAATTCAGTGACACGATTTTTAATATCGAAATTCTCTTTGAGATAGGAAAACAAGATGAATAGAGATAACGATGTGAGTTTGGTTAGCTCCGGAGTTTTTTCCGGAAAGGCTTCCAGAAGTAAATCCAATGTTTTGATTATTCTCTTTGCTTCCTTGCTACCAGAGTCAAAATTCTCATTTCTTTCATACATTTTGACCAGATCGGCACTTTTGACACCGCAAGGCTCCCCCTCTAATGCTGTTCTGATCATTTGAGATGCAATTAAATCGTGGGCAAATCGATGGTTCTTAAAGCCACAATTATTAAAGAAGTTATGCTGTGCAACGCTGCGTACAAAATCTTTCATATTGCCTCGCATCGCATTGCGTTTTTCAGCGGCATTAAGCGTAGTTCCATTCTGGAGCCGTAAAAACATCTCCTCAACTTCTTCTTCTGAGGCATTCCTTAGTATCACAACTGTTAGCTCATATGCCTCGAACAGGTCTTTTACATCTTCATCGAGCGTACTGAACCTCTTTCCTGCTATAACTTGCCCATCGACATCATCTGCATCTTTTGAAAGGGGGAATTCATCATTAAAGAATCCGTATATTGCCGTTAATCGCTGCTGTCCATCCACGGCTTCTTCTTCATATATATCATCACTTATCTCACGCAAATATATCTTTGGAACATCTAAATCTCGAAGGATTGAGTCAATAAGAAGCTGCTTTTGTGGCTTGCTCCAAACTGCTCCGCGCTGATACATCGGCTGAAGATTTATTTTCTTCATGCGGCGACAAAAACTACGCACAGTCCTCTGTTCAGTTCCTCTTCTCATGGATTCTCCGATTTTGTTTTGTAGTGCTAACGCCATGTAGCTGCGGCAAATTTGGAGCGCAGCGGAAAATTTGTCCGACAGCCTACACTTGTTAGCACAGTAGGCACTGCCTTTGAGCCTTGCTATTAACCAACGTTACCGGCTTTTGGCTGTGTGAAACAGCTGAAATCTGGCACATGCCGACCATTGACCTTGACCGCACCAGCGGCGGTAATGAACCCATGCTTGGCACCCAGCGAGCCCACCATACTTTGCCCGCGACTGCGGCGGGAAAAACCATGAGCTTGGGTTCCTGATGCTGGCACAACCCCCATAGCCTTACTGCGCTACTTGCCAAAGCGCTTTGGGTGCTAACGCCCGGCTTTGGGGCGGGCTTGTAGCCGCGAAGCGGCGAAAAGGCCGTCCCAGCCCCGAAGGGGCGACAACAGCCGATTGTTATAAGCTGAGATCCGCAGGCACTTCACTGTAAAATTCAAAC
>JBJHCX010000216.1:0-2553 GCA_050486245.1 Rhodohalobacter sp.
GTCACCTGGTCGGTTTCAGTAATCGGCTTATGGGCCCGTATCCGGAATTCATCCTTGTGAGAGGCAACCAGCTGGGACGCCTGCTCTACGAGTACCCAAAAATCGTTCGTCTGCTCCGGAAGCTTTCGAATGGCATCACGAAGCTCATGTTCAGCATCACCTCCGGTAGATACGACATTCTGATTGAGCCATTGCGCAAAAGCGGCCTTCTGGGCCTGGCTGCTCAATGGCATAAACAGATGCGCCAGCATCCCCGTCAGCAGAACAGAGACAATCGATAGGCGAACGATATGTGTGAAACGGTTTTTCATCAGACCCATAAAAATATGCAGAAAGATCCCGGTTGACAAACGGAATTTACAGTATGTTTATTTGACTGAACTCTGATTTTTTTAACTTCGACTGATCACAGAGTTTTACAGGAATTATCTGTTTCCGGGTTTATCTTCACCGATGCACCTTTTTAATTTTAACCATTGAATTCTCATGAAGAAGTTTATCCCTCTACTCATCCTTTCAATCTGGCTGTTTCCCTTATCAGATCTGCATGCCCAACAGGCAGAGAAGGCAGAGCATCCCCATTTTGAAACCCCGAAGCTGGTTGTCGGCATCATGGTTGACCAGTTTCGCTATGACTACATCTACCGCTACTGGGATCACTATGGCGACGACGGCATCCGCCGCCTGGTCAACGACGGATTTTCATTCGATAATGCCCGGTTTGATTACATGCCAACCTATACCGGACCCGGACACGCTTCGGTATACACCGGTACCACACCGGCGGTTCACGGCATCATCGGCAACAGCTGGTACCTGAGGGGCGAGGGCCGAACCACATATGTAACCGAAGATCCATCGGTTCAAACCATAGGTTCCGGTTCGGATGAGGGTGAAATGTCACCGCGCTGGCTGCTGTCAAGCACTATATCAGACGAGCTTCGCCTGCATAACAATATGAGGTCTAAAGTTGTGGGGATCTCCCTCAAAGACCGCGGATCGATCCTGCCTGCCGGACATACCGGCGATGCCTACTGGTTTGACTACGGTGAAGCGAAGATGATTTCGAGTACCTATTATTATGACCGGCTGCCCGATTGGGTTGTGAAATTCAACGAAAGGGATCTGCCGGCCCAATATGTAAGCGAGCCTTGGGAAACCCTGCTGCCAATCGAGACCTATACGGAAAGCATTGAGGACGACAACCCATACGAGGGAACGTTTGAGGGACAGGATCGCCCGGTGTTTCCGCACGATCTGCCGGCTTACGCTGAGATTGCCGGAAATGGAATTGTAGCCAATACACCCTTCGGGGATCGATACCTTTTTGAAATGACCTATGCAGCCATTGAGGGCGAGGAACTGGGCCGGGATGAGTTTACCGATCTGGTTGCCCTCTCACTCTCCTCACCGGATCACATCGGGCACCGATACGGTCCGGCGTCCAAAGAGGTTCAGGATACCTACATCAGACTGGACAGGGAGATCGCACGGTTTTTAAACTACCTGGATGAAAATTTTGGAACGGAAAATGTACTCGTATTTCTGACCTCCGATCACGGTGCGGCCCACAATCCGCAATACCTGCGCGACCTGAAGATGCCGACCGGTGGTTTTGACAGAAGCGCAGCCACAGAGTCACTCAGAGAACAGCTTGAGGAACTCTACGGGTTCGATCCGATTGAGAATTTCGGGCCCATCCAGTTGTTTCTGGATCGTGACCTGGTTCGGGAGCATGGCCTTGACCTGGCCGATGTGCAAAAAGAGGCGGCCATGAGGCTGCTGGAGTTTGAGGGCGTTGCGGGCGCGCTGACTGCCGATGCACTGCAATTCGGCAATTTCACCGACCATATCCGGAAAAATGTTCAGAAGGGGTTTAATGCAAAGCGCTCGGGAGATGTACTGTACTGGCTGGAACCGCAATGGTTTACGTTTGACATGAGAACGGGGACAACGCACGGCTCCCCCTATAGCTATGATACCCGGGCACCCATGCTCTGGTACGGATGGGATATCCCGTCCGGGCGATCAGCGGCTCCGGTCTATATCTCGGATATCGCGTCTACACTGTCCATCTTTCTGAACGTGCCCTTTACAACCGGCAACACCGGCCAGCCGATGAACGACTTGATCTACGGCCGCAGTCAGCGCTGACCGTCAGAGTGGAGATTCATTAATAAGCAGCCGCAGCCGTTCAGGCTTTTGCGGCTGCTTTTTTTTCTCTTTCAAACTCCTCTTTCAGAAATCGTCCGGTATAGCTCTCTTCAATGCCGCTCACCTCTTCCGGCGTGCCCTCGGCAATGATTTGTCCGCCTCCGGTGCCGCCTTCAGGGCCCAGGTCGATCACCCAGTCAGCCGCTTTGATCAGATCCATATTGTGCTCAATTACGATCACGGTGTTGCCCTTTTTAACCAGTTTCTGAATTACGTTGACCAGCATTCGGACATCCTGGAAGTGAAGGCCAGTTGTCGGCTCATCCATGATGTAGATGGTGTCGCCGGTCCCTATTTTGGAGAGTTCACGAGAGAGTTTGATTCGCTGGGCTTCACCGC
>JBJHCX010000217.1:0-2537 GCA_050486245.1 Rhodohalobacter sp.
GGGCAAAGACGATGGTGTTTCCGTCTGGCGACCAGTCAAACGATGTGGTCTGGATATCATCGGCATAAATGACTTTAGCATCCTCTTCGCCAACGGTTTGCACGTAAATTCTGGAATACCTGAATTCGGTATCGACCACGGTTACATCCCGGCGTTCGCGCTCGCGGGTACGCTGCTCTTCGCTTTGCGGATCGGTCATTGTATAGGCGATTCGGGTTCCGTCGGGCGACCACTGGTAGCTGCCCACACCGTTTTCGGCTGATGTGATTTTCTGCGCCTCACCTCCGTCCAGGTGCATTTTGTAGACTTGCCGTCCGTTATCGCGTGCAGAGACAAATGAGAGATATTTGCCATCGGGGCTGAACTGCGGGTTGGTGGCCGACTGATCTCCGCGGGTGAACTGGCGGTTCATGGAGCCGTCTGCCTTTGCCACCCAGATATGAGTGGTAAAGCTGGACTCTTCACCCTCCATATTGGTTTCACGGACGGTATAGGCGATGACCGATCCGTCAGGCGATATTTCCGGAGAACCTGCGACCGGCAGACCCACCATCGATTCGGGTGTCCAGTTTTCGACCGTTGTTTGAGATTGTAGTGTAAAAAATCCAAGTGCCAGAAATATCCCGGCTTGCAAAAGCACGATTCTGATCAATGACATAGTGAAGTGAAGTGATGGTTAAGGTTTAATTCCTTTGAATTAACCATAAGTAAACGGAACTTGCAACAGGAAACCGGAGGGTATGGAACCGCAGAACCGCAGAATGTCGAACCGCAGATTGGTGAAGTTGGGTATGGTGGTGGTGCCAAACCACTCAGCGGAACTCTGCGCAACCCTCTGCGAAACTCAGCGAGAAATAAAAGTGGTGGATTCTCACAGAGTAAGGCCTTTGCAAGAGCTCCGATTCCTCCACATCTTTCCGTATTATTCCATTCAAGCCCAAACTGAAACCCAACCGTATCTGCACGTGTCATCCTGGACCTTAACATCAACGCCGCCCCACGACTGGTTTATCTGCCTGGATGTGGACAACTATTTTGACCATGAACATGACCCTGAGAAGGTTTTTGAAGAGGGATTTACGCGTCCGATACCACTTGTAGAGAGGGATGTTGTCGTGACGCTCTTCTTTAACGGTGATCCTGAATCCCCCGAGTTTCATATTGAATCGGATGAGGAGCTTACCAAAGAGGAGATCGGGCAGGCCAACCAAACGCTTGCACGTATTTTGGGAACCCGGCTCGATCTGCGTCCACTTTACGACAGGGCGGCAAACGATCCGGTTCTGGGGCCCAAGCTGACCGAATTCTACGGCCTGAAGCGGATGTCGCGCGGATCGTTGCTGGAGGATATCATCAACCGGATCATCCAGATGCAGATGTCGCACAAGCCCACTGCAAAGAAGATGGCATTCAACGTTCGGGAGGCGTACGGCACTCACCTGGTGCACAACGGCAAGATGCTGCCCGCCTGGCCCCGTCCGTTTCAGCTGGCAAAAGCCGATCCGTCCCAGATCCGCAGGATGGGTCCCACGCTCCGCAAGGGGGAATACCTGGTTGGCCTGGCCCAGGATATCATGGCCGGCGAGGTGGATATGGAGTATCTTGACCGCAAAGCGAAACCGCAGGAGTTTTACGATACAATATCAAAGGTCAGGGGAATCGGCCCTACCTCGGCTCAGGACCTGATGCTCTTTCGCGAAACCACCGAAGCGGTCTTTCCGGGCAACAAGCAGAAGGGAGAGGAAAAAGGCCTGCGCAAGTGGATCATCATGAGTTACGGAGGGGATCCGTCAGCCACAACAGAATCGGAGTTTTTGGAGATGATCAGCAACTGGAATGGGTTTGAAGCGGCTGCACTGGAGTTTCTCTTTGTGAATTGGGTGGTTGGCGAAAAGAAAAAGCGAAGCAGAAAGTGACCTGACAAGGTCGTCGGTCAACAATCATCCATCATCTCCCTCTTGCGGAACTGAAATTCTAATGCCGGCCAGGCTCAATGCGGGGCAAGCCCACCTGATATCTCCCTGCGATCATACGAATCAGCACAATAGAGAGAATTCCGGCAACCTGTGCAATCAGCAGGGTGTCGAACAGGGTCAGAATGGAAACGAATATCACTCCGCCGGTGACGGCAGCCATGGCGTAGATCTCTTCCCGGAAAATGAGAGGTTTGTCGCCGGCCAGCACATCCCGAAGCACCCCTCCGAAGCATCCGGTGATGGTTCCCAGTGCAATCGAGATCCCCACACTCATCCCGGCCTCCAGCCCGATCTGGGTACCCATGACGGTAAAGAGTCCGAGTCCGAATGCATCGAATGTAAAGAGCCACCCTTCCAGTTTTTTCATTCGCCGGTAGATCAGGATGGTAAAGACAAATCCGGCCGTTGCAGAGGTAATGGCCAGTGTGTCGGTTAGCCAGTTTACCGGAAGGTTGCCAATAAGCAGGTCACGGATGGTTCCGCCGCCAATGGCGGTCACAAAGGCGAGAACAAAAATTCCGAACAGATCGAACCGGCTCCGTATCGCAGCCGCTGCCCCTG
>JBJHCX010000218.1:0-2534 GCA_050486245.1 Rhodohalobacter sp.
CTGTTTATTTCAGAGACTTCACAGGCACAAGACAACCGAGACCTTCAATATTTCCGTGCACCGGATAAAACAGGACTTAATGTTTTTGAATCACCCAAAGAGACAGACGTTGAGTATGATGGATTTAAGATCCGTATTGGCGGTTCTAATACACTTCAGTTCCAGGCATTAACCAATGATGGGCCGGGCCCAGATTTGGAGCCAAACTTCAACCTGGCTACATCAAACCTGGATATCGATGTTCAGTTGCACCGAGGCCTTCGCATGCACTTGCGCACCTACCTCTCTTCACGAAATCACACAGAAGCGTGGGTAAAAGGCGGATATCTGCAAGCAGACCGGCTCGATTTTATCAGTGAAGGATTTCTTGATAACCTGATGGATAAGGTTACCATCAAGGTAGGTCACATGACCATGAACTATGGAGATGCACACTTCAGAAGATCTGACAATGGACAGGCGTTATTTAACCCATTTGTAGGCAACTATATCATGGATTCGTTCACCAATGAGGTGGGTGGTGAAGTGTACTTTAAAGACCGGGGGTTCCTTGCCATGGTTGGTGTATCCAACAGCAAGACGGGCCAAAGTACCGAAAAAAGTGCAATTTCCACGAAGCCTTCATGGTTCGGTAAACTAGGGTATGACACCCAGGTAAATTCAGATCTCAGAGTACGGCTCACAGGCTCCCTTTATCATAACCCTGGAGCTGAAGCTGTCAGGCTTTATGGCGGTGACCTTGCCGGAGCACGTTATTACAACGTTGAAGGTACCGGAAACACTACCGGCAGATTTAACCCTGACTTTAGTGTAAGTGCATTTGCCCCGGGCGGACCCATTGGCGGTGAGATGACAGCATTCGTGATCAACCCCTTCATTAAATTCCAGGGACTTGAGTTTTTTGGCCTTTTTGAAAGAGCAACCGGCCAGCGTGCAACCGAGACTGAAAGCAGATCTTTCAACCAGTATGGTGCGGAATTGATCTACCGGTTTGGTGCCAATGAAAACTTCTACTTTGGCGGTCGCTACAACCGGGTTGATGGTGAACTTGCGAACGGTAATGAGATTGAAATCACCCGCTATAATGTAGGTGGCGGATGGTACCTGACCAATAACGTACTCACAAAAGTAGAATATGTAAATCAGAGCCGTGATGGATTTACAGGCCCTCTTGAAGGAGCCGGATTCAGCGGTCTTATGATCGAAGCTGTTGTTAGCTTCTAAATAATCAAATCAAAACTGCAGGGCAACCAAAGCCCTGCAGTTTCAATAAAAACGAGACAATCATGTATTTACGAAAAATTATCACCACCACTTTCATGATGATGTTTCTGGCCGGCGCAGTTGCCGCACAGGATATCAACATGACGCTGCAAAGCGGATATGACTTTCGCATCGATGGCGACTCCAATGTACGAACCTGGGGAGCAGATGCTGAAAAAGTGGAAGGTAGACTCATTTTGACAGATATCGATGAAGTGTCACTTGTAAACCTGAATCCGGACAATATTAAAGAGATGTCCCTGACTATTCACGTAGAGAGCCTGGATTCCGGTTCCAGGGGTTTAACACGTAACATGAAGAGTTATCTGAAAGAAGACGATCATCCATTGATCACATTCAACCTGCAAGAGATCACAAGTATTGAAATGCAGAATGGTTCAGCCCTCATTACTGCCGTAGGCATCATTAATGCTGCCGGACAGAACAAGGAGGTGACAATGAACGTTACAGCTACAATGAATGACAACGGTTCCCTTAATTTCAGGGGAGAGCAGGATCTGCTTATGACAGATTTCGGAATAGACCCTCCGACTGCCGTTATGGGTACGGTTCGTGCTCGCGATGAAGTTGTCGTATCTTATAATGTAAACTTCAATTAATTCAATCAGTATATAATGGTTCTCCTTCGGCTATGTACATTCATTTCACTGTGTGCCTTCCTCATCACAGTCACCGAAGGAGACCTTTATGCTCAAGACAGGTTCATCGCCGATCATAGCGAGAGCCGGCTTTGGATAGAGGGAAGTTCAAATGTAAACAGATTCGATTGTACTGCAAAAGAGTACACGGGAGATACAAATACGGCCGAAGTTACCAACAGTGAAACGACGACGGAACTATCTTTGAAAATTGACATTCCCGTAGACGGGTTTGAGTGCGGCAGAAGCCGGATGAACCGGGACCTCAGGAGTGCCCTTAAGGCAGATCAATATCCATACATCACATTTGTCTTTGAATATGCTGAACCTGCCAATGACAACAACAATAACAATGAGTTTATTTCATTCAGTGTAACCGGAAACCTGACTGTTGCCGGGGTAACCCGAAAAATCCGGTTTATTACAGAAGGAAAAGTACTTGAAAATGATAAAATGAGAGCTCGGGGCAGTAAAAAGATACGAATGAGTGATTTTGGCGTGGAACCGCCAACCGGCCTTTTTGGCCTTGTAAAAGCCGATGATGAACTCACCGTCCATTTTGACCTTACGGCTAAACGTATTACGGAATAGAAAGATGTTAAAAAGCTGGAT
>JBJHCX010000219.1:0-2518 GCA_050486245.1 Rhodohalobacter sp.
GTCTTTAAGGTGTCGAAAGTGGGTACCATTGCCGGATGCTATGTAACCGAAGGAAAACTGAACCGCAACAACCCGATCCGGGTGATCCGCGACGGTGTGGTGATTTATGACGGTGAAGTAGACTCACTCAAGCGATTCAAGGACGACGTTAAAGAGGTGCAATCCGGTTATGAATGTGGCGTCAGTATCAAAAACTTCAATGACCTGAAGGTCGGAGATGAATTTGAAAGCTACGAAGTGGTAGAGACCAAGCGCAGCCTTGATGACGCAAGATAACCTGCTGAAGATCGTTCCGGAAGCCGGGGTCCCTGCGGATGCCGGCTCAACCGATCCCTTCTGCACTCCCTACTCTCTGAAATTTTAATCCTGAAATAGTGTTGTTATGAGTATCCGAACAGAGAGACTCGGTTCCGTTATTAAAAAGGATCTGGGTATTATCCTGCAAAAGAGTTATCAACCCAGCGGTACCTTTATTACCGTCACACAAGTGCGTATGACCGATGATCTGTCGATCGCAAAGGTCTACCTGAGTGTCTACTCTCCAAACAGGGAGGTGGAGTCGGTCTATCGGTATATCGATGACCACCAGGATGAAATCAGGTATGAACTGGCTTCCAAAATAAAAAACCAGGTTCGCAGAATTCCTGAACTGCTTTTCTACGAAGACGATACGGCCGAATATGTGAACAAGATGGAAGGGCTCTTCAAAAAGGTTAAAGAGAGTCGTAAAGAGGATTCTGGCGACGAGAGTAACCGGGAAGAGTAATGGCAAAAAAAGCCATCCCGCTTTCTGAGCTGCCGGTTATTGACAGGAGTGTTTCCGGAATGGATGATCCGGAAGTTTTTCAGACAGGTGCCATTGTCCTGATGGACAAACCTCTTGAGTGGTCCAGTTTTCACCTGGTGAAATATGTGAGATACCGGGTGCCGCCCAAAAAAGTGGGACATGCCGGAACGCTGGATCCGCTGGCCAACGGACTGCTGGTTCTCTGTACCGGCAAAGCCACCAAATCGATCTCTCAAATCCAGGATCTTCCGAAAGAGTATATAGCACGCATCCGGTTCGGTGCATCAACGCCATCGTACGATGCAGCCCTGCAGCCCGATCACACTTCTGAGTGGAGCCATATTACCCGCGATAGCATCGAAAAGGTTCTTCAGGAGCAGTTTTCCGGTGAAATTATGCAGAAACCCCCCATCTACTCTGCTATCCGCGTGAAAGGCGAGCGACTCTACAAAAAAGCCAGGCGCGGTGAAGAGATTGAAATTCAGCCCCGGCCTGTTGTAATTTACGAGATCGAAATACTGGAAACTGACCTGCCGGAGATAACGCTTAGGGTGAAGTGCGGCAAGGGAACCTACATACGGTCACTTGCCCACGACCTGGGCCTGGCACTTGGCAGCCGTGCATACCTGGCGGGGTTGAGGCGAACCAAAATCGGGCCGTTCAGTGCAGATAAAGCTTTTACACCGGAACAGTTTGACCAATTGATGAAATCGGACCATAACAATTAACCCATGGCTGAAATCGTATTTCTGAATAATGTAAAACGTCATCCGGAAACCGTACTCACCGTCGGTACATTTGACGGTGTGCATGCGGGCCATCAGGTTCTCATTCAAACCGTTGTAGAAAAGGCATCCGAAAGGGGAGCCAGAAGTGTATTGGTGACCTTCGACCCTCATCCCCGCGACATCATCAACCCGGGCAGTTCAGGAATTAAACTGCTGAGCACACTTGAGGAGCGAAGCGAACTGCTGGCCGACCTGGGGCTCGATGAGATGGTGGTGATCCCGTTTGACCGTGATTTCTCCCTGCTTACTTCCGGCGAGTTTGTCAGGGATATCATCTGGGAAAAGATCGGCGTATCCGATTTTGTGATCGGATATGATCATCAATTCGGTCGCAACCGGGAGGGAACCATTGAAACGGTTCAGAATCTGGGCCGGGAACTCGGTTTTCATGTCAGCGTGGTGTCCAGGCAGGAAGTGGGTGACAAGACGGTAAGCAGCACGGCAATCCGCAATGCCATACAGGAAGCCGGAGACATGAGCCTGGCTGCATCCTTCCTGGGCCGCAAGTACATTTTGAACGGGACCGTTATACATGGGGATAAACGCGGCAAACAGCTCGGTTTTCCGACAGCCAATATCAAACCGCAAAATCCGAAAAAGATAATTCCCAAAAGGGGTGTCTATGCCGTATGGCTGCGGGTTGACGATGAATACTACTCGGGAATGATGAATATCGGGGTACGTCCCACCTTTCAGGGAGATACGGAGACACTCGAAGTGCACATTTTTGATTTCAATCAAAATATCTATGGCAAGGATATCCAGATTCAATTTGTGGAACGCATACGTGAGGAGAAGAATTTTGACGGCCTGGATCGCCTGATTCATCAATTAAACACCGATAAAGCGGATGCAATGAATATCCTGAAGAAGAGTGTTCCTGATATTGCAAAACAGTTTAAATAAGCTTATTTTATCACGCTATAAGAGTTTAATAGAACCT
>JBJHCX010000220.1:0-2500 GCA_050486245.1 Rhodohalobacter sp.
AAGCAACGACGCAAAAGCACCTGCGTTCAATACAGCGATCGCGACGACGGGTGAAGAATTACTTCAAGCATCCGAGCATCCGCTATGCGTCCTGAAATTTCAGTTACAAAGACGCCGGGTTAATAGTGAGTCTTTGCACTGAGCCACCGCCAAGCTGAATCTCAAACCAGTAACGGCTTCCGTCTTCGCTTACCTGACTACGAACGACTTCACGTGTTTCCTCACATCTTGATGTGACGTGCACAGGAATCAACCCCTCCATGGAGGAAAAGTCTCTAACCGAGTCTATTGAAGACAATGAACAGGGATAAAAAAGAGGCAAGTCGAAAGTTCCAGCGAACCGGGCCTCACTTGATCGAGCGTCTTGGTATAGGCGCGCTACTGCAATCGGATCGACCGCCACGATGCGACTACCGACAAACACCCTTTGGATCCCAATGACAGGCAGATAGACTCTAGACGTAATGGACTCTGCTCTTGCTCTTGCTTCCAGGTACTCTTGATAGTCATCATCAACGGCCAACTCCGGTGTTGACACTATACTGATACGCTCATTCATCATCATTCTGGGATTCTCTTCGTCCGGACGTTCAATATCTGAACTCCCCGTTTGCTCTGAGGTGGAAACGTCGCCATCCTCCCTTTCCCTCAAGACCTCTCCAGAATGAACGTCTTCATGATCAGGATATTCACTTAAGCCGTCGCGGAATGTATTCGAGCGCTTCTCTGAGTTAGACAATGAATACGCCAATACAACGGCTGCAACTATGGAGATACCCGATACAGCAATAGAGAAGCCAGTTGCCCTTGTCACTTTCTCGTGCTCCATAGTTGCTGAGCCGGCGACAAACAGTGCGCAATTTTTCAGGCGGCATAGCTGACGTGCTTTTCACGAAACAGATTCCTGACCATGCCCGTTTGCTTCTGTCGACGATACAGGTGACTGCACACAGTGGTCATCATGTCGGACTTGTGCTGAGAAATCCTTCCGGGATAAATGTTGTGGCACCGCACACCGAGACTCATTCTCTATTGCGTGCCATGGTGAAAGCGTGCTCCGTACCCCTCGTATTAGAGTAAAACGAGGGCTTTTCAACAGCCCGTTACCTATCGTCCGACAAAAACGCTCGCTGAATCCTGAATCGTAGCTTCGCCAGTATCTATTCGAACTACTGCTCCCCAAGGTTCTTGTTGACGGCTGCCCAATGGAGTGACATGGAAAGCAAAGCGCCCGACTGGCACCAACCGCCCTTCAAATGCCTTGTAGACGATTTCTCCGTCCTCGATCTGAATCGTACTGCCCGGCGCCCGCTGCTCGATCCCGGCAACTGCCAATTGCGTAGCCTCCTCCAATGTCATGGGAACGTCCTCTATAAAAAGGTCCGCTACCGACCATACTCTCACCCGCAAGTAGAGAACTCCACCCTCAGGGCCTAGCCGTAACTCGTGACGATGATTGATCGGAATGTCATTGATAAGCTGGCGGAACACGATCGCCCATCCGTTTCCGTCTCTTAGATAATCCATGCTGGCGATCTCGTAGTCTTCGTCTCCCCGCGCATTGATCAGCGGCGCGATCTCGCTCAGCATTCGAGTCAGCGTTGTCGGATCCTCAAGCTCATCGACATCCACGTCAGCGATTCGATAGAGGCTTTCCGGGTCACTCTCAACTTCTACCCGGTGACCGGCTCCCCTGTTCATGTAACGCTTCGGTTGCATGTCCGCCAGCGCTTCGGCCACCAGATGCCGCTGCTCGAGCTGCTGAACCTCCTCAGGCATGGCTATGAACCGGGTCAATGCCAGATAACGGTCCCTGCCACGTTCACGAGGCGGAATACGAAACACCAGATCAACCAGATCCGATTGCCCCGGAAGAATCCGGTACAGCCGATGGTTCACCTGAACCGTGCCGACCATCAGCCCCGACAGCATATCGATCGCGAAACGAACGTAGCCCTCCTGGTTAACGGTCACTCCCGTCACATGCCGGACATCGGATGCCAGCGGATCCTCCCTCGCCTCGACGATGGTGAAAAGCAGTTCGTCACCATCTATGTTCAGCGACAGCAGTTCGTCCATCACCTGCAGCTCAGGTGAGGACACCGATTCCGCCTGACGGGTGACGTCAATCAGAACATCCCGCCGTATACCCGGCGCATCGGTCAGTACAGCGTCCACCGAACCGGTCCATGGCAGACGCGATACCAATGTCACCGGCATCTCCCTGCCCGGATGACTCAGGTCGCGTACCGGATGCTGGCCGTAGTCCAACAACTGAAGCTCGGAAGACAGGGGTGCGGCATCGACTATTCTGAATCCGCCCAACAATTGCGCCCTGCGAACAAACTCCAGCACGAACTCCGGCGCGGCGCTATCGTCCGGTACAACACTTTCTTCCGTGGTCTGCGCTTGCGCGGCAGATGCCATCAGCAATGCACATGCGACAAGAATGACTCGTTTCATTTGAAAGCCTCCTGGTATCTGCCTGTCGCGACGGAAC
>JBJHCX010000221.1:0-2470 GCA_050486245.1 Rhodohalobacter sp.
ACCCGAGTTCTCTCAAGCGCCTTGGTATTCTCTACCTGACCACCTGTGTTGGTTTAGAGTACGGTCCCTTGTTACCTGAAGCTTAGAAGCTTTTCTTGGAAGCATGGCATCAACCACTTCGCCTTCTCATAGAAAGCTCGTCATCAGCTCTCAGCCTTAAGCGTCCGGATTTGCCTAAACGCTCAGCCTACTGCCTTAAACGCGGACAACCAACGCCGCGCTGGCCTAGCCTACTCCGTCCCTCCATCGCAGTAACAAGAGGTACAGGAATATTAACCTGTTTCCCATCGACTACGCCTTTCGGCCTCGCCTTAGGGACCGACTAACCCTGCCCCGATTAGCGTTGGACAGGAACCCTTGGTCTTCCGGCGAGGGGGTTTTTCACCCCCTTTGTCGTTACTTATGTCAGCATTCGCACTTGTGATACCTCCAGCAAACCTCTCGATTCACCTTCAACGGCTTACACAACGCTCCTCTACCGCGCACAACAAGTGTGCACCCGCAGCTTCGGTTCTCGGTTTGAGCCCCGTTACATCTTCCGCGCAGGCCGACTCGACTAGTGAGCTATTACGCTTTCTTTAAAGGATGGCTGCTTCTAAGCCAACCTCCTAGCTGTCTGAGCCTTCCCACATCGTTTCCCACTTAACCGAGATTGGGGACCTTAGCTGGCGGTCTGGGTTGTTTCCCTTTTCACGACGGACGTTAGCACCCGCCGTGTGTCTCCCATGATTGCACTCCTGGGTATTCGGAGTTTGCATCGGGTTGGTAACCCGGGATGGGCCCCTAGCCGAAACAGTGCTCTACCCCCCAGGGTGAGACATGAGGCGCTACCTAAATAGCTTTCGAGGAGAACCAGCTATCTCCAGGCTTGATTAGCCTTTCACTCCGATCCACAGCTCATCCCCAAACTTTTCAACGTTTGTGGGTTCGGTCCTCCAGTGCCTGTTACGGCACCTTCAACCTGGCCATGGATAGATCGCCTGGTTTCGGGTCTATTCCCAGCGACTAAACGCCCTATTAAGACTCGGTTTCCCTACGGCTCCCCTAAACGGTTAACCTCGCCACTGAAAATAAGTCGCTGACCCATTATACAAAAGGTACGCAGTCACGGCTCTTTACCCGAAGGTAAGTGTCCGCTCCTACTGCTTGTATGCATACGGTTTCAGGGTCTATTTCACTCCCCTCTCCGGGGTTCTTTTCGCCTTTCCCTCACGGTACTGGTTCACTATCGGTCAGCTGGTAGTATTTAGCCTTGGAGGATGGTCCCCCCATCTTCAGACAACGTTTCACGTGCGCCGTCCTACTTGTCGCAAGCTCAGTACCACAAACGCGCTTTCGAGTACGGGGCTATCACCCTGTATCGCCCTACTTTCCAGAAGGTTCCTCTAACACGTCCGCTATCACTTGCAGGCTCCTCCCCGTTCGCTCGCCGCTACTGAGGGAATCTCGGTTGATTTCTTTTCCTCCGGGTACTTAGATGTTTCAGTTCCCCGGGTTCGCCTCCATACCCTATGGATTCAGATATGGATACCCGTCTTGCAACGGGTGGGTTTCCCCATTCAGAGATCTCCGGATCAAAGGTTGCTTGCCACCTCCCCGAAGCTTATCGCAGGCTCCTACGTCTTTCATCGCCTCCAGCTGCCAAGGCATCCACCGTATGCACTTAGTCGCTTGACCATATAACACAAACGACTGCTTACACGACTTCAAACTTGGCAATATCACTATTGCCTTGTACTCGCCGGACGAGTGCGCTTGAGACACACTCATTCTTTAGTACAGTTACAATGTCTCACCTTGTTAAAGAACGTCTGGCCAAAAAAACCAGAACAAAACCATCAAACAATGACTTTGTTCTGGATTCTCAACACCCGAGCAGATAACTTGTTCGCGCCTTTCCACGCCTTGCGCGCAACCCCGCACCATCAACCTTCACCCCTCCAGGATAATGGTGGAGCTAAAATATGGTGGAGCTAAGCGGGATCGAACCGCTGACCTCCTGCGTGCAAGGCAGGCGCTCTCCCAGCTGAGCTATAGCCCCAGGATACCATCCACATGACCCCTCGATCTCCCAAGGCAACCGGGCAAATCGATGGGCCTGGCCTCCGAACTGGTGGGTCTGGGCCGATTTGAACGGCCGACCTCACCCTTATCAGGGGTGCGCTCTAACCAACTGAGCTACAGACCCAATTCTTTTGCCATTGACCTATACTGTAGCGGTCGGTTTCGACCTCACCCACTCTCTACCCTATCCGGGGGAGTGCGCTCTAACCCACTGAGCTACAGACCCAATTCAGATCCCCGACTCAGCGGCCGGCGCCTCAGCAACAGCCCCGTCCTAAAACAGGCCTTCTGCTCGTGACTTGATCAGGCAATGCGTGTGAGCGCTTACAAAGCGGTTGATGCGTCGTTTAAGGAGGTGATCCAGCCGCAGGTTCCCCTACGGCTACCTTGTTACGACTTCACCCCA
>JBJHCX010000222.1:0-2463 GCA_050486245.1 Rhodohalobacter sp.
TTGAACGCTTCGGTATTCATCATGTATCTTTCGATGAGCCTGTATAATGTGATGCAAGATTGTATATTTCCAATTTTTTAAAACTTTAACCTATACTTCTATGAACAGACGAGAAATGCTGAAATATGCAGCCTTGTTAACTGGCGGTGCGGTATCAACTTCATTTGCAACGGTTTTTTTATCAGGCTGCTCAACCCCGGCAAATAAAGCGTCTGAACTGCACTTTTTTGATCCGGATCAGTTCGATCTGGTTTCACTTCTGGCCGATACGATTCTCCCTCGCACCGACAGCCCATCAGCAACCGATGTAAATGTTCATTATACCATAGATTCAATGATCGGGCTGGTATTCGATTTGGAATTTAAATCTGAATTCAGTAATCAGTGGGATGCTCTTGAAATACACCTGGCTGCTCAAAACTTTGAGCAATTGGAGCAATCCGGCCGGGTTAGAATCCTGCAGGAACTGGAACGTGACTATACAAGCGAATCCGAAAACGCCAGGCGGGTATATATGGAGTTGAAACAACAGGTGATTGCATACTATCTCACTACAGAAGAAATTGGCAAAGAACATCTGAACTACCTCCCTATACCGGGTGATTATGAGCCGTGTATTTCAGTAGATGATGTGAATAACAGAGCATGGGCGATATAAATGAATAAATCAGACTCAACAGAATTTGACGCTATTGTAATTGGCTCGGGAATCAGTGGTGGTTATGCAGCCATGGAATTGTGTAAGAAAGGTTATAAAACCCTGGTGCTTGAACGCGGACGGATGGTACGCCATGGTGAGTACCCGACAGTAAATGACGATCCCTGGGATCTCCCCTATCAAAACAGGCTTCCCCGTGAAGAGATTGAGAAACATTACAAAAAGCAGAACCGCCTCAGTTGGTGGGTGCGCCAGGATAATAAACACTGGGTGAATAAAGATGATGAGTATCCTTATGACGAAGATGTGCGTTTTGACTGGATTCGGGGGCATCATGTGGGCGGACGCTCGCTGATGTGGGGGCGCCACTGTTATCGACTGAGTGATCTCGATTTTGAAGCCAACAAACGGGAAAATATTGCCATCGACTGGCCTATTCGCTATGCGGATATAGAACCCTGGTATGATTATGTAGAAACTTTTGTAGGTGTCAGCGGACAGGCGGAAGGGCTGAAGCAAGTTCCCGACGGAAAGTTTTTAAAACCTTTTCCACTCAATTGTGCTGAACAACATTTGCGCGAATCGGTGGCCAAACGTTATCCCGGTCGTGTGGTTACACCCGGACGTGTAGCCAATCTTACCGAATATGATCCGGAAGTTCACAAAGGCCATCGCGGACGATGTGTTTCGCGCGATCGTTGCTGGAGAGGCTGCCCTTTTGGTGCCTATTTCAGCAGCCAGTCGGCTACCTTGCCGGTGGCAGAGGAAACGGGTAACCTGACGATTCGCCCCCATAGTATTGTGAAAGAGATCGTCTACAACTCAACCAGCGGAAAAGCCACCGGTCTACGGCTGATTGATGCCGAAACCAAACAGGAAATGGAAATATCATCACGCATCATTTTTTGTAACGCAAGCACCATTGGTTCAACAGCCATCTTGCTGAACAGCCGCTCTGAATCGTTCCCCAACGGGCTGGGTAATACAAGCGGTGAACTGGGCCACAACATGATGGATCATCACTACGGAATGGGTGCTTCAGGAATTCTCCCAAAACTGGAAAATTCCTATTACTCCGGACGCAAACCGGTCGGATTTTACATTCCAAGGTTTACCAATATTGATGATGAGACAAAAAGAAGTGATTATCTGCGTGGTTTCGGATATCAGGGATCCGCACGGCGAATTCCCAACATCTCGGAAGGCGTAATCGGAGAAGAATTAAAAGACGTTGTTTTTCAGCCGGGTTCCTGGCATATCGGTATGACATGCTTCGGTGAACTTCTTCCCTATCACGAAAACCGCATGTACCTCAATTTTAACAAAACCGATCAGTATGGCAACCCCATTATTACATTTGATGCAAAACTGCGCGAAAACGAGGAAAAACTGCGTAAACACGGGGTTCAATGTGCTGTAGAGATGCTGGAAGCAGCCGGCTGCATCAACATTACAGCTACCAACGACGCAACAGCTGTGGGTGCTGCTATCCATGAAATGGGGACAGCCCGGATGGGACATGACCCGAATACCAGTGTACTTAACCGGTGGAACCAAATGCATGAAGTGCCCAACGTATTTGTCACTGACGGCTCCTGCATGACCAGCGCCGGTACACAAAACCCCAGTATCACCTACATGGCTCTCACTGCCAGAGCGGTGGATTATGCACACAGCCAGATCGTGGATGGAAAGTTATAAATCATGTGTTCATCATACTGCTGAACCGATGATTCTAATCTAAAGCAGACTGGTATTAATCTGAGCGGTTACTACAAATTCTTGGTACACCATTTTTGGTTTCA
>JBJHCX010000223.1:0-2455 GCA_050486245.1 Rhodohalobacter sp.
GGGAAGCACTTAAAAGGGATACGGAGACATATAGTTACGATGACCTTCTGATAAAACTTCGAGATTCGCTGAGCAGCGGTGAAAATGCCGGCAGCCTGGCCCGGAAGCTTCGCAATCGCTATCCGGTTGCATTGGTTGATGAATTCCAGGATACCGATCCGATCCAGTATGAAATATTCGGCAATATCTACCCGGCGTCAGGCGGCGACTCATCGCTTTTGATGATTGGCGACCCGAAGCAGGCAATCTACAACTTCAGGGGTGCAGATGTCTACGCCTACCTGAAAGCGAAAGATGAGCTGGAGGGCGGAGTGTACGAACTACGGGACAACTATCGCAGTTCCCGGCAGCTAATCGAGGGCGTCAACGCACTCTTCTCATTCAGGAAGAATCCGTTTGCAGCCTCCCAAATCGGTTACAACCCCTCAGGTGTGGGTGTAGAGAAGCTCAGTGAACAGTTTACAAGGTCTGGTGAACCCCTTTCAGGTCTCCATTTTACCATGCTGGAGCCATTTTATACCAACAAAGATGATCTTCGACAGAAGATCGTATATCGTACGGTCGCGGAGGCAGGCAGGCTTCTTGAGGACCCTGATCTGCAGATCCGTGATGATTCGAGCGGCCGTATGAGATCGCTGCAGCCCGGTGACATTGCGATATTGGTGGCGAAAAACAAGGATGCTGAACAGGTTAAGAAGGAGCTGAAGCGTGTTGGGCTGGGTGCCGTTACCTATTCTCGAGACAACGTTTTTCAGTCGTTCGAGGCGGTCAGGTTACATATCCTCATGGAAGCGGTGCTCCATCCGAACGGCGGTTCGACGGCGGGCAACCTGCTGGTGTCCGGTTTCTATGGTTTTGACGGCGATCAGCTAGTCGCTGCTCTGGATGATGATGAAACGTTGGCCCGTATTTCGGAGAAACTGCAGGAACTCCATGAAATCTGGTACTCTAAGGGATTTTATCCGATGATCCGTAAGCTTCTGTTCGAGGATCGGAAACTGCACCCTTTTGCTTCTCAGCCCGACTCCGAACGGGTGCTGACCAACCTGTTTCACCTGGCCGACCTCTGTTCGCATGCCGAGCAGCAGGATGCACTTTCGATGAGTGAGCTCTGCAACCGTTTTGCAGATGAGATCCGGAGTGATGAGGACGATGATGAGAAGACGCAGCTTCTCGAGAGCGATCAGAAGTTGATCAAAATCCTGACGGTACACAGCAGCAAAGGCCTGGAGTTTCCGGTTGTATTCTGTCCCTATCTGTGGGAGGGTGCCAAAAAGAAGAAGCCGAATGAATTTCATGAATATCATGATGACAAACACCGGCTGGTGATCAATGTCGACTGCGAACAGAGTGATGAAAACCGTGATTCATTGAGGCGCAGCATGCAGGAGTCGGTCTCCGAAGAGGCGCGTAAAGCGTATGTGGCCCTGACCCGCGCAAAGTACCACTGCAGGGTGATCTGGGGCAGTCATTCGGATTCGAACGTATCAGGGATGGCCCCGATCCTCATGGGTGCAGAATTTGTTGATATGAACCTGGATAATAAGTTAGGGGACAAGGATAAGCATATATCACCTAAAGTTTTTATGGAAACTGTAAAAGAGCTTTACCGTTCAGCTCCCGATGTGATCTCCATGGATCTGGTATCTCATGTTGAACGAAGAACAGATCGGGTGTTTCCCGATGAGGCGGACAACCTGGTTCCGGAGTTTCAAGCCTATAACGGACCTGCAGAGATCCGCCGGGTTCAGAGGCTGGAGAGTTTCTCATCTTTGAACAGCCATGACGATGCCACCCAGCCCGACTACGACCAGGTGCTTGACCGATATCTCACTTTTCTGGAAACGGATGAATCGGAAAAAAGGGAACGCACCATCTTTGAGTTTCCCAAAGGCGCTACCCCCGGAACGGCGATTCACAAACTGTTCGAACATGAAGATTTCAGCTTTTCGACAGCCGCAGAGTCCGACCTGATTCCAATGGCCAGGGAGGTTCTGGATGAGTATCACCTGGATGCGCAGTGGGCAGAGGCCCTGCAGATGATGATGCGCCATGTTGCCGGATCGGTTATCGGCTCACTTCGGATGGATAAGGTTAGGCGGGCTGATGAGATCCGGGAGATGGAGTTTCACTTCCCCTCGAACGACATCCGCCTTGATACTATTCTTGGGATCATTCGGGACGGCTCGACAACTGAGAGTGGCAGAAAAGGTCTTCACAACTACCTGACCGGCTTTATTGACCTGATTGTTCGGCAAAACGGGAAGTTCTACATACTGGACTATAAATCGAACTATCTGGGGGATTCGATTGAAGATTACTCGAAAGAGAGGCTTCGTGAAGAGATCTATTCAGCCAATTACGATCTACAGTATCATATCTATATCGTTGCCCTGAGGAAATATCTTGCCAATAGGATTCCAGGTTTTGAGTATGAACGGGATTTTGGCGGGGC
>JBJHCX010000224.1:0-2445 GCA_050486245.1 Rhodohalobacter sp.
TCATAAATACCCTGGAACTTCTGGCCATAACCGACCGGCCAGCTGGCGGGAATCGCCTCAATACCCAGTTTGCTCTCCACATTGCTCAGCACTTCGAGCGGGTCCATACCGGGACGGTCACACTTGTTGACAAAGGTAATCACCGGCACCTTTCTCATTTTACAGACCTCAAACAGTTTTTCGGTCTGCTCCTCCACACCTTTTGCAACGTCGATCACCATGAGTCCGCTATCGGCCGCCACCAGTGTTCGCAGGGTATCTTCAGAAAAATCCTTGTGGCCCGGAGTATCCAGCAGGTTATACTTGATCCCGTCCTTTTCGAACCTGAGAACGGACGATGTTACCGATATTCCCCGATCCTGCTCAATCGACATCCAGTCGGATGCGGCATGACGCGACGCTTTTCGGGCGCGGATAGAGCCGGCCTCATGAAGGGCTCCCCCATAGAGAAGAAGCTTTTCGGTAAGTGTCGTCTTCCCGGCATCGGGGTGAGAGATAATCGCAAAGGTGCGCCGGACGGACGCCTCTTTGGCAATCGATTCGTTTTTTGTGGCAGTATCGGCCTGAGACATAGTATTCAAAAAAATAACATCAAATGTGTGAAAGACCCGCAAGATAACGTTTTTTGCGGATTTGATCACTTTCCCACTCAAAATTAGATTCTGAAGGACAAAATCGCCGATAAAACGCAACTAAGATGGATTTTTCCATTCTTTTACGATTGATCAGAATCCCGGATCAGGCCAGACACTGGGTGATTTTTTTTTAAATGGTGTTAATAATCTGCATCACAGGCACAAGAAATGAAATATCAAGGATATAAGAAGGAACAATGCCCTCCTGATGCCTGTATGAATAGGTGAACGTTTAATCGCAAAGAAACAAAAATCGTTATGACATTCTTGAAAAAATCTTCCGTCCTGTTTTCCACGATCCTATCACTGTTATTCATTGCAGGCATCAGCATCTCGGTTGCCCAGTCGGGCAGTGTTGTCGATGTCATTAATGAGAGTGACGATCACACGATCTTAGCCGAACTGCTTCAGGAGACTGAACTCGATCAGGTGATCGGCCAGCAAGGGCCCTTTACTGTAGTCGCACCTACAGACGATGCCTTTGAGGCGATGGGTCCGCAGCTTGACGAACTCAGAGAAAATCCTGAGCAAGCCCAGAACGTAGTTATCGGCCATCTTTTCCAGGGAGAAGTCTCTGCTGATGAAGCCGAACCTGAACTGAATATTGAAATAGAAGAGGGTGACATCCCCGCGAGCAACGGACTTGTTCACGTGGTGGATGAAGTAATCATGAACTAAATTATCCGTTCTCACACTTATTGAGTTTACGGAAGGAGTCGTGTCCCGGAATGGGGGCACGGCTTTTTTTTGCGGTATACGGTTTAAGGAGTACGGGTTACGCAGTTTGCACACACATTAAAAGTTGGGAAAAAATTGTAAGGGTTTTGATGTTTAAGGTTCTTACAGAGAGATGAGTAACCATACCCAATTCTTATGAGCCATAAAAAATTAAAAATATGGATGAAGGCCAGAGAGATTTCAATTGAAATCCATAAAATGTCACTCAATTTGCCCAAATATGAACTTTATGAAACAGGGAGTCAGATTCGGCGATCATCAAAATCCATTCGATCAAATATTGTGGAAGGGTATGGTAGAAGAAGATATAGAAATGACTACATCAGATTTTTAACACATGCACACTCCTCTGTACTGGAAACCCGTGATCATCTTGAAACACTTTATGAAACCGGTTCCTTATCGGATACTAAAATCTTTGGTTTGCTTGCCGAAAAATTAGACCATATTGGCCGAATGCTTTATAACTTCACTAAAACAATTGAACAACGAGAGTAAGAAAACTACACTACGTATACCGTAAACCATAGACCGTATAACGTTATTATGCCTGGAGCCTGTAATTATTATGAAAAGAGTCCAAGTTGTTCATCTTTTCTATCGGCCGGCCACTCTGGCATTGGGCTGAGTTCGATCAGTTTTGCCAGCTCTGAGTGAAAGTAACGGGCCAGGGTTGGGGCATGAAGCGTATCGGGCGCGTGGATAAAGATATAGGGGTGCTTTCCCTCGCAGATCCAGTCGGCCGTCATGATCGCCCACTCTTTCAGGTAGCTCTCATTGTTCAGGATATCATTGGCTCCCACAAAACGAATAAACGGTTTGCTCCCGATAGCGTCGAAACGAACGGGCATTTGCGGCTTTTTATCCTGTGCCCTTCGCACCGATGGCTCACGGTTTTGAAGTGAATGGAGCCTTCGGGTATCAAACACCACCCGGTCGATCCGGTAGCTCTTCATCAGGTCGACCAAATACCGCTCCTTCTTTCCTTTGTCGAAAAAGTCGGGATGGCGCACTTCGAGGGCGTAGTGCAGGTGTACCGGCAGGTTTTCAATCAGCCGCTCCAGTTTGTCCA
>JBJHCX010000225.1:0-2343 GCA_050486245.1 Rhodohalobacter sp.
TTTGGCAGACTTGCTGACAATTCCGGAATCATCTTCTACATATTCAATCTCCTTAACGTTAACCTCATCCAGAATAATATCTTTAACGGCTTCAACAACCGCACGCTCTTCGCCCCCGATTGGCAGTATGATTTTAGAAAGTGGCTGCCGTACATTGATATCGATCTGATTTCTGACTCGCAGAACGATCGAACTCACGGTCCGCGCAATCTCCATCCGCCGTTCAAGCTGCTTATTGATTGCCGTCTCTTCAACGGTTGGGTAGAAAGAGAGGTGCACCGACTCTTCATCCTGGCCGGTCACTTCATTCAGCCTCTGATAGAGCCATTCACCGAGATACGGGGCGATCGGACTGATAATCTTGGCCAGGCTGACCAGGCACTCATAAAGCGTCTGATAAGCGGCTGTTTTATCCAGGCTCTTGCCCTCTTTCCAGAACCGGCGGCGGTTACGGCGCACGTACCAGTTACTCAGCTCTTCCACAAATTGTTCCACTTCACGGGCAGCCTTGGTAGGCTCATACTCTTCAAGGTATTCGTCTACCAGCTTCACCGTTGTGTTGAGCCTTGAAATCACCCAGCGGTCCATTTCGGTGCGTTCCGACTTGGCCAGCGGCGATCCGGAGTAGGTAAATCCGTCGATATTGGCGTACATCGCAAAGAAAGAGTAGGTGTTGACAATCGTATTGAAAAACTTACGCTGCGTCTCCTGCAGGCCCTCTTCACTAAATTTCAGGTTATCCCATGGCGAAGAGTTGCTCATCATATACCAGCGCACAGTATCGGCGCCATATTTCTGAATCACCTCAAACGGGTCGACCGTATTCCCTTTCGACTTACTCATCTTCTCACCTTTGGCATCGAGCACCAGTCCGTTCGAAATCACATTTTTATATGCGGGCTTGTCGAACAGCATGGTTGCCAGGGCGTGCAGGGTATAGAACCAGCCGCGGGTCTGATCAACTCCCTCTGCGATAAAGTCGGCAGGGAAGTTCTCCTTAAACTTATCCTTGTTCTCAAACGGATAGTGCCACTGCGACCAGGGCATTGCCCCCGAGTCGAACCAGACATCCAGAAGGTCCGGAATACGTCTCATGGTGCCGCCTTCAGGGCACTCCCAGGTAAAATCATCGATATGCGGACGGTGCAGGTCGAGTTCCACATCTTCGGAGATGCCTGCTTTTTTGCGCAGCTCTTCAACGCTGCCCACGCATTCGATATAGTCCGGGTTTTCATCACTTACCCAAATCGGGATCGGGGTTCCCCAGTAACGCTGCCGCGAAACTGCCCAGTCAACGTTATTCTCAAGCCATGTGCCAAAACGGCCGGTACCGGTACTCTCCGGTTTCCAGTTGATCGACCTGTTCAGCTCGACCATCTTATCCTTCACATCGGTGGTCCGGATAAACCAGGACTCTACCGGATATGACATCAGCGGGGTGCCTTTTCTCCAGTCGAACGGATAGTTGTGCACATAGACATCGTGGTGGTACATCAGCCCTTTCTCCTTGATGGCACGGGCAATCTCCTTATCGGCATCCTTAAACCACTGCCCTTCATAATCGGGCACCAGGCCGGTAAACTTCCCGTCACGGTCGATCGGGTTAAACATCGGGATGCCGGCTTCCTGACACGTGGTATAGTCATCGGCACCAAAAGCAGGGGCTGTGTGCACCACACCGGTACCGTCGTCGGTTGTTACATAATCAGCTTCAATTACACGCCAGGCGTCTTCTTTAGAATACTCCTTCAGTGCAAAGTCGAATACCGGGCGGTAGGTCCACCCAACCAGTTCACTTCCCTTATACGAATCTACAATTTCATAATCCTGGTTGATGGCATCATCCAGGCAATCTTTCGCCAGGATATAGAACTCGGCCTGCCCCTCCTCTTCCACTTTGATCTTCACATACTCCAGCTTCGGGTTCACAGCGAGCGCCATGTTGGAGATGATCGTCCAGGGCGTGGTGGTCCAGGCAATGAAGTAGACATTTTCATCGGCATCGAGCGGAAATTTCACATAGATCGACGGATCCTGGGTCTCTTTATAACCGAGGCTCACCTCGTGCGAGGAGAGTACGGTGCCGCTTCCCGGCGAATACCACTGAATTTTATATCCTTTATAGACCAGGCCTTTATCGTAGAGCTGTTTAAATGCCCACCAGACCGATTCGATGTAGTCATTTTCAAAGGTGATATAGGGTTCATCAAGATCTACCCAGTACCCCATGCGGTTGGTCAGCTCATCCCACAGGTCCTTGTATTTGAGCACGCTTTCGCGGCATTGGGCATTATATTCAGCCATGCCGTACTCCTCTACCTGCGAGCGTCCTTCGAGTCCCAG
>JBJHCX010000226.1:0-2340 GCA_050486245.1 Rhodohalobacter sp.
TTACCGCAGTAGATGAACTGGTCATTGTGCTTCAGTCAGAGTACCTGGCACTGCACGGGCTGTCTAAGCTTATGGATGTAATTCAGGTTGTTCAAAAGAGGCTCAACAAGAACCTGAAAGTGGAGGGAATACTCTGCACCCTGTACGATAATCGCAAGAATTTGAACCGGGAAGTGGTTGGCCATATCCGGGATTATTTTGGATCCAAGGTATTTAATACCGTTATTAGGGATAATGTGGCGTTGGCAGAAGCCCCCAGCCACCATAAAACGATCTTTGAGTACGACAGCGAGAGCAACGGTGCCAAGGATTATCAGAAGTTAGCCAAAGAAATCCGTAACGGTCACTAACCGGTTATGAACCTTACAAAGAAAAGTCTCGGACACTTCCCCTTCAGTGATCATGAAGTGGATGAATCGGAATTTTCATTTATTCCCGATCGCAGTGAATATGATACGCGTGAACCCCGCGAGGAGACAGTTGCGGCTGAACCCAGGGTCTTTGACCTGAACCGTGAACTCCGGGATTTAAAATCGGAGACCCGAGTTGAAGAGGATCTGTCAAGGCACATCGTGGAACGGGAGATCCCCGAACCGGCTCCGCAGCCCGCCCCTAAAAAGAAAACAACCAGCTTCTACCTTGAAGTTGACCTGGTAGACCGCCTCAGAGACTATGCAGACGACTATGACCGCTCCTACTCAGCCGTCGTCACCGAAGCGATCGAGCAATTGATTGATAAGTACGGGTATTGAGCACTTGCAGAGGCACTGTAGCTGATAGACGCAAATCATGAAAGGAGTTTTCAGAATTGCCCGTTGCCTTTTCGCTCCGCGCTTCTTCGCCTCGAATCACTTCTCCACTTCTCTACTTCTCCACTTTTTCCAATGGGGTGACAGAAATTGTCACCGCTGATGATTACATTGCCGTTCACTTTTCATCTTCACTGAATTTGAGCGTTCATGGTCACACATTACAGCGGCAATGATTTAACGGTTTTGGCAAAACGGCTGTCGGAATGCCTGCAGGAGAACCTGCCAGCCGATCCGCTGGCAGCTCAGACAGTTATTGTGCCGAACAGGGACACGGCCAAATGGCTGCAGCTTCGCCTATCTGAGTTTTCGGGTATTGCAGCCAACCTGAACTTTATGCTTCCCGCTGAATGGCATTGGAAGTGTGTGCGAGCAATCTATCCCGCACTTCCAAAAGTGCTGCCATCAGACCCTGAACCGATGAAATGGTCGCTGTTTGAGATCCTGAATGACCCCCAAAAGCTGAAACGGTTCGATCCGCTCTGGCAGTATATCTCCTCTCAAAGTGAGGAGATGAGAGAACCGGCTGCCCTGAACCTGTCACGCCAGATCGCTTCCCTGTTTGACCAATACCTGATCTACAGGCCCGGGTTGGTGCTGGACTGGGATAAGGGCGTTTCAGGCCAGGGCGACGAACAGTGGCAGGCCGGGCTCTGGCGGTTGCTTACGGAACAGTGGAGCCGGATGGATGAGCCTCTGTCGCTACACAAAGCGAAACTATTTGAGTTGACTGCCGATGCCTTCAGAAATGAGGATTTCGCCGGTGACGAGCCTCTTTTTCTTTTCAATCCGGGACTCCTTCCCGGTTCGGTGCTGGAATTTCTGAAGATATGCACGGAGAGGAGTGATATTCATCTGTTTCAAAACCGTCCGTCTCAACAGGCCGAAACACCCTTCAACTGTTCACTTCTTGAATCCCTGGGCGAGGAGTCGGCCGGAGTTCACCAGCTCTGCTCACAACTGGCCGGAAGGCATGTCAGCTTATATGAGTCAACACCCGCTCGGCATACCCTGCTCGATGCGGTTCGGGAGCGTATTACCGGAGACCTTTCCGATACCCCGCTTCATACTTTGCCCGACAGGGAATCGGTTCAGATCCGCTCTTGCCACAGCCCACTGCGTGAATTAGAGGTTTTGCATCAGTATCTGCTTGAGCAGTTTGAGAAGAACCCGGGCCTGAATCCGAACGATATCCTGGTCGTAACACCCGACTTGTCTGCATATGAAAGTATGATCGAAGCCGTGTTCGGCACGAAACAGGAGGGGCTGCCCTCGATTCCGTTCAGAACACCCCGAAGCGGTACCCGTGAATCATCGCAGTATCAGCATGCCTTTTTGGACTTTCTAAACCTGATAACCTCCCGTTTTGAATACCGGGATGTAATGAGCCTCTTTCTTTCCAAACCCGTGCTGGATACCTTTGGGCTCAGTGATGCAGAGACGCGCCAAATTCGCAAATGGCTGGACGATAACTATATTATCTGGGGCATTGACCCGGAACATCGGAAAGAGTGGGATCAGCCGCCCCAAT
>JBJHCX010000227.1:0-2338 GCA_050486245.1 Rhodohalobacter sp.
ATACAATGACCGATCCGCAAAGCGAAGAGCAGCGTACCCGCGAGCGCGAACGCCGGGATGTAACCGTGGTCGATACCGAATTCAGGTATTCCAGAATTTACGTGCAAACCGTTGGCGAAGAGGATGCAAAAGCCATTTATGCCGATGATATCCAGACCACATCGTTTGACTGGTCGCCAGACGGAAACACCATCGTCTTTGCCCATCAGCCAACACCCCGGATCAATGACCGGTATGAGATGAATATTTCAACCGTACCGGCCGACAGCGGATCGGTATCGTCACTGGTGTATCGTGAAGGAACCGATTCAAGTCCCCGTTTTACACCCGATGGAAGTGATGTTGTGTTTGTTTCGCATGGCGGACAAGTTGAAGGCATCGGGCTGGGGGATCTCTATGTTGTATCGGCCTCGGGCGGTGAGCCGCGGGCACTGGCCCAGACCTATGATCGCAGTGCAAGCATCACCGGCTTTGATGCCCGGGGCAACCTGCTGGTTCGCGAGTGGAGAAACACCGCATCGGTACTCTACCGGATGTCGCTCGACGGAAGTGAACCGGAGCTGATCACTCCCGAAGATGGGGTTTACAACCAGTTTGCCGTGAACCGCAATGGCAGCCGGATCGTATTTACATATGAAACCCCGGAACAACCGCGCGAGGTCTACCTCACCAATTTAAACCGTTTCTCTCCGCAGAAAGTCTCGTCGGTTTTTGATGAGATTCAGCTGCCCGGGTTTGGCCGTACCGAAGTGCTGACTTGGACCTCATACGACGGGAAAGAGATCGAAGGGCTTCTTACCTATCCCGTTGGATATGAGGAGGGAGATCAAGTGCCGCTGATCCTGATGGTTCACGGCGGTCCGTCAGGAATCTATGCACAGACGTGGACCGGCTCAGGCAGTATTTATGCGATCCAGTATTTTGCAGAGAAGGGATACGCGCTGCTGCGTCCCAATCCCCGCGGCAGTACCGGGTATGGTAAGGAGTTCCGCTACGCCAACTTCCAGGACTGGGGATATGGCGATTATGAGGATCTGATGAGCGGTGTCGACAAAGTGATAGAGATGGGCGTGGCCGATCCCGACAGAATGGCGGAAATGGGATGGAGCTACGGCGGATATATGACCTCGTGGATCGTGACGCAAACCGACCGTTTCCAGGCGGTGAGCATGGGGGCCGGGCTATCCAACCTGGTGAGCATGGTCGGCACAACCGATATCCCCGATTACCTGCTGGCTCACATGGGCGGACCCTACTGGGGCGGAAACATGGAGACCTATCAGCGCCATTCGGCCGTCTACTTTATGGATGATGTCGTGACACCGACGCAGATCATTCATGGTGATGGCGATCTGCGCGTGCCGCTGGGACAGGGACAGGAGTTCTACTGGGCACTGCAGGAGAAAGGCGTGGATACCGAGATGATCCTGCTTCCCCGAACCGGCCACGGGCCCACCGAGCCCAAACTGATTGCCGAAGTATCCAACCGTATTTTAAAATGGTTCGACAACTATATTGAGCGGTAGTCAGAAAAACTCCGCGAAACTCTGCGCAACTCAGCGAGAAACAAGAATGATGGGTTCTCGCAGAGTCACGCAGAGAAACCGCAGAGTCACGCAGAGAAGTATTAATCGAAACACTAAACCGATCCACATGAAAAAGATTGCATTAACAGTAGCTCTGATACTGGGTTTTGTGATGATTTCAGAATCAGCGCAAGCTCAGTCAGAGGGTTCATTCAACTGGCAGGAATATATCGACTCCCAAACCGAAGAGCTGTATGAGCATGTGGTGGAGTGGCGCCGGCATTTTCACCAGTATCCGGAACTCTCAAACCGGGAATTTGAAACCGCAAAAGTAATCGAGGCTCACCTTCGTGACCTTGGCCTGGAGGTTGAAACCGGAATCGCTCATACGGGCGTCGTGGGCCTGCTGCACGGCGGCAAACCGGGCCCCGTAGTGGGCCTGCGTGCCGATATGGATGCCCTGCCGGTCCGCGAAAGAGTCGATATTCCGTTCGCCTCCGAAGTGGAGGCAGAGTACCTGGGTGATATTGTACCGGTGATGCACGCCTGCGGACACGACACCCACATGGCCATCTTGATGGGGGTGGCACAGATGCTGACAGAAGTGAAGGATGAGATCCCCGGAACCATTAAATTTATTTTCCAGCCGGCCGAAGAGGGAACCCCTCCCGGTGAGGATGGAGGCGCAGAGATGATGGTTGAAGAGGGGGTTTTGAAGAACCCGGACGTGGATGTGATTTTTGGGCTTCATATCAGCTCCCAAACCCCGATCGGACATATTAACTACCGTCCCGGTGGAATTATGGCAGCAT
>JBJHCX010000228.1:0-2330 GCA_050486245.1 Rhodohalobacter sp.
CTGAAGCCGTTCAGCCAGTTCTGGGAGAGCCCCGAACACCTCAAGCGCGTCGAACAGTTTCTGAACCGCAAATAACTCAATTTATTTCAACTGTAACCTGTAGACGGTAACGGCCGGATCATCCAGTTCAAATGAATCCCGTATAATCAGCCTGCCATCTCCTGAGAGGTGGAGGTAAGCCCGATAGTGCAGATTTTCAGGCGTCTCCATTGTATCCGGCAGTTTATCATGATAGATCAACTTACCCTCACTTGAAAATACTTCCAGATAGTCGCTGTATCCATACCCCTCTTTCTCATTCATCCGATATATGTGATAAAAACTCCCGTCAAGAGTACCAAGAAGCATGGATTGATGCAGAACCTGGTAATAGAATCGCCCCATTGAACCGGATGACGAAATCGCACCTGAAAACCGCTGATCAGGATCAGAAGGCCGGTCATCCGGATCCATCAGGTGATAGTGCGGCAGTGCAACCTCATCATTTATAAACATCCGCTCAGCCCCTGATTCTGTGTCTATTACAAAATGTCGTCCGGTGTATACCGTGTGTCCCGCGATCAGCTCATGATCGGAAAAACGTGCCAGCTTATGTCCAATTCCGCTTCCGAGCATTCTTTCAAAATTAACTTCAGGGTCAAACTGACTGTTAAATATTTGATACAGTGTATTCCGTTTCTCACCGTCGCCGAAATGATAAACTCTCACTGCACGCATTTCCGCATCGTAAGCAACATGCGTTCCTGATTCCACATAAAACCCTGCAAAATAGTTCTCTTGAAGCGGTACCAACGTCATCATATTGATCTGTGGCATATCTTCAAACCGGTGTTCTTCAATATTCCCGGTTTCCGTATTAAACCTGGCTACCTTGAATTGAAATCTGTCCAGAACCAGCAATCGGTCTTTTCCATCGATTGCAATTTCTGCAATCCTGTTAAACTCTCCCGGCCCCCTGCCCATACCGCCAAAACTTCTCATGTAATCACCGTCAGGAGAGTATTTATGGACCTGCCTGCCATCGTGATCAGAGATAAAGATATTCCCCTTGCTATCGGTCGCAGCCGACAGCGGATTTACCAGATACCCTGTGTCACCAAACTCCAGCTCCCCTGCAACTGTAAATTGATAGGTAAGTTCCAGATCGGCCTGTTGAGCTTCAACAGATTGAAGAGCCCAACACAATAGAATGAACAGATTCCAATAGAGTTTCATACTCCCTCTTTTTAGTTCAAACGTTCATCTTCTCACGTGACGCCGTATTAACTCTGTAGAACACAAGCAATACACCGTACTTTTAAAAAACAATTTCTGCCCATCTTTAACAACTCTTAAACTTTTTTCCGGTTTTCCCGCAAACGTTTTCCCTAAACACCCTGTTGTTTAACTGTAAATACTTTCACATTAAAACAATAGGATAGCCATGAGTGTTAAAGAGAAGATCAAAGACGTTTATCGACATATTCAGAACGGAACCGCCCTTGAGGCGTTCGAAAAGTATTATGACGACGAAGTCACCATGATACTGGAAGACGGCACGCCTGTTGAGGGCAAGGAGACCAACCGCAAGCGTGAGCATGAGTTTTTTGACAGCGTGGAAGAGTTTCACGGTGCAGGCGTCGTGGCCATTACGGCCAATGAAGAGGAGGAAGCGACCGCTGTTGAAAGCTGGATGGATGTCACGTTTAAAGAGGGCGGACGGATGAAAATTGAACAGGTTGCCACCCAGGATTGGGAAAATGGCAAGATTGTCCGGGAACGGTTTTATGGAACACAGCAGAATTAACCACTGCTGAGTTTTCACTCCAGAGGCCCTTCAGGCAATGGAGGGCCTTTTTATTTCACCCACTCTTTTGGGTTCTTCAGCACATCAATCAGCTCAGCCTCCCGGGTACCGGGCTTTGGATGAAAGTCATAATCCCATCGCACCTGTGGCGGCAGGCTCATAAAAATGGACTCGATGCGTCCGCCTGTTTTCAGCCCGAAGAGCGTGCCTCTGTCGTGTATCAGGTTAAACTCGACATACCGCCCCCTGCGAACTTCCTGCCAGTAGCGTTGTGCCCGGTTGTAGGGCTCTTCAATTCTCTCCTTTACGATGGGGAGGTAGGCCCGGACAAAAACCGATCCCACATCCTGGGTAAATGCCTGCCACTGCTCAAGCGACCGCTCCTCATCACCCCTCAGGTAGTCAAAGAAGAGTCCACCGACCCCGCGTGCCTCTCCCCGGTGTGAGTTGTAGAAGTAGTCGTCGCACTGCTTCTTGAATGCCGGATAGAGCTCTTTGCCGTGGCGGTCGCAGGCCGTTTTCAGCTCCCGGTGAAAGTGCCGTG
>JBJHCX010000229.1:0-625 GCA_050486245.1 Rhodohalobacter sp.
ACAGAGTTGTCGGTTTCAGGTGACAGGTCGGCATTGGCGTCTGTAACAGTTGCGCAGCCGGTGAACAGGATAGCGAAAACAAATGCAATAGAGAGTGTAATGGATTTCATAGTGGTATGTGATTTAGTGTGTGTAAGATTTGGTTGATTAAGGTGGATTTAGTCGGTCATCTCGGGTTTGATGATGATGGGGTCCATATCATCGCCACCTTTTTGGTCCCAGGTGTCACCGGTGGTTTCAACGGTGATGACAGAGTTGTCGGTTTCAGGTGACAGGTCGGCGTTGGCGTCGGTGACGGTAGCGCAGCCGGTGAACAGGATGGCAACGGCAAATGCAATAGAGAGAATAATGGATTTCATAATCGTGTGATTTAGCAGGTTAATGGTTGTTGAGTGGTTGGATTTAGTCGGTCATCTCTGGCTTGATGATGATGGGGTCCATATCATCGCCACCTTTTTGGTCCCAGGTATCGCCGATGGTTTCAACGGTGATGACAGAGTTGTCGGTTTCAGGTGACAGGTCGGCATTGGCGTCTGTAACAGTTGCGCAGCCGGTGAACAGGATAGCGAAAACAAATGCAATAGAGAGTGTAATGGATTTCATAGTGGTATGTGATTTAGCAGGT
>JBJHCX010000229.1:725-2328 GCA_050486245.1 Rhodohalobacter sp.
TAATGGTTGTTGAGTGGTTGGATTTAGTCGGTCATCTCGGGTTTGATGATGATGGGGTCCATATCATCGCCACCTTTTTGGTCCCAGGTGTCACCGGTGGTTTCAACGGTGATGACAGAGTTGTCGGGTTCAGGTGACAGGTCGGCATTGGCGTCTGTAACAGTTGCGCAGCCGGTGAACAGGATAGCGAAAACAAATGCAATAGAGAGTGTAATGGATTTCATAGTGGTATGTGATTTAGCAGGTTAATGGTTGTTGAGTGGTTGGATTTAGTCGGTCATCTCGGGTTTGATGATGATGGGGTCCATATCATCGCCACCTTTTTGGTCCCAGGTGTCACCGGTGGTTTCAACGGTGATGACAGAGTTGTCGGATTCAGGCATCAGGTCGGCGTTTGCGTCTGTAACAGTTGCGCAGCCTGCGGCAAATGCGAATGCGAAAAGGAGAATAGAGAGCTTCGAAGTAACTGTTTTAATTGAGTCCATAATAGAGTCTATGATTTAATTAAGGATTTTATGGTATATGTTAGGTTAAGTATAAGAGTAATTGGCACCCATTTTGTTACAAAATAAATTGTAAGTGAAATAAATATAATTGTCTATAAATAGTCATATTTTTTAATAATTTTGGAAAATGGGATGCGATTTATCAAAATCATTTGTACTCTATGGTGCTGTTGATATATTCTACTGCAGGCTGCTTGACGGGGTGGCGAAGATATGTTACACTCTCCGAAAGGGGAAATAAATTCGAACAAATCTACAGTTGTGTCCAGAGTTGACTACTCAGAATTGGTGGAAGCGATCCAGAACGGGGAAGATTCAAAGGCGAATAAACTGCTCGAAGAACTGGTCCCAAGGATCGAGGAGTATCTGATCGTGGCTTTGCAAGCCGACCGCAACGAAGCGAAAGAGGTCGTACAGGAGGTCTTTACGGAGGTCTATGACCGCATCCGCAAGGATAAAATCTATGACCACAAGTTTATTTTCAGATATATCCTCTCGGCTGCCAAAAACGAGTTTGTACGGTATAAAAAGTATCAGCACCGGTTTAAGGGGCCCGATGATCTCGATGAGATGACCCATCCGGCCGAACAGTTTGAAAGACTGCTGGACAAGGAGAGGATGCAGATTCTGGAAGATTGCCTCTACGAACTCGACCGGGAGAGCCGGGAACTGATTCGCTATATGCTCAAGAACCCCGATAAAAGCAGCAAGGAGTACGCCCGTTATTTCGAAATCTCCAGCGGAAATGTGCGGATCCGGAAATCCCGGATTTTAAACACCCTTCACCACTGCTATAAGCGCAAGTCCACCCGTTAAAGGGGTTCGGTTTAGATCAAAACAATCCGTTTGAATGACCGGTAACCGACCCGATTCATTCCCAGCTGAAGAAAAAAGGGGTTGAAAATGGATGGAAAAAGCAACAACATAGTAACGCTGTTGTTTTAACATCAAACCTAACCCGATTCGTTATGTGGCTGAATATCAAATCATTTGAAGAGTACAAAGAGATCTATAATCAGAGCGAAAAAGATCGCCTGAAGTTCTGGGAGCATGAAGCCGGCACGTTCTACTGGCGTAAAAGCTGGGACAAGGTGCAC
>JBJHCX010000230.1:0-2307 GCA_050486245.1 Rhodohalobacter sp.
ATCAGAGCAGTATTGAGCCGGACCTGAACCTCTATATCACCGGCCTTTTCGATTCCTACGATCTCTTTGAGTTTCTTGCCGACATCCAGGAGACGTTTTCGATCGAGCTGGATATCTCAGACCTGCACCCCAATGAATTTACCCGGTACGACACCCTGAAAGACCTGATTCTGCATGCACACAGTACCATGTAGCAACCATTGAAGATGACCCTCCATTATCTGATGTGTTCACTGGAAGGGATTGCAGGCGGGCGTTAAAGAAACGTATCAGGGTGAACGGTCTGTCGTTCGGGGCCAGCAGGAATAGCCCCTGAAAATAGTTACTGATGATGCTTTCGGGGGTGACCTCCTTTTGATTGAGGGCGCATCGCATTGCGATATCGGGCCTTCCAAAGAGTTTGATGACACCCTTTTCCAGAAAAAAGAAATAACTTCGATTCAGATATTTATAAACAGGGTAGAACGGGTCGATTAACTGGCGTAATGAAATCATAGATTTTAGACATGGGATATAAGGTTTACATGCATGCCTTAAATCTTTCTCAAACATTATGCCAATATGGGAGCAGCCTCTGGAACAGGCTCTGGAATCTGTTTTAGCTGTTCAACAGGGATGGGGATATGTAATTCTTACACTCTTGTATCGATTGGGTAATTTAAAACCGCTCCGGGCAAGTGATGACCGAAGCGGCTTAACATGTGGATTACCGATAGCTCTTATTCCACTCACGTGCTACCAGAAAGGCCATCTCAAGGCTCTGTTCGTAGTTCAGCCGCGGATCACAATAGGTTTCGTAGTTGGTGCCCAGCCCGGCTTCGTTCAGGCCGTTGGCACCGCCAACACATTCGGTCACATTGTCGCCGGTCAGCTCCAGGTGGACCCCGCCCAGGTAACTGCCCTCGGCCCGGTGAACCGCGAAGGTCGACTTGATCTCATCCAGGATATCATTGAAACGGCGCGTTTTTACATTGCTTTCAGTGGCGAATGTATTTCCATGCATCGGATCGCAGCTCCAGACAACCGGGTGGCCGGCTTTCTTTACCGCCCGGATAAAGCGCGGCAGATGTTCCTCCACCTCTTTCACACCCATTCTTGAGATCAGGACAATCTTGCCCGCTTCATGCTTGGGGTTCAGCTTATCCATGATCGCCAGGGTTTCATCCACGTCGAACGGAGGACCCACCTTGATCCCGATCGGGTTCTTGATTCCCCGAAGGTACTCAACGTGAGCTCCGTCAATCTGTTTGGTCCGGTTCCCGAGCCACACCATGTGTCCGCTCAGGTTAAACCATCCCGTCTTGCGGGGCACCTTGCGTGTTTGGGCTGCATCATAGTAGAGGTTCAGGGCTTCATGCGACGTATAAATATCAACCTTATGAAGTGTGTTGAACGTATTTGGAGTGATCGTCTCCATAAAGTTGATCGCTTTATGGATAGAGTTCACCATCGCCTCGTAATCTTTGTAATACTCGTTGTTCTGCATAAAATCGAGTTCCCACTGCTCGGGGTGCTGCAGATCGGCAAATCCTTCGTCGGCCAGTGCACGCAGAAAGTTGAGAGTCAGCGCCGCTTTCTCATAGGCCTTAATAAGCCGCTGCGGATCGGGCGTGCGGGCATCCTTGGTGGGCATGTAACTGTTGATCAGGTCGCCCCGGTAGTTGAGCATCTCAACACCGTCAATCACTTCCGAGTCTTTGGATCTCGGTTTCGCATACTGCCCTGCGATCCGTCCGACGCGCACAACCGGTGTACCCATTTCATGAACCAGAATAAAACTCATCTGGAGCATCACCTTCAGCATATTTACAACTTTGGGAGCGGTACAGGCATCAAAGGTCTCGGCGCAATCACCTCCCCACAACAGAAACCCTTTTCCTTCAGAGACAGAGGCCAGCTTCTCTTTCAGCGCTTCAATCTCCCACGAGGTGATCAGGGGAGGCAGGGTTCTGAGTTCCTGATAAGCCTTTTGCAACGCTTCCGTATCCGGATAGGGCGGAAGCTGTTCGATGGGTTTGGTGTTCCACGATAGCGGACTCCATCCATTCTTGTTCGGCTTCAGTTGATTATCAATCGGGTTTGCGGTTTTGGGTTTGGCGGTCATGAACTAACAAGCTTAATTGTTTGAAAAAGAGATGAAAAATAAGGGTTATTCACCTTAATGCCTATTTTTTCCTATAGCCGAACATGATAACATACTCCGAATGAGTTTCGTTTTTTATTTGTTTGATTCGTATGTCTTTCCGTAAAACTCTTCGTATTTTTGACGGTTGCCCAATTGAATTTTAAAACAGTTCATCTCACTTT
>JBJHCX010000231.1:0-2299 GCA_050486245.1 Rhodohalobacter sp.
GTACTAAAGTGACTCTTCGTCATGCCGAAACACTTGACAGAGGCGGTAACTTCTACACCGACAATCTGCGATCGGCCGATCAGGAGAATACCTATGTATTGAAAGGTGAAGGGGTTGAAATTTGGGAACCCCGGTTCACATTTCAGGGGTTTCGTTATGTGGCAGTGGATGGCTATCCCGGTGAACTGACACCCGATGCCATCACAGGGGTGGTGCTTCATTCAGATATGGAGCTGACGGGCCATTTTCAAAGCTCTAATGAACTGGTGAATCAGCTTCAGCATAATATAGTTTGGGGGCAGAAAGGCAATTTTTTAGATATCCCCACAGATTGCCCTCAGCGGGACGAGCGGATGGGCTGGACAGGCGATATCCAGGTGTTTGCCGAAACGGCGAATCTCAATATGAATACCAATGCATTTCTGACCAAATGGCTTGCCGATCTTGAAGCGGATCAGAACGAAGAGGGAAGTATACCCTTTGTGGTGCCCGATGTTTTGGGTGGTTATGGATCAGCAGGCTGGGCAGATGCAGGCGTGATTGTACCCTGGACGCTCTATCAATCATTCGGAGACATACGGATTTTGGAAAACCAGTACGAAAGCATGAAAGCGTGGGTGGATTATATGGACAACCGGGCTGCAATGACGGAGAAAAGGTATCTGTGGGATAACAATTTTACCTTTGGAGACTGGCTTTCCTTTTCAAGTGACAGCCCCGCCTATCCCGGCGCATATACCGACCAGAATATGATTTCAACGGCCTTTTATGCCTGGTCGAGTCTGTTAATGAGCAAAACAGCCGGTGTACTTGGCAGGGAAGAAGATCAGAGACATTATGCTTTGCTTTATGATAATATCCGTGAAGCCTTTCAGCAGGAGTATGTAACACCGGCAGGCCGTGTGATGTCGGATACACAAACGGCGTATCTGCTTGCCCTGAGAATAGGTTTGCTGCCGAATGAAATGGTGGATGCTGCAGTGGGACATTTGGTGCGGCGTATTCGGGCACCGGGACATTTGACAACCGGCTTTTTGGGGACACCGCATCTTAATCCAATTTTGAGTGAATACGGCCACAAAGAACTGGCATATGAACTGCTGATGCGTCAAGATTACCCCTCGTGGTTGTATCCGGTATCCATGGGAGCTACCACAATCTGGGAACGGTGGGATGGCATCAGGCCCGATGGTACGTTTCAAAGTGAAAGTATGAATTCTTTGAACCATTATGCCTATGGTGCCATCGGGGAGTGGCTTTTCAAAGAAGTGGCGGGGATTGAAGCCATTGAGCCGGGTTACAAAAAAATTCAGATAAAACCGGTACCCGGTGGCGGACTTGATCATGCACGGGGATTTTTGATTTCACCTTATGGAAAAATTGAATCTTCATGGGAAATCAATGATGAAGGGTTTAAGCTTGTGGTGGAAATTCCGGCAAATACATCGGCTGTGATCACACTGCCATATGCCAGGCCGGAGGTTGTTACAGAGAGCGGCCAAAGGGTTCAGGGTAGTGAAGGGTTCGAAATTGTTGAGACAGGCAGAAATGGAGTCACTCTTCGAACAGGCTCAGGCCGTTATACATTCAGTTATCCATCAGAAGAACTGGTAGCCGGTTTCAGGGAATATTACGATGAGGAGGATTCGAGTGGGGAGACTGCCGGTGAGATCAATTCAGATACACGGCTTGCACGGTTGCTGGCCGAGAAATCCACACGTACCATTCTTGAACAGAATTTGCCAGAGTTGATGAACTCAGCATGGTTGAGCCAGGTGATGGGTTTCAATCTTGAAACAGCCCTTCAGGCATTACCGGAAAAGTTTCAGATATCGGAGAATGAGCTGAATCGATTAAAGAATGATCTTTTCGGGAATTGATAGATGTGATGCCTCATATTTGAAATAAAAATGACGGCAAGTTGCAGAATGAATTAAAACTTGAAACAGGCCTGAAGTGACTAACACCCGAAGAGTTCGGATAGGTGGGCTGTTGAGAGTTAGTCGGAGTATGAGTAAATGAATGTTCGAATAATTATAAAACAGATATGATTAAAATTTTTCTAAATGTCGCATTGACTTTGTTATTATTGGTTCAAGCATTATCGGCTCAATACGAAAAGGAGATTAATCCCAGTCTGTTGAACGATTACTGGGAAGCTCACTGGATTTCACATCCTGATGAGTCTGCTTTCGAGTATGGAGTATTCCATTTCAGAAAAACATTCAACCTTAGTGATGTTCCCGAATCGTTCTTGGTTCATGCATCCGGAGATAACCGGTATGAATTATTTATAAAT
>JBJHCX010000232.1:0-2289 GCA_050486245.1 Rhodohalobacter sp.
ATTTTAGCAAAAAGCTTTTGTGTGACACCGCCTCCCATCTTGATGATATCTTCATCCTGAAACAGGTTTTCAAGGAAAATTCTAACATTATTCTCATGGGTCGGCCCGCCCAGATTCATCAATACAACGCCAATTTTCATGATTCTACTTTTTAAATAGCTTTTTAGGGGTTTACAATGGGGAAAATAACCGATTTTATATGAATTGTTCGTGAAGAGCCCCCACCCCCAATACGATCCTCTGCTCTCAGAAAAGCACGCACCGGCCGGCTCTTTCCACCTGTGTTCCGGATGTTTTTAACCATTAAATACAACCTGCCGGCACCTTTAAAAGTGCTTTGTTTGGATAAATAAATCAATATCTTGCCTCTATCCATGCGCCATTCGGCATTGGCTATTTACCAATTTAAACAAACGGGCCTGACTTTTATTTGCATTATAGGCAGCACAGCGATTAGATTCGGTGAGTACTAATTAACCTGATTCATGCTCAAATATTATTCCGAGTTACTCGGCACTTTTTTACTGGTTACTGCTTTAGGTATATCGGGAGATCCATTGATTGCAGGCTTGGCATTTGCACTGTTAATTTACATCTCTGCCGACCTTTCCGGAGCACATTTTAACCCGGCGGTTACCCTGGCTGCATGGGCCGCAGATGAACTACCCGCCAGGCTGGCAGGGTTCTACCTGTTGTTTCAGATGGCCGGTGCACTCCTGGCTGCCTTTTTCGTTTGGTGGATCTCGGGAGCCACCTTTCTGTCACAGCCTGCGCCCAGTACGGGCATTGCCCAGTTTGCCGTGTTGGAATGGCTCTTCAGCCTCTTTTTTATCACGGTATTTCTCTGTCTGGTCTATCCGGCTAAAAAGAGGAGAAATCCGCTCTTTGGCCTGCTTGCCGGACTCGGTTTTGCCCTCTGCCTCTCAATCACGGAAGCCTACAGCGGGTTCGGGCTGAATCCGGCCATGTCACTTTCGTTTATTGTTGCCGACACGGTAAATCACGGCTATACCTATTATCATCTGCCGGTTTACCTCCTGTCGCCCCTGATCGGCGGAGTGACTGCTGCCTGGATCTATCGGCGCATTGTCAGCTTTTTGGCAGCCTGAACCAGAAATCGGACCCTTCTCCCGGGCGGCTCTTCACAAAGATGTCACGCTGGTGAGCGGCCAGAATGCTCTTGACAACCGCCAGGCCCAGGCCGGTTCCACCCTTATCGCGCGAACGCGCCTTGTCGGTTCTGTAAAACCGGTCGAACAACCGTTCAAGGTGTTCATCAGAGATGCCGATTCCCGAATCTTTCACATGAACCTCTACATCCTGCCCCCTCTCTTTGACCACAATATCAATCACACCGCTATTGGTATACTTGACGGCATTAGACACAAGATTGTCGATCACCTGCTCAATTTTATTCGGATCGGCAATGACGATCGCATCAGAACCGTCATAGTTTAACCCAACCCCTTTCTTTTCAGCTCTTTCACGATAGACATCCAGAACGGACAGAATAATCTTTTCAAGATTGAACGTCTGTTTTTCAATAAAGTAGGAATCCGAATCGTACTGCTGCAGTGTCTTCAGGTCTTTGAAAAGCCGGCTGATGCGCTCGGTTTGCCGGGCGGCCGTCTGCAAATACTGTTTTCTCTGCTCATCGTCAAGGGTGTCAAGCTCAAGCATCTCAATCGATCCTGCAATGGTATGCAGCGGGTTCCGGATCTCATGGGTAATATCTGCAAAAAACTGGCTCTGTTTATCATAAAGCCTTTTCATCTCCAGGTTGTCGGCTTTTAACCGCTCGGCCATGCGGTTCAGTGAATTGGCCAGCCTCCCAAACTCATCCCTCCGGTCAAGGTTCAGGTTTCTGTTGACATCCCCCCGGGCGATATCCCGTGCTGCCGACTCCAGTTGCAGGATCGGCCGCGAGATGTAGCGGGAGAAGAGTATGCTGACCAGGATAACCAGCCCGATCGAGATGAACATACCGGTATAGATGATCCACCGAATGGTTTTGATCGGTTCATATATGCGGTCCTTGTCGATGCTGACCAGCAGATGCCTGGCGGGGTTCAACTCATCCTCAAGCTGTGAGTAGGCCCTCAGCTGCTCCTCATCGTCGACATGTTGCAGCCTGATCTCGTTCTCGCCCGGTTTAAACTGTTCCAGTACGTCATATACCTGCCTGGGAGCCCTTCTGGTTTCATGATAGGGAACCTCTGCAAAAAGCAACCCATCCGAATCATATACGGCAATGCGGTAGCCTGATGTGCGGGCAGCTTCATTCAGCTT
>JBJHCX010000233.1:0-2266 GCA_050486245.1 Rhodohalobacter sp.
ATTCCGGTGGTTGCCCTCATCGGGCACGATTTATCATGAATCCGGGCATCCGGCCGGACCAGAGAAACCTGCATCGGGTTTGCCGAACCGGCAGAACTTCCGGGGATCCGCTACAGACAATATCCCATCCCTTCGTCAATCTATTTGTAAGGGAGCCTGAGACCGCTTGTGTAACCCTTCTACTATAGAGTTGTAAGAAGTTTACTTACAGATCAGGTAGGCGATCAATTACGAGGGGTTCAGGATATGAATTGTGAGTTTTATCTCATTCATCAGGAGATTACGGTGAATTCCCAAATCGAAATCAGAAGAGGTATGATATGAATACAAAACAGCTTGAATATATCGCAGGAGGCGTAGCGGTGGCTACGGTTGCAGGTGCTGCGATCGCGGCGCTGCAGTATCGAAAGAATCACAGAATGTACAGCAGAACCTTTGATGCCTCCGCCATCGAAGAGGTCAGCGGAAGAGTGGATGATGTGATCTATTCCGGCCGTGAAAACGGTGAAGACAGAGGCGTGGAGATGTTGCTCATGACCAAAGAGGGGCTGCTGCCTGTACACCTCGGACCTGCATGGTATCTTGACCGCCAGCAATCCAGAATTAAAGTGGGTGAAAAAGTGAGTGTGCGGGGTGCACGTTCCAAAATGAACGGGCAGGAGGTGTTGATTGCGGAGATTGTGAAACGCGGCGGACAAAACATGCGGCTCCGAAATGAAAATGGCCATCCTGTTTGGAGCGCCTGGGAAAAATCGAATGGATAAATGTGTGTGTTACAGATAATCAAATGAGAATTGAATGATGTTTAAAAATAGAAAAGAGGCAGGAGAGCTGCTCGCAAAGTCGCTTGAATCGTACCGAATTGAACATCCGGTTGTGCTCGGGATTCCACGCGGCGGCGTTGAAACCGCCTATTATGTGGCAGCACACCTGAATTGTGAACTCTCTGTCATTGTAACCAGAAAGCTGGGCTATCCCACAAATCCGGAAGCCGCTTTTGGGGCCATGGCCGAAGACGGGAGCCTCTATCTGAGTGCATATGCCGCAGGAAAATTGACCAAACAGGAAATTGAAAAGGTCATGGAGAATGAGAGGCAGGAGATTCAACGAAGGGTTCAGGAGTATCGAAACGGCCGGCCGCTGCCCGACCTGCTGAACCGTACGGTCATAGTGGTTGATGACGGGATTGCCACCGGAGCAACCCTGTTTGCATCACTGGAGATGTGCAGAAAACTGCACCCGGCAAAAATTGTAGCAGCGGCCCCGGTGGCCGGCCCTGATATGGCAAAACGGATCGGCAATAAGGCAGACGATATCGTCATCCTGGAGACTCCGGAAAATTTCTATGCAGTTTCACAGGTATATGATGAATTTTCAGGGTTAAGCGATTACGATGTCAAGCGTTTTTTGAAACACTGGATGATCAGGGAGTCACTGGTTCGAAGCCTGCAGGCCCTGTAAGCAGCAGGCCCGGTAAATGGAAACCTAAATAGCGGGGAAAGGAAACATGGAACACTTAAGCGGAACACTGATCTATTGGTACATTTCAGTCGGATTGATTGTGGGGCTGGTGAACGGGCTGGTTATCGGTAAAGAGGGGGTGTCACTTTTTGCCAACCTGGGCTTCGGGGTGCTCGGAGCCGTGATCATGGGAATCATCGGCCTGCTTTTTGGCATTGGAGACGGAGTATTCTTCTCATTTATTGCGACCTGGCCATTTCTATTTCTGGTCAATGTTTTTCATCACCATCACCGGGAAGAGCTTATTGAAGACCTGCGCGATGCCAAGCCATTTTATAAGAAAAAGCAGGCAGAACATTAAGTGACCTCTTCTGAAAGTTGAGCAGGGCTGTAGGAAGAACTCCATAGATACAATCAAGTTTACCTGATGTGTACGTGGTGAGAGTTGTCCATATTGAACAGACGTTTGACGCTCGATACTGATCAAAGGTTATCTGAAGCCGGATCATTCAAGATCGGGAAATGCCGGTTCAGCATCCCTGGATCATTCGCAATGTCAGGTTGAACGCTGAACAGATCGTTTTATCATGGACTACAGACCACAGGGCAGAGATGCAAGAGAATTCTACAGTCACATTTAATGTCGGTTATTTAAAAGAGAGCGCCGCCAGCCTGGCTGAGTCTCACTCAGTGAGGATGCCGGGTAAAATCATCAAGCCGATTCAGCCTGAAATTGAAACATCGAGGGAGATTCTGACGGAAGCCTATCGCACGCTGTCTGCTCTGGCTAAAAGTGATCAGGACC
>JBJHCX010000234.1:0-2211 GCA_050486245.1 Rhodohalobacter sp.
TACATTGTGGAGCGAGATGTCAGCCAGGAAACATAACCCCGCGATGCAGCGCACCGTGCCGAACGTCACGCCGCTTGCATTCGCAACCGGCGCGCCGCTCGTCCCGGGCGTTGATCGCGAGCGTTAGGCATCAAGATGCACACCGAGCGGTTTCGACAACTGCGGAAGCAGGCGCTATCCGGCCTTCTAGACAAGAAGTCGGTAGCGACCGTCTGGCGGAAGATCGTCAAAGACCAGCTGCGGTCAATTGAGATCAAGGATCTCTATGACAATTACGACTTCAACTACAACGTCGAAGATCGGGCGCTTGCCCTTAAGAATGATGTTCTCGATGGCACTTACAAAGTGTCGACGCCGCTCATATACAGGTTGGAGAAAAAGTACGGCGTTTGTCGGCATCTTATTATTCCGCAACCCGCAGATGCCCTTCTCCTGCAAGTGCTAGTGGAAAGTGTTGCAGACCAAATTGTAGCGAAACAACCCTCGAAAAATGCCTACTATTCTCGCGACAAGCACAACGTAAAAAAGCCTCACGAAGAAGTTGAATATGGTGTGTCCTTCCGAGAGCAGTGGAAGAAGCTGCAAAAGAAGATCTATAAATTCAACGAAGACAAAGCTCTTCTGACAATTACGGATCTTTCAAACTACTATGACACCATTCACTTGGATGAACTGCGGAAGGTATTCGTATCTCTTGTGGATGCGAATGAAGTCGTGGTTGATCTTTTGTTCCGGGTAATCGAAGGAGTTTCCTGGACCCCAGACTACCTCCCATATGCACGTCGCGGGCTTCCGACTGCAAACATTGAAGCAATTCGACTGCTTGCGCATTCTTTTTTGTTCGAAATCGATGAAGTAATAAAAGCCAAAACGAAGAATTCCTTCGCGCGCTGGATGGACGACATCACAATCGGAGTGGAGAGCAAGAAAGAAGCGATCAGCATCATCAGTTCAGTCTCCGACATGCTAAAAAGTCGCGGGCTCGCGTTGAACCTATCTAAGACCGCAATATTGAACTCCAATGAAGCACGATTTCATTTTCAGATTGAAGAGAACCAATACTTGGATTCATTGGAGGGGATAGAGCGGGATTCCGATGAGGCAAAAGACGCTGCGAAAATACTTTCAAAGCGATTTCGGCAGCATTTCAAGGACAAGCGGGCCAAGTACTGGGACAAGGTGGCCAAGCGGTACATTACGGCATTTAGCCGCCTAGGCAGTGCCAGGCTCGTAAAGCAACTTCCTGAGATCTATCTCGAGAACCCTGGGCTGCGTCCGAATTTACTAATGTACCTATCTAGCGTTGGCTATCAAAAAGCGACAGCTAGCGCGGTACTCAATATCTTGGAAGACATAGACTTATTCGATGACCTATCGTTGTATCAAATCTCGTTCATGCTCACATCATGGTCGATACCGAAAACCAAGACAGGACAAAAGGTCGTGGATGGTCTCGATGCCGCCATTTTTTCTCTGAGCGCCGCCCAAAAAGAGCCATGCGCCTTCTATTCCTTGATGTGGTTTAGATCAAAGTATTACAGCCCAAGTCAACTCATGGGATACCTAAAGAAGTATCAGAACTTGTGGCAATCAAATTCCTTCCTACGGAGGCAGGCAACCATCTGCCTCTCGCGACTCTTGATTATGGATGATAAATGGCCCAGCGCAGCACTGGCCCAGCAATCCTTATCTGGAGTGCAGGGCACGGTCTCTGTGGCCAACCAGATCTCGTCATTTGGCGAGCTTGAAAAGCTGGAATCGAAGGTCCGCATGTACCTCTTTCCAACTCACAGGCCTAGGGTCTATCCGCACGGGAAGTTCCTCGTACTATGCTCCATATTGAACTCGCCCAAGATTCGCGAGCTACCGGAGGTGCGAGATATGATTCTGGATTACATCAGCGATCCATATTATCTGCATTGGCTAAAGGATCAGTACGGGATTGAGGCTGATGCCTAACATCACGCTGGAGCCGACGCGATAGTTCCTACGGTTTAGTGGACACCCTGAACTAGCGATTCAGGAGTGTCATGAGATGCCAAGACCAGGCCCGAGAACGACTTATCGATACAGCGATCATTTCAAGGCCACTGCAGTCCGGCTGAGTGAGCTGCCCGGTGTGGCTGTGCAGGATGTTGCCGCCTCGCTTTACATTCATCCGTTCATGCTGTCTCGTTGGCGCAAACAGGCGCGCGAGGGACTCATCGTGAC
>JBJHCX010000235.1:0-2205 GCA_050486245.1 Rhodohalobacter sp.
TGACATAATATTCAGGATATAAGTGAAATTTTATGTCAACCTATTCCAGGCACCTACACCATCTACCATCTACCATCTACCATCTACCATCTACCATCTCACACCACTCTTCAAATTCTGCGGCAGTTTTTGTGTTCAGGACGCGGGCAGTTTCAAACCGGGCTTTTCGGGCAATCATCACACCGTAGCGAATATCGTCAATTCCGTCCGTGGTGTGTGCATCGGGATTGATGGAGGTGATCAGCCCGGCCTCTTTGGCCTTGATGCCGTAACGCCAGTCGAGGTCGAGCCGCCAGGGGCTGGCGTTGATCTCAATGACCGTGTCATGTTCAGCAGCCAGCTCGATGAGCCGGTTCATGTCAAGCTTGCTCTCATCCCTTTTCAAGAGAAGTCGCCCGGTAGGGTGGCCGATCATGCGGGTGTGGGGATTGCGGATGGCTGCTTCAAACCGCGCCATCATCTTCTCCTGAGGCATCTCCAGTGTGCTGTGAACACTGGCGATGACAAAGTCAAAGCCGGCCAGGATCTCATCCGGATAGTCGAGGGAGCCGTCGGCCAGAATGTCGGACTCTATCCCTTTGAAGATCTTGAATCGGACTCCTTCCGATTCAAATTCAGCATTCAGCTGGTCGATTTCATCCCACTGTTTTTTGACCTCACCGATGGTGAGTCCGCCGGCATAAGCCGCCGTCCTGGAGTGGTCGGTCAGCCCCAGGTATTCATACCCGCGGTCGATGCAGGCCTGGGCCATCTGTCTGATCGTGTATTTCCCGTCGCTCCAGGCAGAGTGTGCGTGAACAACCCCTTTGATGTCTGATTCGGCAACCAGCGGCATCGATTCATGGTTTTCGTAATATTCAAACTCTCCGCGGTCTTCACGGTGTTCGGGCGGCACAAAGTGGAGCCCCAGTTTTTGGTAGATATCCGATTCCGTCTTTGTCTTGACGGGCTGGCCGAAATCGGTCTCTTTCTGTTCATTCAGTTTAAAGAGACCGTACTCGTTCAGGGCCATGCCGCGTTCACGGGCGCGCTGACGCATCACGATATTGTGCTCTTTGCTGCCCGTAAAGTACATAAGGGCTGCTGCGAACGCATCAGGTTTTACGATGCGGAGGTCAACCTGCCGGCCATTCTCGGTGCGGACAGAGCTTTTGGTGTCGCCGCGCCCCAGCACCTCCACCACCAGTTCGTGATTGACAAATGCCTCAAAGATCGATGCGGCCCGGTCTTGATTGGCTGCAACCAGAATGTCGATATCCCCGATCGTTTCGCGCGACCGGCGCAGGGAACCGGCAATTTCACACTGCTGCACTCCGTCCAGGTTTTTGACGAACTCAAAAACCGGTTCTGCAATCTCAAGGGCCTGATCAAGCCGTGCCCGTTCCCCGAATTTTTCGAGGTATTCGATCGACTTGATGATCTTTTCGGCCGATTTTTTCCCCAGTCCGGGAAGATCGGCAACCGCCCCGCTCTGGCAGGCCTCTTTCAATTCGGTAATCTCGGTGATCCCCAGCTTTTGATGGATTTTGACAATGTTCTTGGGACCCAGTCCGGAGATATTCAGCCACTCCATCAGCCCCTTGGGTACACGCTCTTTCAGGTCCTCAAGAACCGGCATGGTGCCTGTTTCTGCATACGCCTTGATATCCTCGGCGATCGATTTTCCGATCCCCTTGATGTCGGTCAGCGAGTCGTTCTCGATATGGATGGAGATCTCCTCATTCAGTGCCTCGATGGTTTGTGCGGCCCGGTCGAATGCGATAGCCCGAAAGCGGTTTTCACCGGCCAGTTGCATAAGGTTGTAAATTTCACGGAGTTTTTCGGCGACTTCCTGGTTGGTCATGGATTGATATAGAGTTTATTTATTCATGTTGTGGCTTTATCGGGTCAGTACGGCAGCGGCTGCAGCAGGTGCTGGCGAACCGCTGGCCCGGGAATCGATTGCAATGACACAGGCCGTCCTGCAGGTAAACGTAAAGCTACAAAAAAGCGATTCATCTCTCATCAGAAAATCGGCGGAAATTTGAAAAAGGGGCTTTCCATTTAGTTTGAAAATCCCCTATCTTTGTAAGCTCTGCTTCAAAAGCAGTTCTGTTGCCCCGGTGGCGGAATTGGTAGACGCGCACGCTTGAGGGGCGTGTGGCCTAACGGCCGTGCTGGTTCGACTCCAGTCCGGGGCACAACAATATAAAAAGGCTCACTGTT
>JBJHCX010000236.1:0-2193 GCA_050486245.1 Rhodohalobacter sp.
CGATAGAGGGTAAAGGAGTCGCCCTCAAAGGGGACTTCAAACCGCTGGGAGAGGACCACCTGAAAGATATCCCCTTCATAGATATACTCTTTCGCTTTACGCACCATCGAGTGAAAGCGCTCTTCCGTAACATTGCTCTTCAGTTTTTCTACATCCAGCCTGAACGGGTCGGGCTGTGTTGCGCGGCTTGTGACTTTATGCTCCATCTCAGCCAGTTCCTGTATCCCCTCCTGATAGAGAGATTCCAGGTCTGAACCCTCTTCCACAAAAACGGTTTTCATCAGCACCACCTGCTGTTTGACATGGTCAAACGCGTAGACGCGGTCATAGAACGACCATATTGCTTCAGGAAGATTGAGATCATCGTGCGGAGTGTCGGGCAGATCTTCAACCTGGCGAATGGTATCGTACGACGAAAACCCCACGGCACCGCCGGTCAGGCGCGGAAGCCCCGGCAGGTCGGGTTCTGTATGCTCAGTTGTAAGCCTTTGCAGGGCCTCGAAGTAGGGTTCGTTCAATGGCTTTGGTTCTCCGTCCTTAATCTGCAGAGACACCTCACTCCCGTCAAACCGGAGGGTTTGATAGGGATTGGAGCCCAGAAATGAGTATCGGGCAAGGTGTTCTCCGCCCTCTACCGATTCAAACAGAAAGGGAGAATCGGCGGCAGAACGCAGTGACAGAAAAAGGGATACCGGGGTCAGCACATCAGCCATCATTCGCCTGGAGAGCGGGATGGCTGTGTAGGACCCGGCAAGTTTCTTAAAAGTTTTAAAGTTCATGACACCTCAGCTATAAACAAAAAAACCCGCTCCGTATAAACGGCAGCGGGTTTCAAAAACATTCTTTACAATCAAAAAAACATAGTGATTCCACTGCCATCTATGTCAGGCCGGGCCACCACCAGTTTTTATCTGTATGATTTAATTTCATGCTGAAATGAAGGTATTGGATGCTCTCTTTAAAAGCAACCGTAAATAAATAAAGCCCTGCAAAAATTTACAGGGCTTTAAATAATCAGCAATTCGGCTTGTTATTTTTTCTTGGTAACAAGAAGTACGACAAGACCGATAATTACCGCAAGGCTGATCAGAAACAGAATAAACATCAGATTTGATGTCGGCGGTGCGTGTTCACTCCACTCATTCAGTTTCATATCGATTTCAGCCATTTCAGAGGTCGTGAGTACATTGCCGGTAATCAGCAGTTCTCCCCATTGCCCTTTCACGGTTGTATTCCAGAAGTTTGCGAAGTTTCTGTACGCTTCATAATCCTCTTCACTGTTCTGCTCCATGCTGGCCGCAACCGCGCCGTCTACATAGACGCCCAGTGCATCAAAGAATGTGCTTGCACTTGTAAATGCAGGCAGTTCGATGCCGTTCTGGTTAAAAGCGGTAGAGAGTGAATTCCAAAGCTTGTTGTCTACGCTTGCCTGCCATGCAGAGAGCATATCGCTCACTTCCTGTCTGGCCTGTACGGGTGAGTCTGGCATAAAGGTCTCGGTGAGACGATTTCCGATTCGGTCCCATACATCGGCAAAGTAGCCGTGCTGAGCTCTCATGGCCAGGTAGTCTCCGGGAGCAAGATCCGTGCTCTGATCGGCCTGGTTGGTGTACTCAGCGATAATGGTTTTTAACAGCTCAACAGGATTGTCTTCCATTCTCTCGGCTGCTTCCCTGATCTCGGCCTGGGTATCTGAATCGAGATCCTGGTACTTGGTCAGCAGGTTTTCGAGGAATTCAGACACAAACTGATCGCGCTGTTCGATATTTTGCCTGTACTGGCGAATCAATGCAGCCTGCCTTCTTTCATTGGCAGACGAGCGGTCGAGCTGCTCGCGCAGATCGGCTTGCGCCTCATCCATATCGGCCAGCTGGCCGCGGAATCCTTCAAGCTCTTCCATCAGTTCGCTGATGCGCTGGTTCAGATCTTCAATGACCGTCAGGTTTTGCTCGGCAATTCTGAAACGGTTACGGAGATCATCCATTTTGCCTGAGAATGTTTCAGGATAAACAGCAGCATTGACGATTGAAGAGTATTCGGCGAAGTTCGCCTCAAGAGCATCGATATCGGCTCTCAGTTCATCGATTTCATCATAAACGGCTTGATCTACCCGGTCTACAAGTTCACTGTATTCTGCCCGGAAGTCTTGCTGTATCTGATAGTCAGACTGTTGAGCTACTACAGTTGAACTGA
>JBJHCX010000237.1:0-2162 GCA_050486245.1 Rhodohalobacter sp.
GCCTATATCCGGTCATTCGTTCTGGCAGCACAACATATTGCCGACCGAGATGAAGCTCCGTTCTGGCTGCCCGGCGATGAGTACAAGGAGGCAGGAATAGAACTCTATAACCGCTGATAAATAATATTAAAGAGGGAGTAAATATGGGAAATCGGGGAAAAAAGTCCGTATCCTTTGCTCCCTTTTAGATAACCAAACCAACCGGATCTCAATCGATGTTCAGTACCGACCTGATTTCTACATTTCAATCGCTCAAAACACCCTTCTACTACTACGACATGAACCTGCTTCGTCAAACTCTCGGCGAGGTAAAAAAGCACGGGATCGACAAAGGCTATCATGTTCATTACGCCATCAAGGCAAATTTCAATTTTGAAATACTGGATGAGATCCGTAAATCCGGACTGGGCATCGATTGTGTGAGCGGAAAAGAGGTGGAGAGAGCCCTGCAGGCCGGATTTCCCCCTGAACAGATTTCATTTGCGGGAGTTGGCAAAACGGACGAAGAGATGATTACCGGCCTCAAAAACGAAATCTTTTCATTCAATTGCGAATCTCTTCAGGAACTGGAAATCCTGAACCGGCTTGCATCGGAACTGGGCAAAACGGCACACGTTTCAATCCGGCTCAACCCCAATGTGGAAGCCAAAACCCACCGTTATATCACTACCGGACTGTCTGAAAATAAGTTTGGCATCACGGCCGACAAACTGCCTGAACTGTTCAGCATGCTGCCCGATCTCGATTCACTGAAACTCACCGGTATCCACTTTCACATCGGGTCTCAAATTACAGACCTCCAGCCTTTTATCGATCTGTGCAACCGCGTCAATGATATGCAGGACCTTTTTGAGCAGAATGAAGTTCAATTGCAGCATATTAACGTGGGCGGCGGTTATGGCGTTGATTACCAGAACCCTGATCAGAACCCGATTCCCGATTTCAAATCCTTTTTTGAAGTGTTTGACCGCAATCTGGAGCTGAGAGAAGGTCAGCAGGTCCATTTTGAACTGGGACGTAGTATCGTTGGCCAGTGCGGCAACCTGATCTCCAGGGTCCTTTTTATCAAGGAGGGCGTTCAGACAAACTTTGCCGTCATCGATGCGGGAATGACCGAGCTGATCCGGCCGGCACTCTATCAGGCCAGCCACAGGGTGGATGTCCTCACTTCAGATAAACCCGCAAAAAGATACGACGTCGTAGGGCCAATATGCGAAACGTCTGACACCTTCCAGAAAGGAGTTGAACTCCCTGAAATTGAGAGAGGCGACCTGGTGGCCATCCGTACGGCAGGTGCATATGGTGAGGTCATGAGCAGCGGATTTAACCTCAGGGAAAAAGTACCTGCATACTACTCCGACAATCTTTTATAGTCACTATCTGCTGAATCCTCCAAGAATTTGGAGCCTTTGGAAGGTCCAGCCTGCCTTTCAAGCGGCCTGGTGCCGCTGTAAGGCTGAGTTTTGACGCAGCCCCCTGCTGTCTTGCCCTCCAGGGTTATCATCGCCCCGGAGAACTTTTGAACTTTACAGGTAACAAATCTCTCTTTTTCTTCGTACCATTTGCACTTCTTTAAAAATGGATCAGCAGGACAATACATATTTTTCTAAAATCCGACAGGAGCTCTCAAGCCTGCTTCGCATCGGTGTGCCGGTTATCATCGCGCAGCTTCTGCAGATGAGCATGAGCTTTGTGGATACCGTTATGGCCGGACGGCTCTCCCCTGAAGACCTTGCAGCCGTTGCCGTCGGATCAAGTACCCTGATGCCGTTAATGGTTCTCTGCCTGGGCTGCATGATGGCCGTTACCCCTATCGTGGCACAAAACGTTGGAGGAAGAAATTTTAAACTGATTGGCAAAAACGCTCGGCAAGTCCTCTGGCTGAGCCAGATACTCGCCATCCCAAGTTTCTTCCTTCTCTGGCACCTCGACTTTCTGCTTGTTCTGATCGGGGTAACCGATGAGATCATCCCCATTGCCTCAGGCTACCTGAAAGCGATCTCATGGGGCATCTTTCCGGCTTATGCATTCGGGGCTCTCCGCTACTTCAACGAAGGATTGAGTGTAACACGGCCTGCCATGTTCATCGCCGGCATCGGGCTGCTTGTGAACATTCCTGCCAACTACATCCTGATGTTTGGAAAACTCGGCTTCCCGCAGCT
>JBJHCX010000238.1:0-2159 GCA_050486245.1 Rhodohalobacter sp.
TGATAGCCGTCATTGATGTTCCTTTGGGCTTGTTGCACGGCCTGATGGGCGTTGCGATTGGGGCGGAATCCGTAACTGCGGGGCTGGAAGTCCGGCTCAAATACAGGCTCAAGCACCTGATGCAGGGCTTGCTGGATAACCCGGTCGGTCAGCGTTGGAATGCCGAGCATCCTCGTTTTGCCGCTGGACTTGGGTATTTCCACACCTTTGATTGGCTGGGCTGATAGCTTCCATTGCGGATATGCTCTACCAGGGTCGGGCCGCGAGTTTGCAGGTGGACGTTAAGCTGGGATATTTCCATCCCATCCACCCCGCCTGCTCCTTTGTTGGCGCAAACGTGCCGGTAGGCATTGTTCAGATTCCGTTTTTGGATTATTTGTTCTATCATCGTTGCTTCATTCAGGTGGCATCGTTTAGTGGCAGCTATTCGGGTTCAAGGAAATCTATCCTTGGCGAGCCCGAACTCTGGCCTCCATCAGATGCCTGGTAACATTCAGTCCTTCATCCCGGCCAGCCTGCCGGGACTACTATGACGTCGGCTGACTTCCCACACCACAGGCGTGGGATCTCCCCGGGTAAGAGTGCCTTCTTTCCCCCGATGCCTGCCGTATCTACGTAGCGAGCATTCACCTGTCGGTGTTCTGGACATTGCAATGATGTGCCTGCGCACCAGAGTGCTTCGGCACACAGGTGTGCTTGCTCATCCAGCTCACTACGCCTCGTATACGGTTCCTGTTCGTCAGTACCGGGTTTTTCCCGAACGCTTTCGGGATTCCTTCAGACTTGCGGTTACCCGCAACGCCCTTGTCCCGCCAGGCGGGACTAATGGTTCAAGGCGTCACCCCTGCCCATAAGGGACTTTCACCCTCAAGATTAATGACTTACATTCCTGTAAGCCAAAGACACCCATGCCGGGCACACACAAGCGTTTCAACCGGATTTTGCCGTTCATTGCTGGTAGTCAAGAATTTCAGAGTTGCGGTATATCTTGCTTTTTTATCACTTTAGTAGCTATTAATGGCAAAACCGGTTAAACGCCAAACCGTTATACCCACATTCCAAAAATCTAATTTCTTCCAGTTTTCATCGTTAATAATTACATTCAGGTAAACAAAACACTTTTCCTATGATTACTGATATAAAAGAGATTGAAAATTCCGCTCTGAATCTAAATAAAAAGGATAAAGCACGCCTTGCTGATAAATTGTTGCAAAGCATTCATGGTAAAATTGATCCTGAAATTGAACAGGCCTGGATTAATGCAGTTCAAAAAAGAAAGGAGTCACTTAAATCGGGCGAAGCTTCCCTTCATTCTGCTTCGGATGTTTTAAATGAAGCGAAAAAACGTTTACAAAAGTGACAATTAAATTTCATTCAGAAGCCAGAAAAGAGTTTTTTGAAGCAGCTGAATATTACGAGGATCAAGTTGTTGGCCTTGGGGATGGTTTCATTGATGAAGTAGAAAAAGTACTGGAGGTTATCAAACAACAACCTTTATCCGGAACGGATATTACTAATACTGAACGAAGATTTTTAGTCTCTCGCTTTCCATATGGAATGATTTATTCAGTTGAAGACGATCATATTACGATATTTGCTGTAATGAATTTGAGGCGAAAACCAGGATACTGGAAATCTCGAACTTAAGTCCGTGGGTATAACAAGTGGTTAAGACTATCGGTAAGCGATTGGTGGCTCGATGGGTTTTATCCAGCCCCGCCGCACAACCGCAAAGCCGTTATGTTTTATGCCTACAAGAACTATATCAATTATTCTTCAAAACACAAGTTCAATGAAAACTAAAACCTTTGCTTACTCTTTAGTTTACTGTTTTATCTTATTCGGGTGCACATTAAAAGAGCAACCGAATCCAACCAAACAAATTCCTGTTTTTGATGTAGCCATGCAGGGAGTCAATCCCGCCTGGTTCGAACAAGCTATGGAGGAAATCGATTTCGGCATTCACCGAGTTGAAAAATATGGTGAACTGGTGGCTGACAGTGCCGAATTATTCCGGCAGAGTTTCGAGCAGATGGATATGAATAATGTTCGTTACGGATTGCTCAGTCATGGTGCGTACAAAGAGGCATTTATGGAAGAACGCCCGGAGATGTTCCTGCTTTCCTATGAACCGGATTTATCACTTGAAGATCATATAG
>JBJHCX010000239.1:0-2146 GCA_050486245.1 Rhodohalobacter sp.
ATATGCACGGCAGCCTGCCCGTAAATTTTCTCAGTTCGAATGATATCACGGGAGGCAACTCCGGAAGCCCGGTTTTAAACCGGAAGGGCGAATTGGTTGGCGTAGCTTTCGATGGAAATATTGAAGGGATTGTGAGTGACTACCACTACATTCCGGAACTGGCTCGAACCATCAGTGCAGATATCCGATTTATTCTCTTTTTAATGAGTGAAATTGACCAAACAGAACGTCTTCTCAATGAGCTGACCATTGTACGAGACAAATAAATCCTCACGGTCCGGTCAAAATTGCAATGATCACTTCAAGATCCTTTGAGGCAGATAGGCAGCCAGCGAAGCGCCCCTTACAGCCATAAACAGTATCATTGCCAGCCATAATCCATGAATGGAAAAGAGTTCGGTTCCTGCGTAATAGGCCGGCAAAAAGAACAAAAAGGTAGCTGCAAGCATGGTATTTCTCATCGGGCCGGTTTCAGTGGCACCGATAAATACACCATCGAGAATATAGCTCAGGCTTGAAACCGCCGGTGCGATAACCGTCCAGAAGATCACCACCTGTGCCAGCTCGATAACCTCCATATTATGGGTAAAGAGATGCAGAATAGGCACTCCAAAACCCCAGTATATCAACGATCCCGACAGGCCCAGGGCAAGTCCCCATCCCAGGCTGTAATGGATCGCTCTCTTCAGGCCTCTTCGGTCATCCTTGCCAAGATATTTTCCGACAAGGCTTTCCGAGGCATAGGCAAATCCGTCTATTCCGTAAGATGCCACCATCCAAAGCTGAAGCAAGATCGTGTTGGCCGCAAGCACCAGATCACCCTGCCTGGCAGACATGGCCGTAAAGAAAGAGAAGGTGAAAATAATGCACATTGTCCGGATAAAGATATCGCGGTTCACAGAGAAGTAGCGCTTTAGCTTATCCCGGTTAAGCAACTCTGACTGAAGATAGTGCGACAGATACCTCTTGTAACGCCTCAGGAAGAGCCAGACCGAAACGGCCAGCGCCATATAGGTCGAGATCAACGTGCCATAGGCTACCCCGTCTACATGCATGCCAAGCACCTTGATAAAGAAGATATTCAGGATTATGTTGAGAACATTATGAACAATCGTGATGATCATCGGATATTTGGCATTTTGCATCCCCAGAAACCATCCGCTGATTCCATAAATTGCCAGCATGGCGGGAGCCGTATAGATCCGGATATCGAAGTATACTTCCGTATAGTGAGCAACCTCTGCACTGCTCTCAACTACCCAAAGGCTAAAAGTAATTATGGGTGACTGAAGCAAGATCAAAACAACACCCATCGACCAGGCGATCAATTGCACCCTGGCAAGTGTCATCATCATTGCACGGCGGTCTATGGCCCCGTATTCCTGTGCAGTCAGGCCTGTCGTTCCCATCCTTAAAAACCCAAACCCCCAGAACAAAAAGTTAAAGATCATCCCTCCTACGGCAAGAGCTCCAAGGTAGTACACATGATCCAGATGGCCGACAAGAGCCGTATCTACCACACCCAGCATCGGAACCGACAGGTTGCTGATGATGTTGGGGATCGCAAGTCTGAGGATATTTTTGTTCAAAAAAGGTCCTTATTTTACATCATTGAGCCCATTGGAAGGCACTCAAAACTATCGGTAAATTATCAGGAAAAAAACAGCAATATGGAATTAAGCTATTGGGTTAGCCGCTGGAAGAAAGATAAGACCGGCTTTCATATGCCCGGAGGGTATCCCGGATTAAGAAAGCACTGGCATAAGCTGACCCCTGGCAAAGATTCCCGGGTTCTGGTTCCTCTCTGCGGGAAAAGTGAAGACCTTATCTACCTGGCGGCACATACAGGCCTGGTCAGAGGTGTTGAAATTTCAGAAAAAGCGATTCATGATTTTTTCCATGAGAATGAGCTGAAGCCTGAAACCCGGGCGTCTCACGGTTTTACCGTCTACTCTGCTGATCATATCGAAATCTGGCACGGTGACTTTTTTAAAATGCCTGCGCAACTCAAGGGAGAGACGGGGTATGACCTGATCTATGACAAAGCGGCATTGGTTGCCCTTCCTGAAAATTTGAGACACCGTTATGCGGAAAAAATAATCCAGATGGCCGGCGGCAAGGCCCCCATACTCCTGCATCACTTTGA
>JBJHCX010000240.1:0-2124 GCA_050486245.1 Rhodohalobacter sp.
CAGTAGCCAGAGAAATGGCCATCCAGCTAATGCTGATCTCGGAGATCCTCACAAACGATCAGATCGACCGAGACGTCCGTGAACGATGGTGGAAGAAGCTTTTCATTTTACCAATCGTCGTTTTCGGTCGCCCCTTGAGAGGTTTGCAGCCTGGGAAGCCATTGGAGCGTATACAGAAGTTCGCAGAAGGTAACTATGAAGGAATTCTGCGTAAGATCGTGCCGTCTCTTGCACCCGTACAGGCCCAACAACCCTCTTCATCGTCGATCTCCTTCCGAGACGAGGCATCAGGAAAACGACGTCGGGTCATCAATCTGGTCAAGCAAGGTGAGCTTTCCAGAGCAATGAATCTTCTCACGAGCCAGGAAAAGATCGCAGTGTGCAACGAAGACATCATGGTGAAGCTCAAAGAGCGACTCATCCACGTCAACCAGCAAGAGTCGCTTCGCGAGTCCACGGTGCCCCAAGGTAACCCGCAGATCACAGTGTCTGCGAAATCAGTGGAGAAGGCCATCAAAACATCCAGCTGGGGCGTAGCGGCTGGTCGCTCAGGCCTACGCTATGAGCATCTCCGGGCAATCATGGATGTTGCTCCACAGGTCTGCCAATCCATCGCTGCCATGGCAACCCTTGCAGCTGCAGATGGCATTCCGCCATCTATTGCATCTCTCTTCTACGGAGGGGTTGTCACTACGTTGGTTAAACCAGAAGGAGGGATTCGACCCATTGTCCCGCAAGAGGTTATATGCAGAGTCATGTCCAAAGCAATTCAGAGACAAGAATGGAGCAGTATTCGATCGGCCTTGTCGGATATGCAATCTGCCTTTGAACCGGATGGAGCATCAGCGACAGCTCGTCTTTTGGAAGCAACAACGGCGATGGAGCCCGACTGGACTATCGTTTCACTGGACGTAACCAACGCATTCGGAACAATCGATCGTGAGAAGATTCAGGAGGCACTCCGAGCTAACCCCAAGACTGAGAAGTTCTTGCATTTGTTTCATCAAATCTACGGGCAGCCTAACATTGTCACCGCTGAGCAGGGCACTAGCCCACAGCACATACATGTCAACCAGGGCGTGCTTCAAGGGGATCCCTTAGCTCCTTTCTTCTTCTGTATTGCTTTACAGGGTGCTTTACAGCTTGTCAAAGAGCAACATCCTCTTGTCCACACCCTAGCCTACATGGACGACATCCCAATCGCTGGGAAAGCGGCGGACGTCGCAGCGGCAATTGATTTCCTCAAGCCCGAGCTTGGTAAACTAAATCTTCAAATCAACAACTCCAAGACACAGGTTATCTCCATGCAGCAGGATTCCATTGACGAACTGAGGAGCAGAGTTCATTGGTTACAGCAAGCTCATAGCATTGACATTTCGACTTCGGCTGTGACAATCCTTGGAACTCCGATGGGAAACCAGGAATGCATCAAGGCGGTTCTTGCATCAAAGCATCAAGCAGCTACAGGAAAGGCCATCGAAGACATAATTGGCCTTCAGGATCACCAATCAGCCTTGCTGCTTCTTAGATACTGTGCTAACCCTCGTATCAATCACCTCCTGCGCACAGTTCCTCCGCAGGTCATTGGAGACCACGCCAGGTGGCATGATGGAGCCATTCTTCAGGCACTGGACAGAATCGTCGCACCCAGCGTCCTGACTGAAGAGGCATATCTCCAGGCCCAACTTCCTATCTCAAAGGGAGGTTTGGGCCTGACCAGTGCCCAGATGGTTTCTCCTGCCGCATACATGGCAGCCTCGGCCGACATGATTCGTACAGGCAAGGTGGTGGACGAAGCTCTGACCGCACGAGTCCAGCAATACTTCCTCGAGCCCAACACACCACACTTTGATATTCTCACGAATATCAACAGCGAGCTCAACGAACAACTTGGAGAAACCCACTCCAACGAGTCTCAATCTTTGCCGTCTGGTCCATCCGATGGTTCCTCGGGACAAGTGCAGTCCGTCCTTCACAAGCCGCTCTCGCAGCGTCTTATTGCACCTCCCAAAGAACAGCATCGGCTCACCTCAGCATTGATTGAAGCTCGAATCTCGAGACTGAAGCAAATGAAACAGTCCATGCCGGCTCATAAGGCTCTCTTCATCAGCCATCAGCTAACTG
>JBJHCX010000241.1:0-2121 GCA_050486245.1 Rhodohalobacter sp.
GGTTTTCGTATGCTTTTTGTAAATCGGAAATGATTAGCTTTTTCATCGGCAGGAACGTCTGCGTTACCCGATCTATCTGTTCGCGCGTTCCCCGGGCCATCATCTCGTCCATCACACTTGGTACGATCTGCCATGAAACTCCGTACTTATCCTTGAGCCAGCCACACTGCTGTGCCTTCGGATCGCCACCCTCACCAAGCTTCTCCCAGTAATAATCGATCTCCTTCTGGGTGTCACAATAGACCATCAGCGAGACTGCTTCATTGAATTGAAAATCGTGCTCTTGTGCGCTGTCCATAGCTGCAAACCATTCGCCTTTCAGCTTAAAGTCGGTGAACATGATTGTGCCCTCTTTATCGGGCTCCATCCCGGCCGGATAACGGGCGATTTGTCCGCGTTTTGTATCACTAAAAACATCGAGATAAAAATTGGTGGCCTCTTCCGCTTTGCCACACACAACGCCCACATACATGAGTGAAGGGATGATCTCCGGCCGCGGCTCTTCATCGGAATCAGTGAGAATGAGCTGCCATGAAACGCCATACTTGTCCTGAAGCCACCCGTAGCGTTTGCTAAAGGGGTACTCCTGCAAGGGCATCAGTGAAGTTCCTCCCTCAGAGAGCTTATCCCAAAGGGCATCCAGGTTATCCCTGGCTTTATCATCCCGCAACGGGTCAAAGTTCACAAAAAAAGAGATGGAAGGATTGATAGTAAACATGGGGCCTGCCGATATGGCCATGAACGAATAACCCAAAAGCTCAAAGGTAACCGAGTCTACATTGCCTGAAGGTGTGTTGTTTAGCGTTGTGATGCTGTTGATTTTTGATCCTTTACCAAATGCAGACACGTAAAATTTTGCCGCTTCTTTAGCCTGGGTATCAAACCATAAATGAGGGATTATTTTTTGCATAATGTTTTCCTACTCAATTAAAACCACAATGTATTGCAATTCAATTATTTACTTTGAATTTAAGCATTGAGAATTAAAATGAAAGAGGGTAATTACGCCAATATCAAGGTCTGATTGCGTCATCTATTGAGACAGAGTACCTTTCGATGAAACTTCAAATTAATCCGCAATCATTATAACTCTAATTCAAACTTTCCTATCTTTTTCCTTTCTGAAATTGAAAATTTGTAATAATAACTGACCGAAATTCTATGGATATTGTCTGGATAGGACTGGCATTTGCACTGGGGTTGTTATTAAACCGCTATCATATTCCGCCACTGGTTGGCTATCTGCTCGCCGGTATCGGGCTTTCGTTTACTGCATATGAACCGGGAAACATGTTGCACGAAATAGCCCATCTCGGGGTTATCTTTCTGCTTTTTACCGTTGGATTGCACATCAGTTTGAAGAGCATTTTACAAAAAGAAGTACTCGGTGTGGGACTGATTCACCTGGCGACATCCACACTGATCTTTATCCCTGTATCCCTCTTCTTTGGATTGAATACAGAAACTGCTGTCATCGTGGCAATTACACTCGGATTTTCAAGTACAGTTCTCGCTGCGAAAGGCCTGGAGACACGAAATGAGCTGAGTTCTTACTACGGACGGCTCTCGATCGGTATCCTGATTGTGCAAGATCTGGTAGCCATTGGGATTATTGCCTATGCCGGCGGCGGGATACCATCTCCATGGGCCGTTGTACTGCTGGGCCTCCCCCTGCTCCGCCCGCTTCTCACCCGACTGCTCAGCCTTGTGGAGCGGGATGAACTGCTTCTGCTGATGGCACTTTCACTGGCCATTGGCGGGAGTGCATTATTCGAGTGGTTCAATCTGAGCGGTGAACTGGGCGCGTTGGTCATGGGAATGCTATTTGTGAACGATGACAAATCGGAACTACTCGAAAAAAGGATCTGGGGGATCAAGGAAGCTTTTCTGGTGGGTTTTTTCCTGGAAATCGGGTTGGGTGGATTTCCGGACTTATCCGGCCTCTATATGACCGGCATGCTCCTGCTGATATTGCCGCTTAAGGCAGTTCTCTTTTATGGGCTATTCATTGCATTTAAACTGCGGGCTCGAACCGGATTCCTCTCCACGATAACCCTGACTGCCTATAGCGAGTTTACTCTTATTGCAGGTGCTGTAGCAGCTTCAGCGGGCATCATTCCG
>JBJHCX010000242.1:0-2107 GCA_050486245.1 Rhodohalobacter sp.
GCGAGGGTGCCTGCAACGGATGCAAGCATTCCGGGCCTGTCCTGGTTCTGGTACATCAGGATATCGCCCTCCAGGCGAAGCTCAATGCCGTACCCGTCAATCTCAACGATACGGTAGTCGCCCGGGGCAAACACGGCGGCTGAAATCCGCTTGTAGGGAGCATCGTCTGCCAGTTCGATCGTGACCAGGTCCTTATACATGCTGCCGTTGCTGCTGGTGGTCTCCCTGATCTTCATGCCGCGCTCATCTGCGAAGTGGCGTGCATTGATCAGGTTCACCGATTCGCTGACAAACTGCGAGAGCATGCCCTTCAGGATACCGTCGGTCAGTACATCGGCGTATTTGGAGCAATCACCGGCATATTCAAATGAAAAGCTGTTGTTATTGTCCGGCATGATTTGGCCGGTCAGCCTGCCCAGGTGTTCGGCCAGCTCCACGTAGGGTTGGGCGTCTTTGTCGGTGAGCAGTGCGATCGATTTGCCGTTCAGGCTGCCCTTGTAGTTTTTGTTCTCCAGGGCATCGGCGATCTGTTCGGCGATCTGCCGGGCCACCTTCTCCTGTGCCTCTTCGGTCGAAGCGCCCAGGTGCGGCGTACAAATGATGGCCGGATGTTTCAGGATGGCATAGAGTTCCGGCGTTGGTGGTTCGGTAGAGTAGACATCGAGTGCCGCTCCCGAGATAATGCCGTCATCGAGCAGTTCAAGCAGGTCGCCCTCCTCGTAGATGCCGCCGCGGGCACAGTTCACCAGTCTCATCCCGGGCTTGATTTTCGATGCATTTTCGATGGAGATCAGCCCCCTGGTCTTCTCGGTGAGAGGAGTGTGAACGGTCAGGTAGTCGGCCAGTCCCAGCAGCTCATCCAGCTCCACGAGCTCGACGCCAATGCTCTTGGCGTGATCGTGAGTGGTGAATGGATCGTAGGCATAGAGGCCCATGCCAAACTGTTTCATTCTGAGGGCGACCTCCGATCCGATTTTGCCCAATCCGACAATCCCCAGCTTTTTACCGTGAACTTCAGTGCCCATAAAGGCTTTACGGTCCCATCCGCCGCTTTTGACACGGCTGACCGCCTCGGGAATATTTCGTGACAGGGCCAGGATCATTCCGCAGGTATGTTCGGCCGTGGAGATGGTGTTGCCGTCGGGGGTGTTCATCACAAGGATCCCCTTGGAGGTGGCCGCGGGGATGTCGATGTTGTCAACACCTACCCCTGCCCGGCCGATCACGCGAAGCTTTGTGGCATGCGAGAGCAGTTCAGGAGTCACGGTGGTGCCGCTTCGCAGCACCAGGGCGTCAACATCAGCGATGGCTTTTTTCAGTTCCTCGTCGGACAGTTTGCCGGGCTGGTCGGCTTCAATTCCGCGTTCTTTAAATACATTGGCACATACAGGGTCTACATTATCCAGCAGAAGGGCTTTAAATGACATAAAATTATTTAAGCGATTGATTTATTCTGATTCGGGTTGTTTAAACTCTGTGATCAGAGACTGAATCTCTTCAATACCCATCCCGCTTTGAGCAGAGCAGGGGATGATGGGCACGTCAATATTCATCTCTTTCAGAGTATTCTTGACATGTTTTTTGGATTGAGCCAGTTTATTGGCCGACAGCTTATCGGCCTTGGTCATAAATACGGCAAAAGGTTTTTGATTCGACGCCATCCAATAGAAAAACTCCTGATCGAGTCCGGAAGGATTGTGCCGGGAGTCGACAAGGTGAAAAATGAGCCGCAGTGTAGGCCGCTGCATCAGGTACTGCTTGATATCCCTGCCCCATCGGTCGCGCTCCTTTTTGGGGGCTTTGGCAAAGCCGAATCCGGGGAGGTCGACCAGGTAAAAGTCATTGTCAATCAGATAGTAATTCATCTGCTGCGTTTTACCCGGTGTGTTGCTGGTGCGGGCCAGCCTCTTTTTGTTGGTGATGCGGTTGATCAGGGATGATTTCCCGACATTTGAGCGTCCTGCAAAGCAGAACTCCGGAAGCGTAGGATCGGGACACTCCTTCAGGGAGGGTGCACTCGTAATAAATTTCGCTTGCTGAAAGCCCATTAAATAATCTCGTTTTCCTCTTTTTCAACGCCAAAATCGACCGGAACGGGGTAGTTGCC
>JBJHCX010000243.1:0-2076 GCA_050486245.1 Rhodohalobacter sp.
ATCATGGTCCGCCCCTTTTTTCGCCACCGGTAGTCATTCAGAACGGCGATCAGAACCACCACAAGAGCGGCGCCTGCAACACCCCAAAGTACCGGTTCATTCAGGTAGCCTGAAAGGAGAAACAGGCCGGCAATCAGCACCCATAGAATCGGGTGGCGGAACCACGCGGTCCTCTCTTTCAGGTTGGGCCACGGATGCGGTTCAATCAGGTCGTACACCGACGGAAAGGTGGCGCCGGTATCGATAAAGATATCGGTTGGCCCCGATGGATTGATCTCAACGGCTTTCCCATCGGACTGCCGTACTACCCTTGCCCGTTTCTTACCCTTTTTACCAATGCGTTCACGGTAGTAGAGTCCATGGCGTCCGCCATACACATACGCACCGTTTTTATTGAGCCCGAGCCTTGCACCGGTTACCCCGGCCGAAACCCCAACACCACTCTTTGACAAATTGAAACGGATCGGTCCTGCTTTAAATGCTTTTCTTATAAAAAATCCCATGGCTCAAAACTCCGAAAGTTTTCATCTGATCGCAACATTGATTTTTATCCAATCACCATTTTTTACGGATGCCTGCACTCTTCCGCAAAGCCGGCTGAGCCGCACCTTGACACCTGTGATGAGTCCATTTTCTCATCTCTGACCGGCAGATTGCGGCAATCCAGCTCACCCGGTTCACCGTTCCTGCGGCATTCTCCGATAACCCTGTTCTAACACCGGATCGATGGTGTCTTCTGTTCAATCCAAACCCAAACTCTGCCAAAATGTTTCAGTTTGTCACTGTCGCCGGCACCCCGTAAGTTTCGGATGGCCAATTGAAATTCATTCATCACTCATGTCAAACTATTACGCTGCTGTTTTCGGCGCCGGAATTGCAGGGGTTGCCCTGGCTCACCGGCTATCCCGGAAAGGAAAAAAAGTTCTGCTGATCGATCCGTTCAGGGTTGATCCGGACGGACCGGGTCCGCCGGCCGGACTGGTCAATCCGTGTGCCGGACGCAAAGCCAACCTGGTCTGGGACAGCAAGGCGTGCTATGACGCTTTCCTGTCAAATATCCGCACTCTGTCTGAAGAGACAGGCCGTGACGACCTGTTCAGCAGCGATACCGTGTTGCGCCCGGCCATTACCGGGGAGCTGGCAGAACATTTTCAAAACTCCCTTCGCGAGGTGCCGTGGCCCGAAGGGTGGGTCGAGTGGATTGAAGCCGATGAGGTAAAGGAGCTGATCCCCTGGATTTCTGAAAACCATGGCGGACTCCGTCTCCATGTCGGGTTGACGGTCTTTGTAGACAACTACCTCTCTGCCTATCGCAGCCTGCTTTCATCGATCGGGGTTGAATTTTGGGGGACCCGGACCGAGTATCACGAGCAGGAGAACGGTTTTATCCTGGAAGGTGCAGACGGACAGCGGGCCGAGGCAGAACACGTTATCGTTGCCGCCGGTGCCGATACCCCCGGCTTTGAAGATTGGAGTGAACTGGGCATCAGCCGGGTCAAGGGACAGATCCTGCTGCTGGAGTCGGATCGGGAGATCCCCTGGCATCAGGCCATTTCTGCACTGGGATATATCCTCAGGCGCAAACCGAATGAACTGATTGTCGGCTCGACCTATGAGCACCATTTTGACGAAGATCGGACGACGACCGAAGATGCCCGAAACCGCCTGCTTGGCAAACTTGACAAAATATTACCGGGGGCGTCCGATTCAATGACGATTACCGGGCAACTGGCCGGTGTGCGTGCATCGGCATCCAACCACCTGCCCGTACTGGGCCGGCACAGGCTCAAGCCGAACCTGCTGATCTTCTCGGCCATGGGCTCCAAAGGGCTGATCTACTCGGTCCGAATGGCCGGCCTGCTGGCCGATCACATCACCGGCGGTGCCCCCCTGCCCAAAGAACTCGATACCGAACGGATCTACAGCCGCCTGCGAAAACGCGGGAAGATTTAGGTTAGGGGGAATGGTAGATGGTAGATGGTCAATGGTAGATGGTATATAGACGTGAGTCTTGAGTCGTGAGTCTTGAGAACTGCTGCGCGTTCTCCACTTCTCCACTTCTCCACTTCTCTACTC
>JBJHCX010000244.1:0-2071 GCA_050486245.1 Rhodohalobacter sp.
GGTAAAATCGCGGGGAGGGCGCATTATAACATGGCCATCATCAACGAGATAGACGGGGATCTTGAAAATGCGATTGAATGGGCGAGAATTGCCTATGAGGATTACGGCGACCGCCGGGCACTCGGCTACCTGCGCACGCTTCGAAATCGTCAGGCGAGGGCCGAACTGCTGCGCGAACAGATGGATTATTGAGAGGATCCTTTTCAAACTCCACTTCAATACTGTTAATACAGATAACTGAATTCTATTTGGTCCAAACCATCACGAATTCATACTCACCGGTGGCCGAAACTTTTTGTTTTTCTGTTGTCAAAAAACCTTGCTTCTCATAGAATTTTACAGCCTCCATGTTCTTTTCATAGACGTGTAATTCAGGACGATCTTTGCGGCATTTCTGTTCTGAATCGAATTAATTTTCACTGAATCCGTAAACCACACCATCCAGTCCACCAAAAAAGACCTTTCCGTTTGCAGTTGCAGGGGATGAGACCACACCATAGATATGAGTTCCGGGCAGTTCAGGCATCACAAACCGCCACTTTTCATCCCCGGTTTTCCGATCCAGGGCAACAAACCCTCCGCGGTGATCAATAAAGTAGTTTGTGTTGCCGAATATCCCGGAAAATACGGTTTCATCCGTTACGGCCGGTTTCGTCCACGGTGAACCTCCCGTGTCAAAACTCCAGATGAGCTGTCCGTCAGCAGGATCGAATGCATGAACCAGCTGATTATCGGATGAACCGATATAGAAAAGGTCATCGTGGAATACGCCGGATGATTCTACCCATGAGAACCAGTAGAAATATGTCCAGACAGGATCGCCAGTCTCAGCATCAAGGGCAAAGAGGTCGGCGCTCCGGCTGCCCGTAATCACCAGGCCATTTTGTACAGCAGGTGATGAAATCACCGCCTGGCCGGTATCAAACTTCCATTTCAGTTTTCCGGTTTCAGCTTCAATGGCGTACAGATGATGATCGTTGCTGCCAATATAGAGGATGCCATTTTCAACAGCCGGAGTGGAGAGAACAGGGGCGTCTGTCCGAAATCGCCAGTTTTCTTCGCCGGTGAATTGATCAATCGCATAGATGTGCCCGTCCGGGCTGCCGATGAAAACCTTATCACCCGAAATGACCGGCGCAGGACCCATGGTGTCGTAACCGGGTTCATCATCGTCGGGAAGGCTGCGCACCCAGTCTGCAGCCCCGGTTTCGAAGGCCCAGGCCGGTTCAGCGTTCTCTTTTCTCAGCTTGTACAGAAAACCGTTGTCCGAGAGAGTATAGATATATTTTCCGTTGACCAAAGGGGATGAAAAGATGGGCCCTCCGGTTTCAAAGGACCACACTTGACAACCCGATTCAGAATCCAGGGAGTACAGGTTGCCATCGGTGCTTCCAATAAACACCTGCTGCCCATCGGTGGCAGCACCACTCCAAATGGCTCCGCCTGTTTTGAAGGTCCAGTCAGGCTGTGCGGTGAATTCCCCATCGAAGGGCTTTTTCTTTTCCGGCATCTTTTCAGCAGGGGATAGTGAGAATCTCAGGTCTCTTGGTGTGCTGATAAATGAGCCTTTAATCTTGCTGCCCTCATGATCAATGGAAAATTGAATGGTACCCGCCCTGTAACGGTCTTCTGCGTATTCAACCTTGCCGAGTGACAGTTCATGGAAATTGGTGACAGGTAGCGTTAAATGAGCGGTGATTTCATTCTCTTCATTTTTACGGAAATCCAGGTAAAAGGGAGTGGACTGAGTGCCGAACTCAAGGGTTCCGCCCCAGCTGCCCGGCGAAAGTGCGTGTTGGGCATGTAAAGACATTGCAAAAAAGAGAGGGCTGAATAGAAGACAGAGAAATTTCATCAGGTTAAAAAATAGGTTGTATGGTTCAATTCAGATAGCCCTGCTGAGTAACCGGGCTTGGATTGGAAGCAAAGCTTATTGCTTTCTGGTAAAGGCGTGTTCGCCGGCTCCCTGCTTGAGAACGAATCCTGTAAACGTGCCTTCATCGGAAGTGAATTCAAGGCGGGCTTCAACCCTGTCGTTGTAAAAGACGGTATCCCCGATTGGCATCACGGG
>JBJHCX010000245.1:0-2057 GCA_050486245.1 Rhodohalobacter sp.
AACAGTGAGCCTTTTTATATTGTTGTGCCCCGGACTGGAGTCGAACCAGCACGGCCGTTAGGCCACACGCCCCTCAAGCGTGCGCGTCTACCAATTCCGCCACCGGGGCAACAGAACTGCTTTTGAAACAGAGCTTACAAAGATAGGGGATTTTCAAACTAAATGGAAAGCCCCTTTTTCAAATTTACACCGATTTTCTCATGAGAGATGAATCGCTTTTTTGTAGCTTTACGTTTAACCTGCAGGATGGCCCGTTTCATTGCAATCGATTCCCGGCCCAGCGCTTCGCCAGCACCTGCTGCAGCCGTTGCCGTACTGATCCGATAAAGCCACAACATGAACAAATAAACGCTATATCAATCCATGACCAACCAGGAAGTCGCCGAAAAACTCCGTGAAATCTACAACCTTATGCAACTGGCCGGTGAAAACCGTTTTCGGGCTATTGCATTCGACCGGGCCGCACAAACCATCGAGGCACTGAACGAGGAGATCTCCACCCATATCGAGAACGACTCGCTGACCGACATCAAGGGGATCGGAAAATCGATCGCAGAAGATATCAAGGCGTATGCCGAAACAGGCACCATGCCGGTGCTTGAAGATCTGAAAGAGCGCGTACCCAAAGGGCTGATGGAGTGGCTGAATATCTCCGGACTGGGACCCAAAAACATTGTCAAAATCCATCAAAAGCTGGGCATCACCGAAATCACCGAATTGAAAGAGGCCTGCCAGAGCGGAGCGGTTGCCGATCTTCCCGGGCTGGGGAAAAAATCGGCCGAAAAGATTATCAAGTCGATAGAGTACCTCGAAAAGTTCGGGGAACGGGCACGGCTTGATCAGGCCCTTGAGATTGCAGAGCCGGTTTTTGAGTTTGTCAAAAACCTGGATGGGGTGCAGCAGTGCGAAATTGCCGGGTCCCTGCGCCGCTCGCGCGAAACGATCGGGGATATCGACATTCTGGTTGCAGCCAATCAAGACCGGGCCGCATCGATCTTTGAGGCATTTGTCAATCACGAACTGGTGGTAGAAGTACTGGGACGCGGCGACACCAAAAGCTCTGTCCGCACCGAGAATGGCCGGCAGGTTGACCTGCGAATCGTACAACCTGAAGCGTTCGCAGCAGCCCTCATGTACTTTACGGGCAGCAAAGAACACAATATTGTGATGCGCCAGCGTGCCCGTGAACGCGGCATGGCCCTGAACGAGTACGGACTCTTTAAACTGAATGAAGAGAAAGAGACCGATTTTGATCAGCCCGTCAAGACACAGACAGAAGCGGATATCTACCAAAAACTGGGGCTCCACTTTGTGCCGCCCGAACACCGTGAAGACCGCGGAGAGTTTGAGTTTTACGAAAACCATGAAACGATGCCGCTGGTTGCAGAATCAGACATCAAAGGGGTTGTTCACGCACACTCTACATGGAGTGATGGGAAATACACGATCAGACAGATGGCTCAGGCCTGCATCGACCGCGGGTATGAATACCTGGCTCTGACCGACCACTCCAGGACGGCGGCTTATGCCGGCGGACTCACCATCGACGAGGTCAAAAAACAGTGGGATGAAATCGACAAGCTGAATGCTGAATTTGAATCGGAAGGAGTCCGTTTCAAGATCTTCAAAGGGATAGAATCCGACATTCTGGCCGACGGATCCCTTGACTATCCGGATGAGATCCTGGCCGGCTTTGACTTTGTCATCGCCAGTGTTCACAGCGCACTGGAGATGCCTCAGGAGAAGATGATGGCACGGTTTGAAGCAGCCATCCGCAATCCCCACACCCGCATGATCGGCCACCCTACCGGGCGCCTTCTCTTGAAAAGGGATGAGAGCAAGCTTGACATGAACCGTCTCATCGAGCTGGCTGCTGAACATAACACGGTCATTGAGATCAACGCCAGCCCCTGGCGGCTCGACCTCGACTGGCGTTACGGCAACAAGGCCAAAGAGGCCGGGCTGATCACCTCCATCAATCCCGATGCACACACCACGGACGGAATTGACGATATTCGCTACGGTGTGATGATTGCCCGAAAAGCCCGGTTTGAAAC
>JBJHCX010000246.1:0-2050 GCA_050486245.1 Rhodohalobacter sp.
CGAGTACAAATGTAGAGCTTGTAGACACCGAAAGTGCCTTTATCGCAAACCCGTTTAACCAGACACCAAATCCTGAGTCGATCCTGGAGCTCTCCATCGATCCGGTTGAGGAGAGCCTGGGTTCAAATGTGGGCCTCTGCCCATACACCAACCCGACTCACTGGTTCGACGTGATTCCTTCGCAGAACCTGCTGGATGAGTTTCATGAAGATGACTATCGAAACTATCTCTTCGAAGTTCACGATGATGGGTATCCATATACATTGAAATGGGACTGCTCAACAGGTCCGTTTGATGATAATGTGCCCCTGATTCGTCTCCCGGAAATGTACCTGATCATGGCTGAAGCTCATGCAGAAGAGGATCGCATTGTTGAAGCCCTGGCCGCACTTGAAACCCTGCAAACGGCACGAGGCCTCGATCCATTTGTATCTGCAGATGCCAATGAGATCATCGATGAGGTGATGGTTGAGCGAAGACGTGAGCTGAATTTTGAAGGCCATCGCTTTTACGACCTGAAACGACGAGCAATGGATATCACAAAGCAGCAGGACGCTACAACCGTTCCCTATGATGATATTCGGGTTCTGGGCCAGCTTCCAACTTCAGAAGTGGACAACAACCCGCAGCTGGATCAAAATCCGGGCTACTAAGCCAAAGCTCTAGTTAAGAATTTAAAAACCAATAGATTATGAAATACACAAAAATCATAAAATTTGCCCTTTTGATGGCACTGCCGCTGCTATTGTGGGGGTGCTTCGAAGACCACGCATCGAAATTCCACCTGGATGATATCAACCAGCTGGAGTGGGCTCCGCCAAATCCGGCAAGCAGTTCACTATCGTACACTGCAAACCTGGATGCGGATCAGACCGAATCCAAAATTGTATCTCTTGAAGTACAGCTTATTGGCGCACAAACCGGTTCAGACCGAACCGGTGGTGTGGCCGTTGCCGATACAGATGCTGACGAGGGAGTACACTTCGACCTGCTGAGCAGTGATGTGGTGATTCCCGCAAATTCCAACCACGGAACCGTGGAAGTGGAGATCCATGCAGATAATATCGCAAACGGCGAGAGCTACTCTGTAACACTTGAGTTACAACCAGGCTCAGAGCTGGGCGTGGCATCGAATATGAAAGATATGAACCTGAGTATTGAAAAAGACTCAGACTAATACCTTCAGATTATTTTATGCCTTGAATTGTTAAAAAATCATAAAAGTCACCCGAAAATATTCGGGTGGCTTTTTTTATACACAACCGATAGGTAGAATGATTGGCAGAAACCATGCTAACCCACTCACCATGGTTTCTGCCAATGATTATACACTACTATTAACTGAATCATCTTCAAATGAATAAAAGCATACGAATTGTACCGGCTCTACTAGCCGGGTTACTCATCCTGGTATTTTCAACAGACCTGAAAGCCCAGGACTTCAGCGACAGTTATCTCACTCCGCCAGAATCAATTTCAGAGGAAATACTGGCCCCTTCGCATGAAAATGTGACATTCGATGAAATGAGCCCGAATGGCGACTATGTCATCAACAGAGTACGTGTTGGCATTACACCCCTCTCCTATTTTGCAAAACCGCACTACAACATTGCGGGGCTGCAGATCGATTACAAAGGAAACCGCACACGCTCACTGACCACTCAGAGAGCGACTGCCGGACTTGAGCTGGTCAACACCCGCACCGGTGAAAAACGATCCCTTCGGGTTCCCGACGGACTGACAATCAGCCATACCGAATGGTCGCCAGACGGATCGAAAATTGCCTGGTACGGGCACAGTGAGGATGCCACGCACATCTATGTAACCGATGCAAGTTCAGGTTCCACGCGGCAGGTGACCCGCCGACCGGTGCTGGCAACACTGCACACGGGTATTCAGTGGGCTGCCGACAGCCGAAACCTTTTTGCAGTACTGATTCCCGAACGACGCGGGAGTGAACCTGTACGTCCGGACACCCCCACGGAACTGAAGGTCCGAACCACAACCGAAGATGAAAACAGGCTTCGAACCTTCCCATCACTTTTGGAAG
>JBJHCX010000247.1:0-2004 GCA_050486245.1 Rhodohalobacter sp.
GGGTCGGACTCAGAAGCTCTACATGAAACCGGAACTTCTGCCCTTCAACGGCCATCGTCTCATAAATTTCACGCACCAGTTCAAAAACCACTTCCGTATCCCCTTTGATGCTGGTAGAGAGGTAGTTCACATCCACTTCCACATCGTGTTGAGCAACAAATTCAAGCAGGTCCTGAACCTGCTCTTTCGGGTGTTCTGAGTAGAGAGGTATATAAGTAAGCTGTGCTATCGTCTTCATTAGTAGTTATTCAGCATTTTAGTGTGAGAGGCTCAAATTTGCTCCTCACAATGATTTGGAACATTTCTTTGTTTGAACAATTAAAATAGCGTGTACCATGAACAAAACACAATAAAATAAAGAGTGAATATTATGAAGTTCATCAAATACCTTTCGACAGTCATAGCGGGAGCTATCCTGTTTGTTTCTTGTGATATGTCGACCGACACAACACCCGGAACCCTGCAGGTGATGCTGACCGACGCACCCGGCGACTATGAAGCCGTCTTTATCGATATTCAGGAAGTTCGAGTCCACATCAGTTCAGATGCCGATGATGGTGAAAGCGGATGGGTAACCATCAGTGACGATCCCAAAAGGGTTGACCTTCTGGAGCTGACCAACGGAAGGATGGAATTTTTAGGCGAAGCCGACCTGCAGCCCGGAACCTATTCGCAGATGCGATTTGTCCTGGGTGACGACAACGAACTGATCAAGGATGGAGAGTCGATTGCACTGACAACGCCCAGCGGGCAGCAATCGGGATTGAAGCTCAATATCAATGCAGAGATCGAGAGTGGTACGGTCTATACCCTGCTGCTCGATTTTGACGCATCCCGGTCGATTGTGGAAGCCGGATCATCGGGACAGTACAACTTAAAACCGGTGATCCGAACCGTTAACCTGGCCGAGGCCGGCGCGATTGGCGGAGAAATCGATCCCGCAGAAGCTCTCCCGTGGGTCTATGCCATTGCCGGCAGTGACACCCTGACCGGAACGCGCGCTTCTGAAGAGGGCGAGTTCCTGATGATCGGAATCCCTTCGGGAACCTACCAGGTATCGGTTGAACCCACACACGACGATTACAACAGAACCGTCCTGTCAGATATTGAAGTCACCGCCCCTGACACCACCTTTGTGGGCACCATCGAACTGAACGGCGGCGAGTAGTTTACACAGCTTCTATTACCTCACTACAAAACCCGGCCTGTCAGCAGGCCGGGTTTTTTTATGGAATGAAACCCCTGCCGGCTGATGTTGGGATTTCAAATTGGTTTAGAATGATGAAATCCCTAACTTTTGTCTGTGTTACAAATTATAGCAGATATCTCTCTCCATCTCCATCACTGCCATCACGGCAGCCATGCCCCCGTTGTGCATCATTAGTACCCGGCCTCCCGCCCCTCCTTTTTTTCACTGCACAACAATTTCCTAACTACATTCACAGTATAAACCTATATTTATTTCCATGAGAACTTTAGATTCCTCAACCTCCCTGAGAATTGCCGTTCAGAAGAGCGGCCGACTCACCGACAAGACCCTGAATCTGCTGGAAGGCATCGGCCTCCGGTTCGATGACTACAAACGCAGCCTGCTCATCAAGTGCCGCAACTTTGATGTCGAACTGCTGCTCATTCGCGACGATGATATTCCCGAGTATGTTCAGGATGGAATTTGTGACCTCGGATTTGTCGGCGCCAACACCGTGGCTGAAGATGAAGCGGATGTAACCATCCTGAAGGGGCTCGATTATGGCGTGTGCCGCCTGTCGATCGCTGTCCCGAAGAACGGCGGCATCCAGGCCCCGGCCGATCTGGACGGCAAGCGAATCGCAACCAGTTATCCGGTACTGACCCGCAAGTACCTGGAGTCGAACAAGTTGTCGGCCGACATCATCACGCTCTCCGGATCGGTTGAAATTGCTCCCCGGCTTGAAATTGCCGACGCCATTACCGACCTGGTCTCAACCGGAGGCACCCTGAAGGCAAACGGGCTGGTTGAACTCG
>JBJHCX010000248.1:0-1965 GCA_050486245.1 Rhodohalobacter sp.
GCAAAGAGATCCAGAATTCGGTTGTTGTCGAAGTAAGTTCGGGCATCGATAACTGAAAAAATCCCCTCTTTGGCCCGGTCGGATGTCGGGCGCAGCAAGCCTGTTTTAGGCATTGGAATGGTTCGGCCTTTTAATGTACCGGTAATAATTCTCATGATGCGGGCTGTTCAATTTCTGCATCTTTGTTAAGGCTCATCATAATAGCCGGATAAGCGCTTTCGAGTTGAAAACCATACGTTTTCTCCTCAGCTTGCACGCCCATGATTTTTAAGGTATTCATCAGCTGGATATCGCCTGAATCATCCCAAAAAGGGGAAAGCGACTCCATCACGGCCCGGCTGTACTGTCCATATACATAAATTGTGTCATGCAACCCATTCATCCACGACAAGTTACTCGCGTAGAGATTCCAGAGATAGGGCAGATCGGAAGGCGATTCATAGCGTATAAAAGTGCATCCGCGCAATTTTCCGAGAATAAATGAAGCTGCTGAAATATAACCTTTGGAACAGTTGACCTTCATGAATGATCCGTTCACATTTTTGTGAGACTGCCAGTCGGCCCCGATCTCAAATTCGGAGACATATTCAGAGTCATGAAAGGAGCCGAGGAGGTGATGAAACCCTTTCATGGTTTCCCGGTTTCTGAGTACAAGAAGTTTATAATCTACATTACTGACGGGGATCCAGGTCGGTTCTACCTGACTGCGGTCTGTTCCATGCATGAGCAGGCTTACATGGGTTTCCCGTTCTGAAGGGTCTTCATAGACAGCCCGTGGAACAATGGTCCAGCACTCTTCAACAGCCGGAGAAAGAATTTTAACGGATCTGCACTGGTACCTCTCTTTAACCTCTTCAAGGGCCGTTTTGAGAGCGGGGAAGCCATTGTCATCCCCGCTTATGATAGACTGAGGTACATCAAAATTAAAATCGATGCACCCGATATGTTTCAAATGGTTCTCCTTTCCGGGGCTGTTTACCGAATAAAAAAGGTGATTATCGGCATAGGATACCCCGAGACAAGAACCATCTGAAGCCATATTAATTCCAGTTTGGTGCGTTGAGCAGAGTCGTTCGCTGAAGGTCGCCGATACGATCGTCAGTTCCAGGGTTAACCAACAGGTAGAGCTGCGGGCGAATGGTGTCATTTAATGTATATTCAAACCGATTGTGCGGCGGGCGCGGAGAATAGACAATTGAATCTGCACTGTACGTTGAAGGCGGCATGAACCGTAACAGTGAATCGGCACGCTCTACCATGAACTCATCTGTCTTGAGGAACTGAACCAGGCTGTCGAGTCCGCCATCTGTTGGAGGGAAGTTACCCTTGCGGTTTCTGTACTGTACTAAAGCATCGCGAACCAACTCCATTCGGTGCCGCTCACGTTCTACCATTTCCCGTTCTTCAATCACTTCCTGATAAGGGTCTACAATCGATCTGTAAAGAAAGTAGGAGAGCCCGATAATGAGAATGCCAAGAACGACTGTCAATATCTGATTGCGCGTGTATAAATCCATTTGAGATATTATGTTGGTTTACGATGTGGTAATAAATTGCGAAACTGAAAATAATTGCAGGTAATTTGATATGCAACCTTCTAATGCGCTTGAAGGTGAATCTTAACAAATATTCAAGTTTTTCGTCTATTTTTGGGTGTTATGAGGAGTAAATGTTCGCAAAAACGACTTTTTAAACCACGATTTTTGAACTTTTCATACCTGTTCAGGTCCAATTGGTTCGTCTCCAGTGTCGTGATCGTGCAGGAATTTCCGAACAGCTTTTCAATTTCTGATGGGGTTATGCTGAATGGCGGTCCGTTCATTTCTGAGGGGTCATATTCAAAGTGATGCAGGAGTATGGGGGCCTTGCCGCCGGCCATCTGGATTATTTTTTCCGCATAACGGTGTCTCAAATTTTCAGGAAGGGCAACCAATGCCGCTTTGTCATAGATCAGGTCATACCCCG
>JBJHCX010000249.1:0-1932 GCA_050486245.1 Rhodohalobacter sp.
GATGCGCTCGGGAGGAAAAAGCTGCCGCCATTCATCCCCAGCAAGGATGAAACCGCCGCCGATCACGCGGCATAATCGACGGCGCCGGAGACTCCGACTGTCGGGTAATAACTAAACTTGTACAAGCAAAACTCCATAAACAGGCCGGATATACGACCGCAACCGATTCTCTATTCGCTCTGATCAGAAACTCTTCCTCTGTCTACTTGCGGGAGGAGTCCATATAAGCTTTGTTAAACGGTCTTAGGTATTGGCACATGATTGGACCGTTATCCTCCCCACGTCGCAGGCAGGAACAAGGTACGCAATATCAGCAATGCTCCCGACGGATAAGCTAAGCGGCCCGGGGTTGTCGGCTTTATCAAACACCGCGATGCGTAGCTCATTCTGGTGAGAGAAAGCCAAGTCTTTCACAAACGGGCCCACCTCATCATGCCTTTTGCTCATATCCACGTACTCAACACTACTGCGCCAATGACTCAACCCACGATGATGAGCTTCATCCTTTACGCGGGTCACAAAATCCACTGCGTCTCCGATAATAACTGCAGTATCGCCAAATCCTCTCCAAACCCGCTCATCCACTACTTCGCCCAAAGGGACATCTTCATCAAATGGAATGACGAAGTAAAACATGCAGTAGACGTTTATCTTATCGAGATTGCTGTTCTTTATGCGCCCAACTCCACCAGTAAGCAGTGCAATCTCCTCGTCCCTTCCTGTAACAGAGTTCTTTCTGGTGAGCTTCGCACCTTTCATCTGCATGATGCGTTCTAGCCCTTCATTGGGATCGTGCCGCTCCAAATCGTGTTCATTGCCACGGTAGGATGCGAGCGTATTCATGTAGAGCTCTCCTTGCTCAAGAAGCCTCTGCATGTACTTTTCGGGGCCAAATTTAATTAGCAGATCATGGCTCATTAGATGTGGACTCGCTTCATCCGTTTAACGCCTCAAACACCGGCGCAGCTCTGCTGCGTGCGAGTGCTTTGATTTGTTAGCAGTTGCGATATTCGCTCGCCAAATCGTTGGATCGACGCATTTCTAACCAAGCCATATCGATTCACCATAAATGGGACTACAGCAACTACTGATCCCTGGCTGTTCACACCCCAAAATAGGTCCCGATCATCGATGACTTCGTGAGTGAAATCAGCCTCCTCATCATAAAAGGCAGACTGGAACTCTTTGATGTAGGTTTTTCCCAAGCATAATACCAGCTTCGGCGCAGCCTGCGCTGTCCACTTCCGTATTTGAGGGAATCGGAACGCCGAACACCACCCAAGGTAATCAGCTTTGCTCTGGAAGCCTGTGATGGTTGAAAAGTTATAGTGCCACCACGCATGACTGGTATCTTTGAACCCGATCGGGTAGAGATTCATTTTAAAGTAACCACGTCTGCCATCAACAAACGGCTGGACATGCTCCGCGAACCTTTTGTACTCTGATGTTGAACCGCCGTCGATCACGGAAAGTATCTTCATAATTTGCCAGTTAAAAATGTAGGCAAGGTTTTCCTTCCAGTCGGCATACCCTCTTGGCGGGTGATTCACATCCTCTTCCATATGGTTCGTCAGCGACTCTGGAGTATGGCCGCCACCCCATTCTATGCCGCAAACCCAAATCGCCGGGTTCGCTGGACTCCCAATATCTCCACCGTCACAGCCAGAGTACCGCAGCCCCCACTTTTCAAAGTCTCTCGATACTTCCATTCTGTCTCCATTGTGGTACTGCTAACGCCCGGCTTTGGGGCGGACTTGTAGCCGCGCAGCGGCGGAAAGGCCGTCCCAGCCCCGTAGGGGCGACAACAGTGATGGGATGGACTCCTCCCGCCCTCTTATTCGGCATCCAGGTGCCATGCTGGAAGTGATGCTTTCAGCAACAAAGAGCAGGAGGAGCCCATGGCTACCAATATGACTATCGCCGTCGATCTGG
>JBJHCX010000250.1:0-1922 GCA_050486245.1 Rhodohalobacter sp.
GTTACCTTACTGTTATTACCTGCTTGAGCTTTGAGATAAACTCATTACTATAAACGAGCTTGATTCCAATTGCTTATGAAATGTAATGAAATTTCAGGACTGAAAGAATTTTGTAGTAACTGGTACTAGATATTTGTGTGGCTCCATAACGGTCTGGTGTTTCTGCGGCCGGGCAATCAATTCAAAAGTCCGGCAAGAAACCAGAACCGGTCCGCAGGAAACACTTGATATTATTCATGGCCTCCTCCCCGAATCGTACATTACGGTTCTGGTAAACTCATAACAAACCCAAGGAGGAAAACCATGAAATTCTATATTAAACAACACTCATATTACTGCGGCATAGATTTACATGCAAGAAAGATGTACGTGTGTATCCTGGACGATACAGGAAAGACCGTTTATCACAAAAATATACCCTGCAAACCCGAACGATTTTTGCAGGCCATAGCTCCCTTCAGAGATGGTCTTGTCGTTGGAGTGGAATGTATTTTTTGCTGGTATTGGCTGGCCGATTTATGTATAGATGAAGAAATTGACTTTATCCTGGGACATGCTCTCTACATGAAAGCCATCCATGGAGTTAAAACCAAAAATGACCGAATTGATTCATTGAAAATAGCCCGGTTGATTCGTGGAGGAAACTTTCCGGTTGCCTATGTATATCCACCAAAAATGCGTGCCACACGTGATTTGATGCGACGTAGAACTCACTTAGTCCGAAAACGTGCTGAACTTCTGGGACACATTCAAAATACCACGACTCAATACAATTTGGATCCATTGGGAAGTCTCTCCAGACCAGACCGCCGTCGTGGAAAAGATATCGCCGGACACTTTCTCCCGACAGCTGTCGGGATGGTTCAACTCATTATCGAAACCAATCTGAAGATGATTGACCACTACGACCCAATCATTAAGAACCTGGACAAACAGATCCTGGCCCTGGCAAAGCAGCACGACCCGATCAGCCTTCACCTGTTGCAAAGCATCCGGGGAGTGGGAGATGTACTGTCGCTGACCATCCTGTATGAGATTGGGGACATCAACCGATTTGGCGGGCGAGGGGAGTTTTGCTCCTATGCACGGCTCGTAAAGGGGCAGAAATCCTCAAATGGAAAGACCTATGGTACTACAGGTGGACGTATTGGTAATGCTCATCTGCGGTGGGCATTTTCCGAAGCAGCGCTGCTCTATGTTCGGGGAAATGATCTGGCTGGGAGGTACTACCAACGGCTAAGCAGCCGACATAGCAAAGGCAAGGCACTGACGATCATAGCCAAGCGTCTGGGAGTCGCTGTGTATTACATGCTCAAGCGAAAAGAACCCTTTGATGAGTACAAATTTTTAAATCTGAAAGAAGTCCCATAAGAATCTTACTAAGTGGGGAGCTGCTGCAAGCCCGGCGTATAACTCAGACACCAGGCGAGAGCTTTCTTACCGGTTGCTACCACGATGACGAGGGATGTCGATCATTCACCGGCCGGATAAGCCAAAAAGCCGATCTATACCGCTTGATTGGATGCAGCAGCTGCCCCTGGATATTATTTCGATAACTGGTCTCACCACAGTGTGTCCAGTGACATTGACATGGTCTGCCCCTGCTCCGAGATGCACCATAACCGGAATGGATGGGGAAACCCGCCCATAGCCAACCGCGTGATCATCCGGGTTCAGGGAACGTAGTATTTTCTATGGTCGTCCTGCAACATCCAGGGCCGGATAGTGAAGTTGGACATAGTTTCCGTCAGTATCCGTTGAACCTCTATATATGTTTGGTGCAGTCATGATGCTGCAATCCATTATTGAAAAATACCTGTAGAACAATGTCTATGATTGCAATCGAATAGAACTTAAGGCAGGGAGAGTCATATTTCTTGCCTGGAAATGTTATTGCCTATTGACTTTGGAGGCCATATATA
>JBJHCX010000251.1:0-1920 GCA_050486245.1 Rhodohalobacter sp.
GTGGAGCTGGCTGCTTTTCGCATGCCCGAGCCAAAACGTTTTTCGAGAAACTGGTATGCGGTGGTCATCTCACCTTTCACATATGCCGGCAGGAACCAGATGGCCACGATGATGCGTCCCAGGATGTAGCCCAGGGTGAGCTGCAGGAACATCAGGTTGCCGCCATAGGCCACTGCGGGAATGCTGATGAAGGTGAGGGTACTGGTTTCTGTGGCGACCACCGAAAAGAGAATGGCCCACCACGGCATTTCGCGTCCGCCAAGAAAATAGTCGGTTGACGATTTTTGCGTTCCGGCCGACCAGATGCCGAATACGGCAACAGCCACCAGGTAGAGAACGATAATTATGCCGTCGAGCAGTGTAAATCCCATGAATCCAATTTGTTTATGAACCTGTAAAAGAACGGAATTTAGAGAATGGATTCAAAGTGAAAGAACAGTGACATGATAGAATTCAGTAGTTCAATCTGCAAAACCCTCTGCGAAACTCAGCGAACAACTCTGCGAAACTCAGCGAGAAACCAGGGGTCATGAAGGCTCGATGATACTTTTGGCTGACAGCCAGTCATCTCGATTTTTTTTCTCGCAGAGGTGCGCAGATGAACCGCAGAGGTTCGCAGAGTTTTTTAACAGCTATTCCGCCAGGTAATCGATGAATTTACGGACGGCGCGGCCCCGGTGACTGATTCGGTTTTTCTCTTCTGAGCTCAGTTCGGCGAAGGTTTGTTCGTACCCTTCCGGGATGAAGACCGGGTCGTAGCCAAACCCTTTCTCTCCCCTGCGTTCCGTGATGATTTCGCCTTCGCAGGTGCCTTCAAAAATGTTCTCTTCCTCACCGGTTACAAAAGCGATCACCGTTCGAAAGCGGGCCGACCGGTTCTCTGCGCCGGTCAGCTCATCCAGAAGTTTGGCTACATTATCCACATAGCCTGAATCTTCTCCGGCATACCTTGCAGAGTGAACACCGGGCTTTCCGCCCAGGGCATCGACTTCGAGCCCGGTATCGTCGGCCAGCGATGGCAGGCCGGTAACCGAATGCCAGTGGCGTGCCTTTTTGAGTGCATTCCCCTTCAGGTCGGGCTGATCTTCGTCCACCTCAACGGCACCGGGATAGTCAAGTGTCGACTTGAGCGTAATGCCAAGGGGAGACAGAACCTGTTTCAGTTCGTCTATTTTATGCGGGTTGCCGGAAGCGAGAAAAATCGTTTTCATTTGAACCTGGTCAATCAATTTCCGGGATTTGGCTCAGGCGGCGGAACTCCCGATAGCGGTCGTAAATCTCTTTTTCGGTGAGGTCTTTCAGACGTTCCGGGCCAAATTTTTCTACGCAGAAACTGGCCATGACCGAGCCAAAAATCACGGCTTTTCGGAGGTTGGTCGGAGTCAGGTCGTCGGTATAGGAGAGCCACCCCAGCAGTCCGCCCATAAAGGTATCGCCGGCGCCGGTCGGGTCAAAGATATCGATCACCGGATAGGCCGGTGCAGAGAAGATCTCATCGCCCGTAAACAGCAGGGCTCCATGCTCGCCTTTCTTAATGATGAGAGACGAGGGACCCATATCGCGCACTTTGTCGGCCGCCTTGATCAGGTTGGGCTCTTCGGCCAGCTCTCTCGCTTCAGAGTCGTTTATCACCAGCAGGTCGACGCCTTTCAGCGTCTCTTTGAGGGCATCCGGGGTTCCCTCAATCCAGAAGTTCATCGTGTCCATCACCACAAAATCGGGCTTGTTCACCTGATCAAGCACCTTACCCTGCAGACTCGGCTCAATATTGCCAAGGGCTACAAATTTTGAATCTTTATAGGAATCAGGAATGATCGGATCAAAATGTTCGAACACGTTGAGCTGGGTATCCAGGGTGTCGCGGTTGTTCAGGTCGTAGTGGTACTTTCCTTTCCAAAAGAAGGTGTTGCCGCTGTGGTC
>JBJHCX010000252.1:0-1888 GCA_050486245.1 Rhodohalobacter sp.
AGCCAGTTTACCGGAAGGTTGCCAATAAGCAGGTCACGGATGGTTCCGCCGCCAATGGCGGTCACAAAGGCGAGAACAAAAATTCCGAACAGATCGAACCGGCTCCGTATCGCAGCCGCTGCCCCTGAGACGGCAAAGGCAAAGGTTCCCGCGGCTTCGATAATCAGGATGATCTGTTCAGGTTCAATCGGCATTCATTCAGGTTTGAGGGTTCAGTAGTATGCGATTTTGCCACGGAAAAACGGAATGGCATGGGTTCCTCTGCGAAAATCAGCGGGTCATCTGCGTAACTCTGCGAGAACTCTTTTTTCAACTCAAATCAAAATTCCAATAACTCAAACTACAATCCAATGCCTTACCGCATTAATCTGTCTGGAATCAAAAGTATTGTTTCTCGCAGAGGTGCGCAGAGTTTAGCGCAGAGTTTCGCAGATGATTAACCTTCCGGCTTTATAAACATAAATGGCCAATAGGCTGCCTATCTGCCAGTGACCGTCTGCTGCTTACGCCTTTTCAATAACAGCAGGCAGGTTGTCCAGAATATCCTTCGTCATTTTTTCGAGGGAATATTCATGCTTCCAGCCCCAGTCGTTGCGTGCGGCTGAGTCGTCGATGCTGTCGGGCCAGGAGGCTGCAATCTCCTGTCGGTAGTCAGGTTTATAGGTGATTTCAAATCCTGGAATCTGCTTTTTGATCGATTCGGCAATCTCTTCAGGTGTAAAGCTGATCGCTGACACATTGTAGCTGGTTCGTACTTTCACCTGTTCTTCCGGTGCCTGCATCAGGTCGATGGTCGCTTTCACCGCATCGCTCATATACATCATCGGCAGTGCCGTATCGTTTTCCAGAAAACAGGAGAAGGTTTCACCGGAGAGCGCTTTATGGTAAATATCGACCGCGTAGTCGGTCGTGCCGCCTCCGGGAAGGGATTTATACCCGATCAGTCCGGGATAGCGGAGGCTGCGAACATCCACCCCGAATTTTCGGTGATAGTACGCGCACCACTGCTCACCGGCCACTTTTGTAATCCCGTAGACCGTCGTCGGATTGGCAGGCGTGTTCTGCGGCGTCCCATTCTTGGGGGCATCCGGACCGAAAACGGCAATGGAGCTTGGCCAGAAGGTCCGCTCCAGCCCCTTCTCTTTGGCAATATTCAGCACATTAAGCAGTCCGTCCATATTGAGTTTCCACGCAAGATCGATATTCTGTTCGGCATTGGCCGAGAGCAGTGCTGCCAGGTGGTAGATAATGGTTATATCATGCTTCTGCACCACCTCTTCAATCCGTGCCTTGTCCATAACATCGAGCAGCTCAAACGGCCCGTCGCCCGGCTGACCCTCCGGCTCACGAATGTCGGATGCAATGACAGATTCGGTTCCATGAATGGCCCTTAACTCGGCGGTAAGTTCACTGCCCAGCTGTCCGCAGGCACCGGTGATTAAAATTTTATTCTTCATGTAAGTTCAGTCGTATGATTGTCAAAAAGTTTCAAATCTCAAATCCCAAATTTGGTGCTTGTTACTTGGAATTTGGTGCTTGTTACTTGCTGTTTGGCTCTTGGTGCTTGTTATTTCAGCACGCCCAGCTCTTTTCCAACTTCGGCAAAGGCTTCAATGGCCTTGTCAAGATGTTCTTTTTCGTGAACTGCAGAGAGCTGAACGCGAATTCTGGCTTCTCCTTTTGGAACCACCGGGTAGTAGAATCCGATCACGTAGATACCTTTTTCAAGCAGCTTTTCGGCAAAATCCTGTGAAGTTTTTGCATCATAGAGCATCACCGGCACAATCGGGTGTGTACCCGGCTTGATATCAAATCCGGCATCGGACATCGCCTTTCTGAAATAGTTTGTGTTGCTCTCCAGTTTGTCTCTCAGCTCGGTGGTTTCGCT
>JBJHCX010000253.1:0-1883 GCA_050486245.1 Rhodohalobacter sp.
ACCGGATAGCGATTGCGAAGCTTCCGGGCCAGGCTGCCGGCATTTTCACCGCTGCTCAGCGAATCTCGAAGTTTTATCAGAAGGTCATCGTAACTATATGTCTCCGTATCCCTTTTAAGTGCTTCCCTTCGTTTTGAAATACGTCCGACAATTTCCAGTAAAAGCGCCGTTTTTAAGGCACCTGCTCTATCGGTCAGTTCTGAGTATTGATCTGCCAGGTCAAAAAAAGAGCAGTGCTTCGGCTTTCTGGTCCCCTTGCCAGTAAGATTGCTGTCATCATTCAAAAAGCTCCACCTGAAATATTTCAACTGTTCGATTGTCAACTGCTCATGAAGTTCGGAGTTCAGGAGATCATCCATGTTGCTGATTCTGCTTTCCGCATGCTGGGCAAACCGGCTCAGGTCGCATTTCAGAAACTCCTCTCTGATAAAGTCCTTGTACAGCATCCACGACTCCTTCATTCGCCTGCGCATCTCCAGCAGAGCCTCGATTTGCTGATCTGGGTTGGGTTCTGCGTGTCCCTCCAGCTCTGCATAGGGTTTGGAGAATAGCAGTTTGAGCCCGGTTTTCAGTTCATCGGGCGTTTTCCCCATTTTGTACAGGTATTCCAGCCTGAACTTTCCGATTTCAGATTGACTGTTTTCGGCACTGTATGCTCGCCAGAAGTCGCGAACGGCCTCTCCAAACTCGCGGTCGTTCCGGGTCACCTCCGCATCAAATGAGGAGCCGGCCAGCAGCGCCTCTTCCATCAATATTTTCTGGCAAAATCCGTGGATAGTCGAAATCAGGCTTTCATCAAAATTTAGAATTGCATGCCTGATTCGCTTAGCAGCCTCCTCCTTCTCCCCTGTTCGTTCGGCCATCTCCTTCAGAAATGCATCCTCAGGGACAGTTTCACCCGTCACGGCTTTCAACGCCTCCCGAAGTGCCGACAAAATACGCTCCCGAAGCTCACCGGCCGCTTTACGGGTAAATGTTACCACCAGTATCTGGTCAACCCCGAGCCCTTTTTCGAGCAGCAGCCTCAGGAACAGCCCCACAATGGTATAGGTCTTCCCGGTTCCGGCATTGGCTTCAATGATACACCTGGACTCCCATGCCAGGTTATAGATTGATCTCAGTCGTTTTGCCATCAGAGCTCCTCCATACAGTTTTTCATTTCACTCATCCATTCCAGGAACATTCCATCCATCAGCGACTCCCCGAATTCAAGTCCGGGGCCATAAAGCAGCTTGACCGACAGCCGGTCACGTTCAGCATAAGGTGCAAATTGCCCGCCTTCAAACTTCTTTCGTGCACTTTTCAGCGCAGACTTCTCGCCCTTCTTCTCCAGTTCGGTGAGATATTCCCAAACCGTATCCGGAAAAAATCGCAGCGGCTTCCATCTGTTCTCAAGGCAGAGATTTGCAAAGCCGGCCAACAACTCCTCGGCATTTCCTGCCGGGGTGAACCTGAACAGAGACGGATCTCCCTTCCTGGCCTCGCCTATCAGATAGGAACCGGAAAACTCTTCGCCCATTGTCACCTCCAGTGCAAGGTGGTTCAGCCACGCTTTAAAGAGGTTTTTCCCGCCCAGCCTCGACGGGTTAACCTGTACCGGCATATCCTTTGAATAACTCTCAACTGTTCCATATAACGTATTGTCTCCTAATATGATGTGAATATCATTAATATGATAATTAGGCTCCATCCCCAGATCCCGAAGCCGGTTTATGATCGAGTCGGCTCCTGTGAGCAAGCCGGTGAACGCTTTTTCGCCGGACCATCCTTCGGGCAGAATTCCCGACTGCAGGATCCATTCCCGAATACGATTGGTATCCATCTCCCTGAGCTGCCATTGAAAGATCTGTCGAAATGCGATATGCTCTTCCAGGCTGTCTGCC
>JBJHCX010000254.1:0-1858 GCA_050486245.1 Rhodohalobacter sp.
GCCGTCAGCCTGTCTGATCTGGAAGAACACTTTTCCCGCTCAGACAGAACCACGCTCTACAGAACACTGAAAACCTTTCTGGAACGCGGGCTGGCCCATCAGATCCATGATGAAAGCGGCAGTGCCAAATATGCCCTCTGTGCCGAAGATTGCACCTGCTCCTATCCCGATGACCTTCACCTGCACTTCTACTGCTCTGCCTGTCAAAACACCTTCTGTTTTACAGAAATGGCTATTCCGAAATTCTCTCTTCCGGATGACTTTAACCCGCATCACGGCAACTTTGTCATTACCGGTGAATGCCCCTCCTGCATCTCCTGACCTTTGCAATAGTGTTGCAACGCGTGAGCCCCTATCTTTACAAAGGCTGAATCGGCTAACATTGCCGGCCTTCAGTAAGCACAGGAAAAGTAGTCACATAACTGATTATACCAAGTCGTTTTTTAGCTCATGTCGAATCATACACACAATCATCACGCACACTGCAGTTGTGAGACGGAAATAGACTTCGAAAAGAGTGCAGGCAGCAAGCCCATCCAACCCGCCAAACACTGGCGGCCCATCACAAGTTTTCTTCTGCTCATTGCAGGACTGCTGTTTGATTACATTCTGCATGCACCCTGGTTCAGCGAACCGGTGCGGCTGGCATGGTACGGTGTGGCCTACCTCCCTGTCGGGCTTCCGGTTCTGAGACAGGCGTGGACTCTGCTAAAACAGGGTGAGGTCTTTTCCGAATTCTTCCTGATGGGAATCGCAACAATCGGTGCGTTTTACATTGGTGAATACCCTGAAGGGGTTGCCGTGATGTTATTCTACTCGATCGGCGAAGCCTTTCAGGAGGGGGCCGTCGACCGGGCCAAAGAGAACATCAAATCACTTCTGGATGTGCGTTCTGAAACGGCCCGTGTCAAACGAAACAAACAATTTGAAGAGGTCCATCCGGAATCCATTTCTCCCGGAGAGGTCATTCAGATACGTCCCGGTGAACGCGTCCCCCTGGATGGAAAGATACTCAGCGGATACAGCACATTCGACACATCCGCACTGACAGGCGAAAGCCTTCCCCGCACCTACCGGAAAGGCGATACGGTACTGGCCGGCATGGTCAACCTGAACCGCATCCTTGAGCTGGAAGTCACCAGTAGTTATGAAAACAGCTCCATCTCCCGAATTTTAAAGATGGTTAAAGAGGCTTCAACCCGAAAAGCCAAAACTGAGCTGTTCATTCGGAAGTTTGCAAAAGTCTATACACCAATTGTTGTCTTCCTGGCAACAATGCTGGTTCTGCTTCCCGCCTTTTTTGTGAGCGGCTACGTTTTTGAGGAGTGGCTCTATCGCGGACTGGTCTTTCTGGTGATCTCCTGTCCGTGTGCCCTTGTCATCTCGATCCCACTCGGTTATTTTGGCGGTATCGGGGCCGCATCACAAAATGGAATTCTGGTGAAAGGCGCCAACTACCTGGATGCCCTCAGAAGTGTAGAGACAGTAGTATTCGATAAAACCGGTACCCTGACGGAAGGGCGTTTTGGCATTGATTCGATCCGCACCTATACAGACAACCCGCAACAAACCCTGTCCATTCTCTATGCAGTTGAACAGGGTTCTGCACATCCAATCGCTAAAGCGGTTGCCGAGCACCTGTCTGATCATGCCGGAACAGTTCCTCAGATAACAAATCAACAGGAACATTCCGGCATGGGAATCTCTGCGACTACAGATCATCGCCCGGTATTTGTCGGAAACCGCAGGCTGATGGAGAAACAGGGCATCCCGCTCAACGGCCCGGCGGGGGATGAAAATGGCTCCGTAATCTATATGGCTGTTGGTGGAGAGCTGGCTGCCACGGTCACGATATCTG
>JBJHCX010000255.1:0-1842 GCA_050486245.1 Rhodohalobacter sp.
TCCCATCTCAGGCGGGTGTCGTTCTCCAGCCGTGAAATGTTCATGCCGACATTACGGGGCTGCTGCGGGGCACGCGCCAGGTTGGCCAGTGCGGCCATATTGACCTGTGTGACTCGTGCCACATAGGGGTAGTCTACAAACTCTGGCAGGTCGCCATACTGCACGCCATCCTCAACACGAACATCCTGATGCTGATGTTTAAACTCTTCGTTGGGTTCCGAAAAGCGGACGGCGGGGTATCCCAAATCCAGAAACGGAAGGTGGTCGCCTCCCCTCAAATAGCGGTCGGGACGGTAGATCATCCAGACATCCATCTGCGGCAGGTAACTTTCGGCTGTCTCCTTGATGGTGCGGGCAAGCTGGCGCGTTGGCAGATCGTTTTCACCCCCGGTCCGGATATAGGCCAGCAGCTCCTGGTCGGGCTCACGGGTAACAGGGATACCCTGGGCAAAGAGACGCACCCTGTAGGGGTCGCTCAGCGCCCCGTCATCTGAAGCGTGGTTTCCGATGATATCGTTGGTGAACATGCCCGCGATGTTGAGGCCCTGTTCATGTGCTTCTTCAGCCCACCGGCGAGCTCCGAAAAGCCCCTGTTCTTCACCGGCTACCGCCATAAATACCAGGGTTGCCGGGAAATCGTAATTCGACATAATGCGGGCCATTTCCATGACGGCTACTGTGCCCGAGGCATCGTCATTGGCACCCGGTGCATCACTTTCGGCATCCATCACATTGGTTGCGCGCGAATCATAATGTCCGCTGACCACAAAGATCCTGTCGTCATCCGGATCACTGCCGGGAAGGGTAGCCACGACATTCACAATCTCCACCGGTTCATTAATACGACCAACGGGCTCCTGCACATAGCTGTGAAACTCCACCTCCAGGCGTCCGCCCGATTCAGCACTGTAACGCTCCATCTCAGCTTTGATCCAGCGTCTTGCTGCGCCAATGCCAAACTCGTCACTTTCCGTTTCAGAGAGGGTATGGCGGGTACCAAAATCGGTCAGGCGATAGGTATTGGTTTCAAGGGTATCAGCCGAAACGAGGCTGAGCATCTCTTCGATTTGGGGATCGAGCTGGTCAAGAGTCAGGCCGTCCCGGTCTGATTGAGGTGCCTGCCGGCAGCCGGCCAGCAGAATAACGAGCAGCAGAGTAAACGTAGCAAATGATTTCATCGAGAAGGTATTCAGGTTAAAATTTCCTCTATATTGCACGATCTGGGTGTAAGAATCAAACTGCGGATTCTGATTTAACGTTAAAAGATGTATTGCTGCAACGACAGGATGCAGATATTCGTCCGGGAATTTTGTTACTTACAGCCGGGTTAAACAGCTAAAGAGTTGATCTGATGGCGATAAAAAAATACCATATCGGCCTCACCCAGTGGGGATTTAAAGAGTGGAAAGGGAACTTTTTTACGGATGATGCCTCGCAAAGTGATTTCCTGAAGCAGTATGCGTCTGTTTTTAATTCAGTGGAGGGAAATACCACTTTTTACCGTGCACCAACGGCTGAAACGGTTAGGAAGTGGGGGGAGCAGGTACCTGACGGATTTAAGTTCTGTTTTAAATTTCCGCAGAGTATCACCCACTACAAGCGCCTCAAGGATGTGGATGATGAAGTGCTCTCGTTTCTGGAGCTGTTTGAGCCGATACGAACCAAGCTCGGGCCGTTTCATATCCAGCTCAGCTCACAGTTCTCTTTTAATGAGATGGACAAACTGGAGCGGCTGATTGAAAACCTGCCGGTACACCTGCACTACGCCCTCGAAGTGCGCCATCCCGACTTTTTCGACAAAGGAAAGAAGGAGCGGTATTTGGTCGACCTGATGAAGAGCTA
>JBJHCX010000256.1:0-1837 GCA_050486245.1 Rhodohalobacter sp.
TGCCTCTTCAGAAAAATTCGTGGGCGGTTTCCGGTTCGGGAAGGTCCCCCATGTTGTGATATAAGGCGGTTTCAACGGCGTTGAAGGTGCGAAATCCGTAGGCTTTTCTGGTAGCCAGATTTACTTTCCGGTTCATGCCCTCGACAACGCCGGAGGAAAAGCGTTTTTTCGCTTTAAAATAGTTCATGATCAGCGGCTGGTGTTTACGCAGCGACTTGACGAACTTCTTGATCGGCTCAAGCTTCGAGCGCATCGCCCGGGCGCACCATTTCTCAAGGTACCATTGCGCCCAGTAAGGACTTCGGTAGCTCCAGAAGGGTTGGAATGCCTCCTTAAGCAAATAGGCGCGGACGCTTTTGAGATCGTACTGAAGAATGTCGTTGAGCTTGAGTTTTTGCTTCGGGGTAAGGTTCTCCGGGTTTTTCAAGAAACAGTATTTTGTGTGCGTGAGCACTTCCTCGTATCCTTCCTGCCGCATTTTCCTGGCCTCACCGGCCCGGATCTCGTTAATCGCCTTGCCCAGGTTCGCGACGATATGAAAGCGGTCGAGAATGTGCAGGGCGTGAGGCGCTTTCTTGCCGATGACTTTCAGATAGGGCTGCCACATGTCCGAACAAACGTAGCGGATTTGGGAGGAAAGTTCCGGGCCGAGCTTGCGAAAGAAACCCAGCAATGACTTTACCGTACGCTTTTCGGCTACGTACAGCAGCCGTCGGCATCCCTCGTCAATTTGATAGACGAGCGTCAGGTAATCGTGGCCTCTCCTCCACTGGATCTCGTCCACCCCGATTGCTGTGATTCCTCCAAGCGAACGGTGTTTGAGCCCGTAATCGACCACCATCCGCACCGAGGTGTAAACATTGTCCCAACTGGTCCGAAAAACCGACGCGGTCTCTTTCCAGCTCAACCTTCGAGCCCATCGCGCCAAAAAAAGCTGATAGACATGAGTCATCTGGCTCTTCCCATTGGTCCAGGGCACCTTCTCGACCTTCACTCCGCAATTGGAGCACTGTACCCGTCTCATGTGGTAGCTAAAATACACCAACACCCCCCACATTGGAACAAATTGAAACAAACGAGGACTGCCGCTGCAATCGTACCCAGGTGCCGGCTTGGAGCAACCCGAGCAAATCGCCTTGCTGTTCTTGCGTGGAACGATCTCGACCACCAGGCACTCGCGCCCTTTCATCAGGCTGAACCGAATCGTTTCGTAAATAAAGCACTTGAGCGGAAGAAATTTATTGAGTAATGTTTTTACCTGCACTGGGAGTCTTCGGAGGTTATTGTTTTCGTAGACTCAATCGAAGAAGACTTTCCAGTGCTTTTCCAGTCTAAATAAGGCGCAGGTTCCTCAGTGAAGGCCAGTTGCCAATCCGACCCCTCCTATGATTTGCTTTCTTAATATTAGTTTCCCCGAGCCGGGGGGGTGCGGGGGGCGGCGGCGAGCGCCCCCGCAAACGGCCCTGTCATGGCATTTTCAGGTCAGATTGACCCACAGATTCGCCGGAGGACCCATAAAAATAAGGTAAAAAGCCGACCGGTATCCGGTGTAAAATGACAATTATTTCGGGTCGCGGATCCAAAACGTAGCTCCGTGCTTTAGCCGGAGACCTCTTCACCGGATCCACCGTCCACACGCCGCAAAAACGCCCGCTGAAGCAGGGCGCTACGAGTTTCAACTTCCCGTAGCTCCGTGCTCTAGCCAGAGACCTCTTCACCGGATCCACCGTCCACACGCCGCAAAAAACGCCCGCTGAAGCAGGGCGCTACGAGTTTCAACTTCCCGTAGCTCCGTGCTTCAAGCCAGAGACCTCTTCACCGGATCCACCGTCCACAC
>JBJHCX010000257.1:0-1823 GCA_050486245.1 Rhodohalobacter sp.
ATTTTCAATAATGCTCCAACTGCCCGGCAATGGCTTCTCGCTGCAGGGGTGATAATGGAGACTGGCAACTGCTTTGCGCCTGCTGCCAGATACTGGCAAGGCACTTTTGTTGAAGTCCTTTATGATGGGCACACATCCTTGTGATGTAGCTGTCGAAAGATCCTTTGGTAATCTTCCAGGGATCAAATCCATAGAGCTCTTGTACAGCCAGTCCGGTTGGCCCCCAGGTTAAATCACCGCTTTGTCGCCAGTCGGCAAACAGCCCCCGTCGTATCGCCCCGATATGGATACGAGCATCGGCCGAAGCCAGCGTGCTATCTTCCATCCATAAACCTAACTGACGAAGTTTGGCCCACAGTGGTGGCAGGGGAATCAGGCGGCTGACTTTCCCCATTTGCCCCATCATAAAAAGTACTTTAGCGTCCTGTGGATCCAACTTACCATCATCGCCATGGTGAATGACTCCGGCCTTATACATCCGTTCGGGATTTACTGTCCAAACATCAAAGCCTCTTTGAAGGGCAGCATGAGTGAGTTTTTTCTCGTAACACCCACTGGGTTCTACCACAATGGAAAGGCCACTGTAGCCCAAATCCGTGCGCCTGTTTGTGGTATTCATCGAGCTTCTGATGGATTGTAGGAAGGTCATTGAGAAAGGATTCGGAAAGTTCATATTCTCTTTTGCTCTGGCGATATCTGCTGTACAAATCCAGTAATCGACTGCTTACATCTATTGCTAAAACAAGATGTTTGCTGTTGGGCTTGTCTGGTTCGTGAAATTGTGCAATCTTCTTCATAGGCATCCTCTTAGTTAGAATTGGCGTTTGAACATACAAGGTGATGTACTTCTTCGAATACATCAACCTTGAGGATGCCTAATTGTATGATCGTACGATCGGTGAGGACTTGGTGCTCAATGGCTTATATCCAGCCCCGCCGCACAACCGCTGCACCGTTAATTTGTCTACACGCTTCTTTCCTGTATCAAAGGCATTAGAAAATATTTCTATAGTAAATTGCGTTTAAACCCATAGTGTCGTAAAATGACACTATGAAACTGAGTTCAAAACACCGAAAGACCATACAAGCGATCTTTGACAATCCGGTAAGGTCCGATGTGGAGTGGAAAAAAATCGAATCGTTGTTTGCTGCCTTAGGTGGAGAACTCAGCGAAGGACGAGGATCACGGATTCGAGTTGCACTGAAGGATGTGCGAGCGGTTTTTCATCGCCCACATCCTCAGAAAGAAACAGACAAAGGAGCACTGAAGTCTGTACGCCGATTTTTAAAAGAAACTGGAATTACACCCTCCAAAATGTAACAGTTATGCTAAAGTATAAAGGATATCACGGAAACGTTGAGTTTGATGAAGAAGCCGGACTTTTTCATGGTGAAGTGGTTGATTTACGCGATGTGATTACGTTTCAGGGTAAAAGCGTGGATGAACTGGAACAGGCCTTTCGCGATTCTATTGACGATTATCTGGATTTTTGCCGGCAACGAAATGAGGATCCGGATAAACCCTTTTCCGGGCGTCTGATGCTTCGTCTTCCTTCCGAGGTTCATCGCAAGGTATATGTTCGGGCAAAGAAGGAAGGTAAGAGCCTGAATGAGTATATATCCGAAAAACTATCCCTGGCAAATTAACAAGGGCATCATGCAGGCGGGTTCATGCTGATTGCGCGACTTTAATTTTTTCGCCCCGCAGCATATGCCCAAGTCCGTTTAGTTCCCTCTCAATCTCTTCAGAATTCTTAACTCAATGAATTGCTTTCCACCACGTTTTTAATAAACTTAGGAAATAACAATTAATAAACACCATA
>JBJHCX010000258.1:0-1817 GCA_050486245.1 Rhodohalobacter sp.
TCACTACGCCAATAAAAGCAAACGGCAGGGAGAGCAGCACCATCGCTGTTTGAGAGAAGGACTGGAAATTGATAATGATCAGTGCCAGCATCAGTACGATGACTACCGGAGCTATCTTTTTCATGGCTTCAGTCACCAGCCCGGCTTCCCGGTTTTGCCCCTCAATAAAGAACTGTACACCGGGATAGTCGGCCTGAATTGCAGGAATGATATTTGCCTCGATCTCTCCTAGAATGGCCGGTGCTGAGAGGGAGGGGTGGGCCATGTCGGCATCCACCCGGATGGTACGGCGGCCATTGATCCGGCTCACCTCAAGGCTGGCATTTGTCGGATGGATGGATGCAATTTCACCTAGCGGATAAGCCCCCCGGGGCGTTCGGATTATCAGGTTCACCAGTTCATCATAACGGCTTCGGGTAAGATCGTCAGACCGGATCCAGACCCGTACATCATCGCGGCTTCGCTGCAGGTTCTGTACTTCAAGGCCGAAAAAAGCAGCCCGCACCTGCGCCATTACATCATGCAGGGTAAGTCCGAGTTGTTCCCCAGTCCGGTTCAGTTCGATGTGCAGTTCGGGATTGCCCCGCTGATCGGTGTCGGCAACATCCACCAGGTCATCCCGACGTTCAAGTTCTTGCTTCAGCCTGGCAGCGGCAAGCTGGATTTGATTTAAATCGGTTCCTGTGACGGATATATCAACCGGAAGGCCGCCAAAACGCTGTTCGGCAGTGGCACCAAGAAATCGTACATACCGTGCTCCGGAAACTTCGCCGGCTGCCTCACGGAACTGATTGTTCAGTTCATAGGCCGGGATTCCGCGCTGTTCACCCCCCATCATCACCACCCTGAGCTGCCCCTGGTGTGAATTCGGCCCCATCAGCAGTTCTACATTGCGCACCACCTGCTGGACGTCGCCTCGTTCAGCCGTCAGTTTTTCATTCACCTGCCATACCGCTTTCTCTATCTCCAACAGGCGGGCCTTGGTGGTATCGGCCGGTGTGCCCGGCTCAAATTCGGTTCGGATGAGCTGAATGTCATCGTCCAGGTAAGGAAAAAAAGTAAGCGGGAGAGTTCCGGTTTTGAGCAGAGCGGCTGATACCATCAGCAGAATCATAAAAAAACCCACATTCAGCCATTTCCATTTGTGTGATGCCAGGTCGGTAAACGGCATGAACCAGCGGTCTCGAAAGGTGATCAGGCTCTGCATAAAAAATTTCTCGAAACGGGTCTGCCGGTTCTCTTTTGATAGTACTTTGGAGTGTGTCAATTTAGCCGGCAGAAAAAGAAATGTGACGATCAATGCTGCAAGCAACGACCCGATCACCACAAATGAGACTTCCGAGAAAAACGCTCCCGGCTTACCCGGCAGAAAGAAGAAGATGCTGAAGGCCACCGCAGTGGTCATCAGTGAGATGGTCATGGGCGCGGCAACCTCGGCAGCGCCATCCCGGGCTGCAACGATGGGATGTTTCCCGAACTCAGCGTAGTGGCGGTAAATATTTTCGGCCACCACAACACCGGTATCCACCAGCATACCCAGAACCAGGATGAACCCGAAAATGGATACAACGTTAATCGTCAGATCGTAGCCCATCATTGCAAAAATAAAAGCACCCAGGAGAGAGAGCGGAATGGTGAGCGACACCCAAAATGCAATCCTTTTATCCAGAAACAGGGTTAGGATGAGAAGGACGAGAATGAGCCCAACGAGTCCGTTTTCCCAGAGAGATGCGGCTCGTTCGTTCACAAATTCGGAAATATCTTCAACGATGGTTAACTCCACTCCCTCATGGCTGCTGTTAAATTCTTGTGTGAAC
>JBJHCX010000259.1:0-1802 GCA_050486245.1 Rhodohalobacter sp.
TACCTGAACCAGGTGGTGAAGGAGGTGCTTGGAGTGACCGCCAAATCGGTCATCTGCGAGCAGTTGATTATCAAGGCGAGGCGGGAGCTGAAATTCAGCAGCCGAAGTGTCAAGGAGATCGCCTTCGAACTGGGATTCTCCGAGCCGTTTCATTTCAGCAGCTTTTTCAAGAAAGAGTGTGGATGCTCTCCGACGCAGTTTCGGGAGGAGTGAAGAAAGCAAAAGGCAAAAGGCAAAAGGCAGAAGGCAAAAGGCAAAAGGCCCCGAAGTCTCGGGCCTGCCGACCGAATATATTTCAAAGGTGGGCTTGCCGATTGAAGATACTTCACAGGTGGGACTGCGCAAAAAACGCGCAGCAAAAGGCAAAAGGGCCAAATCCCAAGCACCAAATTCCAAACCGGCATCTGAAAACTATCGGTGCTGTTGGCACTGAACTCTGTAAACTCGTAAACCCAGATCTTTTTGCCTTCTGCCTTCTGCCTTCTGCCTTTTGCCTTTTGCCACTGTTCACTGGACTTGCAACACAAATGTAACACCCCCCTCTGTCCCCCCTTTTTAGGGGGGAATTGTCTTGTACCTTGCGCCTTGTACCTGTTTCTGTGTTTTTTCTATGGGTTTCTGTGATTTTTATATGGCATGACCGGCCTTGTCCGGCCATATTTCCCCCCGTGTTCGATCCGATTGGGTTGGTGGATCGTGCGCAGTTAGATGAAATCACAGAATAAACATCGGAGACAGGACAGATATGAAACGATCGGATTTTATTAAATCGGCGGGAATGGGATTCAGCGGGGCAGCGCTCTCGGCACTGGTTCCCTCAATTTCAAAGCAGGGTTCAGGTTCAGAATTGAGCGCCCCTAAAGTGGTTCGTGACGGGGAGGGGAAGCAGCTCAATGTGATTGGTGACAAGATGACGATTAAACTGTCGGGCGAGGAGACCGGCGGACAGTATGTGTTGGCCGAGCAGTATAATGAACCGGGGGTCGGGATTCCGATGCATGTTCATGAACATGAGGATGAGATCTTCCGCGTGCTTGAGGGACAGCTGGAGGTGGAAGTTGACGGCCAAAAATCGGTGTTGGGACCGGGCGATATGGCGTTTTGTCCGCGCGGCATCCCACACACCTGGCGTGTGACAGGCAACTCCAAGGCGAAGGTGGACCTGAGCTTCTTCCCCGCCGGACTCGAAAAGATGTTCGATGAACTCGCTGCCCTGCCTCCGGGTCCGCCTAACATGTCGGTGGTAGCCGAAATCTGCGGCAGGTATGGAGTGCGGTTTGTGGGAATTTAGGGGAAAAGTGGAGAAGTGAAAAGGCAAAAGGCAAAAGGCAAAAGGCAAAAATTTCAAATTTCAAATTATAAACACCAAATTCCAAAGTGGCATCTAAACTCTGTTGAATGCCCTCTTTTGCCTTTTCGCTCCGCAGTTCTTCGCTTCGCTACGAATCACTTTTGCCTTTTCACTTTTGCCTTTTGTACACTGTTGACACTGATCACTGTTCACTGTAAAAATCTGCCCAATCCCAGGAGGTCATGCCGCGGGTGTTGACGGCAGCAACGGAGATGGGGTGGCGCGTATCGGCGTCCATCAGGGCGATGCCGGCCGAGGTTGCCCGCTCGGTCTGTGGGTTGCCCGACCGGTCGGTGTAGCGCACCAGGTAGTGGTCAATGTCGCTTTCGGGCGACTCATTCCAGTCTACTTCCACCCGGTTGCCGCGGCTGTTTACTTCCACGCCGGTCACTTTTGACGGTGCGTTGGAGAGCATCATCAGCGTGGCCGTGGTCGAGCGCGACACCTCCTG
>JBJHCX010000260.1:0-1784 GCA_050486245.1 Rhodohalobacter sp.
GGTAGAATCCATTTCAAAGTGCACCACTGAGGTAAGGGGCTAAAAAAGCAGGACATGACAGGGTTTCTGGTAAAGTTGGAAGCGCCAACCACCAACAAATCAGAAGGAGCCCATCATGTCCTACACACATCTTACACTGAAAGAGCGAATTGACATCGGTTCCTTGCAAAATTCGGTCAGCCTGCGCGAGATTGGCCGACGCCTGGGGCGAAGCTATACCTCGATCAGCCGCGAACTCAAGCGTAACGGATTGACCGCACCCGGTTTGAAGTATGAGCCCGAGGCCGCTCATCGAAAAGCGCATGGCCGGCAATCTCGGCCCCGGCACTACCGACGACAAGACCATGCGCCCTTGCTGCGCTACGTTGAGAGTCGCCTGCGCCTCGACTGGCCTCCGGCAGCCATCAGTGGACGGCTCAAGCGGCGCTACCCAGAGGACCCAAGGATGCGGGCCAGCCCTGAAACCATCTACCGCTGGGTCGCGATCGACAGTCGGCAGGGTGGCGAGTTGTATCGGTATCTGCGCCGCCGGCATAAACACCGACGGCGGCAAAAGCGCTACGGGGCGGGCCGTCGCTTCATCCCAGGTCGGGTGGGCATCGAAGAGCGCCCGGCCATTGTCAATGAGCGTAGCCGCTTCGGCGACTGGGAAGGCGACTTGGTGGTGGGTTCCCGCAGTACGGGTGCCGTCGCCACCCATGTGGAACGCAAAAGCCGTTATCTGAAGGCCTCGCTTTTGAAAAACCGCCAGGCCGAAACCTTCAATGCCGCGGCAATCTTGGTCTACCAGCCGTTGCCGCAGACGTTGCGCCAGACGTTAACAGTGGACAACGGCAAGGAGTTTTCGCGGTTCAAGGAACTCGAAAGCAATACCGATCTCAAGGTTTTCTTTACCGATCCCTATGCTGCCTGGCAGAAAGGGTCGAACGAAAACACCAATGGCCTGCTGCGGTTCTACTTCCCCAAGGGGACCGACTTCAGCCGGGTCTCGGAAGATGAATTAAACCGGGCGGTTAGGCGTATCAACCATCGACCGCGAAAGTGTTTAGGCTACCGGACGCCCTATGAGGTCATGCGGGATGCCCTGAGTGGTGCACTTGCAAATTGAATCTGCCGGCGTAGCCCAACGCCTGTTGCATGCCGTCGCCAATAGTATGGTTGTTGTCCTTGACCTCGATAATGGCAATGGGGATGTTCGGCTTGTAAAACAGGACATAATCGGCGCGTTTGTGCTTGGCGCGGGTATGCAGCTTGCCACGCACGATGATACGGCCCTTAGTAAGAGGAAACTCTTCACGGACTTGGGTCGTGACATCCCAGCCCGCCTTCTCCAGGGTAGGCGTTATGTACTTTGTGCAGATATCGCGTTCGGAAAGTTGTTTTTTATTCATAAGGCCAACTTCCCCTATTCTTTCACCCGCTCACAAAAAGCTTCAATTTGCCTTCTCGTCAGTTTGAAAGGGACCGTCTTGCTGTTTTCCCAGAGGTTGAATAGCTGAAAAGAAAACACCCATTTCATCCGAAAGATCTTTCTGGCCAAGTCTCAGTTATTGACTGACGTCATTTACGATTAGACTAAAAATCTCTCGGTGCCGATTCTTTACTGGTTTTCCTAGCTGTTTTACTTAATCCCTGGTGTTTCAACATTTTCATTCCACCTGAATCCGTGAGTTTGCACTCGTAATTTCCTGTTCGCTCTTTGACAATCAGCTGATTTTGTTCCTCTTTTCTGCTATTGTAGAGCCGCTTTGAATTTCACCCATGGAGATTTTTTTGTGACGTTT
>JBJHCX010000261.1:0-1779 GCA_050486245.1 Rhodohalobacter sp.
AAATCCTGATAAAGCAGAAAAAAGGTTAAGTGGTGGCACCACATAATTGAACACCTATAAACAACAGATATCCAATGTACTATCGCAGAAAAAATACTCCTCTCCTTATTAGAAGTATACGGCAACGAACTCGGCCTGAATAACCGAATGCATACAAAACACAAAGAAGCGCAAAGAATTATTGATAAGTTTAGCTGAGAAAAAGACTTAAATAGAATAGTTAATTGTCAAAGAGTGTCTCGTTCTAAAAAAAGGGGCTGCCACACCATCGCGGCAATCCCCTAATCATTTTGAATAAATAACTCATCAAATAAGATCTACAACTCCTGATCATCACGATAAACCACTTTTCCATCAATGATGACCGCATTCACCCGGGTCAGATATTCAAAAGGATCACCGTCGAATAGTACGATATCGGCATCTTTTCCGCGTTCAAGTGAGCCGACCCGCCCATCCACGCCTAAAATCCGGGCAGCTCCCATTGTTGAAGCATATAGTGCATTCTCCAACCCTAACCCGTGTGCCGCCGCAATGGCAGCCTCATATCGTGAAATTCTGGTTTTGGGGACATACCCTTCATAACTGCTTTGGAATGCAAAAGGAATTCCGGCTTCTTTTAGTTTGGCAGCCGTTTCAAAGCTTGCATTTTTAGTTTCACCGAACGGACGCACCATCGGCGGGTGCAGAATCACCGACACACCTGAATCGCGAATTTCATCCAGTACAAGGTACGCCTCTGCTGCTCCTTCCAGGGCCATTGGAAAACCAAACTCGCGCTGGATCCGCAGTGCAGTAATGATATCAGAGGCGGTATTCGCAGAAACAAGTGCCTTGATTTTACCGTCAAGCAGATCCGCAAGTACCTCCATCTTCAGGTCTCTGCCCTGCTCTTCACCGGCTGCCCTTTTCTCGGCAAACGCTTTGGCCCGTACCAGCTCCTGCCTCAGAACGGCAACCAACTTGGAACGAGTCCCCGGAGAGCTGAAATTACTCCTGACACCGGAACCCAGCGTCACAGCAATCATTGTAGTAGAATCGACAAGAGCTTCATCCAGCGTATTGCCGGTTGTCTTGACAATCATCGTCTGGCCGCTGATCACGGCCCCCGGCCCGTGCCCGGTATGGATCGTGGTGATCCCTTTCTCTTTAACATAGTTCACCAGAAACTCACGGGCATTGTAAGCATCAATGGCCCTTAACTCAGGCTGTACGGCACTGGAAGTCTCCAAAATATCCTGATCGTGTTGCTGATTATAATATCCGGCTAATCCAACTACTGTTCTGGCATCAATAAAACCGGGGGTTACCACTTTGGATTCAACCACTTCATATCCGGATGGTATGTTCACCCTGCCGGCCCTGCCTACTCTTTCAATCATGCCATCCCGGATCAACACAACTCCATTTTCAATCGGGTTGCCGTCCATCGTGTAAACAATCTCACCTTTAACCGCTATCTGTGAAACAGCCGTTTGCGGAATCAGTATGGCAAACATCACGGCAAGCGAACAGATACCGGCCAAAATCCATTTTTTATTCATTACGTACATTCTTTTTCCCAAAAATTTTGTGAATAGATTTTTCATATCAGTGGCCCTCCAGATGAATGTGATGGTTTGCGGAGGCACGGAAGATTTCATACCCGCCTATCGCATATTTCAGGTCATCCGGATTCTCCCGGTCCCACACTTTTTCACCATCAATCCAGGTTTGATAAACCTTTGTGTAAACGCTAAATGGATCACCAGACAGAATCAAAAAATCGGCATCTTTTCC
>JBJHCX010000262.1:0-1778 GCA_050486245.1 Rhodohalobacter sp.
CTGATCCCGTTTCGATCCATGTGAACAGCTATGGAACCGGTAAAGTTACTGACAAAAAACTGGCACAAGCGATTTCCAGGGTATTCGACCTGACTCCTGCCGGAATCATCTCCAGACTCGACCTGAAAAAACCGAATTTCAAAAAAACGGCCGCTTACGGCCACTTCGGAAGAGATGAGTTCACGTGGGAAAAACTGGATTATGTGGACCAACTGTCAAATGCTGTTAAATAGCGAACCGTATTGTTCGATATGAACATGAAAAGAGACTTCGAAGTCCCGGTAAGTTGTAAAAAATAGTAAAGAACAGTCCTTTTTAGAATGATGAATAATATGGGTTTTGAGCTTTGATGTGTAACCGGAGGCGGAAATAAAGCTCATCAACCGGCTCAAAATCAGTTTGTTTCAGAAAAACTTCAGAAGCCCGCTCTGATTAATTTCAGGGCGGGCTTTTTTTCTTTTTTTAAACAGAAAATGAATAGCTAAGTTAGACGCAGTTTTTAACAATTTGATCTAATCAAAGTTAACGGAGTCATGCTATGAAAAAACTATTAAAACTGGTGGTGATACTGCTTTGTATGTTTACAGCAGTTGAAGCACAAGACACCCCTCTGGTTTTTGAGGGAGCCGAAATCATCCCGGTTACGGGCGAACCGATTTCGAATGGAGTACTGGTTGTAGAGAATGGAAAAATAGTGGGCGTCGGTGAAGCCGGTGCTGTGTCTATTCCCCGAAATGCGGAACGGATTGATGTCTCCGGCAGGGTAATCATGCCCGGGCTGGTCGACACCCATTCGCATATCGGAGAAGGAGATGGCGGCGACCGCTCGGCCACGATGCACCCGGATGTGAGGATTCTGGATACCATCGATCCGCGGAGCAGCACCTTTCGAAAGGCCGTGGCAGGCGGAGTCACATCGGTGAACATCATGCCCGGTTCCGGATTGCTGATGAGCGGACAAACGGTCTATGTAAAACCCAAACCGGCCAACACCATTGAAGAGATGTTGATCATTGTGGATGAAGAGACCGGTATATACGGCGGCTTGAAGATGGCCAATGGTACAAATCCGTTGAGAGCCGGTGGTACGCCGGGGACCAGGGCCAAATCGGCCGCATTGGTGCGCAACCTGTTTGTTGAAGCCCAGGAGTATAAGGCAAAAGTAGATGATGCGGACGGTGACCCGGAGAAGATGCCATCCAGAAACCTGCAGATGGAGACATTGGTGGAAGTGCTGGAAGGGAAACGAATGGTTCACAACCACACACATCGTCATGACGATATCCTGACGGCCATTCGCCTTGCCCAGGAGTTCGGATACCGGATGGTTCTGCAGCATGTTAGCGAAGGGTGGAAAGTAGCAGAGGAGATTGCAGCATCAGGATATCCGGCTTCAATAATTACTCTCGATTCACCGGGTGGCAAACTTGAAGCGATTAACTTACTGAACAAAAACGGCCGTGAACTGGAGAAAGCCGGTGCATTGGTCGCATTTCATTCTGATGATCCGATTGTGGACTCGCGATTTCTGATGCGTTCCGCTGTAATGGCTGTCAAAGAGGGAATGAGCCGTGAGATGGCGTTGAAAGCTGTGACGATTAACGGTGCTAAAATGATGGATATTGAAGACCGGGTCGGTTCACTGGAACCCGGAAAAGATGCCGATTTTTTGATTCTGTCTGGTGATCCATTTAGCGTTTACACAAAGGTTTATCAAACCTGGATTGATGGTGAAAAAGTGTGGGACCGGGAGAATCCGGATGACCTGAAATATGCGA
>JBJHCX010000263.1:0-1767 GCA_050486245.1 Rhodohalobacter sp.
ATAACTGCTCGCCCATTTTAAAAGCTAGTTCTGTCGTGTTGCGGTCGCGAACGGTTGTAATATTCGGGCAGGTCCGGTCCGGAATTGCGCCGGGTGTCAAGGTGCCGCCGTGGGGTGCACTGATAATCAGTGGCATGTTACCCTCTTTTACATCGATCCATGCCGACACATCGATTTCGTTGTCGGAACCCGTATCCGCGGTTTTCGGTTTATGGTCAGCTCCGCACTGTATAAAAAAGAGCAGAATAAAGATAGAGAGGGTGTAAAAAAGAGCGTTAGAAGTGTTCAAAGCTGAGCGATTTTTTAAAAAAAATTAAAATACTGTCATCATCATCTCATCCAACAAGGCTTAAACCTGAAGAGAAATTAACGGTTAAAAGTTATCCACGGCACATTTCTGAGGGGTAATGTGCCGTGGTTATAACTATGGTTACTGGTTTCCAATGAACATCATCAGATATCTTTCACATGAACATCCAGCCATTCAACCCATCGTGTCCACATATCGAGCAGGGTCTCTTTGGCAGCAGGGCCGTGACCCTCATACGGATACATGTAGAGGGCAGAGGTTTTGCCCATACTGTTCAGTGCGTGGAACATTCTCCATGAGTTTTTAGGCCATGTACCAACGTTCTGGTCAATTTCACCATGATACATCAGAAATGCACCATCCAGGCGGTCGGCCCAGAATATCGGCGACATCTGGACATACCGGTCCATGCCTCTCCAGAGGTCGGACCGCTCCCGCTGAAAACCAAATGGAGTCAGGGTACGGTTATAATTTCCGGCACCGGCAATTCCCGCTTTAAAGAGGGAGGTGTGGATCATGGCGTGGGCCGTGCCAAATGCACCGTAGCTGTGGCCACCGATGGCAAGCCTGTGGCGGTCAACGTATCCGCGGGCTGATGCACTATCTACAACTGCGGTGCTGTTTTGAACCACGCTCCAGATAAAATTGTCGTTCGACGTTCCGCGGGCACCAACAATCGGCCAGTCAGGCTTCAGCACGGCATAGCCTTCTTTCACCATGATATCGGCAGTTCGGGCACCGATTCTGGGATAGGAATTAATATTATGTCTGCGAAGACTTTCATTATATCCCTCCTGGTCGTCATACTCACGGGGATAGTGCCAGAGCAGGCCTGGAAGCGGTTCACCGTCCCAATCGGCCGGCATCACAACCTCCATCCAGAACTCGATACCGTCTGCACGGCGAATCTTGAACCGGTCTCGCTGTGCCTGTGTAACCGCTTCATTGTAATCGACATTCTGTGTTAACTGGCGCCTGTTGTCTGACGACAGGTCGACATGCCAGTAGTTCGGAAAGACGGTCGATGACTGACGCTGAATCACAATCTGATCTGCATTGTTGTCCAAAATGGATGATACAGTTTCATAATAGCTTTCAGAGCTATGGAATATTCGTTCTTTCTCACCCGATTCAATCTCCACCCTGTCAATAAACGGCCGGGGGGCATTCTCCTCAACCTCTTCAAAATATTCGATGCCGGTCAGGAAAACATGGCCTGCATCGTCAGTCAGGCGAACGGCACTCACACCCTGCGAACCCGGTGCAAACGAGAGGCTGCCGGGGTTCTCGTAAAAATCACGGAAGTTGTACCTGTAGATGGTATAGGTCTCTTCCGGATGATCGGCATAGACCGCATAGAGATGCTCTCTTCCGCTTCGGCGTTCGGTGATAAAGAGAATATCGCCCTCTTCATTATACCGCACGGAACTTAATTCGTTTTTGGATTCAAAAAGCAC
>JBJHCX010000264.1:0-1748 GCA_050486245.1 Rhodohalobacter sp.
AAAGAAAAGAATAATTATCTGATTATGCCCGTCAAGTTAGACTCTATCGACAAGAAGATTGTGAGCCTCCTTCAGGAGAATGGGAGGATTGCAAACAACGAACTTGCCAGGAGAGTTGGGCTGACAACCACTCCGACGCTTGAGAGAGTGAAGCGTCTGGAGAGGGAAGGGGTAATCAAAGGGTACACGGCGTGGATTGACCGCGAAGCAATCGGAAAAGGCTTGACGGTCTTCTGCTCCATTAAACTGACTGTTCATCAACTGGGGAAAATGGAAGAGTTTTCAAGCCACATTGCCCGTGTGCCCGAAATTTTAGCGTGTTACAACACCACCGGTGAATATGACTACCTCCTGCACGTTGTCGTTAAAGACACCAGGGAGTATGAGCATTTTCTGCGAACCAAACTGACCCAGATTCCGGGGGTTGAGCGGATTCACACCGGTATCGTGCTATCGGTATTAAAGGAACAATCAAAAATTACGGTGACGGATGATGATGACAATAACTAAAGAGATGAAATCGATGGAGACGATCTGCGCACAGGCCGATCACCCGCAGCAGGATCCCTATGGATCTCACGCCATGCCGCTCTACCAAACTTCAACGTTTGGGTTTAAGGATGTGGAAGCCGGGCGACGATTTTTTGCCCACGAAGAGGGCGGGGCCACCCACAGCTACTCGCGACTGGGCAATCCGACTGTGCAGCAGACCGAGCGCACCATCGCTGCACTGGAGTCGATCGACCTGGATATTGAAACCGAAGGGATGCTTTTCGGATCGGGTATGGCGGCGATCACCACCGGGATGATGGCACTGGCAGCCGGCAAGCGAATCCTGGCTCAGGAAGCCCTTTATGGCTGCACATCGCAATTTCTGCAGGAGGAGGCCGGCCGGTATAACATCCGTGTGACCAATGTCGACCCGAACGACCTGGAGGCCGTTCAGGCCGCCCTCGACCGGTATGACGACATCGCCCTGGTCTATCTTGAGAGTATTGCCAATCCCACCATGCGTGTCTGCGATATCGAACGGATCTCGGAGATGGCACACCGCGCCGGCGCCCGGGTGATGGTAGACAACACCTTTGCAACCCCCTATCACATGCGTCCGCTTAACTGGGGAGCTGATCTGGTTGCCCATTCGACAACCAAATACCTGAACGGACATGGCACCGTTGTGGGCGGCGCACTGGTGGCATCCAAAGAGTTTATCCGGGAAACCGAAATGCACACCTATCGGAAAAACTTTGGCGGGGTGTCGGGCCCGTTTGACGCCTGGCTGACCCTGATGGGGCTGAAGACCTTCCCGCTGCGGATGCGTCAGCATAACGAAAACGGACAGAAAGTGGCCGATTTTCTGAACGCACACCCTAAAGTCAGCCGTATCTGGCATGCCGGACTGACCAATCACCCGGATCGGGAAATTATCGAAAAGCTGATGATCAACGGTTACGGCGGCATGATCGCGTTTGAAGTGGAGGGCGGGCTGCAGGCCGGTATCGACCTTCTGAACCGGGTGAAGCTGGCTACCCTGGCCGTGAGCCTGGGAACCGTCGATACCCTGATTCAGCACCCCGCTTCGATGACACACTCTGTGGTGAAGTCTGAAATTCGGATGGAAGCCGGGATCACCGACGGACTGGTGCGGCTTTCGGTTGGAATTGAGTCGGCCGCCGATATCATCGCAGACCTCGAGCAGGCTCTCGGGTAAGGCGGCCTGACGCCTCTACATCTCTTTTAATACCTGA
>JBJHCX010000265.1:0-1740 GCA_050486245.1 Rhodohalobacter sp.
CACTCCTATATCATCTACGGCCCGCTCTTCAACGGGGCTACCGGGATCATTTTTGAAGGAACCCCGACCTATCCCGATCCAGGCCGTTTCTGGGAGGTTGTCGAGAAGTACAGGGTAACCCACTTCTATACCGCGCCGACCGCTATCCGCGCATTGATGAGTTACGACCTGGACTACGTTCAGAAGTATGACCTGGGCTCCCTGAAGGTTCTGGGAAGTGTGGGAGAACCGATCAATGAGGAGGCCTGGCACTGGTACAACGATCATGTGGGCGGCGGACGCTGCCCGATTGTGGATACCTGGTGGCAGACAGAGACCGGCGGAATCGCCATCTCGCCGCTTGCCGGTGTCACCCCTACCAAACCCGGATTTGCGACACTTCCGCTGCCCGGCATCTTTCCGGTGCTGATGGATGAAAACGGCAAGGAGATTGAAGGCAACGGGGTGAATGGAAACCTCTGTATCAAGCATCCGTGGCCGGGAATTGCCCGCACGGTTTGGGGCGACCACGAGCGCTACCTGAAAACCTATATGAGTGCCTATAAAGGGTACTACTTTACGGGCGACGGCTGCCGGCGGGATGCTGACGGATACTATCGCATTACCGGACGGGTAGACGATGTGCTGAATGTGTCGGGTCACCGGCTGGGTACGGCAGAGATTGAAAATGCGATCGATGAGCACCCCAACGTGGTCGAGACAGCCATTGTGGGATACCCGCACGAGGTGAAGGGACAGGGTATCTTTGCATTTATGATCTGTGAAAAAGAGCCCAGGTCTGCAGAAGACTTCAAAACGGAGATTCACGACCTGGTAACCAAGATCATCGGCCCGATTGCCAAGCCGGATAAAATTCAGATTGTCGGCGGACTCCCCAAAACCCGTTCCGGAAAGATTATGCGCCGTATTTTGAGAAAAATTGCCGCAAATGACCTGGAAAACGTAGGCGACACCTCCACGCTCCTCGATCCGGCCGTGGTTGAAGATATCAAAAAGGGAAAAGCGTATTGATCAGCTTTTCAGTGAACAGTGCCAACAGTGGAAGAAGGCAAAAGTGAAAAGGCAAAAGAGCGCATAACCTGTTTTTAAAGTATACAGTGAAAAGAGTTTAGATTCCGGTATGGAGATTGGATTTTTACTGCTAATGACGTATTGAAAATTTTTGCCTTTTGCCTTTTGCCTTTTGCCTTCTCCACTTCTCCACTTCTCCCCTCACGAGAGTGCATACCCTGTGGCCAGGATCCCCAGGCTCAGAATAAAGAGAGTGAGCCGGAAGCGGGTTCCGGTGATCATGGGGTGAAAGAGGACGCCATAGGTAAACGGATACTCTTTGAGCCAGTTGTAGTAGTGATGGCGGTGAAGCGCTCCAAGAGCCATTGTGACATGTCCGTGAAGGATGGTGAGCATAAACGGGAGGGCAAACAGGATGGCTCCCGGAAATGCCACTGCTCGGGATATCCCGACAGAGTGGCAGAGAAAGTAGTAGGGCCATGCAAAAATGAGCAGCAGCGGTACAGACATTCCCCAGTTGATCAGGGCAATTCGGCGATAATTTTTTTCACTTAACTCGGATGTAGACATCGGTCGAAATTATTTTTAGCAAAAGGCAGAAAAAGGCAAAAGGTCCCGAAGTCTCGGGACTGCGCAAAAAACGTCTTTTCCTGATTTTGGTTGACAGTTTTTGCGTTTTTTTATTGTTATTCCTGAATGAGGTTAACACTTTTGATTCTAAGAAGCTAA
>JBJHCX010000266.1:0-1724 GCA_050486245.1 Rhodohalobacter sp.
ATACTTCCAGTCTTTGTCACCTTCATCAGAAGCGTAAACCTTAACGCCTCTCTCAGCGAATTCACGCAAACCTGAAATGTAGTCAGCATGGATATGGGTATCGGCAGCTGCTACAATGGTGAGGTTCTCTTTTGCTGCGGCATCAATATACTGATCGATATCCCGCATCGGGTCAATTACAACGGCCGTTCCGTTTGCCTGACATCCGATCAGGTAAGCATATTGTGCCAGTTTGTCGTCAAAGAATTGTTTGAAATACATGTTTATTTCTCCTTTTTGTTTTGTTTTGATACTCTTTTAATGGGGCAGTTTGTCTCTCAACAGGCCGTATGTGTACGTGCCGGCCAATGCTGCCAGGATAGGTACAACCATGATGGTCAGTCCGCTTCCAAGCAGTGCAAACATGGGCCCGGGACAGGCACCCAGAAGCGCCCAGCCAAGTCCAAAGATGGACCCGCCAATGATATAGCGATAGACTTGTGATGCATCTTTTGGCGGGATCGAAATCGGATTTCCATCTGCATCTTTCATGTTAAATCGCTTGATAATCTGAACAGAAATGATACCCACGATCACGGCCACTCCGATAATGCCATACATATGGAATGCGTCAAACCTGAACATCTCCTGGATTCTGAACCAGGATACCACCTCAGATTTCATCAGCACGAAGCCAAATGCCGTACCGATCAATAAATACTTTATATACTCTGTAAATTTCATAATGTCTTTTCCTTTAGGTTATGATAGGATAATTGGATAGATAAGGAAGGTCATTATCAGTCCTCCGATAAAGAACCCGATCACTGCAATCAGCGAAGCAAGCTGAAGGTCTGATAGTCCTGAGATTGCATGCCCGGATGTACATCCGCCTGCATATCTTGCTCCAAATCCTACCAGGAATCCACCCAGTACCAATACGATGAGTCCAACCCCGGATCCCAGCACATTCCAGTCAAACAGGTCGCTTGGAACGAAACCATCAAAATCCTGAATTCCAAGTGCCTGCAAATCTGTGATGGTAGAGGCGGCCAGCTGAATTGGCTCCGGATTTGCAAATACATACCCTCCCAGGAAACCTCCCAGTACGGTACCCAGCAAAAATGTCAGATTCCATTTGCCGGCTTTTTTCCAGTCATAGTTGAAGAATTCAACGTTGCCAAAATTACACGCGGCACAGGCATGGCGCAGGTTAGCGGATACGCCGAACATTTTACCGCCAAGAAGCAATAAAATGGGCACTGTCAGCCCGATAATAGGACCGGCCACATACCAGGGCCACGGTTGATATAAAAAGTCAAACATAATTTTTGTTCTTTTTTTTAATGTTACAATTCAAAGATAAGACTAATGTAGTTACATGTCAATACAAGTTTAATTAGAGGTCATTAATCTATGCCCTCCCTTTCAGCATACCGTGCCAATAGAGCCTTGGAAGCAGTTCTTTTTTCATCAGATACATGGAATATCTCTCTTTTGCCTGGTTGATCGGAAACGAGGGGGTCATCTTATTGTCATAATCAAATTCTGCCAGAATCAGTTTCCCGTAGCCGGTCAGCAGCGGACAAGATCCATAGCCATCGTACTGTTTTGAACTGTCGAGTTCACCCCGGGTAACCAGTGACACCAGGTTCGCGGCGACCACCTTTGCCTGTTTTCGAACGGCGGCACCCGTTTTGGCATTCGGGGTGCTGCCGGCATCGCCCAGGCTGAAAATATTCGGG
>JBJHCX010000267.1:0-1722 GCA_050486245.1 Rhodohalobacter sp.
CCACAATTTTAACAATTTCTCCATTAGCATCGTAAACAGGAAATGATTTATCGTGACGCCTGAAAAACCCCCGTCAAACTTCTCAATCACCAAATATAGTTGCATGTTCACCTATTGCCGTTTCTAAAGCGCACGGCGGGCTGGTTAGCCTTGAATCAGGCCAGGTGTTTTTGAGCGGTCAGAAGGTTATGGGCGATGATGGAAAGGGTGGCTTGCTGGTGGAATCGGTTCAGGCCCCGATAGCGCGCCCGGCTTAGGCCACGCCAGCGTTTCAGGCCTCCAAAGGTCGCCTCGATCTTGCCGCGAAACTTGCCGATAAAGGCGTTGAAATTCTTGATGATCTCGCAGAGCTGAAATCCTTTGTTTGCCTTGAACATGATGCCGTTTTCGATGCCCGCGTCTCTTAGAGCCTGGCGGTTTTTGGCGCTGCAATACCCCTTGTCCGCCAGCACCCGGCGCTCGCCGCCGCTGAGCAATTGGCTGAAAATCTGGCTGTCATGAACCGAGGCGGCGGTGACCAGGAAGGCGGTGATGATGGCCGATTCGCGGCTTTCGGCGGCGTGGAGCTTGAAACCATGAACGGGTCGGCCATTTTTGACGGTCCAATCGGCGTCAGGATCAATCGCCTGGCTCATCGGCGCGGAATCAGGCGGCCACTGGTTTTTCGCCTCTTCCGGCGTCGGCGCCCCGGCCTCTTCGGCCCCCTGATCCTGCCGTTTTTTTGGCGGCTTGACGGCCGATTGCACCAACGTCGCGTCCACGATCGAGATGGAGCCGGTCTTGACGCGCAGGCCTCGCTCGGCCAGCTGCCGCAACACCTCCTGGTGGGCCAGTTTCAGCAAATCGCCGGGCTCTATCCGGCGCCGAAACTTGACCAGCGTCGTGTCGTCGGGCACCGTGTCGCTCAGCGATAGCCCCAAAAACTTACGAAACGAAAAGCGGTCGGCCGCCTCCTGCACCACCGCGCCGTCAGACAAATTAAAGAGATATTGGAGCAACAAAAGTTTGAACAAAAGGACCGGATCATAGCCCGGGAAGCCGCCGCGGGCCGGATCGGTGACGTAAGCCCGGGCGAAAATGGCCCGAATCGCCGCCCAATCCACCACCTCATTGATGCGAATGAGCGCCTCATTGCTGGGTAAATGCGCGAAAAGCCCCTCAAAAAGCTCCGGTTCCTGATTGTTCTGCTCGCGAAACGCCATGGGCAAAATCTCCGTTGCGATTGATGATAGTAAATGCTATCAATTAATCAGGCGTAGGGAAAGGAGAAAGTTCAGAGGTGACATATCACCTGAACTAAACGTACCATTTGTCGGATCATAAATTATCATGCCGCCATTGTCTATCATGTCTGGACCTATGCTATATTGTACGTCGCCTTTCACGAGATATGGCTTACCTGTAAATGGATCAATCAAGTTGAAATCAAGTTCAGGGTGAAACTCTCTATATCCAAAAAATGAAGGTGTTGCGAACTTGGCTTCAGGATTATTGATCAAAGTACGTCTAAAGTATATATTTGCTTCCAGGAAATGAATATCAGATACTGAAAATAATGTAAATGGCGGAAAGTATAAGGCTAAATCACGTTGTCCGGCCACCTTTAATGGCATTGAGTTGGTGATTAGCAAAAGAATCATCGCTCCTATTACTTTGCAAAATGACAAAATGAGAATAAATATATATGCCCATTTTGATATCAGCTTCCGAATAAATATAATT
>JBJHCX010000268.1:0-1719 GCA_050486245.1 Rhodohalobacter sp.
CGATGGATTTTCTTCTCAAGGCAGGCCAAAATATACTCATCCACCAGCGTAGAGAGGTCTGCGGGGGTGAAGTAGTGGAGGTCTAAAATCCCGTCGATTGGGATGTGATGTGGTTCGTTGAAATCATCCATGGTCTGTGGCCGGTCAAAGAGTCAGCAAGTGTTCATTTCTCACTTTATAACGCTTATCGTACTTTGGCGGTTCGTGGCCCATGCAAGGACAAGCCCTTCCGGATCGCATAGCCGATCCGGTTTTGCAAGGGGGGGATCCGGCAGTTAAATATCCACGTTATAATCGACAGAATAACGGGCATCGGCTACTTTTTTAATAAACTCGACCGCTTTCTTATGATGGGGGTTCCGGGTATACATCTTGAAATCGAGGTCGGTTTCAAAATCGCAAATCAGAACCACGTCCAGAGCGTCGGGATCCTCTTCATTGATCTGAATTCCGACTTCAACCGCTTTAATCTCATCGATGGTTGTCCTGAGCCCTTCCAGAATGAGTTTCAGTTTTTCAGCGTTCTTCTCCTTGGCAGCGCCGGCGGCTTCATCTTTTAGTTTCCACATTACGATATGACGTATCATAGCTTCCTCAAATTTATTTGGATTTATTTTATCGGGTTCGGGCAAAGGCCAGGTCTGCCGGATCCACCTGCTCTTCAGCCAGGTCCAGCATGTCGGGAGAAAAGACTCCAACGGCCCAGAGAAAGTACCTTGCTTCATCCGGGTTGTTCTCCTTTGTCCATTCATAGACGGAAAGGTAGCCCAAAGCAACCTGCTCAAGATGTTTATCTGAGAGTTGTTCGGGATCGGGTACAACAGGAACATTCAGTTCGATGTTGGCGGGTATCAAATTGGGATTATCAAGCACCTCATCGTTGAGGTGGTAGATCATCGGCCAGAGATAGGGATTACCCAGCTCAGCTTCGGCAATAGTCCAGAGTGATGAGCCGGGTTCGACAGTGACCTGTTGAATGGTCTCCGTTTCGGGTATCGGCGGTTCTGTTTCCCGCAGCTGGGGATCGTCGCCGGTCTCGGCATCATCGGTCGATTCAAGTGCCGGAGCTGCCGGTTCATCGACCTGCTCCTGTTGTGTAATTGAAGGTGTTTCAGTGGTGATGTCACTTCGTTGTGAAATCAGAAAAATGATCAGTACGGCAAGGGCAACAATAATGGCCGCAGCTGCATACGACCAGTTCATTTGACTTCTCTTGTCAACCTCTTTAACCATTTTGGCCTGGTCTGCAGGAGCCTGGGGTGTTGCAACCGAGATGGCAGGTGCATCTTTCGGCTTTTGAGGTGCAGGTGTTTCAGGAGCCGGGGGTACTGCCCATTCAGCACTCTCTTCTTTCGGCTTCTCTTTGCCGCCTTCAGAACTGTCTTCAGACCTGCCTTCAGGTTTACCTTTAGGCCCGCCTTCTGGTTTACCTTCAGGCCCGCCTTCAGGTTTATCTTCTGTGTCACTTTCCGGGGGGCTTTTAGGAGCCGGATGTTCGATCAGAAAGCCCCCGGCATCATCATTTTCATTCTCCCTCTGCTCATGAGTGCTTGCATGCGGCACTTCGGGTTTGCCGGAATCAGAAGCTGAGTCGTCACGCCCGGCCTTGCTCTCTGGCGATTCATCCAGAATTTGAGCTTTCATTTTGGCGTAAGGCCGGTTAACCTCTTCCCTGAGCGATTTGTACGGCTTGAAGACGACCTTGTTCTGGCCGGGTAT
>JBJHCX010000269.1:0-1714 GCA_050486245.1 Rhodohalobacter sp.
TTGCAACAAGGGAAATGAACGTTGCACGCCAGTTCACCAAAAAGATAAACAGGATAAAGATGACTAAAATCCCGCTTATCAGCAGTGCATTCAATACATTATCAATGGCAATATCGATAAATTGAGCTTGTTGAAAAAGTTCGGTATGTATGTTGACATCGTCGGGCATCGCGGATGCCAGTTCTTTTAAGCGGGTTTCAATAGCCTGGGTCAATTCGAGTGTGTTCGCACCCGGCTCTTTGGAGATTACCAGAACGATGCCCGGTTTTGCATTGACGGATGCCGCTCCAATTGCAGGAGCGGCTTTCGTTTCTACATGTGCAATATCCCGGATGAGTATCGGGTTCCCGCGGGAATCGGTTGTAACAACTGCCTGTCCGATCTGATCCGTATCTGTGGCACGGCCGAAACCGCGAATGGTCAGTTCACGGCCAGAATAGTTTGTAAAGCCGCCGGAGATGCTTTCAGAGGCATTTTTTGCAGCATTCAGAAGGGTGTCCATTCCAATACCCAGCTGCTCAAGCTGAACAGGATCGGGCTCAATAACAAATTCCTGCTTGTCGCCGCCATAGACCGATACCGATGCAATACCCGGCATGGCAAGTAATTCCCGGCGAACCACGAAATCAACTTCAGTTTTCAAATCCATCAATGAGGTCTCTTCAGCCGTAAAGCCAGCCATCATGATCTCCCCCATAATAGAGGTTACCGGTGCCAGGAATGGAGTATTTGCCTGAGACGGAAGCTGACTGTCGAGGCCCTGCAATCGTTCAGTAACAATTTGACGGGCATGAGGAATTTTCACAACCCAGTCAAACTCAATTTGTACCGATGAAAACCCGAGTATGGAACGAGATTGAACCCGGCGTACCCCCTCAGCACCTACCATACGGGTTTCGATAATATAGGTGATCATCTGTTCAACCTCTTCAGGGGGCATTCCGGGGGCTTCAGTGATAACGGTCACGACCGGTGCCGATACATCAGGTATGACGTCAACGGCCATATCCTGTGTTAAAAAATACCCTCCGATTAAAAGGATAGCGGTAAGTATAATGACAGCCAACCGCTCCCGAATACATTTTTGAATCAAGTAATCAAGCATAGTATCAGTGATCGTGGTCGTCGTCAATTTGTACATTTCCGGTCATCAGGTGTAGGGGGTAAATTCTGCCGGTTGCAACTCTTTCTCCGCTTCCAAGCCCTTCGGTAATTGCGGTCCACCCTCCGAAACTGCTTCCGGTTTTTACAACCCTCCTTTCAAACTGATCGCCGGAGTGCATCACAAAAACAGCCTTGTATGCTTCATTGTCAAAAATGGCTTCAGTGGGAACGGCAATGATATCCTGCGCATCACCGCCCGCCAGCCGTACCCTAACCGGCTGGTTTACAAAGAGCGCACCGTCACGATTATCTACTGAGAGAGTCAATGTTGCACGGCTGCCGGTTACATCGCTTCGGAGATCACGGCTGACAACTTCAGCTTGCGGGGGTGTTAATGTGATGCTGCCATTCCTGGAGGTTAACAGCTCAACACCTGCAATCTCCCGGAGATGTTGCAATTCATCTTTGTAAACCACGACATCTACCCAGAGCCGGGATGGATCAAAGATGGTAAACAGTAAATCTCCCTGGCTGACTTCACGTCCGGCTTCGACGTAACTTTCATCAATGACACCCTGTTTAACAGAGTTGAGGTAGAGTTGGCGCCCAC
>JBJHCX010000270.1:0-1712 GCA_050486245.1 Rhodohalobacter sp.
GCCTGGTTGTTGCGTGAAACCGGTTCCCGGTCAAACGGTGAAAACTGGCTCCCCCGAAAACTGAAAGAGTTGTACAGACCCATTTTAGTTTCCTGTTTGAGGTACAGAAAAGCCCTGTTAGCCGGAGTTGCCGTGCTTTTTATTTTTGCACTTTTACTGGTTCCAGGGATCGGGCGATCATTCCTGCCGGAGTTTAATGAAGGTGCACTGAATGTCGGAATGGCAACGATGCCCGGCACCTCACTTGAAGAGAGCAATCAGCTGGGCTATTTGCTCGAACACACACTTCTGCAGCACCCGGCCGTAGTGTCGACCGCCAGAAGGGTTGGGCGGGCCGAAATGGATGAACACACCATGGGCTCACATGGACATGAAATCGAAATACTGCTTGAGCAGGGATCCAATGACATCCATCTAATTATCGATGAACTCCGCGAGATGGTTGAACCCCTGCCCGGAATGAATGTATCCTTTGATCAGCCCATCACCCATCGAATTGATCACATGCTGACCGGCGTCAGGACGAATCTTGCCGTTAAGGTTTTTGGGCCTGACCGAACCCGGCTTCAGGCTATCAGCCATGATGTAGAACAAATATTAAACCGGCAGGATAATATTGAAGATATCCTGACCGATGAGCAAGTTGATGTAGCACAACTGCAAATACTGCCTGACCGGGATATGCTTTCACTTCATGGAATTACGATAGGACGGTTTAGTGAACTCGTAGAGTTGGCGTTTCGTGGTGTCATCATTGATCAAATCTACAGTGATCCTGCCATCTTCGACCTGGTAGTTCGTTATCCGGAAGAGCACAGAGGCAGCCCGGAAGCCATTCGCAGAACTCCTGTTGAAACACCCAATGGCAGCTTTGTACGAATCGGTGATCTGGCTGACGTTAGAATAAGCTATGCCCCAAGCGTTATCTCACGTGAAAATGCCAGCCGTATGATTGTTACCCAGGCAAACATTACCGGAGGTGACCTTAGCGGAACCGTACATCGATTACGGGAACTGGCAGATGAAGAGATCGATCTCAGTGGCGGCTACGTGCTCTCATTTGAAGGACAATTCGAACAGGAACGCAAAGCTACACAAACCATTCTGCTGATTAGCATACTCTCTCTCATTCTGATCTATTTAGCCCTGCATGCTGTTTTCCGATCTGCTGCACAAGCACTACTGATTCTGGTGAACCTGCCCCTGGCTCTTGTTGGGGGCCTTTTCGTCGTACGGTTTGGCAGCGGCATTCTCAGCATTGCCGGCCTCATTGGATTCATTACACTGTTTGGCATAGCTGTCAGAAACGGAATTATACTCATCGACCAGTACAATGAACTGATTCAACAAAAGGGGGTGGGAGTTCGTAAAGCAGTTCTTACCGGATCATTAAATCGCCTTCAACCCATTATGATGACCGTAATCACAACTGCACTTGCCCTGCTGCCTCTGGTTGTAACTGGAAATCAGCCCGGAAATGAAATTCAAGGGCCCATGGCTTCTGTTATTCTGGGTGGGCTCGTAACGGCAACGTTACTCAATATGATCGTTGTTCCCGTGCTGTTTGACTGGTATTACAATGGCGGAGAGGATAGATAAAAAATGTCGATCGTTTTAAATTTTCATTTTAGCCTAAGCTAAATATATTTATCTTTGCAGCCTCGAATAGAGCAACTATCTATACAAATCAAGCATAACGAACATGGACGAAC
>JBJHCX010000271.1:0-1706 GCA_050486245.1 Rhodohalobacter sp.
GATTTGTGAATGTCTCGTGGATTGCTTTCGGTGTGCCCAAGAGAAAAATGTCATCCAAGTATGATGTTGTTATGCCCTGTTCTTGAGATGCTGTGGATGCTTTCCTGAGTGCCAGTTGAAGAGCCGCAGAGAAATAAATGGGTGCCAGAGGGTCGCCTTGGAATACGCCTGTAGAAGAATGGATGATGACTGGGCCTTGGACTGATTGAACTAAGACTGGTAGTTCTTGATCGTAGGCGGCTCGAAATATCGGTACCAGTTGGCCGAGGTTGGCGGCTTTGAGGCCTTCAATGACCGCAGGTCTCACGATGTTGCAGTAGGCGCTAGACATGTCCAGTGCAGCACAAGCCCAGTCTCTCTTCTCCCTGAGGCTGTAGTTGATAACTTGCTGAACGATGGTTACGCTGTTGGGGTGTAAGGCAGTCTGAAGGGGCATGAATGACTGGTCGGCCCTAGCGCTGACAGTTCTGGCTATGCATCTGTGCACAAGACGGCATAGGGCGTCCTGCATGACAATCGGCCTTATCTTGTCTTCTCCTTTTTGCTTGAACAGGCTAGCTTTGCCTCCTGTCAGGTAACGTACCAGGTTCACTGGTAGTTTCCCTTGTATGTAGAGGTTGGAGAAGCGGGTTAAGGCCGCGAGTAGGTTGGCCGATCGAGATACCATCTGTTTGAGGTGCTCACTTCTCAAGCCGTTTCTCCCTGGTGCCGTACCATTTTTCGTCGTTCGGAGGGCTTTTGCCATAACTTGGTCACTGATGGTGAGGATCTCGTCCACAGGTGTTTCCTGCGATGTCGGTTGAGGTTGAGTTGTGTTTTCTGCCTCCTCTTCTTGCTCTTGGGTTGGTGGTAGACTCTGGTGGGACTGCTCAGCTTCTTCAATCCGGGTTCGAAAGAGTTTAGCTGCTTCGATCGAGGTGGGGTTGTTAAGGAGTTGTTTGACTTGTTCGATCGTGGTTGGATCGGCTATGACTCTTTCGGTGGATTGACTCAAGGTTTGGATGGCCCTGCTGCACCTCTTACGTCTGACATCTCGTCGAGCTCTCTTGATTACCTTGTCCGGTGAATCTTCAGTCATCTTCCAAGGCTGGTTCACGGTATCAAGGAGGCGACGGTGGAGTTCAGAGAATTCCCCATTGCGGAGAAGGAGTAGGCGAGCTTTGGGTGTATCTAAAACCTTGTATAGATTATTTTCTTCGGTGTTTCGAACCTTGGTACGCAGGATATACGCTGGTAAGAGGATGAGCTTCTTGCACAAAGACTCCAGTTGGTGCTCGCCATTTGCAATCGCTGTTTCTATTGCAATTAAGACTTTCGCAATATGGTTAGCCAGCTCTCTTGCAATACCTTGGTTGATGTTTTCATGTGTGTTCACAGTGAGTTCGTCGATGTCATTCCAGCTGATACCCTCGAAATGCTGGCGTTCTCCCTCGCTCATGACGATGGCTTCTACAGGCTCATCCAGGGCTTGCTGGTCCTGTGGGTCTCTGCCGATGGTGGCATTGTACTCCGGGCATTTCTTATGTTGAAAACCGCCGTGGACGGGCTTGAAGCACACTTGGCATTCGTTCAGGCCCATCTTCTCGATCCATGGTTTTAGCCCCGTTCTGTCTGGGGGATGTTGTGTGTTGATGTGGTGGAGGAGAGATCCCAGTCTTTTGAAGTGATGGTAATGTTGCCTGCAATTTGCAACAGGGCACGAGCGG
>JBJHCX010000272.1:0-1687 GCA_050486245.1 Rhodohalobacter sp.
GCAACATCAACACAGAATATGCGTCCGCCGGTGCCGGATGAGGCCCCTGACTTTGTACAGAAAGTGATTGCTGAAATTATCGCCGGACAAGGTGATGATCTGCCGGTTAGTGCATTTGAAGCTGATGGTACCTTCCCAACAGGAACAACCAAATATGAAAAAAGAAATATCGCTCTTGAGATACCGGTACTGGATCCTGATGTATGTATTCAGTGTGGAAAGTGTGCCATGGTTTGTCCTCATTCTGTCATCCGAATGAAAGCCTTTGATGGTTCACTTCTGGAAGCAGCACCTGAAACATTCAAGTATATGGATGCTAAAGGGAGAGAGTGGCCGGATAATACCAAGATCAGCATCCAGGTATCACCTGAAGATTGTACAGGTTGTGTGCTTTGTGTTGAAGTATGCCCGGCCAAGAACCGGCAGGAAGTGGGCCTGAAAGCACTCAATATGGAACCAATTGAACCACTGCTTGAGCAGGAAAAAGAGAACTGGGAATTCTTCCTCACAATTCCGGAATACGACCGTTCACAATTAAAGACTGAAACTGTAAAAGGTTCACAATTCCTGGAACCGTTGTTTGAATTCTCGGGAGCTTGCGCCGGTTGTGGAGAAACACCCTATATCAAACTAATCACTCAATTGTTTGGTGATCGAATGGTGATCGCAAATGCAACCGGATGTTCTTCTATCTATGGTGGAAATCTGCCGTCAACTCCTTACACCACAAACAAGGATGGATACGGACCTGCCTGGTCGAATTCTCTATTTGAGGATAATGCAGAGTTTGGGCTTGGATTCAGGGTTACCATCGACAAGCAGCAGGAACAGGCAAAAGAGTTACTCTCAAAGATGAACGGGGTCATTGATCCGCAGCTTAAAGATGCAATACTGAATGCAGATATGTCGGATGAGCCGGGTGTCTATGAGCAGCGTGAACGTGTCTCTGTTTTGAAAGAAGCTCTGAATAAATCTGATGCAAGAGAAGCAAAAATGCTCCTCAGTGTGGCCGACTATCTTGTCCGCAAAAGTGTCTGGATCTTTGGTGGTGACGGCTGGGCATACGACATTGGTTATGGCGGGCTGGATCATGTACTTGCCAGTGGCCGTGATGTAAATATCCTGGTTATGGATACTGAAGTATACTCCAATACAGGCGGCCAATGCTCCAAGGCAACCCCGATCGGTGCCGTTGCAAAATTTGCAGCTGCCGGCAAGCGGGTTGGAAAGAAAGATCTGGGCCTCATGTCCATCGCCGGACAGAGTGCATATGTCGCCAGAATCGCCATGGGAGCAAATGATATGCAGACAATGAAAGCAATCATTGAAGCCGAAAGGTATCCCGGACCATCCATCATCATCGCATATAGCCACTGTATTGCACACGGTTATGATATGAGATATGGTCTGGATCAACAGAAAAAAGCTGTTGATTCAGGTTATTGGCCGCTCTTCAGGTTTGACCCAACTAAAAAAGAACTGGGACAAAATCCGTTCCAGCTTGATTCCAAAGCACCAAAAATCAACTTCAAGGACTATGCATATAATGAAATGCGATACTTGATGCTGGCAAAATCTAATCCCAAAATTGCCAAACAATTGCTTAATGAGGCCCAGCAAGGTGTTCTGGATCAATGGAGGGTTTATGAGCAGATGCAGGCTGTATATGAACCCAAAAATGAGGATT
>JBJHCX010000273.1:0-1667 GCA_050486245.1 Rhodohalobacter sp.
GTAGCGTCCAGACCGTCTACATCGTCAAAGATGAAGTTTGGATTTCCTGGCTCAATCCTTAGGCCACGTGACCAGAGTTCACCATGGCTCTTGATTACTCGCCACTCGTCGCGGTCGCGGGTGCGCGGAAACTGATTCGGAATCTCAAAATCACTTTCTGCAATACGGTAAACTCTGGTTCGGGGGATATATTCGTGCCGTAAATAATGGTATCCATTCGCTGATCCCATATAGACTACCGAATTAACCGTGCCGGTCATCTGTTGGTTTACTCGGCGATTCAATTCATCAAGGCTAACAGTGGTCGTGGTGCAACCGCTGGCTACCAGTGCCAGAAAACCAATCAGGATCATTCTCATTTTCTTCGGACAACGTACCGGACACACATCCGGGCTTGTGGTGGTTGTAGTCTAAAGCTCTCTCGACAATTCGGGCGCGTTTACCCGGATTGTGTGCTCCGGCTGGTTCTGCGGATGCTATGGTCCTTGTGGGACAAAGGTGCCACTTCTCCATCTCACGGCGCAATGCTCACAGTAAAAAACAAACTCTTCTTGGTCCTCGCTTTTCTCGATTTTCGGGGAAGCGAGCCTCCGTCGGCAGATTGGGCACTTGTAGGTCCGCTTCAGATATACTTCAAAGATCAATCCAACAATGACGGTCCCAATAAAAATCGAAATCCAAATCCATTGCGATCTTGAGGCAAAATCCATCCATATAATAAAGAAAGCAGCTACTGTGACCAGAAACCAAATAATGCGAAAACGAAAGCCGCGCCAGCGGTAATGCTCATCGATCTTTGTTTCCATATCTTTGGCAGAACGTCAAAGCATGGCACGCCGCCTATGGCGTTCGCTCAACACCGGGCAGCTTCACGGCGTTGCCATCGCTGTCTTGTTCGGCCTCCGGGTTCGATGGGTTCCATCGTGGTGCCGCTGTATGCGTCACGCTTCCATCCTCATGAACATACACAAGACACATTCCCCAGTCGGGATGTGGACTCCCTTCAACTTCTCTGCGTGGATTATTGGGTAGTAAATAACGAAGTCGCCAAACTTCCGTTTTCACCGGCCTCATTGGGTGGTTATCGTAGGCGAGGTCACTGCAATAAAGCTCGGGATGATCTGGAAATGTCATTTGGACATATTCGTCGGCGAGTCGAATAGCGTCCGCTGCTTTGACAGGTGGGCTCGGTGGGGTATGCGTAGGAGGCGAGGCGGAGTAAGTCGGCTGAACCAAGCAGGAGAGCGCGAAGGCCAATAGAGTGTAATAATTCAGTTTCATATTTCTCTGCCGAACGTAAAGGACACTCATGGAGAGAGGCGGCAGCCTCTCGGAATTGAGTGCTCCGCCTGGTTCGCTCTTCGTTCGTACCGGAAGAGCGACCATAGCATCAGGGCAAGGATTCCCAGCAATAAAAGCGCTCCTTCATCTCCTTTCGCCGATGGACCCCCGATGGCGAAGTGAGCAAATGCCCAAAATAGTGAATAGGAAGCAATCGTCCATCTATAGGCCCTCGAAAGCATGCCACGAACCAGATAGTAAACCCTCTAGTCCCAAAAAAATGTGAATAGATTGTGGATACGTAACCTTGAAAATGGCCTCCTGAAAGGGTTAGATTTGAATTGAAGATAAAAAACAACCCGAAACAGGAGGCCATTAAAAATGAA
>JBJHCX010000274.1:0-1646 GCA_050486245.1 Rhodohalobacter sp.
AACGGACATAAAATCTGTTTCCATAATGTAAATCCTTTGTTTTTTATACTTATAAGATGCAGGGCTATGCCAGGTCAGAAAACCTGCCAGCATAGAGTGCCCATGATATTCATTGACCCGTTTGTGAATGACACATTAGTCATTTAACAATAGCCTCTTGGGTCAATTAATTAAATTTCGAGCATGGGGGTGGATGCCGCGCAATACGGCGGACCCATCAAAGGATTTACAGATGTGAGTGAAAAGGGTAGAGTCGCTCCCGGTTTGAAAGGGAGATCATCAGGCTTTTGGAAAACTTCAGATACTCCTTTCCGGCATATTTCGACCGGTGATCCGTATACCGAACCGTACCGGGCAGTGCTTTCGGTTCAAGTTCAGAACCGAACTCTGTCTGGTATTCGGCCAAAAAGAAGGGATGGCGTTGGGTATGAGTCAGTGACTCACTGGCAGCCCGGTTAGCAGGCAGTTCAATATCCATGGCCCTTGAAACCAATCCGGACCTGGCTTCACTGTAATGAAACAGGCTGTCACTCAATCCCAAGAGGGAAAAAAGAAGGGATATTTTCAACACCTTTCGCATGAAAACATAGTACGCAGAATTCAGGAAATTGTTATCCGGAAATTTCATGGATTTCAAATTTATCCACTCTATCCATCACATCTTTGTAAATCGCAGTAAAACCCTCTCATCTCAGGTTTTTACAGTTCCTTTCCCTTGACAGCTTTGCTATCTTGGATTGTTCAAGTATGAACCCAATCAAACTAACTACCATAAACATGATGAATATTGTTCAAATAGGAATCGGTGCTCTTGGCCAGCAGGTTTTGCAGTACCTAACCGAAAGGGATGGGATTAATGTAGTCGGTGTCGTGGATCTGAACCCTGAGCTCAAAGGTAAAGATATCAGTGAAATTATTGATACAGAAACAACCGGTGTGGTTGTTCATTCATCCCTTGCGGATGCAATGAACAACGCAGCGCAAAAGCCGGAAGTTGCCGTGCTGACAACCGTCTCTTCCATTGCAAAGCTCGTCGGACAAGTTGAGGAAGCGGCCAAACAGGGCCTTCACGTGGTATCCACATGTGAAGAGCTTACATTTCCATGGAAACAGCACCCCGAAGAAGCAAAAAAAATTGACGCCATCTGTAAAGAGGCCGGTGTAAGCTGTCTTGGAACAGGCATTAATCCGGGCTTCCTGATGGATTACCTGCCATCTGCTTTTACATCGGTATGCCAGCGTGTCGACTCGGTTACCGTTGAGCGTGTTCAGGATGCATCGGTGCGCAGAATTCCATTTCAGAAAAAGATCGGCGCTGCCCTTTCGCATGATGAGTTCGCCGAAGAGAAGGAGAGCGGACGCCTGAGGCATGTTGGCCTTCCGGAGTCGGTCGACCTGATTGCCAGTGCAATGGGCTGGGAGCTGGATGAGAACCGCGAAACCCTGGAGCCTGTCATCGCGAAGGAGAAGATCACCAATGGATATAAGCCGATCGATAAGGGGAATCCTGCCGGTGTCGAGCAGGTTGGATCGGGTTTTGTCAAGGGCAAGGAAGTGATCAAGCTTGTATTCCGTGCCGCTGTCGGCGAAGAGCGGTCGTACGATAAAATTATCATTAAAGGACTCCCCAACATAACGACTGAAAT
>JBJHCX010000275.1:0-1628 GCA_050486245.1 Rhodohalobacter sp.
GCCGCCTCCACTGCGCGACCGTTCAGAGGAGCCCGGTGCGAGAAAACCGCACGCCGGGATCTGCGAGGGGGCTCGTCGGAAACGGCGAGTCCTACCTTAATGGCAGAGCATAATGAGTGATATCCTTATTGTTCTTTTAGCTGCTCTAATAGGATCCGTAATATGGCTTGGAATTCAGTTTCTGGCATGGTTGGTCGGACTTAGATCGGTTTGTTCATATATTATTGGCAAAGAATTAATATTGATCGGCCTTGTAGGAGCCCCGATCTTTCTATTTTTAGCGGCCTTAATTCAGTTCTTCCTTGGGCGTTCGATAAGCATTGGGTACGTTGTAACGATACCTTTAATTGCAGCTTGGGTGTTCTTTCTATCATTTCTAGGCCTTAAACTTGCTTCCAGATTTATTGAATCCAAGAATCCTGGGAGGAACACGGAAAGGCCGAACAATCCGGGATAGACAACCCGGTTAAACGCCCCCAGACTTCGAGAAATCCTTAGACTATCACCACCACAGGCCGGGTGTCTACCCGGTGACGTTCGGAAGAAATAATTATGAAAACAAAATTTCTACTTCTATTCCTTTTTGTCGCGTCCACTTTCAGTTTGTTGGGCGATCACGAGGTTCGGGATGGCGTGATTGCGACATCCCTTGTCCGCGTCGTATCGAACCCCGAAGAATACGATGGAAAGCGAATCTTACTGAAGGGATTTCTCCGGAGGGGCTTCGAAGAAAGCGGTTTGTATCTTTCGCGTGATGACGCCGCGATATTAAATACTAAGCAAGCGCTTTGGGTGGGGACTCTGAGAGAGGGCCGCGAAGATGTTGAGTTTCCCAACGAGGAGTTTGTGAGGATCGTCGGAAAACTTACCTATGAAGAAGGAAAAGGTTTTGGCCATATGGGGCTTTGGCTTGCAGAAATCACGGAGATTGAGCAGGTGCAGAAGATCTCGGCAGAGCGATGAATCCGAACAAGACGCGGCATGGAACGGCGTGAAGCCGCGCCGCCAAAGCAAACACCGTAGGCGCCGTCCATGCGCTCCACGTTCGCGAAGAGATTGATTGTATCCAGATTTTCTTTTTCCGAATCGATTCCCCCAGGCTGGAGGAAGAAATGAATCTCTTGATCTGGGAAAAGAATCTTACAGGATGGAATGAATCACCAATGACCACCAGTTGCGAGATCGGATACACCTGGAAGGATCGGACCGCGAACCAGCCGGAGCTGGCAACCCAGGTAAACGCCCTGGATTTTCGAAAGACCATTAGACCATGACCACCACGGACTGGGTCGCCAGTCCTTTACGTTCGACAAGACAGATTTATTGGAACCACGGAAGACTCGGAACACACGGAATCTGAGAGAAGACACCAGATGAACCAGGGAATACTTACCGACCGGAAGAGATTGAATGTATTCTTTTTTTTCCGGAATAAATCAGGAGGAAATCTTTCGCGCAGTAAAAACGGAAAAGAGAAGGCTCGGATCGGCCTCGAGGAATCGGGACACCTCACCGGGGATTCGGATGGTCGAACCAGCCGGAGCACACAATCCGGTTAAACGCGCCTGGATTGTCGAGAGACCTTTAGACTTCAACCACCACAAGCCCGGATGTGTGTCCGGTACGTT
>JBJHCX010000276.1:0-1615 GCA_050486245.1 Rhodohalobacter sp.
TACGGAGAACCTGACAGAAAACGCAACGGTATATTGACTCTGCAGAGCGTGAATATGAGGGAGTGGCTTCAGCGGCAGGTGAATCCCTATCAGGTGACCGAACGGGAGAGGCAGGGCGGACAGGATGACCATGAGCGGGTAGAGACGGTGCAGAGACAGATTGACCGTCTTCAGGATGCGATCTACCAGTTTCACCGATACCCTGAATATGAGGTCTGGGTTTACGAAAACATTAGTGATGCCATGGGTGAACCGCTGTTGTTTATCTTTGGAACGGACGTAAATAGCGGTGAATTCCGTTTGCACAGGGGGGTGGAGAGCTTTATACCGGAGAGGGCTTTTAACCCGGAAAGGCGGCGAGACTCCGGAGATGAAATTGAGTTCGTGCGCGGCGGGATCACACCCGCACTGATGCTGCAGCTGCTTTATTATGAGCAGCTGGCACAGGTCGATACCTTTTTTGAGGAGAGGCTGCTTACTCTGCAAGACAGGCTTTTAGACCAGCGAAGCGATGTTTTTCGCGGACTGGATGTCGATTTCAGGACACAAAGTTCAGACCTGTTGAGCCAAAGAATGGGGCAGGCACCGGTTGAGAGATCTGTTTATCGGGCTCAAATCCCCAATATTCCTGTTGAGGTCTATCAGTATAGATTCCTGGATGAAGAGATGAACCCGAAAATTCTCACCTATCTCGAGAGTTCGGCAAGAGAAGCGTTTATGATTGATTATCACAGAAACCGCGGACGGACTGACGTGGATGAGGAGCGGCTTCACAATGGCAGTGATATAAGTGAAATTTTCAATTTTTATGAACTTAACCACACCTTCCAGACCTACGATGAAAATTGGAATATCGTGGATACCGAGATTCACAATCCACCATTGATTCTGGACAGGGGCGAAACGCGAACGCGATCGCGCACCATCATTGAGAAACCCCATACCAAGCGGGCACACCAGGCAGCTTCTGTTGAGCTATTGAATTATGATCCGGAAACACGGGCCGTATATGATACCCCGTTCAATCCGGCTCTCAGGGGAATTGGCAAAGTGCAGATTCGACAGCCTGAACCGCTTGTCAGTCACCCCGACTCACTTGAAATGGCAGACCTCGTGCTGGGATACCAAAAAACCGACCAGTTTACCGACCCTTTCCCTTTCATTGTCGCGAACGATCAGGTCGTGCCTTACGAAGAGACGCTTGTACTGCACTTTGAAGTCTACAACCTGAAACCCCGGGATGACGGATTTACGCAGTTTGAATTGACGTATCGCATTTTCCCCGTTGATGAAGCCGGAGAGGTACTTACAGATCAGCAGGAGTTTGTCCTTACACTCAATTTTGTCAATGAATATGAGGTCGTCATTGAAGATCTTGAGATTGAGACGGCAGAGCTCTCGCCGGGATTGTATGACCTTCGTGTGAACGTGATTGATGTTGTTACCGGCCAGGAGAAAGAGCGTACCGTTCGATTTGAAGTCGTCGAAATGTGACAGGCAGAAGTGTAACCTGCCTGATATGTTGGATTGCCGATTATCGAATTGACCGGACTGCCGGGCAGCAAACATCCCCTCTTCAGCTATCCAAAACCTGTACATTTTCCCATTTCATCGC
>JBJHCX010000277.1:0-1582 GCA_050486245.1 Rhodohalobacter sp.
TACCGAATCGGCACTGGTCAGTGCCAGAGAGCTGATCGAGCGCAGCGGAATGAGAAATTGATATTCCGTCTCGTGTGCACCTTATAGGCTTTTTGTCTAATTGGCAACCCATAAATCGATTTCGATGATACGACTCCTATTTTTTTCTTTGTTACTCTTACCTGTTGCTCCGTCGCTGCAGGCGCAGCAGGTTTTGATAGTTTACCACTCTGAGTCGGGCAATACCGAGCGGATGGCAGAGGCGGTGGCCGAGGGTGCCGGTTCGGTTGACGGGGTGGAGGCCATCCTGATGTCTGTCGGCCAGGTGACAAACGAGGATTTGACCGGTGCCGATGCGATTATCGTGGGCAGCCCGGTCTATAACGCCAATGTCTCTCCAAAGATATCCGAGTTCATCGCCTCATGGCCGTTTGAAGGACAGCCGCTGAAGGATAAGGTGGGGGCGGCGTTTGTGACGGCCGGCGGCATCTCGGCCGGTGAGGAGATCGTGCAGATGAATATCCTGCAGAGTATGCTGGTGTTCGGGATGATTGTGGCCGGCGGACCCGACTGGACACAGCCGTTCGGGGCATCGGCTATTACGGGCGAACCGCCGTTTGAAGTCAATGATCCGGCCGAAATATCCGACCACTTCACCAGCAAGGGATATCTGCTGGGTGAACGGATTGCCGGGATTGCCCTGAAAATGCACCGGTAGAAACCACCTATTTCATCGCATCCCACATAATTTGAGCGGGGTGTCTGGCCTCTCTGTTTACCCCGTCCAAAATCTGATGACGGCATGAGAAGCCCGGGGCGCAGATGTCTGCATCCCCGTCAGACTCTCTCAGTGCAGGAAAGAGTGTCTGCTCACCGATCTGCATGGAGATGCTATATTTCTCCCTGTCATATCCAAAGCTGCCGGCCATGCCGCAGCAGCCGGTCTGAAGCTCCACCGCCTGAAACCCGAGGCTTTTCAGGCACTGGATCAGGGGAGCGTTGCCCGTCAGTGCTTTGGTGTGGCAGTGGCCGTGCAGCAGAACCTCCCTGTCGCGGCCGATCTTTTCAGGAGGAGATGCCGCAAACTCGGTTGCCAGGAACTCCTCCCACAAGAAGGTGCCGGAAGCGAGTTTCTGCGCCTTTCTCAACAGTGAATCGCTGCAAAGGTCTGTGTACTCATCCCTGAGGGTGAGAATTTCGCTCGGTTCAAGGCCCACAACGGGGATATCCTGCTCTGCAAAAGGGGTGAGGCGCCTGATATTCTCCTCGCAGATCTCCCGGGCAGCATCCAGCAGCCCTTTTGAGATCTGGGGACGCCCGCTCGGATAGATGCCCGGAACCATGACACTATAGCCCAGCCTGTTCAGGACCCTGCAGGCTGAGATGGCGATGTCGGGTTCGTGGTAATTTGTAAAAAGGTCCACCAGCAGAAGCACCGGTTTTAGCCCCTGTGGATTCACTTCAGCCTCGTTTTTTCGGTACCATTTGAAAAAGGGCTCACTGGCAAACAGGGGCAGCTCCCGGCGCGAATCGATGCCAAGTACTTTCTCATAGAGTTTTTTCACCGGTTTTTGGCGGTTCAGGAAATTGGTGGCCGGAGCAA
>JBJHCX010000278.1:0-1577 GCA_050486245.1 Rhodohalobacter sp.
ATTTGTGCACCAAAGTTTCCGAACCGGTCAGATTGATCTTCCGCAATATGAGATCCCCACATCCACTCGGCATTTGAGTAGTCATTGAAACCGGCTGTATACTCAGCCTGGGTTTTCAATGAATACCCTGCCCGGGCCTCAGCAGCGTACTGTGCCGCCATCTCCCAATTTTGCTGAACCAGGTATGCCCGTGCTTTCAAGCCGCGTGCAACACTCGCATCAACATGAGACTTATTAGGCCGGTTATAGTTCTCCAGCCGCGAAATCGCCTCATCCAGGTCGGCATGAATTTGCTGGTACACCTCTTCTACTGTAGAGCGCGGAACACCCACATTTTCAGGCGTCGTTACCACCGGAATACCGAGCTGGCTGTTGGTCTCACCACCACGGTAACGGTCGCCATAGAGTTGCACAAGCTGGAAATGGCTGAATGCACGGTAGAAGTATGCCTGCCCGACCGGTATATCGATCTCTGCCTGAGGCCCTGTGGCATTGCCTTCGCCGTTAATAATGACATTGGCATTTCGAATAACCTGGTAGTGGATCAGCCAGGGTAATCTGTTGTCACGGGCAGTCGCATTGCGGTGTACCTGCCATCTGTAGGTTCCGTAGAACCAGGTAGAGGAGGTTCGGGTCATCACCAGGTCTTCACCCATTGTGTCGTTATGGAGCATCAGCGCACCCAACCCGACACATCCCTGGCAGCCATATCTGACATAGAGGGATCGGTGAATTCCGTTAATACCGAGCATCATATTTGCCGGTGTTGTGGTTACAATTTCATCAGATACATCCTCTGTCGGGTACGTACTGAGAAAGCTGTCTCCGCATCCGCTCAAGCTGATCACCAGCACGAGTACAAGACTTAACTTTAAAAATATTGTTTTCATCATTTTCTGTTTTTAAATCTTTGGCTGATTAAAAAGTAAGGTTCACACCGAGTGTAACAACCCGTGATGGTGTATATCGCGGCTGTGTTGTACCGTTAAACTGCTGAATCGGCTCAAGTCCTTTTCGTGCAGTCAATGCCGTCAAATTCTCTGCATTTACGTAAACGCTTGCATTTCGAACGCCAAACTGTTGGATGAAGGCAGGATCAAATGCATAAGAGAGATTCATGTTTCTCAGAGCCAGGTAGTCCGAAGACACCAGCCATCGGCTGGAGGCCGCATTAAACGCAGAGGCCTGGTCGGCATCAAGTCGGGGTACGTTGGTGATGTCGCCCGGCTGCTGCCATCTGTCCAGTATGTCTGTACTCATTGCACGGCCGTCAGCACTTCCCGGATGCATCAGCAGAGCGTAGTTGCTGTCATATGTCTTGCCGCCAATCTGATAGGTAAGCAGAGCCGACAGTGTAAACCCACGGTAGCTGAAGCTGTTCGTAATACTTCCAAAAAGATCGGGAATTGCTGTTCCGACATATCCATATTCAGCGTTGTTCTGGTTGGTCGTAACCATCACGCCGTCTACTTCACGGATATCACTTCCGCCCACTGCGATCGCCTCTTCTGTGGCAATGTAAAGGGCCGACCCGTCAGCCGGGTCTACCCCATACCACTGACGCAGCCAGTAATCAT
>JBJHCX010000279.1:0-1552 GCA_050486245.1 Rhodohalobacter sp.
TGATTTTATCAGCAGATTTTTGTCCGAGACCCGGCAGATCCGCAACGGCACCGCTCAGGCAGGCTTCTTTCAGTTCAGTGATTTCTGTAATTCCGAGCTCCTTATGGATTTTGGCAATATTCTTTGGCCCCAGGCCGGAGATATTAAGCCATTCCATCAACCCTTTCGGGACTTTCTTTTTGAGTGCTTCCAGCACAGGCATGGTACCCGTTTCCTGAAACGCCTTAATATCCTCTGCGATTGACTTGCCAATCCCTTTGATATCGGTCAGGGTATCCTCTTCAATATGTTTGGTAATCTCTTCATTGAGTCCCTCGATGGTCTGAGCGGCCCGGTCGAATGCGATTGCCCGGAACCGGTTCTCTCCGGCGAGCTGCATTAGCTGGTACACTTCACGTAATTTTTCTGCAACTTCCTGATTGGTCATAAATCGTCTGAATCTTGTTTAATAGTCGTTCATTTTGCGGGATCAACACAGCTTTTGATGTCGGTGCGGATCACTCCAAACGGTTCATTAAATATCGAATTTATGGTATCGTAAAACAACCCGAGTGACACCCCCCTTAATCCCCCTCCCGAAGGGTCGGGTTTGTCGCTGCGCTACGTGGGATAAAAGAGGAGCGCTCCAACCTGCGTCTTGTACTTTGTCCCCGGATCACCGTATAGCATTATATCTCTTCATAATTTCCAGCACTTCATCCACAGGCAGTGCATCCTGAACCCGCCCTTCATCGCCCTCCATTGTGTTTGCCATAAAAAGGGAGTTCAAAATAGCCTCTTCCGTTGCTTCGACGGCAGCCAGAAAAAGAGGGGTCATCGCATCATTCCTCAGTTCTGACAATGTTTCGGTAATTTCCCTGTTATGCAGATCTCGTCTCACATCCGGATGTGTGGAGAAAGCGATCACGTAGTCTCCGCTCCCGTTGGAGGCGAATCCACCCACACGTGCGATACCGAGAAAAGCCCTTTTGGCCAGCCGCTCCAGGTTACGGGCTGTGACCGGTGCATCTGTTGCCACCACAATCATGATAGAACCGTCCACATCATAGGGAACCTCATTGGCCATATAATGGCGCCTTAGTTCTTCACCCACCGGCGCTCCGTTGATGGTGAGAACACCCCCAAAATTGGATTGAACCAGGACGCCAACGGTATAACCGCCCTGTCCGGCCGGAAGCTGGCGTGATGAAGTGCCGATTCCTCCTTTAAAACCGAGTGCCCTCGTACCGGTGCCGGCACCCACATTACCTTCCGGTACAGGGCCGGATACTGCCGATTCGATGGCTGCACGGGCGTGGCCGGGTTCAACAATCCTTGCGCGGATATCATTCAGCCAGCCGTCGTTCGTTTCACCCACTACCGGGTTCACCGAACGTACGTTCTCATTTCCGGGCTGATTCAGCATATAGTCTGCAACACCGTGTGCCACCTGGAAGATACTCAGGGTATTGGTGAATGCAATCGGTGTTTCCAATTCGCCGAGCTCCCGGACCTGGGTGAACCCGAGCGCTTTGCCAAAGCCGTTGCCCACATATACAGCGGCCGGGACTCT
>JBJHCX010000280.1:0-1535 GCA_050486245.1 Rhodohalobacter sp.
CTCTGCGCATTGAGAGAACTTGAGAACGAGAACAGTAAACAGGTAGCGACAAATATGTAGCGGAACACTGTATGGTACGGGGTAATTTTAACGTGTGATTTGTAGCCATGAAAAGTAACGATTTCATAACATGAATTCCCAATAAATTGGAAGATCAATTGTAAAATCTGAAACTGCGAAAAGTGGATAAAACTTGTTATTATTGAAGGGATTTATAAAACAGTTATTTAAACAGGAGTAAACTTGAGTACTTTCGGGTCACAGCTCGCACACTTCTTTTCAAGCCGGCGGTCTCGCACCAATATTCGCAAGCTTCTAAAGTTTATTGCAGTACTGGTACTTCTTTTTGTGCTCTATGCCATCGCATTTCACTATATAGCCATATATGAAGGGCAGGAAGAACACAGCTGGTTAACCGGTTTTTACTGGGTATTGGTAACGATGTCTACTCTCGGTTTTGGGGATATCGTCTTTACAACCGATCTGGGCCGTTTTTACTCCATGATTGTTATCTTTTCAGGGATCCTGTTCCTGCTGGTGATGCTGCCATTTACATTTATTGAGTTTTTCTACGCCCCGTGGATCAAGTCGCAGCAACAGGCCAAAGCTCCCAAGGAACTGACGCCTGGTACCCGTGGGCATGTAATTATTACCAGCCTGAATGCCATTACGGAAGCGTTTATTAAAAAACTGAATGCCTATAAAATTCCCTATGTGATACTTGAGCCCGATCTGCCGCGTGCGGTTGAGCTCTCCGAGCTGGGGTATAAAATGGTCAATCTGGACCCGACCGATTTTGAAACCTACAATAAGCTATGTATTAAAGACGCCGACCTTCTGGTAGCCGCCGGTTCCGATACCGTTAATACCAATGTGACCTTTACGGCCCGTGAATACAATGAAGATATCCAGATTGTGACAACGGCCAATTCGTCCGATTCGGTCGATATTCTGAAGCTTGCAGGTGCCAGCCATGTGCTGCAGATGGGTGAGCTTCTGGGACGCGCTCTTGCTCGCAGAACGTTGGGCGGAAATGCACGGGTACATGTGATTGGCCATATTGATCAATTGGTTATTGGCGAGGCAACCGTCAAGGAGACTCCCCTGGCCGGCAAAACCCTGAAAGAGAGCGGGCTCAGGGAGAATATCGGGGTGAATGTTGTGGGTATCTGGGAACGCGGAGAGTTTAAGCATCCGGAACCGGATACATTAATTGGGCCGGAATCGGTTGTGGTTCTGGCCGGTTCGGTCGAGCAGCTCAGAAAATATGATGAGGTGATGAGCATCTACCATATCTCTGATGAACCGGTTGTGATTATTGGTGCCGGACGAGTTGGGCGGGCTGCTGCACGCAACCTGGAGGAGCGGAAGATAGATTACAGGATCATCGATAAAAACCCGGAAAGGATCAGGGAGCACGACAACGGCAAGTATATTTTGGGTGATGCAGCGGATATTGAAGTGCTGAAAAAGGCCGGCCTTGAGAATGCTCACACGGTGTTGATCACCACTCATGATGATGATGTGAATATCTA
>JBJHCX010000281.1:0-1530 GCA_050486245.1 Rhodohalobacter sp.
TGCTCTCCCTGATTGTGACCACTGCCCTATATGGGCTCATCGTCTATGTATTGGTTGGCCTGGTAGACGGTGACACACTGGCCGGTTCAAACGTACCGATGGTCGATGCCGTAGAGCCCTATTCAGGCATGATCGGAATTGTCCTGATCGTCCTGGCTGCAATGCTCGCTCTGATCAGTACCGCAAATGCCGGCATTCTGACCGCTTCCCGGTATCCGTTTGCACTGAGCCGTGATAAACTGATACCCGAATTCTTTGCCAGTGTAAGTAAACGATTTCATACACCTGTTGTCGCCATTCTGATCACCGGCGGAGCCATGCTCCTGATCATCCTGCTGCTGCCTGTTGAAGAGATTGCCAAAACAGCAGGCGCCTTCCAGATTGTCGTCTATATTCTGGTTAATATTGCACTGATCGCATTTCGGACAAAAAAACCCCTGTGGTACAATCCTGAATTCAAATCGCCGCTCTATCCCTGGATACAACTCTTTGGGATCGTCTCGGGAATTGCCCTGCTCAGTCAAATGGACACCCTGCCATTGGTCGGGGGAGTCGGAATTGTCATATTGGGCATCGTATGGTTTTTTGTATATGGGCGAAAACGTGTGGAGCGTGAAAGTATCATTGCAAAAGCAATCGCTGAAAAAATGGAACCTGCACCAACCGACAAACCCTACCGCATTGTTGTTCCCGTTGCAAACCCGGAAAATCAAAAACACCTGATACGTCTGGCCGCAGCGGCGGCATCCGAGTACGAAAATGCTGAAATTATTGCCGTAAATGTCATCGTCTTGCCTGATCAAACGTCACTGGCCCAGGGGGTGGAATTTGAAAAAGAGCGTATTGAACAGCATGATCATCTTATTGAGCAGGTTGAAGAGGCAGCCCACGATATCGATGTGGGGCTTCGCACAAAAGTCATCGTTGGCCGGAATGTTGGCAGAATTATTATCAACCTGGTTAAAAAGGAAGAGGCCGATGAAGTCATACTGGGCTGGAAAGGGATGAGAAAACGAAGGGAATTTATACTGGGTTCAAATATCGACCCGATTGTCAAGGAGTCGCCAAGCAAGGTGATGCTGGTCAAACAGAAGGCAGAGAAAGTCGGAAATATGGTCATATTTGTCGGAACAGGCCCTCACGCCAAAGCAGCACTCAACAGAGCTGTACACCTGGTCGTGAACGAGCCGGGTGCCTCCCTTACACTGGTAAACCTTCAAAAACGATCAGACTTCGAATCGGAAGAGATTGCACATGCCAAAGGGATGAATATCATCCAAAGTGCCATTAACGAGGCGGGACTGGAGAAATCGGATATTGATACCAAAGTTATTGTCACCGATCGCGTCAAGCACGACCTGATCAAAGAGGCCGGTAAATATGATACTACCTGTATCGGAGCTACCCGTTCGAGCCGGCTTGAAAGTGCCCTGTTTGGCTCATTCCCCGAACTGGTCGGAGAAAAAGCCGACGGAACCGTGCTGATCGTACGAGGAGAAGAACGTACATTCTACTCCGTCTGGCACATCT
>JBJHCX010000282.1:0-1506 GCA_050486245.1 Rhodohalobacter sp.
CAGTGACGACGGTGTGATGCTCATTAATGTTTACAACTGGTTTGTGGGAGATCTGTCCAATATCAGTCAGCGGGTGCAGCGAGCCGTTTCAAGCAGGCCGGGTCAGCCGGGGCGGGCACAGTTCGACCGGAGCCGCAGCTATGTTGAGATGGTTGAATCCTTTCCAAAGAACAGCAACATCCAGACAAAACTGACTTTCCGTAATCAGGAGACTTCCGGCCCCAGAACACTGGCCGACTCTCGCTTTCTGCCGGTATCCATTTTCTACTCCCTGGCAGAGTTGCCCGAAGAACCGATGAAGCCGCGCATGGCAGATGATCGGGTTGGATATTTTATGACCGTCCACAAAGACTTTACCGATACCGGAGATGATTTTTTTCAACGGTATGTGAATCGATGGCGCCTGGAATGTGATGGCCCGGCGGGTGATGACGGACTCTGCGAGCCGAAAAAGCCGATCACTTACTACCTTGAAAATACCATTCCCGAAAGATACCGTCCGGCAATGAAAGCGGGTGTAGAGGCGTGGAGTGAAGCGTTTGAAGAGGCCGGTTTTCGAAATGCCGTACGGGCTGAAATGCTGCCCGATACCGTATCGGCCGGAGATATCCGATATGCTACGCTGCGGTGGAACGTATCTGATCAGTCAGGATATGGTGCGATCGGGCCATCGGTTGTAGACCCCAGGACCGGTGAAATCCTGGATTCAGACCAGCTTTATGAGGCAAGCATGTTTTTGGGCTTCAGAAACACCTATCGAAATATGGTCGATCCGCAGACCGCTATTGATGAGATCTACAATGTAGATGAAGCTGAGCTCGAAGCGATGTCGATGGGGATAAAAACAGAATCGTTTTATCATGAAATGGGAGCCCAGGCAAACCTGATCAGGACCTCGCTGCTGGCCGCCGGGCTGATGCAGCCGGGCGATCCGATGCCTGATGAGTATGTAGACCAGGCCGTTAAATGGGTGACCATGCACGAAGTGGGTCATACCCTTGGGCTGCGTCACAATTTCAGATCTTCTACTGACACCCCGCTCGGCAAGCTGCACGATACCGAATGGACCGCCGAACATGGCGTATACAGCTCGGTGATGGACTATCCGTCGCCAAACATTGCTGAAAGTGGCCATGAGACCGGACATTTCTACAATCGCGGACCCGGAAGCTATGACCGCTGGGCAATCAGTTACGGTTATACCCCTGACGATGATCAGGCGAAAGAGATTGCCCGCCGCGCAGCCGAGCCGGGACACGCTTACGGTACGGATGAAGATGCACGGGGTGCCGGCGCTATCGATCCGCATGTGAATGTCTACAGCCTGAGTGATGATCCCATTGCATGGGGACGCGACCGGGCCGATATGATCCGTGGCATGTTTCCTCTGCTGCCCGATTTTGCACTGGAGGATGATATACCCTATTACGAGGTGACGGATCTGTTTCAGAGCATCTTCTTCCAGTATGCAAGGGCACTGTCGCCAACCGTGAAATATATCGGCGG
>JBJHCX010000283.1:0-1500 GCA_050486245.1 Rhodohalobacter sp.
CGCCTGATTCATCAATTAAACACCGATAAAGCGGATGCAATGAATATCCTGAAGAAGAGTGTTCCTGATATTGCAAAACAGTTTAAATAAGCTTATTTTATCACGCTATAAGAGTTTAATAGAACCTTCATAACCAACAGATGAGTATAACAAAAGAACAAAAAACAGAACTTATCGAAAAATTCGGTGGGTCAGCCGAAAACAGTGGCTCGGTTGAGGCACAAATCGCGATCATTACAGCGAGAATTAACGATTTAACGGGTCACTTAAGTGAGAATAAAAAAGACCATTCGTCCCGTCGTGGTCTTTTGAAGCTTGTAGGTAAACGAAGAAGACTTCTCAACTACTACAAGAACGAAGACATTGTAAAATACCGTGAGCTGATTAAAGAGCTCGGTATTCGAAAATAGGCTTTTCTCTGAAGGCACGTACTTTTGCGTGCCTTTTTTATATCCTCAAATACAATAGGGTATTTGTTTGAATGGCTTTACTAAAAGGATAGTCGACGAAAGAAAAATAGATACAGATAGATATTATGAAAGAAGATTTTAGAAGTATAGAGTTTGCACCCGGAAAGACGTTATCGGTAGAGACCGGCCGCCTGGCAAAATTAGCTGACGGTGCAGTGATGGTACGAATGGGCGATACAATGGTGCTTTGCACCGCTGTGAGTGCCAAAGAGGCGAAACCGGGACAGGATTTTTTCCCGCTGGTTGTAGATTTAAGGGAAAGTTTTACGGCTGCCGGTAAATTTCCCGGCGGATTTATGAAGAGAGAGGGCCGCCCATCTGACGGTGAAACACTTGCAAGCCGCCTGATCGACAGAAGCTTGCGTCCGCTTTTCCCGAAAGGATATTATAATGACACTCAGATTATTTGCCAGGTATTCTCATCCGACGGACAGAATGAAGCCGATGTACTGGGAGCATTTGGTGCTTCAGCGGCGATTCACCTGTCGGATATTCCATATGACGGACCCATGGCACAGGTGAAAGTGGGGCGTATTGACGGTGAGTTTATTATTAACCCGACCATTGAAGAGCTCACAAAAAGCGATATGGATATGATCGTTGCCGGCACGGCCGAAAGCGTGATTATGATCGAAGGCGAGATGAGCGAGATCAGCGAGAAGGAGATGCTCGAGGCGATCAAAGCCGGACATGAGTCGATCGTTAAACTGTGCCAGTTCCAGGAAGAGCTTAGAAAAGAATTTGGCGTTGAAAAAAGGGAATTTGTGCCCGAACAGACCGACGAGACCCTCACATCCAAAATCTCCGGAATTGTAGGCAATCGCCTCAGGGAGATCGTTGGAATGGGACTTGGAAAGGAGGAGTTCGGTTCTAAAATCAGAGAGGTGAAAGAGGAAGTTATCGAAAAAATCACCTCAGAAGAGGAGTATGAGGAGGCGTCGGCCGACATATCATCGATCTATGAAGGTTTGGTCAAAGAGGCTCTTCGAAACAATATTCTCGAAAATGGAAAGCGTATTGATGGCCGCTC